>CAMYOG010000037.1:7515-107159 GCA_947259925.1 Thermoanaerobaculia bacterium
CGAGATCTCCTTGAACACCGAGCGGTCGACTGAGTTCGGTCGGATCTCCTGGTAGTCGTAGGTGAAGACGTCGTCTCCGTGGCGGAGCGTGAACTTCTGTAGGTAGCGCACGCCGTCGATCTCGGTCCAGCTCTCTAGATCGATGTGGATCGTCGGCTCCTTCTTCTTGCCGCCGGGCTGGAAGCTGAGTCGCACCGGCAACGATGTGTCCCGATCGAGACAGACGGCCGCCGGTGTCCCGTACTCGTCGCGCATGTCGACCCGCGTGCACGCTTCTGCCGCCTCGGTCAGGGGCTCCTCGGCCTCAGCGTCGGCGGGCCCGCCCTCGTCCGGCGCGACGGGCACGGTGTGGTCGCTGAACCGGGTCTCGAGCTCGAACAGCATGGCGTGAAACTCGTGGCCCCGGATCATCGGCAACAGCTTCTTGACCTTCTCGCGCCGGCCGGCCTCGCGATCGATCCGCCAGGCCGAGCCCGCCATCGCCGCGAGCTCGATCGACCCCTGTTCGGAGCTCTGCTTGAACAACGTCTGGTCGGGGAAGATCGAGAGCACTTCGGTAGTGAACTCGCCGGCCGGTCCGGTGCAGGCGGCCCGTACCCCCAGGCTGTGGACGCCGCGGATCGCCTTGCCGCCCATGGCGTCGATCGCTGACTCGATCAGCTCGCGGCCGCTGCGAGCGGCGACCGCGGTCGGATTCTCGACCACGATCACGACGCTGAACTGACCCTCGTTCCGATAGTCGCCGTCGAACGAGCAGTCGTTGACCGCCAACTGCAGCCGACCCTCCAGACCGGTGAAGCTCTTCTGCTTGCCGACCGACAGAGGTTGCTCGCCGACCCGCGCCACCACCGTGGCGTGATTCCATTCCGGAAAGGGATCGTCACAGGCGGCCGCGTCGCCGGCCCAGCTCTCGGCGTAGGTCTCCCGCGGCCAGCCCGCCGAGCGGACGCACGACTCCTCGCTGCCGCCGCTGAAACAGAGCTGCGAGCCGGTGCGGATGGTGATCAGGTCCTGCGGTCTGACATCGAGTCCGCTGTCGACCCATTCGGCACGGTCGCCGACCAGGAAGATCCGGTTGATCGGGTCGGGCTTCTCCTTGGAGAGCGCGGCGATCGGGACGAGGGCAAGTAGAAGGAATGCGGCTCCGAGGCGGCGCTTCGACATCGCACAGGTACGCTAGCAGTCCTCGTGCCAGACGCCGATCCGGCAGCCGTGGATGGAATCCGAGGCGCGCCGAGGAGCGTACTCCCTGGGACCCGCCGCCCTCATGTATATTGACGTCGAACGAGATCGCTACGAGTCCTCACCCTTCATGCTGGCGAGCGTGGACCGGGTTTCAGGGAAGTTTTTGAATGAGCGCAGGCTGGGCTAGCTGGATCGTAGGAGCACTGGGCGTCTACGTCGCGCTCGGCTTCCTGTTCGCGATCGCCTTCGTCTCGGCCGGGGTCGCACGCATCGATCCCGCGGCGCGCGGGGCTTCGCTCGGATTCAGGCTGCTGATCTTTCCCGCATCGGTCGCCCTCTGGCCGCTGCTCGCTCGCCGCTGGCTGAGCGGCGCGCACGAGCCGCCGACCGAGACCAACGCGCACCGGAGGGCCGCCCGCAAGTGATCTCTCCCCTGCGCGCCTGGCATCGCCGCTGGTGGCTGCTGCTGGCGATCGCGTTGCCGCTGCTCGTGCTGCTGGCGATCGCGTCGCGGCAGCCGGTACCGGCCGTCGACGAGCTGCCGACCGTCGGGAGCTCCGGGGAGATCTCGCCGTGACCGTCGGCTACAAGGCGATCGGCTGGAACCGCCAGAAGCGGATCTACGACGCGGTGGCCGTCGGAGGTCTCTTCCTCTACCTCGCCACCTTCGTCGTCGTCGGGCTCGTCGCCCACCCCGGAATCACCATCGAGACGCTCCTGATCCGCGCCTTCGGGACCGCGGCGCTCCTGCTCCTCCACGTCGTCCTGGCGATCGGACCGCTCAGCCGACTCGATCGACGCTTCCTGCCGCTCCTCTACAACCGGCGGCATCTCGGCGTGATCACCTTCGTCATGGGCTTCGCACACGGCGCTTTCTCGATCTTTCAGTTCCACGCCCTCGGCGACGTCAACCCCCTGGTGAGCGTCCTGACCTCCAATACCCGTTGGGACAGCGTCGCCCAGTTCCCGTTTCAGCCGCTGGGGCTGATCGCCCTCGTCATCCTGTTCTTGATGGCCGCCACCAGCCACGATTTCTGGCTCGCCAATCTGACCGCACCGACCTGGAAGCGGCTCCACCTGGCGGTCTACGCGGCCTACGCACTCGTCGTGCTACACGTAGCGCTCGGCGTGTTGCAGCACGAGACCCACCCGCTGCTCGCGGCTACCCTGCTGACCGGCGTGCTGGTGGTGGCGGGATTGCACCTCGTGGCGGCCCTGCGGGAGCGGAACGCGGACCGGGCCCCGGCAGGCGAGGACGACGGCTTCGTCGACTTCTGCGCCCTCGACGAGATCCCGGAGGGGCGCGCCGCCATCCGGTCGGTGGGCGGCGAGCGGGTCGCGGTCTTCCGCGACCAGGGTCGGCTCTCCGCGCTCTCCAACGTCTGCCAGCATCAGAACGGACCGCTCGGCGAGGGTCGGGTCGTCAACGGCTGCGCGGTCTGCCCCTGGCACGGCTACGAGTACCGACTGCGCGACGGCGCCTCACCGCCACCGTTTACCGAGAAGGTCCCGACGTTCAGAGTGCGGACCGACGGCGAGCGGGTGCTCGTCGATCCCCGACCCCATCCGCCCGGGACCGAGATCGAGCCGGTCGCCGTCGAAGGAGCGGCGCCGGAGGCGCCCACCGACGACTTCTACATCGGCTACCAGCCTCACGCGCCCAGGTCGATCGCTGCGTGGCTCCGCACGCCGATCGCCGGGTTGTTCGTCCTCGCGGTTCTGATACCCGCCTATCTCGTCACGGCGCAGGCGCAGTTCGCCGACTCCGTCTTCGAGTTCGGGACCTTCCGACAGTTCGAGGGTCGGCTCGACGCCGCGCCGTATCCGGTTCTGCACGTCGAAGACGACGGCGGGAGCCGGCCTCACTATCTCGTCGAGTTCGGCAAACGCGGGGCGCGGACCGAGCTGGACGAGCTCGACGGCCGCCGGGTTCGGGCGAGCGGCCAGCTGATCTATCGCGACCAGCTGCGCATGATCGAGCTGGCCGAGGAGGCCACCGTAGCGCTCGACGGGACCACGGAGCCGAGCGTGGTCACCGAGCTCGGCCGCTTCGAGCTGACCGGCGAGATCCTCGACAGCAAGTGCTACCTGGGGGTCATGAAACCGGGGCGCGGCAAGCCGCATCGTGGCTGTGCGGCACGCTGCATCAGCGGCGGCGTGCCACCTCTGCTGGTGGTCACGGACCGGGCCGGTACTCAGCGCCACCTGCTCATCACCGGCGTCTCGGGCGAGCCGATCGGAGAAGAACTCGTGCACCTGGTCGCCGAGCCGGTGTCGGTCGAAGGCGAGGTGCTGGTCGCGGACGGCCTCTGGCAGCTGCGTGCCGCGGCCACCGACTTCCACCGGCTGGCCGAGCTTGGAGGTGCGTCTGAGTAGCCTGACCTCGGGGACCGCCTCGGCCACCACCACGCTCCCGGAGGAGATCCTGCGCGAGGGCCGGTACGAGCTGTCGTTCGCGCGCACCGACGCCGAGCTCGACGCGCTCCTCCGCCTCCGGTTCGAGGTGTTCAACCTCGAGTTCGGCGAAGGACTCGACGCCTCCTACGAGACCGGGCGCGACGAGGATCCGTTCGACGCGGTCTGCCACCACCTGATGATCCGCGACACCGAGAGCGATCGGATTGTTGGCAGCTACCGGATGCAGACCGCCGAGATGGCGGCGAGCAATCTCGGCTTCTACTCCGATACCGAGTACGACCTGTCCGGCCTGCCGACGTCCGTGCTGGCTCAGGCGATCGAGATCGGGCGCGCCTGTGTGGCGGCGCCGCATCGTAGCGTGCGGGTACTGTTTCTGCTCTGGAAGGGCCTCGGGCTCTACGGCATGGCCAACCAGAAGCGCTATCTCTTCGGCTGCTCCTCGGTGAAGACCCAGGACACCTCGGTCGCCCACCGGCTGATGGCCTATCTACGCGAGGCGGGTCACGTCCACTCCGAGATCGAGGTGCGGGCGCGACCCGGCTTCGAATGCGAGGACGGGCAGGACGCGACTCCCGATGACGAGATGCTTCCTGAGCTGTTCCGGATCTACCTCCATCACGGCGCCAAGGTGTGCGGTCCGCCTGCGATCGATCGCCAGTTCAAGACCGTCGACTTCCTGATGCTCTTCGACGTCTTCGACATGCCGCGGCGGATGCTGCGCAACTTCGTCCGCTGACCGATGCGTTTCATCCGGCCACCGCTCCGCTTTCTGGCCATGGCAGCGACCGTCGTCTTCTTCTTCGTCGTCTGGGGCCTCGGCCTGCCGTTCGCGGCCACCTCTCGCCGCGCCGGGGCGCGCTGGCGAGCGCTCATCCTCAGGAACATCTGCCGCAGCCTGCTCTGGCTGATGGGAGCGCGCGTCCAGACTCACGGTCCGGCGCCGCGCGCGCCCTTCGTTCTGGTGTCCAACCACCTGAGCTACGTCGACATTCTGCTGCTCGCCAGTCAGCTCGACACGGTCTTCGTCTCCAAGTACGAGGTCGCGAACTGGCCGGTGCTCGGAGTGCTCTGCCGAGCGATGGGCACGGTCTTCCTCAAGCGCGAGTCGCGGCGCGATCTGGCGCGGGTCCTCGACGAGATGAACGACCATCTGGAGCGCGACTGCGGCATTATCTTCTTTCCCGAAGGGACCAGCACGAACGGCGACGGCGTCCTGGAGTTCAGGCCCTCGCTGTTGGAGATCGCGGTCCGGCTCCGCCAACCGGTCGCCTACGCCAGCCTGCGCTACTCGACCCTCGCCGGGCAGCCAGCGGCGGAAGACGTGGTCTGCTGGTGGGGCGACGCTCCGTTCGCCAGCCATTTCCTCCGACTCCTGTCGATGCCGGGCTTCAAGGCCGAGCTCTTCTTCGGCGCCCAACCGATCGCGAGCACCGATCGCAAGACGCTGGCGCACGAGCTGCGCGAAGCCGTCCTGGCCCAACTTCTTCCCGCTTCCTCGGGTGCAAGATCATGAACTCACTACCGGACCAGAACGCCGAGCTCGTCTATCAGGGCATCCGCCTCATCCGCGCGCTGCCCGCCGACGCCTACGCCTCGGAGCCGTCCGACGCGACCGGCTCTCCGGCCGTCGGCCCGCACTTTCGCCACTGCCTCGACTTCTATCTCTGCTTCCTCGACGGTCTCGAGCGACAGGTCGTCGACTACGACGCACGTTGCCGACGCGCGGCGGTGGAGCGAGATCGCGAGACCGCGGTCAGCGAGCTGGCGGCCGTGGCGGAGCGACTCGGGCGGATCGACGAGAGCGCTCTCTCCGAGCCGATCGAGCTCTGCCGCGAGACCTCGGACGCCGACAGCGAGCGGCAACTGCTCCACTCGACCGTGGGCCGGGAGCTCCAGTTCCTGGCCAGCCACACGGTCCACCACTACGCCCTGATCGCCCTCGCGCTGCGGCTCGAGGGACACCCGGTGCCCAGCGAGTTCGGCGTCGCTCCTTCGACCCTCGAGCACTGGCGTCGCGAGGGGCAAGTTGCCCGTTGAAGCTCCGCTGGTGGCTGCTCGCGGTCTATCTACTGCTCCTGCTCGGCTCGCATCTGGTCCGGTGGCGGAGCGCCGCTGAGCCGGTCCACCCCGAGCCCAGCCTCGAGGTTCGCCACGCCGGCAGCGCCGGGCCGGCGGTCCGCATCGCCTATCAGGAGTGGGGCCCCGAGAGCGACGCGCCGACCCTCCTCCTGCTCCATGGGAGTCCCGGCAGCAGCAACGACTTCGCCGCTCTCGCGCCGCTGCTCGAGCACCGATTCCGCCTGATCGCACCCGACCTGCCCGGCTTCGGACGCAGCTCGCGCGTCGTCGCCGACTACTCGATCCGTGCCCACGCGGAGTACGTCGAGACCCTGTCGGAACGGCTCGGCCTGCGCGAGGTCCATGTCGTCGGCTTCAGCATGGGGGGCGGCGTGGCGCTCGAGCTGGTGCGACGAGCTCCCGACCTCGTGGCCTCGGTCACCCTGCTCGCCTCGATCGGTCTGCAGGAGTTCGAGCTGCTCGGCAACCACCAGATCAACCACGCGATCCACGCCGCCCAGCTGGCGGCACTTTTCGGGCTGCACGAGGCCGTCCCCCACTTCGGAGTGCTCGACGGGTCGATGCTCGCCGTCCCCTATGCGCGCAACTTCTTCGATACCGACCAGCGGCCCCTGCGTGGGGTCCTCGAGAGCCTCGAGCCACCGGTGCTCATCCTGCACGGCGCCTCCGACCCGCTGGTGCCGGTCGCCGCCGCTCGCGAGCACCACCGGATCGTCCCGCAGAGCGAGCTGATCGTCCTCGACACCGATCACTTCACGATCTTTCGTGAGCCGGAGCTGTTGGCCGGTCCGCTGGCCGACTTCGTCGCCCGGGTCGAGCGGGGCGAGGCCGCCGACCGAGGCGCGGCGAGCGGCGAGCGCCTCGAGGCCGCGGCGGAGCCGTTCGATTCGAGCGTCCTGCCCAGGGCCGAGGGGCTGACCGCCTTCGTCTGGGTCATTCTCCTCGCCCTGGCGAGCCTGGTCAGCGAAGACCTGACCTGCATCTCCGCCGGAGTCCTGGTCGCGCAGGGTCGCATCGGGTTTCTGACCGCGGTCTTCGCCTGCAGCCTGGGGATCTTCCTGGGCGATCTGGCCCTGTTCGCCGCCGGCCGCTTCCTGGGACGTCCCTGGATCCGGCGACGGCCGCTCAGATGGTTCGTCTCCGAGGAGCGGATCGACTCGGCCTCGGACTGGTTCCGGCGCCGGGGGCCGGCGGTCATCCTGCTCAGCCGGTTCACTCCCGGCATGAGGCTGCCGACCTACTTCGCCGCGGGCCTCTTGCGTACGAGCCTCGCGCGGTTCGTCGGCTACTTCGCCCTGGCGGTGGCGGTCTGGACGCCGATCCTGGTCGGCATCAGCGCGCTGGTCGGAGTGCGGGCGGTCGAGAGGCTCGCCGGTGCGCCGCGAGCCGCCTTCCTGCTCATCGTTCTGGTGGTGGCGCTCTGGTTCCTGGTGAAGACCTTGCCGACGCTCGCGACCTGGCGCGGTAGGCGGCTCTGGGTCGGCACCTATCGCCGCTGGCAGGAGTGGGAGTTCTGGCCGGCCTGGCTGTTCTACATCCCGGTGGTCGTGCGCTTGCTCGGACTGGGGCTTAGGTACCGATCCTTGACTCTCTTCACCGCTGCCAATCCGGCGCTCCCGGCGGGCGGTTTCGTCGGCGAGTCGAAGAGCCAGATCCTCTCGCGGCTGCCGACCGACGCGGTCGCCCGGTTTGCGGTCCTGCCGGCCGGCCAGAGCCGCGACGCTGGGAGACAGGCGGTCGAGAGCTTACTGAACGAGACCGGCCAGGACTTGCCGGTGGTCCTCAAGCCCGACGTTGGGGAGCGCGGCCATGCGGTCTTGATCGCTCACAGCTGGCAGGACGTCGAGGACTACCTGGAGAACGCTGCCGGCGACACACTGGTCCAGGAGCACATCGAAGGACCGGAGCTCGGCGTCTTCTACGTCCGTCACCCGGCCGAGGCCGAGGGCCGGATCTTCTCGGTCACCGAGAAGCTTCTGCCGTCGATCGTCGGCGACGGACGCTCGACCGTGGAGCGCCTGATCCTCGCCGATCCGAGGGCGGTCTGCCAGGCGCCGATGCTGCTCGGCCGGCATCACGAGCGGCTGCACGAGATCCCGCAAGAGGGCGAGGAGATCGCGTTGGTCGAGATCGGCACCCACTGTCGAGGCGCGGTCTTTCGCGACGGCTCCAGGTTCCGGACGCCGGAGCTGACACGCGAGATCGAGCGCATCAGTCGGCACTTCGAGGGCTTCTACTTCGGCCGCTATGATCTGCGCGCCCCGTCCGAGGAGGCGCTGCGCGACGGCCGCGACCTCAAGGTGCTCGAGCTCAACGGCGTCACCTCCGAGGCGACCCACATCTACGATCCAAGCCTGACGCTGGGAGATGCCTACGGTGTGCTGTTCGAGCAGTGGCGGCTGGCGTTCGAGATCGGCGCCGCCAATCGCGAGCGCGGCGTAAGCCCGACGTCGCTCGGCGCACTCATCGGCATCGTCAAGGGGTGGCTCTTCCGAGCGACACCCCCGGGGAGGTGACATGAGCGACCTGACCGTAGGCAAGAAGAGAGCGAGCTGGGTGGCGCAGATCGTCGCCGCCCTGATCATGCTCCAGACCCTTTTCTTCAAGTTCACCGGCGCGCCGGAGTCGATCTACATCTTCGAGACCCTCGGCATGGAGCCGTGGGGACGCTACGGCTCCGGAATCGCCGAGCTGATCGCCAGCATCCTTCTCCTGCTACCGGCCACCGCGGCGCTGGGCGGCGTCCTCGGTCTGGGGGTGATGGTCGGCGCGATCGGCAGCCATCTGACCAGGCTGGGCATCGAGGTGCGGGGAGATGGAGGGACCCTGTTCGCCATGGCCTGGCTGGTGACGATCTGCTGCCTGGTGGTGGTCTGGCTCCGGCGGCGCTCGCTGCCGGTGATCGGCGACCGCTTCTGATCGGCTGTACCCTCCCCTCTCGGGACGAGAGAGAGTGCCGGGAGGTGGTGTCCCTCTCCCCCCGGTGAGGGGTGGGAGAGGGAGTCGGGTGCCGGGCGGGTGGGAAAGGGTGAGGGGGGCGTCCGATGGATTCCGATAGAGTCGCCGTCCGATACTGATGAAGATCCGGAAGATCTCCGCGTTCCAGGTCGACCTGCCTCTCCACGAGGGCAGCTACAACTGGTCGGGCGGCAAGTCGGTCGAGGTATTCGACTCGACCATCGTCCGGATCCAGACCGACGACGGGGTCGTGGGGCACGGCGAGGTCTGTCCGCTCGGGCCGTTCTATCTGCCGGCCTACGCCGCCGGTGCGCGCGCCGGTATCGCCGAGCTCGCGCCCCATCTGATCGGTGAGGACCCCCTCGATCTCGAGCGCCTCAATCGCTCGATGGACGCGGCGCTCAAGGGTCATCCGTACGCCAAGTCGGCTCTCGACATGGCGTGCTGGGACATCCTCGGCAAGGTAGCTGGCCTGCCGGTCTGCACGCTGCTCGGCGGCCGTTACGGCGACGAGTTCCCGCTCTACCGGGCGATCTCCCAGGAGTCGCCCGAGGCGATGGCGGGCAAGGTGGCCGGCTACCGCGCCGAGGGCTACCGCAAGTTCCAGCTCAAGGTCGGCGCCGATCCGCACACCGACATCGAGCGGATCCAGGCCGTCGCCGCCGAGCTCGAGCGCGGCGACGTCCTGATCGCCGATGCCAACACCGGCTGGCTGATGCACGACGCCGCGCGGGTCGTGCGCGGCGTGCACGACGTCGACGTCTACATCGAGCAGCCCTGTCTCTCCTACGAGGAGTGCCTGACCATCCGGCGCCGAACCGACCATCCGTTCGTCCTCGACGAGACCATCGACGGGCTTCCGATCCTCCTGCGGGCCCACGCCGACGGCGCCATGGACGCGGTCAACATCAAGATCAGCAAGTTCGGCGGCCTCACCCGCGCCCGCCAGGCGCGCGATCTGTGCGTCTCGCTCGGCATCGCGATGACCGTCGAGGACAGCTGGGGCGGCGACGTCACGACCGCGGCGATCGCCCACCTGGCGCACTCGACGCCGCCCGAGCTGCTCTTCACCGCGACCGACTTCAACAGCTACGTGACCGTCTCGACCGCCGAAGGCGCGCCGCAGAGGACGAACGGGATGCTGGCGGCCTCGACCGAGCCGGGGCTCGGCATCGCACCGAGAGAAGAAGTTCTCGGCGAGACAGTGCTGCAGGTCGACTGAACGGCGGTCCGGAAGAGCCGGCCCAGACCCTCAGCTCGCACAAGAAGGAGTCCTCAATGTCAGTGATGTCGAGAGCCATGGCCGTCCTGGGTGCCACCCTGCTCGCCCTCGCCATATCGGTGCCTGCGGCCGGCGAGAACGCTCGAGCGCACGAGATCAACGATGGCGTCTACAGCTTCACCCTGGGCCTGGGGAATCACTCGATGTTCGTGGTCGGAGAGGACGGTGTCGCGGTCTTCGACACGTTCGATTCAGGGCACTCGCAGGCGATGCTCGCGGCAATTCGAGACTTGACCGACAAGCCGATCCGGTACGCGTTTCACAGCCACAACCACTGGGACCACGCGAGCGGTGGACAGGTCTTCAAGGACACCGGTGCGCAGACGGTCATGCATGCGCTGGCGACCGAGTGGCTGGCGGCCCATCCGGGTCGGGATACGGCGACTCCGGACATGGTCTGGTCGGGTGAGCGGCGCGACATCGACGTGGGCGACTTCACCGTCGAGATGCGCTACCTGGGCCTCAATCACGGCCTCGGCATGACGGTGTTCACCATCCCCGAGCGCAAGGCCGCCTTCTTCGCCGATCTAGTGAACCCGAACCGGGTCATGTTCGCCGTCGTACCGGACTTCAACATCGGGGAATGGGAGCGGACGCTGACGGAGATCCTCGATCTCGAGTTCGATATCGCCGTCTGTACCCACAACGAGCTTCCCACGGACGAGGCGGTGAAGGGCTGTACTCGAGCGCATGTCGAGGAGGAACGGCAGTTCATCCGCGACCTGCGCAACGCGATCCTGGAGGAGTTCCAGAAGGGGACCGGTTTCCTGGACGTTCCGAAGGCCGTGAAGCTGCCGCAGTATGCGCACTGGGTCGGCTACGACGACTGGCTGGAGATGAACACCCTGAGGCTGATGACCGACCTCTGGATGGGCCCCTTTCCCTGGTATCCGGAGACCGAGTAGGCGCGGCCGGTCCCGGGCTCGCCGCTCCTACAGCGCCGCGACGACCTCGCCCGGAACCGCCGGCTCGAGCGAGATCTTCAATCGCTCCAGCAGCTCTCCAAAGCGAGGATCGGCGCGCACGGCAGTCAGGCTCGGGGACGTGGCGACCCATGGCATCCAGCGGTGCCGCCGCTCGTAGGCGGTCTCGAGCCACCGGAACGCGCCATCGGTGTCGCCGAGGGTGTCGTAGACGGAAGCGATCCCGAACGCATCGACGCCGTCCCGCTCCAGATCATCGAGCATCCGGCGCGCCTCGTCGACGCGGCCGGCACGGCCATAGACGAGGGCCAGCCCCCAGGTCCAGGCCGGGTTGAGCTCGGCGGCCTTCTCCGTCGCCGCGATCGCCTCGTCGTGGCGGCCCAGATCCGACAGCACCCCACCTAGCTGCCACCAGCAGAACGAGCACCCGGGCGCCAGGTCGAGCGCCCCGCGCGCCTCGTCCAGGGCCGCGTCGAGCTCGCCGGCCCAGTGGAGGATTCCGCTCAGCCACGCGGTGAAGACCGGTGACAGCGGGTCGAGCCGCTTGGCCTCGCGCGCGTGCTCGATCGCCTCGTCCCAACGCCCGAAGATGGCGTAGAACCATGAGTAGTGCGCGTGGCCTTCGGCCAGATTCGGATTGAGAGCCACCGCCTTCTCGAACGCAGCGCCGGCGGCCGGGAAGTCCCACTCGTAGTACATCAGGGCGTCGGCCAGCGCCGCATGGGCCATAGCGGAGGTCGGATCGAGCTCCAACGCCCGGTTCGCGGCGCCGACCGCGCGCGGAAAGTAGAGGTCGGACGGCCCGGTGTCGTGGCCGACCCGGATATAACCCAGCGCCAGTCCGGCGTACGCCAACGGGTCGGCCGGATCCTTGTCTATGGCCTCGTTCAGAAACTCGATGCCCTTCGCGAACCCCTCGCTGGTGCCCTTGCTCAGATGGTGCATGCCACGTAGATACGCCTCGTAGGCCTCGGAGTCGATCGTACGGCGGTCCGCCAGGCGGCTCTCGGCTTCCGGCGTCAGCGTGACTTCGATGTTCTCGGCGATAGCGCTCGCGACTTCGCTCTGGAGCATCAGAACGCTGGTCAGCTCGCGCTCGAAGCTCTCAGCCCAGAGGTGCTCATCGGTAGCCGCCTCGATCAGCTTGGCCGTGATCCGGACGCGGTCGCCCTCGCGCACCACCGAGCCCTCGACCAGCGCCTCGACGCCGAGCGCCTGGGCGATCTCCGGCAGCGCCAGATCACTGTTGATAAAGCGCATCGCCGAGGTTCGCGACACCACTCTGAGATCGCCGATCGCCGACAGATCGGTGATCAGCGCTTCGGTCATACCCGCTGCCAGGTACTCCTGGTCCGAGTCGCCCGAGTGGTTGGCGAGCGGCAGGACCGCCAGCGAGGCGACCCGCGGTGCCGCCGGGGCCGGCGTCGGGGTTGGAGCGCCGGCGCGCCACCAGGTGGCACCGAGGACCGCGGCGACGACGACGGCGGCGCCGACGAGCCAGCCCAGCCACGGACGAGGCGCCGGTCTGGCGACCGGAGCCTCCGTGGCTGTTCCGTGCCCGGAGACCAGCTCGGTCTTCAGGTCTTCGAGCTCGTTGCGGATCTCCTTGGCCGACTGGAACCGGCGCTCGACGTCCTTTTCGAGGCAGCGGCGCACGATGCGGCCGAGCTGGTTCGGCAGGTCCGGCCGCGCCTCGGTCACCGGAGCGGGCGTGTCGCGCAGGATCGACGAGACGACCGACGCCGAGTTGTCACCCCGGAACGGCCGTGCCCCGACCGCCATCTCGTAGAGCATCACCCCGAGGGAAAAGATGTCCGTGCGATGGTCCAGCGGCGCACCCTGCACCTGCTCCGGCGACATGTAGGGCGCCGTGCCCATGACCTGTCCGACCCTGGTCATCGCCGGTTCGGTGGGCGCCTGGCTCGCGTCCAGGCCCTCTTCCGGCTGCCGCAGCTTGGCGAGCCCGAAGTCCAGGACCTTGACCCGACCCTCCCGATCCAGCATGACGTTGTCGGGCTTGAGGTCACGATGGGTCACGCCGCTCTCGTGCGCCGCCCGTAGCGCGTCGGCCAGCGGGATCGCGGTCTCCAGCAGCCGTTTCAGAGGCATCCCGCCGTCGCGAATCTGATCGCTGAGGCGCGAGCCGTCGACCAACTGCATGGTCAAGAAGTGCATGCCGTCCGTCTCTTCCACGGAGTAGATGTGGACGATGTTCGGATGATCCAGCGTCGCCAGGGTCCTGGCCTCACGCCGGAACCGCTCGAGGCGCTCCCAGTCGGAAGCCAGCTCCGGCGGTAGCACCTTCAAGGCCACCTGACGACCGAGCTTCGTGTCCTCGGCCCGGTAGACGGCACCCATCCCACCCTCCCCGAGCTTGTCGAGAATCTTGTAGTGGCCGACTGTCTCGCCGATCATCACCGCGTGGCCGCGCCCTGCCCGCGGCGGTACCGTCTCGTAATTGTCCAGCCGAGTCTAGCACTCGGTAAGACAATCGGTAACGCGAGCGGGGATCCGGCTACTCCACGACGAAGTCGTGCACCATGCCCTGGATGCCGAAGCCCTCCGAGATCCAGGCGTAGCGACCCGGCTCCAGGTCGAAGGTCAGGTAGCTCGCACAGTTGTCGCCTGACTCGAGACAGATGGTCGCCTCGCAGGTACGTCCGGGCGCGGTGGCGGCCGGTCGGCGCAGGGCAGGCGACCACGGGCTCGCCGCCCGCGGACTTTAGTCGTTCAACGATCGCCGCTCCGTTCACGCCCGCGAATCCACTCATCCAGAGCGATGACTGCGGCCTCAAGCTGGGAATCGATTCCCGCCAGCGTCTCTCCAAGGGGACGGTCCACGAACACGTCAGGCTCGCGACCTCGCCGGTCCATGTCCTCGCCGTCACCGGTCAGAGCCAGCCAAGCTCCGACCGAGAGTCGGGTGCCATCGAACAGGCTGTACCCGCGCTGACCTCTGTTCCAACCGGCAGTGCGAGTTCCGACCACTGGGCCGACACCAAGAGTTCGGAACTGGTGCGAGAAGCTCTCGGTATCGCTCAAGACCTGTTCGTTCTGGAGGAGCACTACGGGGCGATCGAGCACCGGGATTCCGTGCACCAGAGAACCCGGTGCGACCACTTTGTCTTTGAACGCGTTGAAGTGCGCCGCTCTACGTTGCAAGTAGCTGATGGCGCGAGCCGATTCGATGCCGCCGCCGTTGTATCTCACGTCTAGGACCACACCGTCCTTGTCAAGCGCTGAAGCGCCAAGCTGGCGCCTCAACTCCTCAGTCGCACCACTGCCGAGATGCCGCCTATGGACGTACGCGAATCGCCCATCGCTCAGCCTGTCAACAAGCGCCTCATTCTCGGCGACCCACTCACGATAACGCCCTTCCGCCACGTCATCGGTAGACCACACCTTCAGACGGACTTCGATGACCTCGCCGTCTCGCTTCACCTTCGCCGATACCTGTTCGCCAGTGCGGCTGATGAGAAGCTGGTGAAGATTGACGCCGACGCTCAGCTCTATCCCGTCGAGCGAGGTGACCTCGTCTCCGGTCTGCAGGCCGATACCTTGTTCGTTCCCGACGGGCACCACCGACGAGACGACGAAGCGGCCCGATCTGAGCGCCCGGCCATCGAAATCGACAGCCAGGTCGCCCACCGACTCGGCATCGGCCTCGGGGTCTCCCCAGACGTTGATATGCGACGCGTTCAGCTCGCCCAGCATCATGCGAATCGCCGTCATGAAGTCGAAATCGTTCACTGCTCCACGGACATAGGGTGTGTATCGTCGGCAGAGGGCCTCAAGGTCGCTTCCGTCGTCGCTGACGCCGCTGAACCAGTCGCGGAAGACCAGACAAGCTTGCCGAAACAGGGCTAGGCGCTTCGTCGCCGGCTCGATCGCGAACTCGGCCTCGAGCTCTATTTCCTTGGGCTCGCGAGGCCCCTCGGAAGCACGGTAGAGGGAACCGTTGCTAAGAAAGACCACAGAACCATCCTCCAGGGCGTCCGCGGCGGCAATCCGACCTGGCGCGACCAGCTCGAAGTCCTCAAGCCCGCCTTTCGTGATGGCGGCTCGCCATAGCCCTCGCCGGCCGAGCGACCTGCCGGAGAGGAGTGCCTTTGAACCGTCCCGGCTGACAGCATCGAGAATCAGGGACTCGTTGGCAGGTAGAAGGTAGTGGACATCACCGGTTGGCTCGGTGCCGCCCCAGCGCTCGTCATCGGGATCAGAGGTCCATGTGGGTACATCCACCCTGGCGACCTGACGGGTCTCGCGCGTCGTCCAAGTGCTTAGCATCAGACTGCGCCCGTCAGGCGTCCAACTCAGGCCGTTGAAGTAGACGTCCGGAAAGTCCGTCAGCCGCATGCGGCTGTTCCGACCATCCGTCGGAGCGAGCCAGACGTTCGACAGCCAGTTTTGGTCAGAGACGAGGAATGCGATCAACCGGCCGTCCGGTGACCAGGCGATTTCGGGATCGACCATGAGGCCAGCGACTATCTCGACGATTTCCCGACTATCGACATCGACGATCTTGAGTCGATCCTCTCCTTCGACAAAGGCAACGCGCCTCCCATTGGGACTGAAGCGCAGGTTTCGTTCGCTGGCTATTGTCGACGTCAGTCGCGTCTCTCGTGGCTTCACCAGATCGTAGGCGAAGACGTCAAAATAGCCGTCTCGGAGTGCCACGTATGCCAGGAGTCTCCCGTCGGAACTCAGGCGCACGTCTCGCTCTGGCTGGGACGTCTCGGTAACGCGGACGAGCCCTCCGGAATCGAGTGACTGGAGGAACACGTCGCCATGGATGACCACGACGACGCGGCCGTGGTCCGCGTCGAGGTGGAACTCCGAGACGCGGGACGACTTCTCCGACCGCCTCGGCTCTTGATCGATCTCCTCCGGAAGAAGTGTGATCTCGAGTCGTTTTGGCGAGCTACCCTCGCGAACGGTCCAGATCGCAAAGTCGCGTTCGAAGGCTACGGTTCCGTCATTTGCCATCGTTGGCCAGCACACCCGGCCGTGATCGAAGTTGGTGATCAACCGGCGCTGTCCGGTCAACCCCTGGTAGGCCAGGTTTTCAGTTCCGTCCGGCGAGTACTCGTCGGTCACCAGGTAGACGCCTCGGCCATCGGGCACCCACAGCGGCCAGGAGTCCTTGCCCTCGAAGGTGGTGAGCTTCTCGAAGCGGTTCGATCCCGGGTCCACGGGCTTTATCCAGACGTCGGTCGCGTCGTCGGTTCGGGGGCCCATACGCCACCACTGGCGTACGCGGTCGTTGGAATTAAAGGCGAGCCACTTCCCATCGGGCGACACGCTGGCGTTGTACTCGCCCTCGTAGCGGGCGCGGCTGACCGGGAATGGCGTTCCGCCTGCGGTCGGTACGGCGAAGAGGTCCGTATATCCGCTGATGTCGGCTCGGCTGCTCGAGAAGTAGACCCATCGGCCGTCCGGACTCCAGTCTTCCGTGGCGTCTTCGGCACTGTGGAAGGTGAGGCGCCTCTCGTCCGAAGAGTCGAGATCGACCACAAACACGTCGCCCTTGCCCGAGCGCAAGCTGGTGAATGCAATCCGATCGCCCGCTGGGGCAAACCGAGGCCGCGACGCGTGAACCGGATCGTCGACAAGGAGGCGCGCTTCCCCGCCGGCCGCGGGAACCAGATACAGGTCGCCGTTGACGATGAATGCGAGCTGGCTCCCATCCGGCGAGATCGCTGGCTGACGCAGCATGATGGAGGTCTCGGGCGGCCCCTGCAAAGTCACGAGTGCCAGGATCAAGGGGAAGATGACCATTACGGGGCTACTCCGCTCTCCTCATTCCGACGCCTGCCGTTCTCACCGAGCTACCCCGCAAGCGTACCTCCATGTCTCACCCAACTACGTAGCGACTATGCCCGTGCGCGCGCCGACGATTGCGGCAAGTGCCTCTCGACGTACATGCGAATCGTCGCTCTTGGGAGCATCCCTCGAGCGCGACCCCGCCGTATCGAGGAGAAGGCCGTTTACCAGCTCGGCAAGATCGGGAACAACCTCAACCAACTCGCGAAGGTGGCCAACGCCACGGGGCAGATCCGTCAGGTTCAAAGCCTCGAGCAGGCGCTCAAAGAACTTCTCAACGCGGTCCGCGTGCTGGCCTAGCCCGAGACGAGCTACAGAAGCTTCCTGAACTCCTCTACCGTGAGGCCCGCCGTCTCTCACGATGCCTCCAAGCGTCGCGCGCTTGTGGTTCACGCCCGGGATGCGCGGCAAACCTAGACGGCGACTTCGATCTCGCGGACCTGGGCGCCCTCGAGCTGCCCTTCGACGACGGACAGGTACTCCCGAATGGCGTCCTTGATGGCGCGGGGTCCTTCGAGTTCCAGGCGCTGAACGCGCTCTTCGCGCGCCGAGAAATCCGACGGAGTTGACGCCGGCGACCGACCGCCCCGCGTTCGATCGACTGCGGATTCAGCCTAGTCGCCAACCGGTTCATCATCCGCTGCCGGCTCGACTGCGTGCCGTGACGGCGGCAGGATGATTCGGAAGGTACTGCCCTCACCAAGCTTGCTCTCGAACGCGACCTCGCCGCCCAGCGCCAGGGCGGTGTGCTTGACGATGGCGAGGCCGAGTCCAGTGCCGCCCAACTCCCGGGAACGCGCAGCGTCGACGCGGTAGAAGCGCTCGAACAGGCGCTCGTGATGGCGCGGCTCGATGCCGGGGCCCTCATCCGCGACCTCGATCACCACCCGGCCGGCGTCTTCGCGCGCCCGAAGCGCCACGCGGCTGCCCTCGCACGAGTACTTGACGGCGTTGTCGAGCAGGTTCGACACAGCCTGGCGTAGGGCTTCGTCGTCGCCGTCGACGAGCAGAGGCTCTTCGGGCCAGTCGGCCGTCAGGCTGATCCGTTTCGCTTCGCCCGCGGGCTCGATCAGCCGCAGCGACTCCTCGAGTACGTCGCATACGTCCAGGGGCGACAGCTCAAGCGGCGCCTCCTCCGACTCGAGACGCGACAGCGACAGCAGATCGGTCACCAGGTTCAGCAGCCTTTCGCTCTGACGATCGAGCTTGCCGAGGAAGCGTTGTCGCAGGGACGGCTCGAGCTCGGGATCGTCGATCAGGGTTTCCGCCAAGCCTCGAATCACGGTCACCGGGGTCTTGATTTCATGCGACACGTTGCCGACGAAGTCGCGCCGCACCGCCTCCAGGTGCTGCAGCCGGCTGACGTCGTGCAGCACCAGGACCGCACCCACCAGGTCGCCGTTAGCACGCAGGGGAGAGGCCCGGAGTTCGAGATGGCGGTCCAGCGATCCAGGAAGATAAGCCCTCCGGTGGCAGATCTCTTGAGTGCGGAGGGTCTCACTCAGGATCTCGGTCACCTCCCGGATGCGGGTGGTCTCCCAGATCGGTCGCCCCACTGAGCCCTCGGGATCCAGGTCGAGGAGTCCCCCGGCGACCTGGTTGACGTGCACGATGCGCTCGTCACGGTCGACTGCAACAACGCCTTCCACCATGCTCGAGAGGATCGCCGAAAGCTTATTGCGGTCGGCAGCCAGGGTGGCCGCAGAACGGTGCAGCTCCTCGCTCATGCTGTTGAAGGCGACGGCCAGCTGGCCGAGCTCGTCATGCGACGTCACCGCTACTCGCTGTGCGTAAGCGCCTTGGGCGATGGCCTCGGCGCGGGTTGCCATCGCTCGCAGCGGTCGGGTAAACCGGGGCGCCAGAAAGCCGCTCAAGGCCAGGCCGGCTGCTACCGCTATTAGGGCCCCCAGCAGCACCAGTCCGCGAAGATGCCGCAGTCGCTCTTCGAGCAGAGTGAGGGGCAGCGAGGTGCGCACGAAACCCAAGCGGGCCCCGTCGTGCTCGAGCGGCAGCGCCAGATAGCGCATCCGCTGTTCGACCGTGCGGCTGAAGCGGCTCGCCATGCCGAGGCCGGTTCGCCCGGCCTCGAGGATCTCGGGACGGGTGGCGTGGTTGTCCATGCGTCGCGGATCCTCGGCCGAATCGGCGACCACCACACCACCGTCATCCATGACGGTGAAGCGCGTTCCCAGCGAGCCCCCCAGGGTAGTCACCATCTCCCGCAGCGCCCTTTGCGCCTCCGAGTTGTCCGGCTGCGTCAGGCCGACAACCGCGATGTTGTGCAGCAGCCGCGCTTCGTTCTCCAGCTGACGATCGACGGCCGCGAGCGTCTCGCGCTCGACGAAGCCGCTCGCCAGGAACCCGACAATCCCGGCGGTCACCAGGATCAGGACACAGAAGCCGGCAAAGAGCCGCCAGACGAAACCGATACGAAACTTGGTCAAGACCTCCTCTCCAACCGCTGGTGGCGATGGCAGCTAGGCCGACTGCTCCTGGTCGCGAAACCGGTAGCCCACCCCGCGGATCGTGACCACCAGATGCCGCCGATTCCCCAGCTTCTTGCGGATTGCCCTCACGTG
This sequence comes from Thermoanaerobaculia bacterium, assembly GCA_947259925.1. Classification (GTDB taxonomy): domain Bacteria; phylum Acidobacteriota; class Thermoanaerobaculia; order Multivoradales; family JAHEKO01; genus JAHEKO01. The sequence continues at coordinate 26,763 of CAMYOG010000037.1, forward strand.
CACGTCGATGTTGCGCTCGATGACGACCGCTCGGTCGCCAATCACGCTATCCAGCAGCTGCTCACGGGTGAAGACGCGGCCGGGGTGCGAAGCGAGCCGGTGCAGCAGGCGGAACTCGGTAGCCGTGAAATCGACCGGCAGTCCGTCGACTTGAACCTCGTGCCGCAACGGGTCGACGACCAGTCCTTCCCGTTCGATTCGCTTGTCCGCCCCTTCTTCGTCCTGCAAGGTGCCGCGACGCAAGACCGCCCGTACGCGGGCGATGAGCTCCCGCGGGCTGAACGGCTTGGTCACATAGTCGTCGGCTCCGACTCCGAGGCCGAGCACGATGTCACTCTCTTCGCCCTTGGCGCTGACGATGATCACCGGAATCCTCCGTGTGGCGGCGTCCGACTTGAGCCGGCGGCACACCTCGATGCCGTGGAGGCCGGGAAGCAGCAGGTCGAGAAGCACCAGATCGGCGCCACGGCGCCGCACCAAGTCGAGGCCGGCCTCGCCGTCGGCGGCGGCGACGACGGCGAAGCCTTCCCGCGCCAGGTTGTGCTCGATCATCTCGCGGATGTCGGGCTCGTCCTCGATGACCGCGATCCTGTGCCGCTCCAACCGGGCTCCTTCCCTTGGTGACGCCAGGGCGATCAAAACACGAACTGCCACTGCATGACGACCTGGCGGCGATCGTCGCCGTCAACGCCGTCGACATTCGACTCGCTGCGCACCAGGAACTGGACCTTGGCCTTGTGCTTGTTGAAAAAGTAGTTGACGCCGAGATCGTAGGCCGTCCATTCGGACTCGTAGCCGTCGGTGTCCATCGAGTCCCACTTGCCGACGAACTCGACCGGGGTATTGGCCAGCATGTAGCCGCCCTCGAGCTGCCACTTCTTGATCGTGGTCTCACCGTCGACGTACATGCCGCTGGTGACGTTGCGATCGAACATCCGGCCGAAGACCTGATTGTACTCGAGGTCGACCGAGAAGCCCTTGCCGCGCAGACCGCCGCTCAGCTCCCAGCCCTGGGCGGTATCGAGGTCGCACTTCTTGAGGTTGTTGCAGACCTTGTTGCCACTCTCGTCGATGTCGGTGTAGTCGAGGTTGTCTTCGTCGTTGTTCGACCAGTAGAACGCCGCGGCCTCGATCGCGGTGTTGATCTTGCCGCGCTTGAAGTCGCCCTGGTCCCGCTTGATGGGCTCGCCAGGGAAATAGGTAACCCGGCCGACGCCGACCCAACCCTCGTTGAAGTCCTCGGCGTCGTTGGCCGGCGTGTCGAAGTCCATGCGCCGGTTGTCGGGGTCGAAGCGCTGGCCGCCGATGTTGGCCTTGTACTCGAACTTCTTGTTGTCGGAGTGACCGTCCACACGGAAACCGAGCATCCGATCCGGGCTACCGAAGTTGTGCTGACCGACGAACCAGCGCTCCACCGTCTGCTGGCGCTTCGACGAGGTCAGGAACTCGCGCGAGAAGACCGACTTGGAGTTGCCGATGAAGACCTTGTGGTTCTTCCAACCCGTGTACTGCATGTAGGCGTCCTTGACGGCGACTTCGTTCTCGTCAAGTGACTTGCCGAGATCGACCTGGACCTTGCCGTTCCAGTTCTTGGTCACCGAGCCCTCGATGTAGGGCCGCAGGCGACGGAAGAAGATCGAATCGTCGGACTCGCCCTCGCCTTCGGCCGGGTCCTCCTTGAAGTACAGGTACTGCATCTGGATGCGGGCGCCGACCTCGATGAACTTGTCGCCGTCCTCGTAGACCTTGATGCCGGCCGAGGCCGGGGCGGCGAGACAGGCGCAAGCCAGCGCCCCCAGGATCGTCCAACCGATGCGTCTTCTAGACATTCTCTTTCTCCTTCTATCAACGTTCATGCATGGATCTGATCGTTCACGGTTGGGCTGTTTCGCGGTCCTGGCTCCGAAAGGCTCGCGGCTCCCGCTCAGTGCCCCCGATGGCGGATGACCTCTCCTTCGACCATGAACACCACGTCCTCGGCGATGTTGGTGGCGAGATCCCCGATCCTCTCGAGATAGCGCGACACCGAGAGCAGCTGGATCAGCTCGTCCACCTGCTCGAGATCGCTGCGCAGAGCGTCCTTGACGACATCGAAGAGCCGCTTGTGAAGCCGGTCGACCTCGTCTTCGTCGCCAAGCACGCGGCGGGCGAGGTCGGTGTCCGACTTCACCACGGCGTCCAGGCTGTCGCGCAGCATCTTGCGCACGCGCTCGGCCATCGCGTGGATCTCCTCCGGCACCGCTGTCCCGGGATCTGGGCCCAGGTCGCGACCCCGCTCGGCGATGTTCTGGGCCAGGTCGCCTACCCGCTCGAGGTCGTTGTTGACCTTGAGGACGGCCAGCACGAATCGCAGGTCTTGGGCCACCGGCTGATGGAGGGCCAGCAGCTTGAGGCATTCGTCTTCGACCAGGATCTCCTGGTCGTCCACCTCGCGATCGCCGGCGATCACCTCCGCGGCGAGCTCGGTGCGGCCGTCGGTGATCGTCAGCAGCGCCTTCTGGGTCGCCTCCTCGACCATCGAGCCGAGGATCAGCAGTTGCTTCTTGAGCCGCTCCAGGTCGCGCAGCAGGTGTGTCGCCATGCTCGATCTCCTCTCCGTGCCCTCGATCAGCCGAAACGGCCGGTGATGTAGTCCTCGGTCGAGCGCAACAGGGGATTGGTGAACAGGTCCTCGGTGGCTCCGTACTCGATCATCCGGCCGAGGTACATGAAGGCCGTGTAGTCGGAGGTGCGCGAGGCCTGCTGCATGTTGTGGGTGACGATCAGGATCGTGTACTCGCCGCGCAGCGCCTGGATGAGGTCCTCGATTTTTCCGGTGGCGATCGGATCGAGGGCGGAGCAGGGCTCGTCCATCAGCAGCACCTCGGGCTCGGCGGCGATCGCCCGCGCGATGCACAGCCGCTGCTGCTGGCCGCCGGACAGGCCCAGTGCCAGCTCGTCCAGGCGGTCCTTCACCTCGTCCCAGAGGGCGGCGCCGCGCAAACTGCGCTCGCACACCTCGTCCAGGACCTGCTTGCGGTTCTCGCCGTCGATGCGCAGGGCGTAGACCACGTTCTCGTAGATCGACATCGGGAACGGATTCGACTTCTGGAACACCATCCCCATGCGCTTGCGGAGCTCGATCACGTCGATCTCGCGGCTGTAGATCGGGTCCCCGGCGAGCCGCATGTCGCCGCTGATGCGGACGGTGTCGATGAGGTCGTTCAGCCGGTTGACCGAACGCAGCAGGGTGGATTTGCCGCAACCCGAGGGGCCGATCAGCGCCGTCACCTTGCCCCGCGGCACACCCATGGAGACATGGAACAGCGCCTGGGCCTCCCCGTACCAGAGGTTGAAGTCGTCCACGTCGAGAACCGACTCCTCCCGCTTCAAGGCGTCGTGAACGAGGCTCGGCGCGGTCTCGCCGCGGGCGATCGCTTCCAACGGATCGTCGGTCGCCACCGGGCGAGCGCCTTGCGGCTCGCCCTGCGTCGGATCGTCGGTGGGGGTCGGCATTTCCATGTCTCAAGCTCCGGAAGCTAGAACTGGCCCGCGGTGAAGCGCCGCCGCAGGCGACCGCGCAGCCAGACCGTGGCAAAGTTGAGGGCCGCGACGATCGCGATCAGCAGCAGGGTGGTGGTGAAGACCATCGGCTTGGCGGCCTCCGAGTTCTGGCTCTGGAAGCCGACATCGTAGATGTGGAAGCCGAGGTGCATGAAACTGCGCTCGGGGTGGACGAACGGAAACAGGCCGTCGATGGGCAGCTCGGGGGCCAGCTTCACCGCACCCACAAGCATCAGCGGCGCCACCTCTCCGGCGCCGCGCGCGATCGCCAGGATCATGCCGGTGATCACTCCCGGCATGGCGCGCGGCAGCACGATGCGCCGGATGGTCTGCCACTTGCTGGCGCCGCAGGCGTAGGAGCCCTCGCGCATCGAGCTCGGCACCGCGGCCACCGCCTCTTCGGTGGCCACGATCACCACCGGTAGGGTCAGGAGGGCCAGAGTGAGCGAGGCCCAGAACAGGCCTCCCGTCCCGTAGGTTGGGTTGGGCAGGCTCTCGGCGAAGAGCAGCTGGTCGATAGAAGCCCCCACCACGTAGCAGAAGAACCCGAGCCCGAAGACCCCGAACACGATCGACGGCACCCCGGCCAGGTTGTTGACCGCGATGCGCACTGCGCTCACGAGCGGGCCGGCCCGGGCGTACTCGCGCAGATAGAGCGCCGCCATCACCCCGAACGGCACCACCGCGACCGACATCACCAGGGTCATCACCACGGTGCCGAAGATCGCCGGGAAGACACCGCCCTCGCTGTTGGCCTCGCGCGGCTCATCGGTCAGGAACTCCCGCCAGCGGGCCAGGTAGACGCCCGTCTTGCCGCTCCAGGAGAGCTGGTTGGCGGGGTAGGCGCGGACGATCTGGTCGAGGGGGATGGAGGTCGTCCGTGGCGGTAGTCCGCCCTCACCCGCGGTGCGCATGACGAGCCGGAAGCGGGCATTCTGCGCGTTGATCTCGTCGATCTCGGCCCGGATGCGAGTGAACTCGGCGTCCGCCCAGCGACGCTTCTCCTCGTAGCGCTGCCGCGCGCCTTCCACCTTGGACTCGACCTCCGCCAAGCTGGCATCCCCCTCACGCTGCGCTTCGGCGAACTCGAGCTCGGCCGCGCGCAGGGCGAGGCGCGCCGTCTCCTGCTCGTGGTTGACAGCCCCCGTATCATGCTCTTCCAGCTCCCGGCGCTCGCGCCACCGCTCGCGCACCGCGTGGTGCTCGCGCTGGAAGGCAGCCCAAGCCGCCGCGGCGCCCTCCTCGCGGCGCTCCGTGCCGCCGTTCTCGACGGTGATGAAAGCCTCCGGAAATCCGTAGAAACGCCCCCATTCGAGACGCTCGAGAACGAGCGCCCACTCGGGCCGGCTCTCATCGCGCACCTCGAAGTCGCTGACCCACTCGAAGTGGCTCTGGGTGAGTCGGTAGTTGCCGGTTCGCACCAGCCGGCGGCGCTCGCTGCCGTCGGTTGCCGCGAGCTGCGATTCGGCCTCGATGCGGACCTGCGGCGGCAGCTCCGCGAGCACCGCTGCCGAGGGCTGGAACCTCTCCTCGCGGGTGATCTCACCCATGAACGGCCCCGCGATCGCGTCGAGCCGCGTGACCGGCTGCGGCCAGAAGGTGGACAAGCCCTTCCAAATCACCAGCAGCACAAGCCCCGCCACCATGGCCGTGCAGATCACCAGCGCGCCGCCGGTGAGCCAGATCATCGGCTCGCCGGCGGCGAAGAGCGACGAGCGCGCCCGCGCGCGCCGCCTCCCCCAGGCTTTTGCGGCCGGCTTCTCGCTCACAGCTGGTAGGCCCGCTTGCGGAATCGCAGCCGCACGATCTCGGCCACGGTGTTGACGATGAAGGTCATCACGAAGAGCACCAGCGCGGCCAGGAAGAGCGTCCGGTAGTGGGTCGAGTCCTTCACCGCCTCAGGCAGCTCGACAGCGATGTTGGCCGACAGGGTGCGGAAGCCCTCGAAGATGTTCCACTCCAGCACCGGTGTGTTGCCGGCCGCCATCAGCACGATCATGGTCTCGCCCACCGCGCGGCCGAGCCCGACCATCAGGGCCGAGAAGAGACCACTCATGGCAGTGGGAATGACGATCCGTACCGCCGTCTGCCACGGGGTGGCGCCGGCCCCGAGCGAGGCCGAGCGCAGGTGCTCGGGCACGGTCGACAGCGCGTCCTCGGAGATAGTGTAGATGATCGGGATGATGGCGAAGCCCATCACGAAGCCCACCACCAAGGCATTGCGCTGCACGAAGGTGTCGACGTAGCTGCCGCGCGGATCGAAGCCCGAGGCGTCGAGGAGAGCAGAAATGGCAACGGCGAGAGCCACCGTGGTAGCCAGTCCGAGCAAGAACCGGCAGGCGTCGGCCAGGGCGAACCGCCGCCGGTCCCAGCCCGCGCCGCGCTCGCGCATCCACGGGCTCACGAAGCGGCTGCCGAACCACACCACGATGAGCGCCGAGAGCGGCAGCCACAGCAGCAGCCAGCCGCCGGTAGCGTCGGCGAAGCGCTCGGCGCCGGCCGCCACCTCCGCGTCCCAGGCGAGCCAGCCCCGGATGTCGCCGCCGAACAGCAGTCGCTCGAACAGCGGCCCCCACCACAGCGCCAGCGCGATGCCCAGCGGGGCGGCGAGCGCGATCCAGCCAAAGCGCCAGTGCGCGAAGCGCAGGGTGAGCCACGCTGGCAGCATCTGCCAGGTGTAAGCGCCAAGCAGGAAGGCGAGCGGCAGGGTCAGGAAGAGCGCCAGGGTGGCCGGCACCACGTCCTCCAGGAAGGGCGCGAACACCAGCGCCGCCAGAAAGCCCAGCACGACGCTCGGCAGGCTGGCCATGAGCTCGATTGCCGGCTTGATCACCGCCTTGGTGCGGGCGTGCAGGAACTCGCTGGTGTAGATCGCGGCCAGCAGGGCGAGCGGGGCGCCCAGCAGCATCGAGTAGAAGGTGGCCTTGAGGGTGCCGAAGATCAGCGGGTAGAGACCCAGCTTGGGCTCGAAATCATCGGTGCCGCTCGAAGACTGCCACACGTGCAGCGGCTCGTTGTAGCCCTCGTACCAGACCGGGCGGAACAGCGCCTTGAAGCTGGCCTCGGGGTAGCCGGGGTCGAAGCCGGCATGGAAGAGCCGGCCGCCGGTGAGTGCTACCAGGCCGTCTTCCTTGGGCGTCATCACGAGATGCGAGAAAGGCCCTGAGGGCGAAGAACCCCCGTCATCGGCCAGCCGCACCGTCGCCAGCTCGGCCTCGTTGGTCACGTTGGTAAGCCGCACCCGGCCGTCGGCGAAGCTCGAGAACAGCAGCCGGCTGCGTGCCGAAGGTGCCAGTGCCATCGCCGCGTCGTCGCCCGCCTCCGCCAGCCGCTTCGTCTCGACCAGCCGGGTAGTAGCGCGCGGCTCGAGCTCGAGGCCGTCGATGCCGGGTCCTTCGTAGTCCGTCAGGCGCAGCAGGAAGCCGGCGCGCACGGCACCGCTCGAGTCTCCCCAGACCAGCGTCCGGTTGCCGAGCAGGAAGCGCAGGGCGGTGAGCGACGCGCCGGGACCGACCAGCCGGCCCTTTTCGGCCACGTAGGCGTCTTCCTGGCTCGCCGTCTGGACTCTCAAAAGCTCGCCGCTCGCCCAGGCGACGAACACATCGGTGCCGGCCCCGGTGACTTCCAGGTAGCGGGGCACGCCGCTGCCGAGGGCTTCGAAGGGCAGTTCGAACGGGGGCGAGAAGGTGACACTCGTGCGGCCGGTGAGGAAGTTGGAGCGCTCTTCGCCTCGAATCGCCACCAAGCGCGTCCGCGCTGGCGGCCCCGGCTCCTCGGCCAGCGCCACGATCAGCGGGCCGCTGGTTCGCAGTACCAGCCGGACGCGGCGCACCGGACCCTCGGCCACGACCGTGGCCTCCCCCAGCTCGACGCGTAGCTGCTGCAGACGCACATCACCCGCCGGCGTACGCTGCACGATGCCGTTACCGAAGCTCGCAACGGTGCCCGGCGGTGCCTCCTCGATCGCCCTGCGGACTTGCGGCGGGAAGGAGTCGGCGCTCCGGACCTCGGTTGCGAACTCGACGGTTCCAGTTCGCAGGGTGCCGTCGGCCAGGCCGAAGACGGCCTGGGGCCCAGCGAGCAGGAACGAGGCCGACACCAGCTGCCCCGGCTCGAAGAGCTGCTGCGTGAAGCGCCGTTCGCCGGTGTCGAGACGGAAGACCTCTAGGGCGCCGGAGCGAAAGAGCGCCCAGCCCAGCGTGCGGTATTCGTCCACGCCGACATGGAGTGGCTCCTCCGGCCAGTTCATGTCGACCATGGCCGGGTCGGCGACGTCTGCCGGCAGGAAGAGGGGCAGCACCACCCACACCAGGAATACGGCCACGCCGAGGACCGCGAGGATCGTGCCCAGTCCGCCGACGGTGATCAGCGTACCGGCGGAGCGGTCGGCGACGATGACGCTCTTGCTGGTCCTGCGCTGCCGCTGGCGGCCGGTGAAGCTTTGCACTTCGGGCTCGCTCATGGGCTCGTTCGTCCGAGGATCATCCTTGTTGTTGCATCATGAATCGCGGGGGCAAGGTTCCCACTCCGCGCCCCGCTGGTAGATCTGGGGCCTGCCCGCGGGCGAGCCCGGGCTCGAGCTCAATAGTCGGAGTCGATGTCGACGCCCACGCTGGCCAGCGTCTCTTTGGCGATCTCGTACGTCACCGGCAGGTAGCCGTCCTTGACGACGACCTCCTGGCCCGCCTTGGAGAAGATCAGCTTGATGAACTCACGCCGCAGTGGGTCGAGATCCTGGCCGGGCTGCTTGTTGACGTAGACCAGCAGGAAGCGGGCCAGCGGATAGTCGGCAACGCTCTCGGCCGATGCCGGCACCGGGGTATCGCCCTGGTTTCTGGCAAGCGGCACTGTGGCCACGTCCGCGGTCTTGTAGCCGATGCCGCTGTAGCCGATGCCGCCCTTGTCGCTCGCAACGCCCTGCACTACCGAGCTCGACCCGGGCTGCTCTTTGACCGAGTCCTTGTAGTCGCCACCGAAAAGGGCGTTCTTCTTGAAGAAGCCGTAGGTGCCGGACGCCGAGTTGCGGCCGTAGAGGCTGATTGGCAGGCTGGCCCAGGAGCCCTCGACGCCCGCCTGGCCCCAGGTCGAGATGTCCGTCGCGTAGCCGCCGCCGCGGTTCGACGAGAAGATCGCGTCGACCTGCGGCAGGCTGAGGCCTTGGCCGGCGATCGGGTTGTCGCGGTGTACGTAGACGGCCACCATGTCGATCGAGGTGCGGACCGCGGTGGGCTTGTAGCCGAAGCTCTTCTCGTACTCGTCCACCTCGCTCTCCTTCATCGGTCGGCTCATCGGGCCGAAGTTGGAGGTGCCGGCGATCAGGGCCGGCGGCGCCGTCGAGGAGCCCTTGCCCTCGATCTCCACCTGGACGTTGGGGTAGACCTCTTTGAACTTCTCGGCCCACAGCGTCATCAGGTTGTTCAGCGTGTCCGAGCCGACGCTCTTGACGGTGCCCGAGACACCCTGTACCGCCTTGTAGTCGGGCAGGCGCTCGTCGACCGCGACCTGGGCCGACGCCGGAGATGTCAGCAGACTCAGGACCAGAAGGGCGGCGGGAATTACTCTTCTCATTCTCATTGTCTTTCAGACTCCTTGTGGTTCGTCGTCTTCTTGTCCTTGGAAAGCCTAGGAGCCCTTTGTTAAGGGCCAGTAAAGGCCCGAGAAAGATCTGCGTATTCGCGGGAACGTGTCCTCAGATCCCACGACGGACACCTTCGGGCCCTTTACTGAGGCTTAACCGGGTATTCACATGAGCCACACTCTGGCGGAAGCCATGGTCTCCGAGTCTCGCCGCTACCCGATCTCACGCATCCTCCGGACGGCGCCGGGAATCGGACCGGTTCGAGCCGCGCAGATGCTGCCCATCGTGATCACACCGCACCGCTTCCAGACCAAGCGACAGTTCTGGGCCTACTGTGGCTTCGGCGTCGTGACACACACATCGGGGGATTGGATCCGTGTGGGGACCGAGTGGGTGCGGGCCCCGATCCAGCAGACCCGAGGACTCAATCAGAACTTCAATCGGACGCTCAAGCAGGTCTTCAAGGGAGCCGCGATGACGGTGATCCGCTTCAAGATGGAGCCGCTCTGGACCGACTACGTCCGACTCCTCGAAAACGGTACGCGACCCAATCTCGCCCGGCTGACCATCGCGCGCAAGCTCGCCGCGGCGGTGCTCGCGATGTGGAAGAAGAAAGAGAGGTGCAACCCGAAAAGCTGATCTGTGGGCCTACGAGCGGAGCTCGCAGAGACGGTTGAACGGCTCTTGCCTGCTCGACGATCCGACGGAACGATCTCGCTGGTCTCCAGGTTCGAGGGAGAGTATCCGAAGCGCGGCTCGGTCCCCGTGCCGATCCCTCCAACGAAGGATCGGCTCGGAGGTCCAACGAGAAGACTATGCCCCCTCACCGAACCGAATGAAGAGATGGCCCCAAAGGCCCGGATGGAAGCCTGGTTCAGCTTCAGCGCAAAGAACCGGCACCGCTTCACTACCGGCGGCGCCCGTCAGCCAGCGATCCCGACAACCGAGACGCCGTAGTCCGACGCCCGAGCTACACCGCAACTGGACGTTCGATGCCAAGGTGTGTCGAACGCACCGTGGAGGTCTACCCTTGACATCGTTTCCTATGGAAGCCGCGGTTCGGGCGGTTCGGGCTCGCTGTCTCCGCTTTGAAGCTGCAGGCGCTCAAGGAGAGCGTGCTCCTGGTCTGGCGAAAGCGGAAGCGGGAACTGGAAGAAGCACGGCCGCTCCTGGAGAAGGAGATCGCGCGGCTCGTCCAGGTCGAGCGCCACGGCAACGAGATCGACAGCTTCGACGTCGAGGCCGTCCTCGCGTTCGCCAAGTACGTCGTCCTGAACGCCCGTCGGCTGTGGGAGGAGTTCCCGCTCGAGCTTCGCCGGCGAATGCAGAAGGTCCTGTTTCCAGAAGGCCTCGTTTGGTCTGACGAGGCGTTTCGAACCCCGGTAAACTGCCTGTTCTTCAGGGACTTGGAGCGGCCGGAGATCGAGCTGGAAAAGGTGGTAGACCGTACGGGATTCGAACCCCGTACTGCCGGCGCTCAGCCGGCGGAGCTTGCCACCGGCTGCCGCTCGCTGAACGCCGAGCGCAGCATCACGAACGCGGTGTAGAGCACCACCGCGGCCACCAGCCAGCGCAGCCGCTCGACCGGCAGCGACTTGACGATGAACGCCGCCATCAGGACCGCCGGCACGCCCCCGAGCGTCAGGCCGAGCGCCGGCCGCAGGCTATATCTGCGCTTCTGGACGAACCGCGTGCTGGCTACCGGCATCAGGAACGCACACGAGCCCATCATGATCGGGAACGCGACCTGCGGGTTCATTCCGAGCAGGCTGACCATGGTCATGATCGGGGCGTAGACGCCAATCCCGAGCGTCCCCAGCGCTCCAAGGACGAAGTTCACCCCGACCGCCAGGGCGAGCTGCCAGCCGGTGAGCCCGCGCGCCTCGCCACCGGCCGGGAACAGGCCGAGGTTGGTCATGACGAAGAAGCCGGCGGCGAGCAGCAGCGCGACGGCTATGCCGAGCTGGATCGGACGCCGTGGCAGGCCGGCGACGATGCCGGCGCCGAGCCAGGCGCCCACCACCGAAGCGGCGATCATCGCGATCAGCGTCACCAGGTCGACCTGGATGATCGCCACGAAGATGAACGCCTGGGCGATCACCGGCGGCGTATGGCCGACGTTGAGGGTGCCGGGGATCAGCTCGTCCGGAACGAGCCGCCAGAGCTTGAACAGCGAGGTCGTCGGCGCGAAGGAGCCGATGCCCAGGGTGTCGAAGAAGTTGGTGCCAAAGCCGATGGCGGTCTGGAGCGCGGTCGGCCGGATCTCGGCCTCGGGATTGCTCGCGCGCCGCCGCGCGATCGAGCGAACCCAGATGACGGCGAACGCCGTGCCGAGCAGGGCGAGCGCGGCCAGCAGGAGGGTCTTGGCGTCTATCAAGCTCGCGCGCTCATACGCTCGGTCCGGCGGCGCCAGCGCTCCCGTGCCTTCTCGGCCTCTTCTTCGCGGTTCTTGGGCGGCGCGTTCGAGACCAGACCGTCGAGCAGCCTACGGGTCACCGCGACGACCTCTTCGACCGCCCGCTCGAAGACCTCGGTGTTGGCCTTCGACGGCTTCGTCGAGCCGCTGATCTTGCGCACGTACTGCAGCGCGCTGGCGTGGATCTCCTCGTCGGTCGCCGGCGGCTCGAAGTTGTGGAGGGTCCTGATGTTCCGGCACATGGGGGCGAGTCTACCCCCGGTGCCGATTACTGGGGCAGCGTGGCGCGGGCCCGGTTCGACCACTTCGAGGGCCCCGATCCGTTGACCGCCCGTACCCGGAAGCGATAGCCGGCTCCCGAGCTGAGACCGGCGACGTCGATCCCGCCGGCGTCGGCCGAGGCCGTGGCAACGGTCACCCAGGTCGATCCAGCCGCCGCTTGAACCTCGAAGATCTCCTCGAGCTCCGCGTTGTCGCGCCAGCTGAGCCGCACCTCGGTCGGAGAGATCGCCTCGGCACGCAGTCGCGTCGGTCGCTTCGGCCAGGCGCGCACCGGCGACCCGATCTCCAGTAGCCGTCCCTCCACCACCCGCGCCGTACCCGTGCTGGTTTGATCGACCCAGGTGACGAGCACGGTGCCGGTCGGCGAGGTCACGGCACTGGGATGCGCTTGACTGTCGATCCCCTCCGGAGTCAGGTTGAACTCCGCTCCGGACGCCCGGCCCTTGCGTTCGAGCACGCGCGTGTGTATGTCCAGTCCCGTCCTGCCACCAGGACTCACGCTCTCCCAGGTCGAGATGGCGCGTCCCCGGCCGTAGGCCACCAGCTGCGGGTCCCACCGCAGACCGGAGGCGGTGCTCACGCGCAGCCGACCGCCCACCGGGCGGTTTCTTCCGTCGAGCTGCCGGCCGAGGATTTCCTCGTTGCGAAGTCCGTCCCTCCAGACCACGGCGAAGCCGCCACCCTCGAGCGGAGTGATCTGGGTGAACGACTTCTCTCTCGGCAAGGTGAGATCGTCCACCACCACGACTTCGCCGATCTGCTCGCCCTCGCTCGTGAAGCGCGCGGCTTCTACGAAGTACTCGTACCCGCGCCTGCTACCGCCCAGCCGGATCCAGGAAGCGATCAGATCGCCGTTGGGCATGAAGGCCACGTCGGGTGTCACGTAGCTGCCCTCCCTCTCCGGGTTGAGCCGGAATGGCTCGCCGACCGGCTGGCCGCGGGCATTGAACCGTTGCGCTTCGATCCGATTCGTGCGGCGAAACACCATGTCCCAGGCAGCCAGGAACGTGCCGTCTGGAGCGGCCGCCAGGCTCACACGGTGGTCGTCCTCGGTGCCCACGAGCTCACCCCGCCGGCTGACTCGGACGGTCGTCTCGGGACCGACAGGCGAGCCGCCGGAATCGAGCGCGCGCGTCGTGACGTCGTAGCCGAACCGCTCGTCTCTGCCCCAGGCGACCAGGATGGTGCCGTCGGTCGACACGGTCAGTTCGCTCAGATACGCGTGGGTCGAGGTGTCGTCGTTGACCTGGAACTCGTCACCCAGGGGCTGACCCTGGGCGTCGAATCGCCGCGCGCGGATCACGCTCGTGCAGTCTCGGCCATCGGTGGCCCAATCGCACATGCTCCACGCCACCAGGAAGGTACCGTCGGGAGCGAAAGCGGCGCGCGCGAGGTCGATGACGCCACGGTTCGCGCTGACCTCGAACTCGGGGCCGAGCGGCCTGATCTGAGCGGCCATCGGCGTCGCGACCAGTGCCAGGACGGCAACGAGCGGCAAGAGAGGCATCTCTCGGAGAGTCATGATGTAGGCCTCCTCAGTTTCGGACTCGGCTGAAATAGAGCGCGCCGGCGTCTTCTTCCGAGTGCTGGACGTCGATCCAGACCAGCGTCCTGGGAGTTGCCGCCGGTGTGGCGCGCAGGGTGAGTGGGTAGAGCGCCGCGGCGCTGCGCCGACCGCGCGACGGCTCGTAGACGGCGATCTCGGAGACCTCGCTCCAAACGACTCGGCCGCCGGCATAGTCGATTCCGCGAGTCAACGGGAAACCGTCCAGCAGCTCACTCTCGACACCGGAGTCGAGATCGTGGTGGCGCAGCGTGGCCTTGCCGCCATCGTCTAGGGTGCTGAACACCAGACTCCGATCCGAGACGGCCAGACCGACGATCCGCTTGTGCTCGGCGACGGTGGTCGCCTGCTCGGTCGACCAGTCGAATACCCTGACCACATCCATCCCGTCCTCGAGCCGCGTGTCTTGCCAGGCCACGAGGTCGCCATCCATGTCATAGATCAACCACGAAGACCCGAGGCGCCGCTCGCTCCGTCGGTCGAGATCGATGGCCGAGAGGCCGTGGTTGACCCAGTAGGTGACCCGATCCCCGTCAACGACCGGATAGCTCCCATGGTCGACGATCGTGCGCGCCGGACACTCACCGCTCGGTCCTTCGATTACGCAGCTGAAGATCGGACTCGTCCGGTTGTCGATCTCGCTGTGCCAGACGACCCGATTCCCAGAGATCTTGGGCTCGGTGCCGAAGACCGGTTTCTCCGTCAGCCGCTTCGAGCGCTTGGTCTTGACGTTGTACAGGTAGATGTGGCCGCGCAGGTTGTGGATCGGCTGGATGAGCTGGTTCCAGACCACCCAGTCGCCAGAGATATCAGGCGCGAACGCGAAGCCCTCGAGGTCCGCTGCGATCCGCTTGGGCCGTGATTGCACGCCGACGCTCACCACGTCGTCGTAGCTCCGGCCGTTCGACGACGTCACCACCAGCCGAAGCAGGTTCCAGCCCGACTCGAGATCGCTGCGCGTCAGAGCGCCCAGTGTTCCGTTGCGCTTCGGTGAGCGAATCGCGCCCGTGATCGGCACCCACTCGATGTCGTGCTCTCGACTGGCAAACAGCTGGTAGCTCTCGAATCCGGGGCCGGCGGCGGTGCCACGGACCGTGACCCGCGATTTGCGCGGTGCCGTCAGGTGCTTGGGCGAGGTGATCTCGGCGCTGAGGGGCGAGTCCAACGCGAGGGCTCGTCGAGCGTTGATCCGCCCCATTCCGCTGCGCAGGTCGAAGCCGATGCCCGCGATGTCATCGCTCGAAGCCCGCAAGATCTGACGGACCTCGTCCGGTCCCAGCCCGGGTCGGTTGCTCAGGATCAGCGCCGCCAGACCGGCGACGTGTGGAGCGGCCATCGACGTCCCCTGAAGCCGCATGTACTCCTTGCCAAGCGCGTTCCGGCGGCAGACCCGACACTTGCCCTTGAGCCGCAGGGACAAGATGTTCGGGCGCTCCGAGCCGCTGCGCACACCACCGGGGGCCGCCACGTCGACGGCGGCTCCGAAGCTGGTGAAGAACGTGGGCTGGTCGTCGGGCGCGCTCGCGGCGACCACGATCGGCTTCGGTCGATGGGTGTTGAGCGGGCTGCTGGCTCGGTTGTCGCGAGCCGTATTGCCGGCCGCAAAGACGACGACCGTTCCCATGGCGTACGCGATCTCGAGGGCATCGACGTGCAGCGGCACCTCCGGACAGAAACCGCAGCCCCAGCTGTTGTTGATCACGTCGGCGCCGTTCGAGGCCGCATAGACGATCGCGGCCGCTAGATCCGCGGTCCCACCGTGGCCGTCCTTGTTGAGTCCCTTGACCGCCATGACCCGGGCCTTCGGCGCGACGCCGATGATGCCCTTGCCGTTGTTGCCGACCGCCGCGATCGTCCCGGCGATATGGGTGCCGTGAAAGTGATCGTCGATCGGATCGTTGTCGGGCTCCTTCTCGCTACGACAGCGTTGCGTACCGAATCTCATGCAGGTCGTGAAGTCCCAGCCCTGGACGTCGTCGACGAAGCCGTTCCGGTCGTCGTCGACACCATTGCCCCGCACCTCGCGGGAGTTGCTCCAGACGTTCGCCTTGATGTCCTCGTGTCGGTAGTCGATGCCGGTGTCCACGACCGCGACCACCGTGCCCTCGCCCTGGCTCACGTCCCACGCGGGAGCCAGGTCGAGCTTGTCGGCCTTGAGCCCCCAGAGATCGTCGTACGGTTGTCCCCAGGAACCGGTCGAATGGTAGAGGGGGTCGTTCGGCACAGCCGCCGCGCGCACGAGGTAGTCCGGGTGGGCGTACTCGACGTGCGGGTTCTTCGAGAAGCCGGCGGCGGCGGCCATCGGATCGCTCCTCGGCCCCAGCTTCAGCAGGTAGACATGATGCAGGTCCGGCGGATCCACGCCCCGGCGCGCCCGACGGGAGCGGCTGGTGAACGCCCGTCGAGCCGTCTCGAGCCTCTGCCGGTGGTAGCGGCGGAGGTCGAGCATCGGGACGATCGTCTGGTCTGGAAAGAGCCGTGCCTCCTCGTCGGCGAGCCGGAAGACCGGACGAGCCGATCGGACTCCGTGAGCGCGGTGCAGCTCCTCGAACCGCTCGCCGCCATCGGCTACGGCACCGGCAAACAACTCCCTGCGGGCCAGTAGACAGTGGACACACGAGTCGACCGAGTCGCGGTACTTGACGATCAGGCGACCCCCGACCAGGTCCCCGGGGTCCCGGCGACTCCGGCGGCCGCCATGCACACCGTCCGCCACCGGCACCAGAAGGAGAGCCAGCGCGCACACCAGCCCTATCGAGGAGATACGAGCGAATGTGGGCATGGTGGCGCCTCCCTGCTGGCTCCACCGGCTCTCCTCCGAGCCAGAGGAGCGTGAACGTGATCTGCTGATTGTAAGAGGCCCAGAGGGCCAAGAATCAGTCGCGACTCTCGCCGATCCACTCGACCAGGGTCGAGACGCCCATACCGACGCCCACGCACAGGGTGGCCAGGCCGTAGTAGGGGGACGGCTGCGACGCCGCCCGGCGCTTCATCTCGTGCAGCAGGGTCACCAGGATGCGCGCGCCCGAGCAGCCGGTCGGATGGCCGAGGGCGATCGCGCCACCATTGACGTTGGTCAGCTCGTGCTTCATCCCCAGCTGCTTCATCACCCCGAGCACCTGGGCGGCGAACGCCTCGTTCAGCTCGACCAAGCCGACGTCGTCGAGGGTGATCCCGGTCCGCTCGAGCAGCTTGCGGGTCGCCGGCACCGGCCCGTAGCCCATCACCCCGGGATCGACGCCGGCGACCGCCGAGCCGACCCAACGCGCCATCGGCTGCATGCCGAGCTCGTCGGCGCGCTCCCGGCTCATGACCAGGAGCGCAGCCGCGCCGTCGTTGATGCCGCTGGCGGTCCCCGCCGTGACCGTGCCGTCCTTGCGGAACGCCGGTCGGAGCTTGGCGAGCGCTTCGAGGCTGGTGTCGAGCACGTAGCTGCCGTTCTCGCGCCGGTAGCGCGGGTGCTCGTCGGTATCCACGATCCTGGGCTCGCCGCGCCGCTGCGGCACCGGCACCGGCGTGATCTCGTCGACGAAGCGCCCGGCGTTGATCGCCTCGACCGCCCGGCGATGGCTCTCGAGCGCGAACGCGTCCTGCTCCTCGCGCGTGATGCCCATCTCCTGGGCGATGTTCTCGGCGGTCTCGCCCAGGCTGATGATCGGATAGAGCTCGTCCATCCGGGGGTTGTGGTAGCGCCAGCCGACGGTGGTGTCCCAGGCCTGCGCCGGCTTGAAGGTCGGCGTCCGCTCCGGCTTCGGCATGCTCCAGGGCGCGCGGCTCATCGATTCGATGCCGCTCGACACGTAGACGTCTCCCTCGCCGGCGAGGATCGACTTGGCGGCCAGGTTGACGGCCTCGAGCGCCGACGCGCAGTTCCGATTGATGGTCACGCCCGGAACCTCGACCGGCCAGCCCGCCAGCAGCACGCCATGGCGAGCGACGTCGCGATTGTCCTCGCCCGCCTGGTTGCCGCATCCGGTGTAGACATCGTCGACCAGCGCCGGATCGAGGCCGGTCCGCTCGGCGAGCGCCTTCAACGTGTGCGCCAGTAGATCGTCCGGGCGCACCGACGAGAGCCCGCCGCCGTAGGCGCCGATCGGCGTTCGGACGCCATCGATGATCACGACCTCCTTCATCACCTCGAAACCCTATACCGAATTGCGGTGACAGGCACCACACCAAGGCACGAATCGCGAGGATTTCCGGTGACAGGCACCGCACCACGCTACAGATCCGCGCTGTCGGTTGAGTAAACTGTCTCCCGATCTTGAGCGAGATCGTGGCCTCCATTCCGAATCGAGCCTTCCGGCGCGCCCTGATCAGCTTGAACGGGCTCGGATCCCCGCTCAGTGACGACCCGCTGCCTTCGCCCACGACCACGTCGTCGGCCGAGTGGGTCGACGGTATGGTCCGGCGGCTCGGCTTCGTCCAGGTCGACGCGGTCTCGGCGGTCGAGCGCGCCCAGCATCAGATCCTCTTCTCGCGCAATCGACGCTACCTGCAGGAGTGGCTGGACGACCGCATCGAGGTCGCCCGCACGCTGTTCGAGAACTGGACCCACGACGCCGCGATCCTGCCCAGCGACGTCTATCCCTACTGGCGCCACTTCTTCGAGCGCTTCCGGCGCTACGAGGCCCATCCGGGATACAAGCGTTACTTCAGCGGCGTCAGCCGGAGCGATCTCGATCGGGTCCTGCGCCGGATCCGCCGGGAGGGGCCGCTGAAGCCGCGCGATTTCGATCCCGAAAAGGTGCGCTTTGTCGGGATCGACCCCGAAGCCGCCGGCTTCCCGGTACCGACGGTCGCCAAGGTGGCGATGGAGTGGCTCTGGCGGACCGGCAAGCTGGCGGTGACCCGCCGGGACAAGCGCGAGAAGGTCTACGATCTGGCCGAGCGGGTGGTGCCGGAGGAGCATCGCGAGCGCCGCGTATCCCGTGCCGAGTACACCGAGTGGGCGTGTCGGCAAGCCCTCCGCCGCCTCGGCGCCGCCACGCCGGCGCAGATCGCGCGCTTCTTCCACGCCGTTTCGACCGAGCAGGCGACCCGCTGGTGCGAGCGAGTGCTCGGCAAGGACGTCGCGCGGGTGCGGGTGCAGCTGGCGGACAGGGGCTCGACCACCGCGCCGGTCTACGCGATGACCGAGGATCTCGATCGCCTGGCGGCGGCTCCGGCGGCGCCCCGCCGGCTACGACTCCTCAACCCGTTCGATCCACTGATCCACGATCGGCAGCGGACCGAGCGGCTCTTCGGCTTCGACTACGCGCTCGAGATCTTCGTGCCGGCCAAGAAACGGAAGTGGGGCTACTACGTCCTGCCGATCCTGGAGGGCGAGCGCTTCACCGGCCGGGTCGACGTCAAGGCGGACCGTAAAGCGGGCACGCTCAACGTGATCGCCCTCTACTGGGAGCCGGGCATCGTGGAGACCGCGCGACGCCAGGAGCAGCTGGAGCGCGAGCTCGGGCGGCTGGCGAAGTTCTGCGGGGTCACACGGAGCTAGCATGCGCGTCACCTACCGGAATACCTTCCTCGACCTGGTGCGGTTTCATATCCATCACGTGCTCCGCATGTGGGTTTTCTGGCTGGTGCACGGTCTTCTCTTCGGCCTCCTTCTCTGGTCGATCTGGAACGACCTCGGAGAGCGCGAGTCCACGGTGGCGAAGGTCCTGGCCACCATCCTCGCGGCGTCCATCCTGATGGTGTTCGCGCTCGCCTTCGAATCGATCGTCCTCCTGCTCACGCATGGCATCCGCAAGAACCGCGGCCTGCTCACCGACCACGAGGTGACTCTGACGGAGGACGGCGTGACCGAGGCCACGGCCTTCGGCTCGACGTTCACGACCTGGAAGGGGATCGTGGAGATCCGAAGCACCAGACGCTACCTGTTGCTATACGTGGCACAGCACGCCGCACACGTCATTCCAAAGGCGGCCTTCGAAGACAGCAGCTCATGCCAGGCCTTCCTCGAGTTCGCCCGAGCTCACACGTCACTCGAGGACCAGGCAACCAAGCCTCTGATCTCGCCCTAGTAGCGGAGACTGGCGGATCAAGGCACGGAAGAATCGGCCGTGAACGTGCCCGAGATCGACACGTCGTTCAGGAGACGGATCAACGGCGCCGTGGCGGTGACCACGCCGGAGGCGGTGATCTCGTAGCCGGGACCGAAGTCGATGGAGACACAGGCGCTGTAGTTCGCCGATCCGGAGTCCGTTAGGTGGGTGACCGTCACGAAGTCGGCGCCGGCCGAGCAGCTCACGCTACACGAGTCGAAGCGGAAGCTCGCGATTCGGGTCAGGGGAAAGCCCATGTTTCCCGGCGGCGTGTACTCGGTCGTGAACCAGAACGTGCAGTCGTCGACGGGATCGACGGTCATTCCCGAGTAGTCCCCCCAGCGCTCGGAGAAGTCCTGGGAGTCGCCACCAGCGATGATCTCGCTCTCGACCTGAGGCATCGTTCCGAGCACGTCGGTGGCCAGGCGGCCGGTATAGCGAATGCTCGGAAACTGACCCGTGTTGGGACCGCTCGAGCTGTAGCCGAGGGCCATGTTGCCACTCTGGTCCATGGCCAGGCTGCTCATCCATCGGCTCAGGGTATCGGCCGCCGAGACGGTGCCCTCCTGGTACAAGCTCCAGCCTCCGGTCGCTGTTCCGGCGGCCCGGCGCAGCTCGAACCAGCGGATTCCAGCTCTGTCGAACCCGTCGACGTCGGTGGCGAAGCTACCGATCAGCGACTGATGGGTGCCGAAGTTCCAATAGACGGGGCGCTGCATCACCGGCTCCCGCAGGGGATCGAGCTGCTGCGTGGTCCCGGGCTGCGGAACGCAGTTGAAGCTGGTCAGTCCGCACAGATCCGAATCGAAGTCGGTCACGCTGATGCTGGTCGGCCCGGTGAATGTCGAGTTGGCGGGCGTGGCGAAGTCGGGAGTGAACTCGAAGATCTCCAGAGTATCCACGGTAGGTGTGTTGGCCAGATCGTGCGCTTCGTCGTCGCGATGACGGATGAAGATGCCCGGAGCTCCGGCGGGCGGCGCGTTCGGACCCGCGAGGTCCACCGGGGGCACGATCTGGAAGGCGAACCCGGGCAACACGGAAACGGTGGAAAAGAGCCCGGTCGCCGCGCTTCCCGCGAGCATGGCAGCACGGTCTAAGGCGAACACACGGCGACCACCGTCGTTGACCGCCGCGAAGTAGGCGCTCGGCCACACGGCGAACTTCGGATAATCCGGGAACTCGGGCGGGTTGAACCGGTAGAGCATCCAGGAGCTGGTCGTCGGGTCGGCGCCGCTCGACACGTAGAGACACAGAGCGTTCGTGGCGGTCTCGAACTGTGTGAGGACCCATCGTTCGGCCAGCTGGTCGAAGAGCGGGATCGGGTCGCCGTCTCCACCGGCACACGGGTCACCCGCTGGCGCGAGCCCCTCGAGCACCTGCGGAACGCTGACCGCGGCGCCCGTCGCCTTGTCGAATATCTGGAAGTTGGTGCCCGCCCCGCCCACGCCGTTGATCATCTGGATGAAGTGCGTCGTGCCCACCTCGCCGACCGTGTCCGGCGGACAGCACGAGGGATCCATCCCGGCGACGTTGATGGACGGAGTCGTGAACGCGAGGTCGGCCTGCGGCGCCGCGCTCAGCTGCCGCTCCAGGAGCGGATCCTGCCGCGGCGGCAAGATCCGGCGCGGCCGCAGGAGGGCGGCCGGGTTTGTGATCCGGCGCGGATTGACGTTCGGGATCAGGATCGGCTCGACCGGCCCGAGCACCACGATCGCGCTTCCGGTCGTCGATTGCGCGAAGAGAGGCGAGCCTCCGAGAAGAGGCGCTACCCCAAGCACCAGGAAACAGGCAACCGTCCTCGGCACCATCATAGGACCTCCTTGCCAGGTTCGACAGAGAGCTGTCTGAATGGGCACGAGGTTATCAGGGGGCCTTGCAGCTTGGCGATCCGAGCGAATGCCGAAGGTCGAATTGACAAGTTCGTCCAGATATGTGACCATTTGGTCACATGATAACGAACCACGCCAGCGAAAGCTCCTCGGGCGCTCCGTCTAGGCCACGAAGCGCGGACGATCTGGTCTGGCGCGCCCTGAGCGATCCTTCGCGCCGGCTGATCCTCGACCGGCTGCGCGAACGCCCCCACACCACCGGCGAGCTCTGCCGCTACTTCGAGTCGACCCGGTTCGCGGTCATGAAGCATCTGAAGCTACTCGAAGCCGCCGGTCTGGTACTGGTCGAGCGCCGCGGCCGTGAGCGGTTCAACCACATCAACCCGGTTCCGATTCAGGAGATCTACCGGCGCTGGATCCGCCCGTTCGAGGCCCTGCCGGCCGATCGCCTGCTCAGAATCAAGCGCCTCGCCGAGGCGAGGGAGGAGAAGGAATGACGGAGACGACGACCGAGCCGAGTGCGGACGTCCAGCTCGAGGTGCGGATCGCGGCCTCGCCGGAGAGGGTCTGGCAGGCGCTCACCGACGGCGCCGGGGAGTGGTGGCCGGCCGAGTTCTACATCGGCGGCGAGGAGGGAAAGCGCAGCTACCACCTCGAGGCGCGGCCGGGCGGCCGGGTCTACGAGGAGTGGGACAGCGGCGGTGGCCTCCTCTGGGGACTGGTGACCACCGCCGTTCCGGGTCAGCTGCTCCAGGTCAACGGCTTCAGCTTCCCGGAGTGGGGCGGACCGTCGATCATGTTCGCAGCCTGGAGGCTCACCAGTATCGACGACGGCTGCTCGCTCAACTTCACCGAGCACGCCGTCGGCACGACCCCGGAGCACTACGCAGCCAAGAAGGAGAAGGGGTGGACGTTCCTCATGGACGTGATGACGGCCCATATCGAGGGGACCGAGCCGCCCGAGTGGCAAGGGTGAACCCGAAAACCGAGGGAGAGAGAACCATGGAGACAGCAGCAGAGACGATTCCGGCCATCAACGTAGAGACGAAGATCGAGGCCTCGGCGGCGACGGTCTGGCGAGCGCTCACCGAGAACGTCGCCGACTGGTGGCCGGAGGCGAGCTTCGCCGCCGGCGGCGAGGGCGACAAGACCTTCCGCCTCGAGCCGCGGCCCGGAGGCCTGATGTACGAGGACTGGGCCGACGGCAGCGGCCTGCTCTGGGGACACGTCACGACCGTCGTGCCGGAGAAGATGCTGCAGGTGGTCGGGCACACCTTTCCCGAGTGGGGCGGCCCGGCGATCTGGTTCGGCACCTGGAAGCTCGAAGAGGAAGACGGCACCAGCGTGCTCCGTTTCACCCACAACCAGCTCGGAGCGACTCACGAAGGCTGGGACACCAACGTCGAGAAGGGCTGGATCTTCATCTGGAGCGTGCTCAAGGCTCACGTCGAGGGCAAGCCGGCACCGGTGTGGGAGGAGTAGCGCTAACGGTCGAGATCTACGTGGTCCGCAGCTCCTCGGCTCGCGCGTAGGCGCTCTGGAATCGCGGAATGACTCGCAGGTACCGGGATGTCCGCTCCCGTTCGCCACGGGGCTTCAGGAATTCGATCACCTCCCCGGCCAGCTCGATCGCCCGTTCGCAGCGTTGTACCTGGAGCTCGATCGAGCTGACGTCGACCGAATCGCCGGCTCGCGCCGTCGCTCGGCGGACCTCGCACAGGAGGCCTTCGACGACTCTGAAGTCGAGCTCGATGAGACCCGGATCGGGGAGTCGCAGGAGGGATTTCGGGCTCCTGCCCGCGACCACTTCGTAGGCTCGCTCCATGCCCGACCACACGGCGTCCAGGGTGGCGGTCAGCATCGCCGCCGCCGGAAGATCCGGCGCCATCCGCTCGACCTCGGTCAGCTGCGCTAGCCAGAGCGACTCGAGTCTCCGGCCTCTCCGCAGGTGTCTCGCGAGTGACTTCCGGCTCCCGGTGAGCTCGGCGAGGACCTCCCGCCGCGTGACCCCGACGTCCGCAAGGACCCCCGACCGGATCCTGATCCCCTGCACCCGAGCCAGCTCGCCGACCGCGTCGACCGCCCGAACGAATGCCGCCGCACTGGCCTCCGCGCCGGTGGCCAGCCCGGCCAGGCCCCGGTCTCGAGTCGCCTCCGTCAGGCGCGCCGCCTGCCTGGAGAGCTTCTTTCCCGCCGCTCGGAGGCGCTTGATCTCCGCCAGGGCCTGCTCGGGCGGCTGGCGAGAGCGGAAGTCCCGGGGCCTAAGAATCGCCATCCGCCGCTTGACCTTGTGGAAACTCCTGGTCTCCCGCTCCATACGCCGGACCAGTGCAACGATCTCTCCGCTCAGCCCGGGCGGCGCTGGCTGTCTGGCAGTCGGCATGGGAATTCCTGAGCCAAGCCTAGCGAGGACCTGGCGGAATTCACAGCGCACGCCTGCACAGGAGTCGTCGAATCGCCGTTTTCCGGTAGGCTCCGCCCGTTCCGCACGATTTCGGGAGGAGGTCGCGGTGATTTCCATGTTTCGCTCTCTGTCATCGACCGTCCTGTCGCTGGGTCTGCTGCTCGGATCGGCGCTCTCTGCCAGCCCGGCGACCGCTTCGGAGGAGAGCCTCGCCAAGGCGCTGAGCGGGCTCTCGCTGCGCGAGCTCGGCCCGGCGCTCATGGGCGGCCGGATCGCCGACATCGCGGTCGACCCGCGCGACTCGAGCACCTGGTACCTGGCGGTCGGGTCCGGAGGCGTCTGGAAGACCGGCAACGCCGGCGTCACCTGGACGCCGATCTTCGACGACCAGCCCTCCTACTCCATCGGCGTCGTCACGCTCGACCCGTCGAACCCGGACACGGTCTGGGTCGGTACCGGCGAGAACGTGAGTGGCCGGCACGTCGGCTGGGGCGACGGCGTCTACAAGAGCCTCGACGGCGGCAAGAGCTGGACGAACGAGGGGCTCGAGCGCTCCGAGCACATCGGCAAGATCGTCGTCGACCCGCGCGACGGCAACGTCGTCTACGTCGCCGCCGAGGGGCCGCTCTGGGCGGCGGGCGGCGAGCGCGGCCTCTACAAGACGACCGACGGCGGCGCGACCTGGGAGCGGATCCTGGAGATCGACGACGACACCGGGGTCACCGACCTGGAGATCGATCCGCGCGATCCGGACGTCCTCTACGCCGCCTCGTATCAGCGCCGGCGGCACATCTGGTCGTTCCTGGGCGGCGGTCCCGGCTCGGGCATCCACAAGTCGACCGACGGCGGCAAGAGCTGGCGTCGCATCGAGCGGGGGTTGCCGAAAGGCGACATGGGCAAGATCGGCCTGGCGGTCTCGCCGGCGAATCCGGACGTCGTCTACGCGACGATCGAAGCCGACGAGAAGGAGCGCGGCTTCTACCGCTCGCTCGACGGCGGCGAGAGCTGGGCGAAGCGCAACGGCTACATCTCGAACGGCACCGGACCGCACTACTACCAGGAGATCGAGGCGTCGCCGCACGACGTCGACACCGTCTACCAGATGGACGTCTTCTTCCACGTCACCCGCGACGGCGGCAAGACGTTCGACTACCTCGGCGACGGGCGACAGAAGCACTCCGACAACCACGCGCTCTGGATCGACCCGGCCGACCCCGAGCACCTGCTCGCCGGCACCGATGCATCGTTGTACGAGAGCTTCGACGACGGCGCCACCTGGCGACAGTTCCCGAACCTGCCGATCTCGCAGTTCTACAAGCTCTGCCTCGACTCGGCCGAGCCGTTCTACAACCTCCTCGGCGGCGCCCAGGACCTCGGCACGCTCCTCGGCCCATCGCGGACGACCAACGTCGAAGGTGTCCGCAATCGCGATTGGTTCGTTCCCCTCGGCGCCGACGGCTACGCCTGCTCGTTCGATCCCGAGGACCCGAACATCGCCTACATGGAATGGCAGGGCGGACGCCTGCAGCGCTACGACCGCGCGAGTCACGAGACGCTCGACATCCGGCCGGTGCCCGCGCCCGACGATCCGCCCGAGCGCTTCAACTGGGACTCGCCGATCATCGTCAGCCCGCACGACTCGAGCCGCCTCTACTTCGCCTCTCAGCGGCTCTGGCGGAGCGACGACCGCGGCGATTCCTGGCGCCCGGTGAGCGGCGACCTCACCCGCGACCGGAATCGCTACGAGCTCGAGCACATGGGCCGGGTCTGGAGCGTCGATGCGCTCTACGACAACGGCGCCATGTCGCTCTACGCCACGATCACGACCGTCTCCGAGTCGCCGCTCGTGGAAGGGCTCCTCTACGTCGGCACCGACGACGGCCTCGTCCAGGTGAGCGAGGACGGCGGCGAGTCGTGGCGCAGGGTCGAGTTCCCGGACATCTCCGAGCTGCTGTTCGTCAACGACGTCCAGGCGTCGTTGCACGAGCCCGACGTGGTCTTGGCCGCCGTCGACAATCACAAGGAGGGCGACTACCGTCCCTACCTGCTCGAGAGCCGCGACCGGGGTCGCACCTGGAGGTCGATCTCCGGCGATCTGCCCGACGACACCATCGTCTGGGCACTCGCCCAGGACCACGTCGAGAGCGATCTGCTCTTCGTCGGCGCCGAGCACGGTCTCCATGCCTCGCTCGACCGGGGCAAGAGCTGGCACAAGCTGAGCGGCGCGCCGACGATCTCCTTCCGCGACGTCGCCATCCAGCGCCGCGAGAACGATCTCGTCGGCGCCACCTTCGGCCGCGGCTTCTACATCCTCGACGACTACTCGCCCCTGCGCGAGCTGGCCGCTGCGGTCGAAGAGGATGCCTTTCTCTTTCCGACCCGTGACGCGTGGCTCTACGTTCCCTCGGTTCCCGGCCAGGCGGCCGGCAAGCCGTCCATGGGTAGTGACGACTACACCGCGCCCAACCCGCCGTTCGGGGCTCTGCTTACCTACCACCTCGGCGCAGCGCCCAAGACCGCGAAGGACGAGCGTCGAGAGGGCGAGAAGGAGCTGCGCGAGGAAGGCAAGGACGCTCCGTTCCCGGGCTGGGAGACGCTCCGCGACGAGAGTCTCGAGTCGGAGCCCAAGGTTCTGCTGACGATTCGCGACGCCGAGGGCGCCGCGATCCGCCGCATTGTCGCGCCGGCCGAAGCCGGCCTGCACCGCGTCAACTGGGACCTTCGACTGCCGCCCCCCAATCCGATCGATCTCGAGACCCCCGGATTCCGGCCACCCTGGGCGAGCGATCCGTTCGGCCCGCTGGTGGCGCCGGGCGCCTACACGGCCGAGCTCGCCGTGAGGACCCGCGACGGCGTCGAGACCCTCGGCGAGCCCCGAGGGTTCACGGTCGAGATGCTCCCCAGCTTCAGCCTCGAACGGCCGGACTTCGCCGAGGTCGCGGCGTTCCAGCGCCAGACCAGCGATCTCCTACGCCAGGCCCAGGGCGCCTCGCAAGAGATCGGGCGCGGCGAGGAGCGGCTGCGCCATCTGCGGGCGGCGCTCGACGCCACGCCTGGCGCCGATCCGGCTCTCTACGGCCGCCTCGACGAGCTCGCCGCCCAGCTCGACGCGGCGAAGACCCGGCTCCGCGGCGATCGGATCCGCGGCGGCCTGGACGAGGCGTCGACGCCGTCGATCCTCGGCCGGCTCGGCCAGGTGGCGTTCGGGCACTGGCGAACTCGCCAGGCGCCGACCGCGACCCAGCGCGCGAGCGTCGAGATCGCACGCGGCGAGTTCGGCGAGGTCGCGAGCGAGCTCGCCCGGATTCTCGAGACCGAGCTGCCGGCGCTCGAGGCCGAGCTCGAGGCGGCCGGCGCTCCCTGGACGCCAGGGCGTGCGCTCCCCTGGCCGACGGAGGTGGAGACCGGCTCGTGAGCCGGAGGGGCCCGCAGCCGCTCGTTGCCGTGTCCGAGCGGCGCGACTTTCTGCGCTGGATCGAGATCGCCACCTCAAGATCTTCGTGCGGTACACGGACGGCCGCGAAAGCAAACATCGCATGAGCCGATTCTGCTTCGGTCCCGATGTTCGCGGCTCAGCCGTCGTAGAGCGCTGGTACTTCGAGGACAGCGAGCTCTATGAGTTCGTCGAACGGAAGATCGAAAGCGAGACCGGCGAGCTCTAGGATGCGACGCGGACTCCACTTCCCGCCCAAGGACGAGCCGCTGCGCGACGACGTGCGTCGGCTCGGCGCGCTGGTCGGCCGGATCCTGCGCGAACAGGGTGGCCGCGAGCTGTACGAGCGCGTCGAAGCCGCGCGGCAGGGAGCGATCGAGCGCCGCGAGCGGGGTGGCTCTCAGCCGCTCTTCGCGGACGAGGTGGGAGTCGCCGAGGCGGACGAGCTGATCCACGCCTTCTCGCTCTACTTCCAGATCATCAACCTGGCGGAGAAGACACACCGCATCCGGCGCCGGCGCGAGTATCAGAAGACGCCCGATAGCCCGCAGCGCGGCACCTTCCTCGATCTCTTCCGGAAGCTGGAGGCGAACGCGATCGGGCTCGACGAGGTCATGGCGGCCCTGGCCGCGCTGATGATCGAGCCGGTCTTCACCGCGCACCCGACCGAAGCGACTCGCCGGGCGATCCTCGAGAAGCAGCAACGGATCGCGCGGCGCATGGTCGAGCGCTTCGACTTCGCGGCGACGCCAGTCGAGCTGCGGGTCAACGCGGCGCGGGTCCGCAGCGACGTCACCGGCATCTGGCAGACAGAGGCCCAACCGCCCGAGCGGCTGACGGTGCTCGACGAGCTCGAGCACGTCCTCTACTACCTGATGGACGTCATCTACCGGATGGTGCCGCATCTCTACGAGGAGGTGGAGAGCGCGCTGGCGGAGGTCTACGGGGACGGAGCGGGTGCGCGGGAGGTACCGATCTTCCTGCGCTTCGCCTCCTGGGTCGGTGGCGACATGGACGGCAACCCGAACGTCACCGCCGAAACGCTGCGTGCGGCCCTCGGGCGGCAACGAGACGTGCTGCTCGACCGCTACGCCGACGAGCTCCGCCGCCACGCCGGCAGCCTCACCCAGACCCTCTCCCGCGTCGTCGTCGACGACCGGATCCACGAGCTGAGCTCGGAGTATGGGGAGCTCTTCCCCGAAGTCGTGGCGGCGATCCCGCCGCGTGAGAGCGACATGCCCTACCGGCGGCTCCTGCGGCTGATGATCGGCAGAATCGAAGCGACGGCAGCGGAGGAAGAGCGCGGTTATCCGTGCCCGGAGGCGTTCCGGAGCGATCTCGCGGCACTCGCCGACAGCCTGCGCCATCACCGTGGTGAGCACGCCGGGCTGTTCGCGCTCCGCCGCACCCTGCGCCGCGTCGACACCTTCGGGTTCCACCTGGCGAGCATCGACGTGCGGCAGGACGCGCTCCTCCACCGCCAGGTCGTCGGCAGCCTGATGTCGGACCCGAAATGGGTCGAGCGGAGCGTCGGCGAACGCACCGCCCGGCTCGCACGAGCTCTCGCCTCGGACCTGGAGCCGGTCGACGGCGAGGGCCAGGAGCGCACGACCCTGGAGGTCTACCGGGCGATCGGCGAGGCCCAGACGAAGCTCGGCAGGGAGGCGATCGGTCCGTACATCGTCAGCATGACGGAGGGGCCGGACGACGTTCTGTCGGTCCTCTATCTGGCTCGGCGCGCCGGCCTGGGCGGCGAGGGCGAGGTGCCACTCGACGTCGCGCCCCTGTTCGAGACCGTTCCCGATCTCCAGGCGGCGGCCGCGACCATGGCCGAGCTCTTCGCCGAGCCGGTCTACGAGCGCCACCTCGGCTCGCGCGGTCGGCGGCAGGTGGTCATGGTCGGCTACTCGGACAGCAACAAGGATGGCGGCATGGCTGCCTCACGCTGGGCGCTCTACGAGGCCCAGGAAGCGCTGGTGGATTCGTTCGAAGAGTCCGGGGTCGAGCTAACCATCTTCCACGGCCGCGGCGGAACGATCAGCCGGGGCGGCGGCAAGACCCATCGCGCGGTTCTAGCGGCGCCGGCGGGCTCGGTCGACGGCCGGCTGCGGGCGACCGAGCAGGGCGAGGTGATCGACGACAACTACAGCCTGCGTGCGATCGCAGCGCGGTCGCTCGAGCGGACGGCGGGCGCGGTCTTGACCGCCACCCTGGCGCCGCCCGCCGGACTCGCGGCCGGCCATCCCTGGCGCGAGGTGGTGGCCGCCATCGCGACCGAGAGCCGCTCGACCTACCGCGACCTGGTCTTCGCGGAGGGCTTCGATGACTATTTTCGGACCGCCACGCCGATCGACGTGATCGAGCGGATGGAGATCGGATCGCGGCCCGCCTCGCGGCGCTCCGGCGGCGGCATCGAGAATCTGCGCGCCATCCCCTGGGTCTTCTCCTGGACCCAGAGCCGGCACATCCTGCCCGGTTGGTACGGGTTCGGCACCGGGCTGGAGCGCGCCGTCGAGCGGTTCGGCGTCGAGACGCTACGCGAGATCCTCGCCGGCTGGCTGTTCTTCGAGGTACTGCTCGACGACGCCGAGATGGTCCTCGGCAAGGCCGACATGTCGGTCGCGCGTCGCTACGCGGAGCTTGCCGGGGACTCCGGACTGGAGACCTTCGCCCTCATCGAGGCCGAGTTCGAGCGCACGGTCGCGCGGATCCTGGAGATCAAACAGAACGATGCACTCCTCGACGACGACCCGGTACTGCAGCGCGCCATCCGGCTGCGCAACCCGTATATCGACCCGATGAGCGAGCTGCAGATCGACCTCCTCTGCCGCTGGCGGACGGGCGATCGACAGGATCCCGAGCTACTGCGAGCGTTGTTCGGCTCGGTCCGCGGCATCGCCTACGGCCTGCAAAACACAGGATAGGTGCATACTCGAGTTCTCCCTGCGATCGCAAGAGGACTCAGGTGGCAAGCCGCCGACCCCATGGATGGGCTCTAGAGCCCTGCGCCATCAGGTGGTGCGCCTCAGGACTCGTCCACCGATACTCGAGACACCACTACCACGGAAGGAGATTCGAGAATGAGAACTGCGAGCCTGGGGCTGGTGTTGTCTCTGGTGTGGGCGGTTGGGTGCGGCGATCCGGAAAGCCCAGTCACTCCGACAGGCGCCGGCGTGCCGATCGAGCTGGCGCAGCTGCGCGACGAGGTCCTGAGCGACATCGTCTACGACTTCGAGCTATCACTGCCCGCGTCGATGGACGAGCCGATCGACGGCCGGGTCGAGATCAGCTTCGCGTGGAACGACCCCTCGGGCCGCGATCTGGTGCTCGACTTCAAGGCGCCCGCCGAGCGGGTGCGCACCGTGGTCGTCAACGGCGCGGCCGACGGTTATCGCACGGTGAACGACCACGTGGTCGTCCCGGCCGCCGCGCTGAGACCAGGGCCAAACAGTATGGCGCTCGAGTTCAGGGCCGGCGACGAAGCGCTCAACCGCAACGAGACGTTCCTCTACACCCTGTTCGTACCCGATCGGGCGCGCTTCTCGCTCCCGATCTTTGACCAGCCGAGCCTCAAGGCGCGCTATCGGCTGACCCTCGAGGTGCCGGAGGCGTGGACAGCGGTCGCGAACGCTCCGCTCGAGAGCGAAGAGGTCACAGGCGAGGCAACCACGCGGATCTTGCGCTTCGCGGAGACGGAGCCACTGCCCACCTACCTCTTCGCCTTCGCCGCCGGCGAGTTCGAGGTCGACGAGGCCGAGCGCGACGGGCGCACTCTTCGCATGATCCATCGCGAGACCGATGAGGAGAAGCTGGCGCGCAATCGCGACGCGATCTTCGACCTACACTTCGACGCCCTCGAGTGGCTGGAGGAGTACACCGCAATTCCGTACCCGTTCCCGAAGCTCGACTTCGTGCTCGTGCCCTTCTTCCAATACGGCGGAATGGAGCACGCGGGGGCGATCTTCTATCGGGCGAGCCGCCTGCTGCTCGATGAGTCGGCGACCCAGGACCAGTATCTGAGCCGGGCCAGCCTCATCGCCCACGAATCGGCCCACATGTGGTTCGGTGACCTGGTGACGATGCAGTGGTTCGACGACGTCTGGCTGAAGGAGGTCTTTGCGAACTTCATGGCAGCGAAGATCGTGAACCCCGCTTTTCCGGAGGTGAATCACGACCTCCGATTCCTCCTCTATCACCACCCCGGCGCGTATGCGGTCGATCGCACCGCGGGCGCCAACCCGATTCGCCAGCCACTCGAGAATCTGGACCAGGCGGGAACGCTGTACGGCGCGATCATCTACCAGAAGGCGCCGGTCATGATGAAGCAGCTGGAGCTGCTGGTGGGGGACGAGGTCTTCCGCCAGGGCATGCGGGACTACCTGAACCGGTTCGAGTTCGCCAACGCAACCTGGTACGACCTGATTGCCATCCTCGACCGCCTGTCGCCCGACCGGCTCGAGGCCTGGAGTCGGGTCTGGGTAGACCAGCCGGGGCGCCCCGAGCTCATCACCCGGACGGAGCTCGAGGCCGACCGCATCGGTCGGCTCGAGCTCCTGCAGGAGGATCCCGCGGGCGAGGCGCGTGTTTGGCCCCAGGCGGTCACCGTACTGCTCGGCTACCGCGATTCGGTGGAGCCGCACCCGGTCCGGATGACCGGACCCTCTGCCTCTCTCGACTCGGCCGTCGGGCGGCCTCGGCCAGACTTCGTGCTACCGGACGCGAGTGGTAAGGGGTACGCAAACTTCCGGTTGGACGAGCGGAGCCGCGACTACCTGCTGGCGCACCTGCCGGCGATCGACGACCCGCTGGTGCGGGGCGCGGCCTGGGTGACCCTCTGGGACGCGGTGCAGGAGGGCGAGGTGGGTCCGTCCGACTTCCTGCGGCTCTGCCTCCGAAGTCTCGACACCGAGGCGGACGAGCTCAACGTACAGCGGATCTTGCGCTACCTCGGCCGGACTTTTTGGCGCCTGCAAACAGCGGAGCAGCGCACCGCAGTCGTCGGCCAAGTCGAGGAGCTGCTCTGGCGCGGGCTCGCGCGCGCCGAAGCCACGAGTTTGAAAGGCGCGTTCTTCCGAGCCTACCGGGACATGGCGCTTACACCTGATGGGATCGAGCGCCTGCGAGCCATCTGGAGTGAGGAGGTCGATATTCCAGGCCTGGTGCTCTCCGAACGGGACCTAACCGACCTGGCGTTCGAGCTCGCGGTTCGCGAGGTCGAAGGCTGGGAGGGGATCCTCGACCGGCAAGCCGAGCGAATCGACAACCCCGACCGGCGCGCGCGCTTCGATTTCATCCGGCCGGCACTGTCGTCCGATCCCGAAGTACGCGAGGAACGGTTCGAGAGTTTCCGCGAAGAGGTGAACCGCGAGCACGAGCCGTGGGTGGTCAGTTCGCTCATCTACCTCCATCATCCGCTCAGGGCCGAGCACGCCGCGCGCTTCATCACTCCGAGCCTGGAGCTCCTCGAGGAGATCCAGCGGACGGGCGACATCTTCTTCCCGAAAAGCTGGCTCGACGCGACCATCTGGGGACACAGCTCGACAGGCGCTGCTGACCAGGTGCGCACCTTCCTCGAGGCTCGTCCGGACTACCCTCCGCGCCTGCGGGGCAAGATCCTCCAGTCCGCTGATCCCCTATTCCGCGCTGCGAGTATCGTGCACGGCTCCTGAAGGCGTCGGGGCGCGGCACCCCTCGGGCTGGACAGACCGTAAGCGCAATCGTAAGCTAGAGTCTCGTCAACAAAAGCCGCAGCGAGGGGACGGATGTGTGGTTCGCGCGCGATCTGCCCGGTGAGAGGGACGGTCAGGCGGGCGTGGGTCCGGGCTGCGGGATACCTCCCTCGGTCAAGGAGGAGCCATGTACGGATCGAGATTTCGGATCGTCGGAGCTCTGCTCGCGTGTCTCGTGATCTTGCCGCTGGGGGCGGCCTGGGCGGACAAGAACGTCAAGATCGAGTACGAGACGTTCCAGGATGGCGACGGCGACTGGTGCGTCGTGAAGGACTCGGTGAACGTCGACGACAAGCAGGTAAAGGTCGGAAACCTGAAGCAGTCGGTCAACTGGAAGACGAAGAAGGTCGGCGGAGCTCAGTATCCGAAGGCCGGCGGCCAGTGGCTCATCGAAACCAAGGCAAAGAAGGAGTTCGTCCTCTGTCCAGACAAGATCGGGCCGTTCACTCAGCAGGGCAACGAGTACAGCGGCGAGTGCGAGCTGGTCGCTGGCGTCATGCCCCAGTATGTATACAGAGTGTCGTGGTCCCACAACGACTGTGAGGACGACGCGGTCGAGGATCCGGAGATCATCTTCAAGGACGGAGCCGGCTTGTTGCCGAATCCGTTCGCAGTGAGCTTCCTTTTGCTCTCGGGGCTGCTAGCCGCTACGACCTTCGTCTACTGGAACCGGTACCGCAAACTGAAGCCCTAGCGGGTCTCGGACTACCGATCGGTTCCGACGGTGATGGTCTCGAACTCGGCGTTCCCGACGAGGCTTTCGAGCTCTGCCTGTTGCCGGATCAGGTGACCGGGAAGGCCCAGCTCGACGCACGCCTTGACGGCGTCGAGGGCTTGGCGCGGTCGCTCGCAGAGAGCGAAGGCGGCCGCGAGATCAAGCTGACCCTTCCAGCTCGCCTCGAGTATCGGCCGCACCACCTCCGCGTTCCGGATGGCGGCCTCGCAGTTACCCGTCTTGGCGGCATAGAGGACGCGCGATCGGGCGAGATCGAGATCGTGCGGGCGTTCGATCAGGCTCTCCTCGACGAGCCGGAGCGCGATGGCGAACTCGTCGAGGGCTTCGCTGTCGCGACCAAGCGCCTGCAGCGCGTCACCCAGATTGCGGTGCAGAACGTAGTCGCCGGGGTCGAGCGCCACCGCTCGACGGTACAGTGACGCCGCGTCTTCGAGGCGCCCGAGCGCGTAGTACGCCGTGGCCATGTTGCTGGCCAGCTCGGGGCTTGCGGTCGTCGCCCCGGTCGCCTCGAAGTGCTCGATCGCCCCCTGGTAGTCGCCGAGCACGATCATCACTCCACCCAGGTTGAGGCGTGGCCAGACGACCGTCGCCGGCGCCAGCTCGAGGGCGCGAGCAAGGGAGATCTTCGCCTCTTCGAACCTCCCGTTCTCGGCCTGAGCCACACCCAGTGCGTTCCAGTTGAACCAATTCTCGGGCCCGAGGGCGATCGCGCTCTCGAGCGCCCGGAAGTACGCCTCTTTGTCCCCGGTGCGCTCGTAGCCGAAGGCGAGCTCCAGGAACGCTTCGTCCGGCTTCGGGTGCTTCGCCAGTACCGGCCTGAGCTCCGCGACCGATTCGGCGTAGCGTCCCTGCACTCGAAGGGCGCGCGCCAGGGCAAGGTAGGCGTCGGGCAGCTTGGGATCGAGGGCCAGAGCCTTGCGGGCCTCGGCTTCCGCCACCTCTCCAGACGCCCTGGCGTGACCTTCGAGATTCTGGCGCGCAAGCGCGTTGCCCAGCGCGGCATGGAAGATGGCGACATCGCCTTCCAGGCGGATCGCCTGACGAAAGAGGTCAGCGGCGAACTCGAAGTTCCGTGGGTTGGCCCGCTCTTCCAGCCGCTCGATGCCCTGGAGGTAGTAGTCGAACGCCTTGCCGGAGGGGCCGGACCGTGCCAGACGTCGCCGCTCCTCCGGCGACAGCGAGACCGATAGAACCCGCGCCACCCCGTCGGAGATTGTCTGATGGAGCTCGTAGAGCGCGTCCTGCTCTCCGGCAAAGCTGTCGGTCCAGAGAACCCGGGACGACTGTCCGTCGAGAGCCGCGACGTCGACCTGAAGGTTCTTGCCCGTAGCCAAGACACTGCCCTCGACGACGACGTTGACTCCGAGGATCTCGGCCAGCTCCGCCTGGCTCCGGGCGCTCTCGTTGGCGCTCCAGGCACGAGTCCGTCCGACCACGTTGAGGGCGGGCAACTCCGACAGCTGCGAGATCAACCCCGCAGCCATGCCGAGACCGATGTAGTCGAGCTGGTCGTTGCCGGTCAGGTTCTCGAACGGCAGGACGGCCACCGCCGTGCCTTCGACGACGACGGGTCCGCGCGGCGGCGGCTTCAAGAGAAGATAGCCGGCCGCCAGGCCGCCGAGCAGAAGAGCGCTCAGTGCGGCGGCAGGCCACCAGGTGTATCGCCTGTCTTTCGGTGCCGGTGCGGCAGCAGCCGATTCACTCTCGCGCGAAGGGCGTAGACCGATCTGACTGCTCTCCTCGGTGACCCCACCGAGCTCGATCGCCAGATCGCGAGCCGACTGCCAGCGCTCGTCGGGGTCCTTCTTCAGACAGCGCTCGACGACCCAGGCGAGCCGCGGCGGCAGGTCGGGCTCGATGTCGACCATCGGCTGCGGCTCGCGGGCCATGATCGAGCTGATCAGGCTCGGCTTGCTGTCGCCCCGGAACGGCCGCCTGCCGGTCGCCATCTCATAGAGAATGCAGCCGAGCGCCCAGATGTCGGCACGCGGATCGACTCGGCGCCCCTCCAGTTGCTCAGGAGACATGTAGGGCATCGTGCCGGTGATCCGGCCCTCATCGGTGATCGGCTCGGTGAGTGTAGGCAGCTTGGAGGCCACGCTCGGAGGAGGCTCGGCCGTGGCGACTTTGGCCAGCCCGAAGTCGAGGACCTTCGTGCCGGCGGGTCCGAGCATGACGTTGCCCGGCTTGAGATCGCGGTGAACGACGCTCCTCCGATGCGCAGCCTCGATCGCAGCCGCGATCTCGCGGCCGATCTGGAGCACATCGCCGAGCGGGAGGGCTCCCGCACGCAACCGCTCGGCGAGGGTCTTTCCCTCGATGTACTCCATGACCAGGTACTGGACGTCGCCTTCGAAGCCGATGTCGTACAGGGTGCAGATGTTCGGGTGCTGGAGTCGCGAGATGGTCTTTGCTTCGCGCTCCAACCGCTGGCGGTACTGCGGGTCGGCCGACACCGACTCCTCGACGACCTTGATCGCCACACTGCGACCGAGCCGCGTGTCGGTCGCGCGGTAAACCTCTCCCATGCCCCCTCTGCCGAGCGGCGAGACGATCTCGTAAGGGCCCAGGCGAGTACCGACTACTAGCGCCATCTCGCTCCTGACACCACGCGGTATCGTACCGGAGGGCTCGTCGACGCTCCGCCTTCCGGTTCGCTCAGGTCGAGCTTACTAGCGCTTCAGCACCGGAAGCCGGACCCGCGACGGATGCTCGGCCGAGTGGTGGATCGTGTTGTTCGCCACCACGCCCTCCGACTCGTCGTAGTTGTTGCCGCCGGTGTTCAGGTTGCGGGCGAAGCGCGGGAAGTTGCTGCTCGAGACCTCGACCCGGATCCGGTGGCCCTTCTCGAAGTAGTTGCTGGTCGCGAGTGAGCTCATCTCGAGCTCGTAGACCTCGCCCGGCTCCATCATCACCTGCTGGTCGTAGCCCTCGCGATAGCGAGCGCGCTGGATCGTCTCGTCGAGGTTGTAGGCGGTGCCGTCCGGATGGAGGTCGATCAGCTTGACGGTGAAATCGGTGTCCTTGGCGTCGGACGAGACGTACAGGGTGACGTCGATGAAGCCGGTGACCTCAATCCCCTCTTCGAGCGGCTCGCTGGTGTAGACCAGGACGTCGTGGCGCGCTTCGACGGCACGCTGATCGAACGCTCCGGGCTTGACGGTGCCGCCGGTGCAACAGACGCCACCGCCGAGTGACGGCACCGGGTTCATCGGGTCGTACGAAAAGCTGTCGCTGGCCGCCCCGCCACCCGGCTCACCGACCAGGCGGCCGTCGCCGAACAGGCTGTTGGCGGCGCCGTCGCTGTCCAGGTAGAGCGTTTTGACCTCCACCCCCTCGGGCGGCCAGGTGCCGGCACCCTGCCACTCGTTCGAGCCCATCGTGTAGTACCGGACCCTGGGATTCTCGGCCGCGAAATCGTTGTCCTCGTCCTTGAGCCGGTTGTCGAACCAGTCGAAGATCAGCTCGTAGTACTCGTAGCGCGCATCGCCCATCGAGCGCTCACCCACGATCGTTTCCTCCTTGGCGCGGAAGAAGGAGCAGTGGGGCACCGGCGCGATCATCACGTACTGATTCTCGGCCGCCTCGGCGTCGGTGGCGTTCTTGCGCGCGATGTTGAAGAGCTCGAGGTTGGGGCTGATCGCGACGTCGTACCAGGAGTTGAGCCACAGGCTCGGTACCCCCCACGGCTCGTTGTCGTGGTAGAGGCCACCCTGGTACCACTCCGGATCGTCCGGGGCGCGCTTGACGAACTCCGAGTACATCCCCTTCGGTCCGTCGACGTTCTCGATCAGCTCCTCGAGCGGCAGGTGGCGGATCTTCTTCTCCCATTCGACGTCCGGCATGTCGGGCGCCAGGTCGAAGTACTTGCCGAGGCGCTCCATGTCTTCCTGGGAGATGTTGTCCGGGAAGCTGGGACGCTGGGTGTTCTGCACGCCGTAGAGCCAGACCGCGAACAGCATCTGGAAGACGCCGCCCCGGTACCAGTTGCCTTGCTCGTAGAACCGTCCGACCCGGCCGATGCCCGCTCCCGAGGCCATCGGCACCATCGCCGCGTGCGCCGGATGGTCCATCGCCGCCAGCGCCAGCTGCCACTCCGCCGACGACGAGCAGCCGATCGTGCCGACCTTGCCGTTCGACCACTCCTGCTCGGCGATCCAGGTCAGCGCGTCGTAGCCATCGGTGCGCGGAAAGCCAAGAATCTCCCACTCGCCCTGTGAGAAGTACTTGCCGCGCTCGTTCTGGATGACGAAGGCGTAGCCCTTCTCCATCGCCCGGCTGACCCACTCGAGGCGGCTCCTGCTCAGCTTGCTGAAGTTGTACGGCGTCCGCCAGAAGATGGTCGGCAGCGGGCCGTCGATGCCCTTCGGACGATAGACGTCCGTCGCCAGCCGCACGCCGTCGCGCATCGGCACCATGATTTTCTGCTCGACCGCGGCGGAGTCCGCGACCTTCGCCTCCAGCTTGGCGCGGCGCGGATCCTCGTCGGCGAGGGCGGCGTTGCCGACGAGCGAGACGACGATGAGACCGAGAACGGATCGGTGGCGCAAGACAGACATCACGGGCATCCTCCCAGCGGAGCGGCGATTCTAGCCCGCTCCGCTCACGATCCGTCGAGCGGCCCCAGGTAGCGATCGAACCAGTCGAGGGTCTCGCGAATCACCGCGTTCCAGTCGTACGGCAGATGTCCGCCCGCGAGCACCGCGTGCCGCTTGTGCTCGCTGGGCGACCCGAGCAGATCGAGCATCGGCAGCTGCGCCGTCTCCACCGGAATCCCGTAGTCGCTCTCGCCGTTCACCATCAGCACGGGAGCGGTCACGCGCGGCGCGTAGTTGATCGGGTGCACCTCGGGCGGCTCGGCCAGCATGTGGCCATCGTCGAAGCCGCCGGCCAGGTAGACGACCGCCTTGAAGCGGGTCTCGATGGCGGTGAACACCGGGCCGTACTCGGCGCCGAAGCTGAGGCCCACGAACCCGAGGTTCTCCGACTGGAGATCGTCGCGGGTCTCGACATAGTCGACGGCGCGCTGGAGGTCGTTCACCCGGTGCACGAAGCGATCCCGCAAGGCGCGGCCTTGCAGACCCCCGCGTTGCTCTCCTCCACCGCGCTCGAGCATCCCTTCGTAGACCGGCAAGACCAGCGCCCGGCCGCTGCGCGGCACGAAGAGGATCGGGTCGGAGTGCATGTCGTCGATCGACCCGAGCCAGTTCGCGCCGCTGTGGGGTACGTAGAGCACCGTCTGGTACGGCGGCGACGTCTTGCGGGGCAGAAACAGGTGAGCGAGAACGCGCTCGCCGCCGTAGGCCGCAGTGAAGCTCACCGTTTCGCGGCGCCAATCGGGATTCGAGTCGTCGGACGACTCGAGCCGCGCCTCGAGAGGCTGCGGATCGTAGTCGAAGTACGAGCGGTAGAACTCGAAGACGTCGTCGGGCACCGGATCGTCGTTCCGGAAATCGTGCCGGAAGATGCCGACCTCGGCCATCAGCCCGGAAGGCGTCGGCTCGTCGGAGGTCGCCAGGCGAAATCCCATGTCGGGCTGGCGCTCGAACGGATCGCGCGCCAGGTTGTTGGTGAAGACGTACGACGGATCGACCCAAGATCCACCGAGGATGTAGCGCTGATTCCCCGGCGCCCGGTTCCAGCACCACTCGGCCACGTTGCCCGCGAGGTCGCTGTGCCCGTAGCGGCCGACGCCTTCGAAGCTACCGACCGGCGCCAGCGCCTCGCCTTCGAGATTGCTCATCACCAGGAGCTCGCCGCGCATCGACCAGGGTACACCGCGCCGCCACTGGTAGAAGCTCGGCAGGCTCTTACCGGCGAATGCCGCGTAGGCGGCTGCTTCGTACCAGCTCACGCCGCCGACCGGATGGTCGCCCTCCCCCTCGGGATGGCGCCCCAACGACCAGGTGGTCGGCCCCGGGCGGCCGGTCGAGTCGACGAGCAGGCTCATCGCCTCCTCCCTGTCGATCCGCTCCCCCTGACGCTCGAACGGCTCGGTCCAGTAGCTCGGCTCGCGGTAGCCGCCGGCGTCGACGAACTCCTGGAACTCCCGGTTCGTGACCTCGTGTCGATCGAGCCAGAAGCCTGGAACCGCGACCGGCTCTTCGACCCCGAGCGTGTACTCACCCTCGGGCACCCAGATCGTCCCCTCGGGGGCGGCCCCATCCGGGGTCAGATGGAAGACGTGGCGCGGGTACTCGACCTCGGCCCCCACCTCGAGCGCGTCGTAACCCGGCTTCTCGAACCGGAGACGCAGGTACGTTCCCGGTAGCCGCGCCTTCTCCATGGGAGAGATGCCGAGCCTGTGCCACTCCCCCGCCGGCTCTCGGTAGTCCTTGTAGAAGACCTCGGCTTGCGGTGGCTCGGTGATGATCGTTACGTGATTCGAGGCCCGGTCCATCAGGGCCCCGAGCCGTGGGTCGTCGGGGAGCGCCCGCTCGGCTTCGGTCGCGAGCAGATAACCCTCGTAGATCCGATGCTCGTCCAGGAGCCGCTCGATCTCCGGCAACGTTTCGTTGCGCAGCCGCGCCAGCCGCTGTTGCCGAGTCAGCAACCAGAGCGCGGTCGCCAGCAACAAGACGACCAGCGCCGCGGCCGGAATCA
This sequence comes from Thermoanaerobaculia bacterium, assembly GCA_947259925.1. Lineage (GTDB taxonomy): Bacteria > Acidobacteriota > Thermoanaerobaculia > Multivoradales > JAHEKO01 > JAHEKO01. Next base: position 66,924 of record CAMYOG010000037.1, read on the forward strand.
AAATCCGCTTCTTGAGCCGGCGCTCTCGCGCCAAGGCGTCGGCGCCGGCCGGCTGCACGTGCTTCTGAAGCTCCTCGGCCACCTCGACAGCCGAAGCGAACCGGGCCTCCGGATCCTTGCTCAAGCAACGCAGCACCAGCGCCTCGACCGACTTCGGCAGCTCACCCCGCAGGCGCTTCGGAGACTCGGGCTCGGACGAGAGGATCGCGGCCTGCAGCGCCGCCATCGATTCCCCGGCGAACGGCCGGCTGCCGGTCAGCATCTCGTAGAAGACCGCACCGAGCGCGAAGACGTCGGCCCGTGCACCCACCGACTTGCCCTCCACCTGTTCGGGAGCCATGTAGGCCGGGGTTCCGAGAACCCGGCCCACCTGGGTCATCAGGGCCGTGGGCAGATCCGATTCCTCCGGCGAGCCGCTCATCTCCTCGCGCAGCTTGGCGAGGCCGAAGTCGAGGATCTTGAGCCGCCCGTCCGCGCTGATCATGAGGTTGGCCGGCTTGAGGTCGCGGTGGATCACCCCACGACCGTGAGCGGCGGCCATGCCGCTGGTCAGCTGAGAAGCCAGCTCGTAGAACCGCTCGAGAGGCAGACCCCCGTCGGGAATCAGCTCCTCGAGTCGCTGGCCATCGACCAGCTCCATGGTCAGGAAGTGAATCGTCTCGGGCTCGTCGTCACCGGCGGCGGGCCCGGGCGCCTCCTCCAGGGAGTGGATCGTGATGATGTTCGGATGGTCGAGCGCGGCGATCGCCTCCGCCTCGAGCTGGAAGCGCTGCCGTCGCTCCTCGTCGCCGGCGAGCTCGGGCGGCAGGATCTTCAACGCCACCCGACGCTTCAGATGGGTATCGGTCGCCGCGTAGACCTCCCCCATCGCGCCGGCGCCGAGGCGCTCCAGGTCTGCGTAATGGCCGAGGCTCGACCTTTCCAGGCTCACGGTCGGACCGATTCTAGACGGTGGGCGGCACACGGACAGCCCGAGACGGGACAGAATGGCCGGATGGTGGACTGGCCCAGAGTCGCGGTCGTCGGCCCGGGCGCGGTCGGCAGCTTCTTCGGCGGCATGCTCGCCCGTGCTGGAGCTCCGGTCGCATTCGTCGGGCGGCCGGGGTCGACCAACCCCCATCTCGAATCGGTACGCACGCGGGGCCTGGCCTTCGATGGCGTCGCGATCCAGGAGACGATCCCGATCGAGGTCGCGGAGCCCTCGGAAGCCCTCGAGGGCGCCGAGCTCGTGCTGTTCGGCGTCAAGACCCCCGATACCGAGAGCGCGGCCGAGGGCATCCGCCCCCATCTCGCTCCCGGCGCCGTCGTGCTGAGCCTCCAGAACGGCATCGACAACGTCGAGCGCATGCGGACGGTCGGCGTCGAGGCGATCGCCGCGGTGGTCATCGTCGCCGCCGCCATCGAGACGCCGGGCACGCTTCGCCATCGTGGTCGCGGCGACCTGGTCATCGGCGATCCGGAGCGGCCGGAAGAGGCGCGCTGGATCTCCGAGCTCTTCGAGCGGGCCGGGGTCCCGTGCGAGGTCTCCGACGCGATCCGACGGGAGCTCTGGTTCAAACTGATCATCAACTCGATGGCCAACGCCACCAGCGCCCTGACCCGCGCCAGCTACCGCCGTCTGACCGAGTTCGAGCCGACCTGGCGCATCGCGCTGGCGGTCGCGCGCGAGGCGGTCGCGGTCGCGCGCGTCGAGGGGATCGAGCTCGATCCCGAGGAGCTGATCGCCCGGGGTGCGGCGATCATCCAGGGCGTCGGCGAGGCGACCTCGTCGACCGAGCAGGACATCGCCCGCGGCCGGCACACCGAGATCGACGCCCTCAACGGCTACATCGCCCGGCGAGGCGCCGAGCTCGACGTCCCTACGCCGACCAACGAGATCCTCTGGGCGCTGGTCAAGCTGCGCGAGGAGCGCTAGCTCTAGACGATCGGTATTATTCCCCGTTCCGGAACGCCCGGAATCTCCAGGAGGAATCGGATGTACGTAACCGCTCTACTCGCCCTGATCGCAGCTCTTCTCTTCGCCCCGGCAACCGCCGGCGGCGCGAGTCTCGAGGAGGCCGTCGCGGCCGACTACGACCGCTACCTGGAGGACCTGTTCGTCCACTTCCACCGCAATCCCGAGCTGTCGTTCCGCGAGCATCAGACCGCCGCCCGGATGTCCGAGGAGCTCGAGGCGCTGGGCGTCGAGGTCATCGAGGGCGTCGGCGGCACCGGTGTGGTCGGCATGCTGAGCAACGGCGACGGCCCGCTCGTCCTGGTGCGCGCCGACATGGACGGGCTGCCGATCGAGGAGGACTCGGGCTTGAGCTACGCCTCGACCGCGACCCAGGTCGACATCACCGGCGAGGAGAGGCCGGTCATGCACGCCTGCGGACACGACGTCCACATCACCTCGCTGGTCGGCACCGCGCGGCGGCTGGTACGGATGAAGGACGCCTGGTCCGGCACCGTCATGTTCGTCGTCCAGCCGGCCGAGGAGCGGATCGGTGGCGCCAAGGCGATGCTCGAGGACGGCCTCTACGAGCGCTTCGGCGTGCCCGACTACGCACTCGCCTTCCACGTCTCGGCGGGCGCGCCGGCGGGCAAGATCATGGCGCGCGAGGGACTGCTCTACTCGTCCTCGGACAGCGTCGACATCACCGTCTACGGCGTCGGTGCTCACGGCGCCTCTCCCCACAAGGGGAAAGACCCGATCTACATCGCCTCGCGCATCGTGGTCGCGCTGCAGGGCCTGGTCAGCCGCGAGCTGTCGCCGCTCGAGCCGGGCGTGGTGACCGTCGGCTCGTTCCACGCCGGCTTCAAGCACAACATCATCCCCGACCAGGCGAAGCTCGAGCTGACCGTACGCGCCGACACTGAGGCGACACGCGCCAAGCTGCTGACGGGCATCGAGCGCACGGTCGAGGGGGTAGCGCGCAGCGCGGGTCTGCCCGAGGACATGCTCCCCAAGGTGGACCTGTCGATCGAAGCGACGCCGACAACGTCGAACGATGAAGCCCTCGCCCGTCGAATCAGGGCGGCGTTCGAGCGTGAGCTCGGCGCCGACGCCCTCTACGACAAGCCGCGCGAGGGGATGGGGGCCGAGGACTTCGCCTACTTCGTCCAGACCCCTCACAAGGTGCCCGGCTTCTACTTCAGCGTCGGCGGTACGGCACAGGCCGAGCTCGACGCCGAAGCCGAGGGTGGACCCTCGGTGCCATCCCACCACTCGCCGTTCTTCAAGATCGAGCCGCGGCCCGCCGTCACCGCGGGCACGCAGGCGATGACCGTGGCGGTGCTGGAGCTGCTCGGGACGTCCTAGGAAGGCCGGCTACGCGCCACCGTCGGGCACCGGGACGCATTCGATGTTGCGGACCCTCCCGACACCCAGGCGGATCGTTGAAACCTCTCCCTCCGCGCTCCAGTCGACCTGCACCGTCAGGCCGTCGAGCTCGAAGGTGTCGACGGTGGTCGGCGTGAGCGGCTGCTCGGGCTGGTTCTTGTGCGGATTCTGGTGGGTGAGTCGGACGCCTGTCCCTTCCGGCGTGAGCCGGATCGTGCTCATCAGCTCGTCGCAGCGGTAGGCACCGGCCAACCGGGCGACGCTCTCGGCCGCCGGCTCGACCAGCTCGACCCGCTCGTAGAGCTCGCCCTCCGGATCGTCGCCAAAGAAGAAGGTGGCCCCGGTGTCGGTGAACACGACCTCGAACGAGCTCCTGCGGGTCTCGCCGCCGAAGCGAGTCGCGCCCAGCGGTCGGACCTCGTAACGCGAGCGGCTCGAGAAGACCACCGCCAGACCCTCGCCTTCACGCTCGACCCGGACCACGCCGAGCCGGCCCTCGGGCCGGTAGCCGCCGACGAACGAGTCGAGCTCTGCAGCCGACAGCGCGACGGCCGCCGGCTCGTCCGCCGCCTGGGTCGCCGCCGCCTCCTCCTCGGCGAGATGCTCGGCGAGATAGAGATCCGCGACCTTCTGGGCCAGTCGCGAGGGACTGGCGTCTCCCCGGTTACACAGGCAGATCACCGACAGACGCTGATCGGGAAAACGGATCAGCTGCGCGCGGTAGCCGACGAACGCCCCACCGTGCGAGACCTTGCGCAGCCCACGGTAGTCGGTGACCACCAGCCCCGAGGCGTAGTCGATCTCCTCGCCGTCGGTGAGCACCCCCCGCTCGTGCATCCGCTCGAGCGTCGACGCGCTCCCCGCCTTCGGCTGGTAGAAGTTGGCGTCCCAGCGCGCCAGGTCCTCGACGCTGGTGAAGACGCCGCCGTCACCGATCATCTCGAGCGTGGTCAGATCGATTTCGAAGCCACCGTCGTCGGTCGGCGAGTAGCCGATCGCGCGCTGGGGCACGATCTCGCGATGATCGTCGTGGAAGTGGGTCTGGCGCATCTCGAGCGGGCGGAAGATCCGCTCGCCCGCGAACTTCCGGAGCGTCTTGCCGGTCACCCGCAAGACGATCTGGCCGAGCAGGAAGTAGCCGGAGTTGCTGTAGAGGTGCTCGGCCCCGGGAGTGAAGTTGAGCTCCCTCTGGCGCGTCAGTAGATCGAGCACCTCGGCGTCGGTGTAGTAGTCCTCATCACGGACTCCCGACAGATAGCCGAGCGCCAGGTAGTCGCGGTAACCGCTGGTGTGATTCAGGAGGTGCCGGACGGTGACCGATCGATCGTACTCGGGCAGCTCGGGCAGATAGGTCCGGACATCGGCGTCGAGATCGACGTCGCCCTGATCGACCAGCAGCTGGATCGCGAACGCGGTGAACTGTTTCGAGGTCGAGGCGATCCGGAAGACGCTGCGCGGGCCGAGCGGCACGCCGTGGTCGAGGCTCGCCATGCCGTAGCCGCGGGTGTAGACCAGCTCGCCGTCCCCAATCACTCCGAGCGTGCAGCCCGGGACCCGAGTCGAGTCGTACTCGGCGAAGACGGCGTCCACCTGCTCGGTCAGCTCGCTCGCCCGCAGGGCGCTAGCAGGCATCAGGCAGACGAGCAGGCAAACCAGATACAGACTCCTGAGCGGGCTCATCTGCGACTCCTCTCTGGGGACACGATCGTCGGCCGATCCTACCGTCGGGACCGGCTAGAGCTCCATCAAGCGGGCGACGTCGCGATCGAGCGTCGGCCGCGGCGCCAGCCAGCTCCAGACCAGAAGCACCGTGAACGAGGCCGCGATCGCGACCACGCCGGCCAGCGCGCCGCCGCCGATCGCCGCCCGCGGCAGTCCGGGGATCGAGCCGCTACGGGTCAGCAGCTCGAGGCCCAGGTTGACTACCAGACCGGTCACGATCGACGCGCCGGCCGCTCCCGCCGTCACCCGTTTCCAGTTGAGGCCGACCGCTACCGCCGGCGCCAGGGCCGCGGCAAAGGTCGCGAAGGCGAACGTCCCGAGGAGGGCGATCAGGTCGCCGTAGGCCAGGGCGAAGAGGGCGGCGGCGACCGCCACCGCGATCACCGCCACTCGTCCCCACGCGAGCTGCCGAGGCCGCCGCCATCCGAAGGCGTCGGGGAGATCGCGCACCAGCGCCGCCGAGCCGATGTTCACGAACGAGTCGGCGGTCGACATGATCGCCGCCAGGACTCCCGCGAACACCAACCCGGCCAGCGGCTCGGGCGTGAACCCGAGCAGGAACGACGGAGTCGCCGCGTCCGGATGCGCCAGCGGCTCGAGACCGCCCGAGGCGACCAGGGCGGGCACCGCCAGGCCGAGTCCGATCCAGAGCAGCACGCAGAGGGTCTGCCCGCCGCCGAGGACGGCCGGCATCCACTTGAGATTGTCGACCCGGTCGAGCATGAAGAACTTGTGCAGCATGTGCGGCTGCCCGAGCGTCCCGACGCCGAACAGGAAGAAGAACCCGACCGCCGTCAGGATCGGTAGGCTGCCGAGCGGATCGAGGAACTCCGGACCGAACTCGGCGGATCGCGCGATCGTGCAGGCGATCGACTCGACCCCGCCACCCGACCGCAGGGCGTAGTAGAAGACGCCAACGGCGGCCACCACCATCAGCACACCCTGGAGCAGGTCGGTATAGACCCCGGCCACCATGCCGCCGGCGACCGCGTAGACGACGATCACCCCGACGCCGACCGCCATCCCCACCGCGAGACTGGCCTCTCCGAACAGCTCGCGCGTGCCGAAGACCGCCTCGATCACCACCGCCAGCGCCTGGAGCTGTGCCCCCAGATAGGCGACGGTTCCGACCAGCACGGCGATCGCGGCCAGACCGGAGACCGCGCGGCTCCGGTAGCGGCTCGAGAGCGCCTCGGGGATGGTGTAGACCGGCCGCACCTCGGCGAGGAGTCGCAACCGCTTGGCGACGGTCCAGCAGAGGAGTCCGGAGGTGAAGCCGATCGGGACGCAGATGAAGAGCGCTCCGACGCCCATCCGGTAGACCAGCCCCGGGCCGCCGATGAAGACGAAGCCGCTGAAGGCGGCCGACATCGTCGCCAGACCGGTGATCCAGAGCCCGATCGACTGGCCGGCGATGAAGAAGTCCTTGGCGCTCCGGGTCCGTCGGAGCGACCAGACGCCGATCGCCAGCACCAGCGCCAGATAGCCGACCGCGGTCCAGACGATCACCGGCTGGTCGAGGGTCGGCATCGTCTACTCCTGGTCCTGCCGCTCGGCCAGCTCGCGCAGCCGCTCGAGATCCTCCTCGGCGACCCGGAAGGAATCGAAGGTGAGCGCGTAGCCGACGGCGATCACCGCCAGCGGCACCAGGATCAGACCGTAGAGCTGTACCGCGGTGGCGGCCGGCAGGCCGAGCAGCCATGGGCCCTCGGCGATCTCGCCCCCGAACGCCAGCATCCCGACCAGACACGCCTCGAGCACCACCAGGAGCGCCCCGGTCGGCCAGGCGATCGAGCCCAGCCGGCCGCGCTCGTCGCCCGCGCCGACGACGATCAGCAGCGCCGGGAAGGCGAAGGCGAGGACGGCGAACGCGATCTCGCCGATGGGGCCGCCGACCAGGCAGAAGAAGAGAATCAGCGCGGACGAGAGCGTGAGCGCCGCGAGCGCTAGCCGCCTGGCCATGTTAGCCACCCGCGGTCGCCGGCGCTGCCGCTGCTGCTCCGAGTCTCATATCGGCGGAACCACCGACAGTGTAGGTTCGGCGCTCGAACCGAGTCAAACCGGATCGCCGACGGCAAAGGACCCGGGGCGCCGGGCCCCTCTTACCTGTTGGGCGTATCATTCAACAGGGACCCTGCAGATGACTCGAACCGCCGCAATCCTTAGTGCTCTCTGTCTAGCCGCCTCCGGGGCTACGGCCCAAGAGGATCCGATCTTCGCCGGCTTCGTCTCGGTCGATCTGGTACTGGTCGACGTCGTGGTCGAGGATCGCTCGGGCGATCCGGTGCTCGATCTCGAGCGGGAAGACTTCCGTCTCTACCAGGATGGTGTACCGGTCGAGATCAGCCAGTTCACCGCCGCTCGCCGCCCGCCCGTGGGCCGAGCCGACGCGCGCGAAGGGACCGTGCCCGCGGTGGCCACCGCGCCCCGGCGGCTGGTCCTGTTCATCGACAACATCCATCTCCGTCCCAGCTCGCGCAAACGGGTGTTCGACAAGCTCACCCGCGTCCTCGATACGCATCTGTCGCCGCAGGAGGAAGTGATGCTGGTCACCTACGGCGGCACAACCCAGATCGCGCTGGAGATGACCAACAACCGGCGAGCGCTCAGAAACGCGCTGCGCGAGCAATCGCAGGCCGGAGCCGTCAGCCTGCTCGCCGTCAACGACGACCAGCGGGTCCTCGACCTGATGCAGCAGATGCGGTTCCTGCAGAGCAACGGCGCCCCCGGCGGCATGAGCACCGCTTGTCTCGATGTCGATCACCTGGCCCACGCGCATGCCCAGCAGGTCTACAGCCGGGTGCTCGGCAGCATCTCGGAGCTCAACCGGTTCGTCACTTCGCTCGCCGGATACGAAGGCCCCAAAGCGCTTCTGCACGTGAGTGACGGCATCCCCCTGGTGGCGGGCAACGAGGCCTATCGCTACGCCAGCGAGCTGTGCGACGGCACCGGAATGAACAAGGGGATCCCCAACGCCACCGATACGACCCAGAACAACACGCTCAAGAATCGCTACTGGGATCCGACCAAGACCGCCAACACCCTGCGCGAGTTCGACACCACGGACGAATGGACGCGGCTCGCCGGTCACGCCAACACCTACCAGGTCAGCTTCTACACCTTCCAGGCGCGCCAGCCGACCGGCAGAGCGTCGAGCATCACCGACACCCGGACGTCGTTCGACGTCGAGACCGAGAGCATGCGCAACCGGCAGGACGCCCTGTTCATGCTCGCCGACGAGACCGGCGGCGTCGCGATGCTCGACTCCCTGGACGTCGAGCCGGCCCTGGTGCGCATGCGCGAGGACTCCCGACTCAGCTATCAGCTCGCCTTCGAGCCGCCGACGCCCGGAGACGGACGCCGCCACGAGATCCGCGTCGAGGTCGCACGGCCCGGACTCGAGGTGCGGCACCGGAAGAGCTATCTGAGCAAGCCGCCCGAGGAGCGGGTCGAAGACCGGGTGATCTCCGCGCTGATGCACGGCCTCTCGGACAACCCGCTCCGGGTGCGGCTGGAGATCGGCGCGCAGGAACAGCTCGAGCAGGACCAGAGCCGAGTGCGCGTCAACGTCCACGTGCCGCTCGACGAGATCGTCCTGCTGCCGGAGGACGAGATGCAACGCGGGCTGTTCACCGTCTACGTCGCGGTCCGCAACGGCTTCGATCAGATCTCGCCGGTCGGCCACCGGATGGTGCCGGTGCGGGTCCCGGAGAGCCGCACGGCGGACGAGTTCGTCTACTCCGTCGAGGTCCCGGTCCGGGGCGAGCGGGGCGCGATCGCGGTCGCGGTCCAGGACAATCTGGGCGCCGAGATCTCCTACCTCGAGCAGGAGCTACGGCTGCCCAGCACGTCCTGACGCCCCCTGGCTGCGACCGGAGACGAACCTTTCAAGGCCGAGGGCGGCCTCACGCGCCACCTTGCTCTTCAAGAGACCCGACCAGCCGAGCAGCAGACCGGGGAGACCGAGCGCCTGTCGAGACCACTTCCAGAAGTCGAAGCTGTCGACGTGGCGAACGATCAAGCCCTCTCGGAACTCGAAGCGCGCGTCGATCGAGTTGCGCACCTGCCGGCCGGTGGTCGAGAAGGTGTAGCTGGCGTCCCAGTGGGCTCGACCGCCGGCATCGTCGGCCTCGACGTTTCGATACTCGATCACCAGGTCTTCGCCCCGCGCGCAGAGCATGCGCCACATCGCCCCCGCGTCGGCCCCGTGCAGATCGAAGACCTCGTCGGTGAAGTGCACCGCCGGGTGATAGCAGGCGACCATCGAGTCGGCGTCGCGCTCGGCGAAGGCCTGGTAGAACCTCTCGATCAGCTCCCGGTGGGGATGCACGACCGCAAGCCTAGCGCAGGGCATGCCACTCGGCGGCTGGTACAATATGTGCACTTCGAGCATGGACAGCGGCCCGCCGGGTCGCCCGAGAGAATCCAAGGAGAAAGAGACGATGAAGCGGTCCGTTATTCTTTGTGTTGTGCTTTCGTTGGCCGTGGCGCCACTCCCATCCGCCGAAGCCGCGGATCTCGACTACCTGACGGCCCTCGAGGGAACCGAGGTCCTGACCAAGATCTCCCTGGCGGGTGGCCGCATCCACGAAGCGACCGTCGAGAAGCTCGACAACGGCATGGTGAAGATGTCGATCCCGATGGGCGAGCGTGCCCGGCGCGACTTCGCAGCGCGCCGTGCCGGTGCCAGAGCCATCAAGGACCTGCAGACCCTGGGTTGCTGGGCGACGCTCCTCGAGGAGGACTTCCGCGGGCAGATCGTCAGCTCCGACATGGCGCCCCTGATCGGCGTCCCCTATCTCTTCTACTTCGTGGTCGCGAACTTCGGGGACGATGCTGTCAAGAAGGCGAAGTTCATACTGAAGGGTTCCGAGGGATTCAAGGCGAACGAAAACGTCGAGATCGACGGCGGCGAGTTCAACCTCTTCTTCGTGGAGCACACGGTCGAGGAGTTCGGCCCCCGGAAGCTGCAGATCAAGGTGACCGGCGCCGGCGGCGGCAAGCTGGCCCAGAACCCGTGCTTCGACTGCGCCGAGTAGCCGGGAGCTCGCTCCGTAGGGCGTCCTAGGTTCCGGATCGCAGGCGCTCGTCCAGCCGCGCGAAGATCGCGGCTGGATCGGAGGTCGTGCCGTCCCACCCCTCCCAGTAGGCGGACAGCGGCGTCGACTCGGCATGCATGCGCTGGGCGACGTCGCCCTCGGCCACCGCGCCCTCGGGCTTCCACTCCTCGCCGCGGGCCGCGACGGCGCGCTCGAGCAACTGGATGCTCGCCTCCTCCTCTCCCCGCTTCCAGGCCAGGTAGGCGCGCAGGAAGAAGCCGGAGACCGCCTTCGGATTCGTATGACACGCCTGAGCCAGGTGTTCGTCGGCCTCTCGGTCCTCGCCGAGCAGGAGCTCGATCTCGCCCAGCACCAGGAGGCTGCCGGTCTCCTCGAGATTGATCTCGAGCGAGCGCTCGACGGCGGCCTGAGCCTCTCTGAGGTCGGACTCCGAGTCGGCGTTGAGGGCCCGTAGGACGCCCCACTGCTTGTGCGCCCGGTGGCTGCTCGGGCTCAGCTCGCGTAGCTTCTGGAGCTCGGCCAGGCCCTCGTCCGTCCGCCCGAGATTGACCAGACAGTTGGCCAGGTAGTAGCGCGAGTCCTCGTGCTCGGGATTGAGCTCGAGCGCCGCCCGGAAGTGCTCGATCGCGCGCTCGAGATCGCCGTCGATCTTCATCGCGTCCATCCCCGCGCGCTGGCGATTCCAGAACTCGACCAGCCGCTGCCGCTGGTCGCGCGGGCCGACGCTGCGCGGCTCGGGGTCTCCCTCGACCAGCTCCCAGGCGGTGTTGGCCGCGACCCCGGCGTACTCTTCGGTCTCACCGGCCGGCCAGCGCACCTCGATCCGATCGACGCTCGCCGCCTGACCGAGCCCGAAGTGCAGGTTCTGACTGCTCTGGGACAGGTAGGAGCTGCTGCCGACCGTCCGGCGGAGAGCCGCGCCACCGACGTGCACCGTGACCTTGGCGCCGGGCGTGAAGCCGAGGGCCTCGCCCGTACCCGGCCGCCGCAACCGGAGCTCGAGCCAGTTGCCGGACTGCATGTCGTTGCGGAGCAGCTGCACGCCCTCGCCGAGATGCACCTGCAGCAGATCGAGGTCGCCGTCCAGGTCGTAGTCGGAGAGTGCCAGGCCTCGCCCGACGCGCGGCGTCGCCAGCTCGGCGTTCATCGGCGCGAGATCGTGGAAGCTCTCGCCGCGGCGGTTCCAGAAGAGCATCGCCGGCTGCCGTTTCAGCCGCTTCGGCTCGTCGTCAGTTTCGAGCGTGCTGCCGTTCGAGACCACGAGATCGAGCCAACCGTCGCCGTCGAAGTCGGCGAACTCGGTTCCCCAGCCGACCGCCTGGAGAGCGACCTGGCCGAGGCCGAGCGGCGCCGCCAGATCGGAAAAGGTCAGGCCGACGCCGCCCGCGCCCGCCATGTCGGCCAGCCGCGAGTCGTAGAGCGCGTTCTCCTGCGCGATCCAGTGGGTGATGAAGAGGTCGTCGTCGCCGTCGCGATTCCAGTCGCCGGCGGCCAGCCCCATCGCCCCCCGGTAGTCGGCGACCCACGAGGCGAGGCTCGAGTCCTCGAAGCTCTCGCGGCGATTCAGATAGAGCGCGTTGTCGGAGATGTCGTTGGCGACGTAGAGATCGAGCCAGCCGTCGTCGTCGAAGTCGTGCCAGAGCGCGCCCAGGCTCCGGCCGCCCGGATTGGAGACGCCGTAGAGGGCGGCGACCTCCGTGAACCCGCCGCGCCCGTCGTTCTGGAAGAGCAGGTTCGGCTCGGGATCGAACGAAGCCGGATTGAGCGTGTACGGGACCTCGGCGCCGTACTGCTGCGACGAGCGGCCACGCTCCCCCGCCTGGTAGCGGACGTAACCGCAGACGTAGAGATCGAGGTCGCGATCGTTGTCGAAGTCGCCCCAGGTGGCGCCCGACCACCAGCCGTCCGGCGCCTCGAGCCGGTCGTCGAGCTCGAGCGTCCCCTCCCGGTTCCGGAACAGGAGGAGCCGGCCGTATCCGGTGACCACCAGATCGAGCCAGCCGTCGCCGTCGTAGTCGCCCCAGGCGGCGCCCATCCCGAGCATGCGGGTCTCGGGGAAGCTTTCCACGCGGCGAAAGGTCCCGCGGTCGTTCTCGAACAGGGACGACGGCGCCCACTCGTCCTCGGCCAGGTCCATCGAGCCGCCGGCGCCGACCAGGAAGAGATCGTCGTCACCGTCGTTGTCGAAGTCGCCCCAGGCGGCGCCCGACCCCATGTCCTCGGGCAGCTGAGACGTCCGGGCACCGAAGAAGGTGACGAAGCCGCCCAGGCCGAGCTCGCTGGTGACGTCGACGAAGCTGGGGGTCGGCGCGTCCTCGGGCAGGTCGAGCGACAGCCGCTGGGTGATCTCGGGCAGCTCCTCACCCGGCCGGCGCGTCTCGGGCTCGAGGCGCCGGTAGATCCAGATACCCGCGACCAAGGCGACGACGGTCAGGCTGAGAAGCCAGATCCAGACGCGCCGCAGACGGTGAGCACGGCGTCCCACGATCTCGGGCGATTAGCCGCCAGGCGCGACCGCCGGAGCCTCCTGCCAATCCGAGATCGTCGCCTGCTGCTCGGCGGGGGCGACCTTGACACTCGCCTCGGCACGGGTCAGCTCGATCACCGGCGCGGTCAGACCGGAGTCTTCGCCGAGCAGGAAGTTGATCAGGAACTGGTCGACCTTGCGGTACATCAGCTTGGCCTCGACCGTGTATTCGCCGACCGTGTCGTCGACCTTCAGCTCGTAGTCTTCCGTCTGGACGCCCCCCGGCTCCCGCCCCGGCACCTTCTCGCTGGTGGCGACCGTCGTCGGACAGTCGATCATGTACTCGACTGTATCCGAATAGCCGGGGAAGAGGGCGCGCCGATAGCGCACTCCGACCATCTCCCAGAGGTTGTGACGATCGATCAGATTGCCGTACTGATCGACCGGCTCGGCCTTGAAGAGGAAGCTGCCGGGCTCGATGAAGTGCTTCTCGTCTCGGGTACCGGAAGAGAAGATCGTGTTGCCCGCCTGGTCGTAGACGTGCAGCTCGACCCAGCTCTGGATGATGTCGAGAGGCCCGGTCGGGAAGTCGTGGCCGACCTTGTTGGCGGTCATCACCAGCCGGACCGGCAGGGTGCCGCCCGGCTCGACCGACTCGGGCAGGTCGAGGATCAGCTCGACGACCGGCCCGTCCCGCCACTTGTCGTGAATCTCGGGGATCTCGTAGGTGCCCTTGAGCCACTCCTCGGTCAGGGCGACCTGCTCTTCCCAGCCCTCGAGCTCGAGCATCGCCGGCACCAGGGTGTTGGCGGCCACGAAGCGGTGGCTGCGGTGCTTGCCGTCGGAGGCCGTCCGGTTGTAGTCGGTCAGGTCGCCGCTCGCGGGGTCGGTCGAGTCGACCAGCGGCATGTGGCACTCACGGCACTCGACCGTCCGGGCCGGATCGTCCTCCACGTACCAGTGGCTCGCCTTCCAGTTGTCGTACTGGTTCTGGAGCTGTACCCACCCGACCCGGTTGACCTCCTGGTCGATGAACTGCTTGTGGCAGGCGGCGCAGTACTCGGGCGCCTTGAAGACCCGCTTGCTCAGCTCGAGGTGCTGTTGCGGGTAGGTGCGGATCAGGAAGTCGCTCGCAAACTTGCCGACGCCGCTCTCCTGCCACTGCCAGAGGTAGGAGGGCGGCTGGGTCATGACGTAGTTGGCGTTGCCCTGAAGGTCGGTCTCGCGCACTCCGTGGCAGACCAGGCAGGAGATCCCCTCGTTATAGCCGTGCAGCGAGCTCAGGTCCTCCGCGAAGATGTTCTTGGTTCCCGAGAAGAGCGAGATCGGGTCGTGGCAGCCGCCGCAGTAGCGGGTCGACTCCGGGCCGTTCTGCTCCGCCATGACGCTCTGGACCTTCTGGAACAGGGGGTCCATCGATGAGTAGCGGTGGGCACTCGGCAGCCACTCCTCGAGGATCTGGGTGTGACAGCCGGCGGTTCCGCAGGTCGCCGAGTTCGCCAGCGACTCCTCGTCGAACGCACCACCACTGCTGGTGGTAGCCAGGCTGGGTGCGAACGGACGGTCCTCACCGTACAGATAGCTGTAGTCGCTCGGCATCTCGTTCACGTACTCGACGCCGTTGTAGCCCGCCGTCAGGCCAGCCACCACCAGACCGAAGACCAGCACGCCGACGAGCGGCACCACGGCCACCGGCCGGAAGGTCCGCGGCGCCACGTTGTTGCGGATCCGATACATGACCACGAGCACGTGTGGGAGTGCTATGGCGACGAGCGCGTAGGTGGAATAGAGATGGACATTGCGCCAGACCGGCGACATGCGTAGGCCGAACAGACCCTGCCAGGTGACGACGAGTCCGGACAGCACGCAGAGGACGAATGCCGCCGCCGCGACGTAGCCCAGCAAGACCACGTCGGACATGCCGTAGCTCTTGTAGTCGACCCAGTGGACCCAGGCATACCAGAGCAACGGCAGCAGGGTGACGAGGCCGAGGATCGTGTGTGCGAGTACGGTCCACTCGACCGCTGCGTGGAAGGGGGCGAAGGTAATCACCAGGCCGGAGACGGCCAGGGTGAGCAGGGCGGTCATCGAGACCAGCGTGATGCGCGATTTCCAGCCGCTCTTGACGTCGTTCTTGGGCATCGGAACCTCCTGTTTTCCACCGCCCGCTTTCGGGAATTCCGATCGAAAGCCGGTGCCGCGGCGACGCACACGCTGGAAAATGGATTCCCGCGGACGGTACCCGGAGACAATGAGAAAAAACCCCTGGTTCTCACACACCCGAAGGGGTGGGAACGGCCCGCGCCTACGGGTAGAGGCTTATACTCGGCTCATGCGCGACCAGGCCCTCGAGGTACTGATCAGCGAAGACGAGATTCGTGAGCGGGTGGCGGCGCTTGCCGAGCGCATCTCGAGCGACTACGCCCAGGCGAACGATCTTTTGCTGGTCGGGGTCCTGCGCGGCGCGTTCATCTTCCTCGCGGACCTGGCGCGGCTACTGACCGTGCCGCACAAGATCGACTTCATCTCCCTGTCGAGCTACGAGCGGGGCGACCGCCCGACGGGCGCTGTGCGGCTGCTGCTCGATCTGCGGAGCGAGATCGAGGGCCGCGACATCCTCATCGTCGAGGACATCGTCGACACCGGCCACACCCTCGAATACCTGAAGCAGAGTCTCTCGGCACGCCGGCCCGCATCGCTCAAGACCTGCGCCCTGACCCAGAAGCCGGCTCGCCACGAGGTGCCGGTCGAGATCGACTATCTCGGCTTCGAGATTCCGGACGTCTGGGTCGTCGGCTACGGGCTCGACTTCGAAGACCGCTTCCGGACGCTGCCGCACATCGCGGTGATCGACCCGACAAGCGGCTAGCCCTCTCGATCCAGGTGTTGGTCAACATCGGCGAAGGCCCCGCCGAATAGTCAACCTGTCCCCGAATTGACTCAGACCACCACGGTCTCGCGATAGGGGAACTTCTCGGCCAGCGCTTCGAGACGAGCGAACCGCTGTCTGCAGCTCGCGATCACCGCCTCGAGATCGATCTTCTCCATCGGGAATCGTCCCTGGCGCTCGAAGTACCCGGTGGCGTCGGTCCACTCGGGGCGATCGTTGATCCGGTACCAGGCGCCGTCCCAGACCTCGTAGAGCGGAAAGAGCCCGCTCTTGACCGCGATCCGCACCAGCTCGACGGACTCGGCCGGATCGGACTTCCAGCCGGTCGGGCAGGGCGAGTGGATCAGCAGGAATCGCAGGCCGTCGCAGGCCAGCGCGGTCTCGAGCTTGCGCGCGAAGTCCTCGGGGTGGGCGATCGACAGCGTGGCCGCGTACGGCACCTCGTGCGCGGCCAGGATCGTCATCACGTCCTTCTTGCCCTCGAGCTTGCCGCCCGGCGTCGTCGTGGTGCGTGCCCCGGCAGGGGTCGCCGACGACCGCTGACCGCCGGTGTTGCCGTAGATCTCGTTGTCGTAGCAGATGTAGAGCAGGTTCTCGTTCCGCTCCGCCGCCGCCGAGAGGGTGGCGATGCCGATGTCGTAGGTGCCGCCGTCTCCCGCCCAGCAGATCACCTGGCCCGCTTCACCGTTCAGATCGCGAACGCTGGCGAGGCCGGAAGCGAAGGCGGGAGCCGAGGCGAAGGTCGACGCCGCCACCGGCACACCGTAGGCGGTGGTCGGATAACCGCCAGCCGTGACGATGCCACAGCACGCCGGTATCACCAGCATGCTCCGCTCGTTCGCCGCCTCCAGGGCCCGCCCGAGCATGGTCAGGCCGATGCTCATGCCGCACCCACCGCAGTTGGTGTTGCCAGGGCGCAGCAGACACTCGTCAGTGCACGGAATGTGGAGGCCCTCGTTCGTTTCGATGCTCATCAGTGGGTGCCCTCCGCGGTCTCGACGCCGACCCAGAGCGGCGCCGTCGGCTGACCTCGATCGCCGATGTCGGCGACCACTTCTTCGACGATCTCGGGTGTGACGTCGCCGCCGCACAGGCCGGTCAGATAGCCCTGGATCAGGAGATCATCCCGGTGTCTCTGGAAGGTCGCCCGGATCTCCTGCCAGAAGACACCACCCATGCCGGCGCCGTAGTTCCGGTCGAGGACGGCCACCTTCAAGGCCGAGCCGCATGCCCGCCGGAGAGCCGTCTCGGGGAACGGCCGGAAGAGCTTCATCTTGATCAGCCCGATCGCCTCGCCCGCCGCGCGCCGGCGGCGGACGACTTCGCGCGCCGTCGTGGCGATCGAGCCCGACGCGACCAGGACTGTCTCGGCGTCATCGGTCTCGAACGCCTCGATCGCGCCACCCGGGTCGCGGCTGAAGACGCCGTCGAACGCCTCGCGGCACTCCTCGAGGACCTCGGGGACCCGTCGCATCGCGAGCTCGATGTCGAGTCGCTGGCGAGCCGCCTCATGGGGCCAGACCAGCCCGCCGATCGTCCGCGGCTCGTCGTAGCGCAGTCGGTGCGGAAGGTCCAGGTCCGGCAGGTACGAGTCGATGTCCTTCTGCTCCGGCAGCTCGGCCTCGCTCGCCGTATGGGACATCACGAAGGCGTCCATGGCGACCATCACGGGCAACATGATCCGCGCGTCCTCGGCCAGGCGGAACGCCAGCAGGGTCGTGTCGAGCACCTCCTGGTTGGTCTCGCAGTAGAGCTGGATCCAGGGCAGATCACGCAACATCAGGGTATCGCCCTGGTCGACCCAGATGTTCCAGGGCGGTCCGAGGGTCCGGTTGACCGCCACCATGACGATCGGCAGGCGGTAGTACCCGGCGACCATGATGTTCTCGACCATGTAGGCGATGCCGTTCGACGAGCTGGCGGTGAATGCGCGCGCCCCGCCCAGCGCGGCGCCGATCGAGACACCCATCGCACTGTGCTCGCTCTCCACCGGCACGACCCGCCCCTTGGTGAAGTCGAAGCTCGCCACCCGCTCCACGATCT
Organism: Thermoanaerobaculia bacterium; assembly: GCA_947259925.1. Lineage (GTDB taxonomy): Bacteria > Acidobacteriota > Thermoanaerobaculia > Multivoradales > JAHEKO01 > JAHEKO01. The sequence goes on from CAMYOG010000037.1 coordinate 84,428, forward strand.
CGGTCTGCGGCGTGATCGGGTAGATCCCGCAGACGACGCCGCGCGCGTTCCGGTTCGCCTCTCCGGCGGCGCTCAACGCGTAGCCGGCAGCATGATTCCCCGTGATCATCTGCACCGACATGGCTCTCTCCCGGCTCGCGCCTATAGATGGCTCATGAAGATGACGTCGCGCGGACACTCGGCCGCGCACACGCCGCATCCCTTGCAGAACGAATAGTCGAAGACGAACTCGTGCCCGACCCGCTTCAGGACTCCCTCCGGGCAGTAGGTCACGCACCGATCGCACTCGTTGCAGCCGCCGCACGAAAGGCAGCGCCGCGCCTCGCCCGGGTCGACCAGACCGGTATGGACCTCGTCGAAGTTGGAGATCCGCTCCCAGGGCATCTTGTGGCCGCCGTGGGCCGGCGGGACGCGCTCGAAGAGGTGCATGCGCAGCGCCTCGGGCTGGACGACGTGGTCGCTCCAGACGTCGACCGGTCGGCGTGCGTCCCGGCCGCTCGGCTCACCGAGGAGCTCGCCGCTGAGGGTCTCGTGGATGTGTAGAGCCGCCCGCCGGCCGCTGCCGATCGCACCCGCCACCGTGCCATCACGAGTCGCCAGATCGCCGATCGCGTAGACCGGCGTCTCGAGCAGGCCGAGGAGCTGCCGTTCTTCGCGCACCTCGGTCCCCTCGGGGAAGACCGCGAGATCGGGCGACTGACCGAGTGCCAGGATGACCCGATCGCAGGCGAGCTCGAAGTCCGATCCTTCGACCTCGACCGGCCGCCGGCGACCGGACTCGTCCGCCGCGCCCAGCTCCATCTGCCGGCAGGAGAGGTGGTAGTGCTTCTCTCCCGGGCCGGCGCCGTTGGAGCGGATCGCGATCGGCTGGGTGAGAAACTCGATCTCGACGCCCTCCTCGATGCCCTGATCGATCTCCTCGGGAATCGCCGGCATCTCGAGCCGGGTGCGCCGGTAGACGATCGTCACCTGCTCGGCGCCGAGACGGAGCGCCGAGCGCGCCGCGTCGAGCGCGGTGTTGCCGCCGCCGACCACGATCACGATCTCACCGTCGACCCTCATCTCGCCCCGGCTCGAGCGCTCGAGGAAATCGAGGCCTTGCATCACGGCGTCCGCTTCGGCCATCCCGAGACGCAGGGACTGCAGCTCCTGCAGGCCGGTCGCCACCAGGACCGCTTCGTGCTCGCCGGCGAGGCGCAGGAGCTCGGGTCGATCGATCCGGGCATCGGTCCGGGTCCGAACGCCCAGATCGAGAATCCGCCCTACCTCACGGTCGACGACGTCGTCGGGCAACCGGTACCCCGGGATCCCGGTGCGCAACAGGCCGCCGATCTCGTCCGCCGCCTCGAACAGCGTCACCCGGTAGCCGAAGCGCGCCAGATGGTAGGCGGCGGTCAGACCCGCCGGCCCCGATCCGACGACCGCGATCCGCTCCGAGCGCGGCTCGGCCGACTCCAGCTCGCACTGTCCATGGTCCGCGGCGTAGCGCTCCAGGTCGCGCACGTTGACCGCGCCGTCGAAGGCGATCCGGTTGCAGTTCTCCATGCACGGAGCCGGACAGACGCGACCGCAGACGCCCGGCAGCGGCGACGTCGCGAGCAGGATCGCCAGCGCCTCGTCGAGCCGCTCCGCCGCCAGCGCTTGCAGGAACGCCCGCACGTCGTTGCCGGCCGGGCAGACGTGATTGCACGGCGCGACCTGCTGCTGACGTTTCGGCTGCTGCACGGCCCACTGGCCGGTACGGATGCCGGGCAGGAGGTCGCGGCCGCCCTCCAGGAAGCTCGGTAGAGGCGGGGCCTCCGCGGCCGCCTCGGCCCGCGTCTCCTCGGGCGGCGAGAGCAGCTTCTGATCCATCCGGACCTCGTCCCAGGCCTGCGCCGCGGCGATCTCGTTGCCACCCTTGAAGCCGAGCTCGCCGAACGCCGCGATGACCTGATCGAGCTCGATCCCGATGGCGCGCCCGACCGCCCCCGAGAGCGCGGTGTTGACGATCGGCAGGCTGCGGGTTCCGAGACCGTGCTGCTTCGCGATCGCGGTTGCATCGACCGTGGCGAGCCGGAAGTCGGGGAACTTCGACCTGAACGACGCCGGCTCCTCGGGGCTGTTGAGCACGATCCAGCCACCCCGCTTCAACCCGTCGGAGACCGCCCGTCCGATGAGCGTCGGATCGAGCACCACGACGTGGTCGGGCTCGTAGATCAGATTGCGATTCTGAATCGGCTCGTCGGAGTAGCGGCAGAACGCCTGGATCGGCGCTCCCGAGCGCTCGGCGGCATACAGACCGAACGCCTGAACGGAATCCCCTTCGAGGAAGCGTGCCGTGGCGATGATCTTCGCCAGCGTTACGCCCCCCTGACCTCCCCTACCGTGGATTCGAATCTCGACCATCGGCGCCCTCCTGCGGTCCCTGCCCACCCGAGGCCGGCGGCGACCGTGCCACGAACGGGATCGACAGAGCCCCAGTCGATGTTGCGCGGGCGGGCGGCGATCCGGAACACCCGGCCAGGCGGCCTCGGACCCACCCACCCAAGCAGGCAGTTCCGGTCAGATCATCGGGGTCGGGATGTCGCCCCAGATGACGTGGTCCGGCGGCTGCGAGGATCCGAGCACCGAGCCCGAGTCGAGATCGACGCGCACGATCAGCATCGGATCGCGGCCGTGGGCTCGAGTCACGATCTGCCGGCCGCGGGCGTCGGCGTGGAGACGCGCCCTGGTGAACAGGACCTTGAAGCGGCCGCGCTCGAACTCGCCCGTCCGGTGGCCGCCGCCGATCTGCCGGATCTCCTCTTCCGTATGAAGCGGCAGATCGGGCAGAAACCAGTCGATCGGAACCACGTAGACCACGAAGCGCGCCTCGGCACCGGCCCGTGCGATCAGCTCGCTCACCGCCTCGGCCGAAGAGGCGATCTCCCAGGCCCTCTCGAGCTCCTCGGTGGTCAGCACGGCGGGTGACAGCACGGCCGTCGAGTCGCGATAGATCGCGCTGACCCGGTTTAGCGAGTACGCGCGAAGGGCGAACGCTGCGCCGAGGCCGAGCGCCAGCGTAAGGGCGGCCATGGCGGCGAGCCGGCCGGGGCGCATCCGACCGGGAGCTGCCGCGGCGCGCCTCGAGAAGCGCGGCAGGATCCTGCCGGTCCGGGTCAGATACTCACGGTAGCTGTCGCCGTACTTTGCGAGACATCTCTCCTCCTCCCAGCGCGCCAGAAGGTAGTAGACGAAGATCATGACGAGGTAGCTGATCAGGACCAGGAACCGGGGCCAGATGAGGACCACACCGAAGCCGAGCACCGCCAGGGCCAGGTACTGGGGATGACGCACCCACCGGTAGAGACCTCCGGTCACCGCGCCCCGCCGGAGGAGCTTGCTGCCGTAGATCTGCACCGCGCCGACCAGGAAGGCGAGCAGACCCGTCGCCGCGATCAGGAAACCGGCTCCCTTGAGCGCGTTCAGCACCGGACTCGCGGTGGCCGAGAAGTGTGGCAGGAAGAATCCGGTCAGCCACGAGGTGGCCGGCGAAGCGTGGAAGACGTTCAGGACCGGCCCGTACGCGGCGTAGAAATGCAGGGCGAACGGACTGATCATGAACAGGAACTCGAGCACGACGAGGAAGTAGAACGCCCAGATGGCGGGCTTCAGGACTCCGTGGCGATCGCTCATGTCGACCCTCCATCTGTAGGTACGCCGGCGGGCGGCGGCTATTTCGAGTATCTTCTCGACCATGTCGGTAGGCACCGGTTTCCTCCGAGCGCTGCTCTATCTGTGGGCACTGCCCAACAGCCTGGTCGGACTGGCGGCGATGGCCCTCGGCCGTATCGGCGGCGCTCGGGCGGCTCTCACCGACGGCGTTCTCGAGGTGCACGGACCCGGGGTGGAGCGCCTTCTCGCCGCGCTTCCGGTCCGCTTCAAGGTGCGCGCGATCACACTCGGGCACGTCGTTTTGGGCTGCGATCGCGAGTCGCTGGAAGCGACGCGGGTCCACGAGCGAGCCCACGTCGAACAGGCCCAGCGATGGGGACCGGCGTTCCTGCCCGCCTATCTGTTGGCGAGCGCCTACGCCTGGGCTCGCGGCGGCGACGCCTACCTGGACAACGTCTTCGAACGCCAGGCCCGGGCGGCCGAGCGGCGGGCCTTCGAAGGGGGCTAGCCCCTGTGTTACGATTTTCTTAATCTGGCCAGGTAACGGGTGCCCGGCGAGCTCAGCCCGTCGCCCGCAGGTCTCTCGTCGAGGTCCCGTCCTCTCGAATCGCCCGCCTGGAAGAGCCTCCTCTTGTCGAAATTCATCTCCTGGAAGACTACGGCTCTCGCCTTGACCGCTCTGGCCTCGCTGACCGGCGCGGGCGCCGCCCTCGCCGCCGAGAGGCTTCACATCATCACCTTCGACGAGCCACGCAACGCCTTCGCCTCGGGCGATGCCGTGCGCTCGATCCGGACCACCGCCGGAACCGTGGTGGTTCACGGTGAGGCGCCGCGCAATCCCGACCCGAACGACGCGATGATCTTCGACGCGACGTGCTCCGCCTGGTGCGATGACACGGGCGTGAGCAGCCACCGCTGCGGCCGCTGCACCGGGGGCGATCACGACCTCAAGCACCCCGACCAGGGCAACATTCTGATCGTCAGTGAGAGCGGCCTGAGGGCGAGCCCGAGCGACTCGGGCTTCGGCGGGCTGCTCAGCTTCGACTTCTCCCGAATCGGGCTGGTGCGGATCGAGTCGCTCACGGCGCTCGATCTCGAAGCGAACACGCCGGCCGTCGCACGCTTCTATCGGGGCTACGAGCTGATCGTGACGGAAGAGCTGCCAGCGGTCGGAGACGGCGGTCGTGGCATCGCTCATTTGGGCGTCGCGCACGTCGAACGGATGGAGATCGAGTTCGAAGGCTCGGGAGCGGTCGACGACGTGGCGTTCTGCGTCGGCGATGCAGCCGATCTCGAGTGCGCGACTCTGGCGATCACCGCAAGCGGGCCGACGCCGACCGTCGACCCCGGCGGTAGCCGGGTCTCCCCCACCCCGGAGGAACGCGGCGGCTCGAGCGAAGCGGCGGGCACCGTCGGCGACCCGGGAGCTCCAAGCCGAGAGCTGATGACCGGCGATTCTGAGGGCGACCTACTTGACGCTCCGAGCCTGCCCGCCGGAACCGCGGGCACGGTGGGCGGGCTCGAGGCTGGGGAAGGCGAACCCAGCCGCGGGGCGGATCCGGTGTCGGTTTCCGGAAGCGGAGGCACCATTGGCCGACCGGAGGGCGGCCTGGGCACAGGCGACGACGGGAAAGAGCCGACCGGAGCTCTCGCGACCAGCGGCTCGCCCCGAGCCAACGGTGGCCCGACCGCCACAACCGATCGTGCCGCCTCCGGCGGCTCGTCGGCGGATTCCCGGGTCGGGCGCGGCGGCACCGGTGAGCCTGGTATACAGCGGTCGAACGGCGAACCGATCGCTTCGGACAGCAGCGGTGCGACCCCGCCGGGGCCGGAGGGACGGCTGGCGCCATGGATCTGGATCTTGCTGCTACTGATCGCGCTGACCATTCTCCTCGCCCCACGGCTCCGGGCTCTCCGTAGCAGCGACTACGGGCTCAGGAGCGATCGGAACCTGGAGCGTTGTTGGGTCAGCGCACCGCGCTTCGACGGACCCGACTACCGGCTCGACGTGCGGCTGCGTGGCGCGCCCGATCCCGGCAGCCAGACCCTGAGCGAGAACTGAGCGAGAGACCCATGAGCGATTCGAAACTGACTCTAAAGAGCCTGTTCATGAGCGACGACGGTAGGGACCGGGACTCCGTCGAAGGTAGCCCCTCGATGCTGGAAGTGCGACGGAGCTTCTCGGAAGAGCTGCCGAAGATCGGCTGGTCGGAGGTCGCGCAGGGGATCGACGACAAGGTTAATGACGTCTTGGAGATCCCCGTGGACGACGTCCTGGTCGCCAGCTGGGCGCAGTATGAGCGCATTCGCGGATACGCCGACCCTCAGCGTCATCCCCCCGAGGAGACGATCCACGTGCCGATGGTCGACCACACCATCGAGTCGACCCACTCGCCTTCGGTAGAAGTGTTGATCCAGGGTACGGAGATCGCCAGTCTGAACTTCAACATCCAGCTCCGTCTGCGCGTCAAGGGCTGCACGCTGGAGATCCGCGGCGGCCGGATCATGAAGATCCTGTCGGGAACCTGTCAGGTGGGCGGCAGCTTGCACTGCGTCGTCAACACCAAGTTCAAGTCGCACCCGCTCTACGAGAAATCGGTCGACTCGCGAGACCACGACATCGGCGGCGAGCTCGAGTTGGGCCAAGGCGTCGTCATTCCACCGGTAGCGGCGTCCGCCTGATCGGCTCGGGTCCGCTTCAGATACCGAGGCCGCCGCTGTCGCTGTTCGGTGGTGGCTCCTGGAGCACCCGACGAACCTTCGATATCAGGCCCGAGGCCGTGAACGGCTTCTGCAGCAGCGGGATCGACGTCGGCAGCACCAGCTGCCGCTCGCGGCGAATCTCGGCAGGATAGCCCGACACGAACAGGAGGCGCAGCCCGGGGCGATTCGCCAGCAGGGTCTTGGCCAGCTCCACGCCGTCCATCTCGGGCATCACGACGTCGGTGATGACGAGATCGACCGCTTGCGGATCGTCCGCCAGCTGATCCAGAGCCGCACGACCGCCTGCGGCCTGCAGTACCTCGAAGCCGCCCCCCTTGAGAATCCGCACCGCCAGGCGTCGCACCTCGTCCTTGTCTTCCACCACCAGCAGCCGTGCGCTGTCGGTCTCGATGCTCGGATCGGGCTCCGGGATCTCCGTCTCGTCGTCCTCGAGGCCGTCCGCGGTCGGCAGCAGGACACGCACCGAGGTACCGGTCCCCGGGGTGCTCTCGATCGAGACCGCGCCCCCGCTCTGGGCGACGATGCCGTAGACCGTCGACAGCCCGAGACCGGTGCCCTGACCGCGCTCGCGCGTGGTGAAGAAGGGCTCGAACGCCTGCTCGAGCACCTGCTGGGTCATGCCACAACCGGTATCCGAGACCACCAGGCTGATGTACGGCCCGGGCTCGATGTCGAGCCGCGCCGCTTCCTTTCTGGTCAGGTAGATCCGCATGGTGCGCAGCTTGAGGGTGCCCCCACCCACCATCGCGTGGCGACTGTTGACGGCCAGGTTGACCAGGATCTGCTCGGTCTGACCGAGATCGGCCCGGGCCAGGCCGAGGTCGGGATCGAGGTCCACCTTGAACGTCACGTCCTCGCCGAGCATGCTGCTGAGCATGTCGCTGGTATCGAGGATGACCGCGTTGAGATCGAGCGCCTCCGGCCGCAGCACCTGACGGCGTCCGATCGCCAGCAGCTGACTGGTCAGATGCGCCGCCTTGCTGGCGGCGTTCTCGATGTGCCCGATCTGCGAGCGCGACTCCGGATCGACCAGGCTCTCGCGCAGCAGCTCGCCCCAACAGCGGATCACGGTCAGATAGTTGTTGAAGTCGTGAGCGATACCACCCGCCAGCCGCCCGATCGATTCGAGCCGCTGCGAGCGGAGCAGACGCTCCTCCGCCTCCTCCAACGACTTGCGCGCTTCGCTCCGGTCCTCTTCGAGCACTCCCTGGTGAATCCACGCGATCACCCCGAGCACCGCCACGTACACCAGGCAGAAGAGCTCTCTGGGCACCCGGGTGGCCGGATCGAGCAGGCCGAGCCCGAAGAACAGAAAGTGCACCACCGGCACGACTAGCGCGTAGACCGCCAACGGAGTAGCTCGCACCACGATCTCGCCGTCGCGAGGAGTCGCTTCGACCTCGCGAACGGGACGATCGGCGAGCGGCAGATGTCGGGCTCTCGCGGCGAGGACGATCGCCAGCCAGGGCAAGTGGGAGAACAGCGAGTAACCGACGCCCAGGCCGTCGATCGAGACCACACCCTCGTACTGAAGGACCGAGACGAGATCCCGCACGGCGTAGAGAGCCATCGCGACGCCGAGCAGTGAGTAGAGGTACCGCCATCGCCCCCTCGACGTGTAGCCCGCATGGACCAGGCGGGCGAGCAGGAGGAGATCGAGGCTGAAGCGTACGAGCAGCATCGGCGTGAACCCTCGCTCTCGCGAGACGAAGCTCAGGGACAGACCGAGCGGCTCCGGCAGCACGACGATGGCGAAGTAGGTGAGCAGACCGAAGAGCGCCGCCAGCCCGGCAGCCGACTCGAGCCGATGCCGCGAAGCCCTCAGAGTGTGCTGTACATCCAGATGCGGACGCTGATCGATGGCGAGTGCGAAGAGGAAATAGAACAGCACGTAGAGCAAATCGGTCACGAAGCTCGCCGAAAGCAGGGGCATTGGCGGGTCGAAGTAGAAGAAGAAGTCGACCGCCACCCAGCAGAGCCACGCCAGGGCCAGCAGATCCCAGAAGCGACGCTCGGGCGCACTGCGCAGCTGTCCACGACCCCACAGCAGGGCAGTCATCGTCAGCACCAGGATGGCCGAGTCCGTCAGGGAGAGGAGTGCGCCCGGAGTCCAGGAGCTGCTCTGGGCGGCGATCACCACCATCACGAACACCCCGAGGAAGGCCAGACTCCCTTGGACCAGGCGATCCCGGATCAGTAGCCTGAAACTGGACATGAGCTCCGAATTCATGATTACGACCATCTCCGTCAGTCCTCGACGGTCAGTTTCACTACCCCTTCCAGCTCCTCCGAGTCGGTGATGTAGCCGACCGCACCGGGCGTCGAGCGGACGAACTCGATCACCGCCGCATCGCTCTCCAGCTCCCGGGGAGGCACGCCCCGCCCCGAAAAGATCATCCGCTTCCAGTAGACCTCGACGGTCACCACGCTCCTGCCGTGGACCAGCTCCGAGAACTCCTCGCGCGCCGCGCTGGAGGGGACCTGGTCCACCGGCTCGGCCCTGGTGCCGTCCGACCAGGTCCTGAGTCGCTTCAGGAAGATCTTCGACAGCTCCGCTCTGGTGATCGTCGTCACCTTACTGCTCGGATGGATGATGATCTCCACCGGGCCTGCCAACATGGGTGCCGACAGGGCCAGCATCAGGACTCCGGCGAATCTGAGAGCGCTTGTCTTCAAGCCGCCATCTTTCTCAGAAGCTGACCGAGAAGGCGAGGATCGCCCACTCGACCTCGACCGGCCCGCGACCGATGATGTCGTCCGGCACACCCGACTCGCCCAGCGGGAACTGCGTGTCCGCGGAGTGGAACTCCGCCCGGATCAGCAGATCGGAGCGGATCCGGTAGTTGATGCTGAGGGCGGTGTCCTCGTGCAGGTCGTCGAGCTGTGGGAACAGGTTCGCGTTGTCTCCGAGCGACGCTTCCTCGTGCTGTCCAAAGAGGCCTATCTGGGGGGTAATCCACACTCCCAGCTGGACGTAGAACCCCTCCCGCTCGGCCGTGGCCGGAATCGACACCGGCATACCGAGGAACGCCGCGAAGTCCTGGTCGAACGTCGTTCGTCGGAACTCGGCTCGAAGCATCCACCGCTCGAGATTCGCATCGAGTGAGAGATGGTAGGCGTCCCAGCGGTCCTTCGTACCCCGAATCGAGTGGGGCCCATCGAGCAGCCAGGTGAGCGCCCCACCGCCTATCCGGAGACCATCGATCGGTGTGTCCAACCAGAGCTGCAAGCCCAGCCCGTCTTCGGCCCGCGCCTCCACATTGGCAATGCCGAACTCCTGGGTCGGATCGATCTGCTGCTGGAAGGTGTCCCAGCCGCCGTAGTAGAGATCGACCTCGAGACTCCAATCGGAGCGTGGAGCGATCGTCTGCGTCAACGAGACACCGTCGACGGTCTCGGCCGAATTGAGGACACCGGCGTAGAAGCTGATCGGGAGATTGAAGAAGGGGAGGAGGGTGCCGACGTCCCGCACCTCGTTGTAGATCCCGAGCGGGACATTCAGCCGCCCGACCTTGACCGTGGCCGTGGGCGTGAACATCTTCTCGTAGAACGCCCAGTCGACCTCCAGCTCGTCGTGCTTGGGAAAGAGAAAGTCGTTGCCCCGCCGCTCGTGAGCCAGCTGGACGACGGCGGTGTCGGTCTCGGAGATCTCCCACCGGAATTGAATGGCGATCTTCCGCAGGTCGGTCGTGCCGCCCTCGGTCGCTCCCTGGATGCTGCCGCGATCGCTCTCCCCGTACGCTTGCGTCAGGTAGCCGAAGATCTTGAGCTTCTCGGTAACATCCGCCGCCGGTAGAAGCGCGGGCCAGAGCAGGCCGAAGAGGGCGAAGGCCAGCCCACGTCGGAGCGGCCGGCAGGCGCCGCTTAATGGTGATGGACGAGGCCGCTCTGCTGTCAAGTTGGTGCTCCCTTCTGCCTCAACCCTGCTCTCCAGTACCCTCTCGCAAGTCCTCTCCTCCCCGATCCAACACCTCCCGGACCCTCTTCTCCATCTCCGTCAGATTGAACGGCTTCCGCAAGATTCGCTCCTTGACCACCCAGGAGCCCTGCTGCGTCGGCTGCTGATCGACGTAGCCGGTCATCCAGATCACCCTTGCCTCAGGGTGGATCCCGACGACCTGCTCCGCGAGCGCGCGACCGTCCATTCCCGGCAGGACGACGTCGGTCAGCAGGAGGTCGAGCCCACGACCGTCGGTCTCCAGAATCTCCAGAGCGGTCTCGGCGTCCTTGGCCATCACCACGTCGTACCCCTTCTCGCGCAGGGCCCTGCCGATCACCAACTTGAGAATCTCCTCGTCCTCGACGACCAGGATGCGCTCGCCACCCCGCAGCTCTCGCACCGGCTCGAGGGCCTCGGCGGTGGGCGAGACCACGGCATCGTGGACGACGAGCGGCAGGACCACCCGGAAGACCGACCCCTGCCCGGGCCGGCTGTCGACCTGGACGTCGCCACCGCTCTGCTTGACGATCCCGTAGACCGTAGCGAGGCCCAGACCGACCCCCTTCCCCTGCTCCTTGGTGGTGAAGAATGGGTCGAACACTCTGGCCACGGTCTCTCCGTCCATCCCACATCCCGAGTCCGCTACCGACAGCTCCACGCACGGACCCTCGAGACCCAGGGCGGGCTCGGCTCCTCGCCCGCTCAGCTCCACGTTCCTGGTGGCGATCCGGATCGACCCGCCAGCCGCTACCGCGTCGCGTGCGTTCAGAATCAGGTTCATCACGACCTGGTCCATCTGCACCGGATCGGCCTCGACCATCCCTAGATCCGGGTCGAGATCGACGGTGAGCTGCACGTTCTCGCTGATGGTGCGCCTGAGGATCTCCTCGAGGCTCGTCACGACCTCGTTCAGGCTCAGGACCTTCGGCTGCAGCAGTTGCTGGCGACTGAACGCCAAAAGCTGGTTGACCAGCTCGGCCGCGCGATCGGCGGTGTCTGCGACCTGCTTGAGGTCGTGGTAGAGCTCGCCCTCCCGGGGGCAGCGCTTGAGCGCCAGCGAGGCGTAGATCTTGATGCTCGTCAGCAGGTTGTTGAAGTCGTGCGCGACGCCACCGGAGAGCCTGCCCACGGCCTCCATCCTCTGAGCCTGGTGGAGCTTCTCCTCCAAGCTCTTGCGCTCGGTGATATCGCGCAGGATGCCGCGCAGATGCACCATCCCGGTCGATTCGTTGTGCATCGCGGTCGCCGTCTCGAGCACGACCAGGTCCGTCCCATCTCGCTTCTTCAGCCGAATCTCGGCGTCTTCGACGAAGCCCTTTTCCAGGATCTCGCGCACCACCCGCGGCCGGGTATCAGGGTCTGCATATAGATCGGTGGTCTTCAGCGCCTGCAGCGCCTCTTTCGACTCGAAACCGAACAGCTCGACCCCTGCCGGGTTGATGTCGAGCAGCTCGCCGTCCTCGGTGCTCACGTAGATCGCATCTCGAGAGCCCTCGAAGAGGGACCGATACCTCTCCTCGGACTCTCGCAACCGGAGCTCGGTCCGCTTCCACTCGGTGATGTCGACGTAGGCCGCCCGGGTCCCCATCACGCGGCCGTCCTTGTCGACGTCCGGTACCGCCCGCATCAGCGTCTGGAGGACCTCGCCTTCTTTCGTGATCAGCTCGCGCTCCTGGAAGCCGGTCTGCCCCTTCATCGCTCGGCGGTAGCCTCCGCGCTCGAGCAGCTCCCGACGCGAGCTCTCGGAGTAGAGCTCGGCCAGAGGGTGACCGATCACCTCCTCGCGCCGATAGCCGAGAGTCTCCAGCCAGGTCCGGTTGCAGTCGACGATCACCGGCCTCTCTTCACTGCCGCGCGAGACCACGTACATCACCGGCGCCTGGTCGAAGAGCTCCTGGTAGCGCCGCTCCGCACCGGCGAGCCGCTCTCCGCTCCGCCGCCGCTCGGTGATGTCGTGCAGGTGATAGACGACGCCCGGCCCGCTCTCGAGCTCCACCGGATAGAAGCCGGCCCAGAACGTCCCCGGCATCCTCAGGTTGCTCACCTCCGCTTCGAATCGCTCACCGCACAGCGCCGCCCGCGCGCCAGCGATACCCTTCCCTCCCCCTTCGGCGAAGATCAGCTCGATCGCGCGCTTACCGACAACCTGCTCGAACGATCTCCCCAGGCCGGTGCACAGCGCCCGATTCGCACGCAAGACACGTCCCGAAGCCGAGGCGATCAGGATCGGATCGTCCATCGCGTCCACCGTGCTCTCCCACTCCACCTTCGCCTGCTCTACCTGCCTGCGAAGCTCCTCGTTCGCCTTCACCAGCTCCCGGCGCTCGGCGATCCGATCGGCGACCCATCGGAGACGCTCGGGCTCCACCGGCTTGGACAGCAAGCCGACCGTCGAACGCCGCACAACACGGCTCAGCTCCCCAGGCGTCGCGTTGCCACTCACCACCAGGAAGTCCGCTTCGGGCAGCTGCTCTTCCATCGTCGGCAGCAGCTCGAGCCCTCCCATGTCCGGGAGCTTCAGGTCGAGAATCACGATCTCGTCGGCGCGAGCGCTACACCCCCCGAGTCAGCGAAGTCGACCACGAACGGCCCAGCCGCCAGCGCATCGCCGATCGACTCGCACGCCTCTCGGTCCTCATCGACCACTAGCACTGGCAGAGCTGTCACGCACGATCCCCTTTACATCGAGACGCTTTAGCGCAGCGTCCCTCAGCTCACGTCACGACTTTTCGTGACTTCGCACAATTAGAAAGATTGCACTCCTTCATCTCGAGCGATGTGCAACAACAAAAAAGCTACCACGCCCTGCCACCTCTTGTTGTGAAGTCTGACCCTAACCCTCGATTAACAAAGAACCCTGACCGATGCGCCGATGTCGGGCGGCCTCCGAAAACCTCAACTCTCATCGACTTCCTTCTCCGCGCCCGCCGATCGCGACCGGCGCACCGTCGACCCTTCTTGTAGGCCTTTTCCTACAGAGCTCCACGGCCAATACCTACAAGCCTTGTAGGCACGGACTGATGAGAGGAAGGGGCCTGGGCGGCTACACTAGGTGTGTGCGACGGTGGGGACTCGGGACATCCACTCGCAGAGCGCCGCAACTGCGGCGGATATTTGTTACTAAATCTCGAGACAGGTCGTTATAATCGACGTCAGAATCTTGCAACAAAGCGGGTCGGACAAGGGGGGAGGACGACATGATCCGTCTGATGATCGCGGATGATCACCCGGTCGTACGTGAGGGGCTGCGGCGGCTCGTGTCGGAGGCTCCCGACATGACTGTGGTCGCCGAAGCAGGCACCGGTGGCGAGGTTCTGGAGCACTCCGACCGCCCCGATCTCGACGTGCTGCTGCTCGACATCTCGATGCCCGGGCCGGGCTTTCTCGAGGTGATGCGGGCGTTGCGCGAGGGCGAGCGACATCTGCCGGTTCTGGTTCTGAGCGCCCACTCCGAGGACCGCTACGCGGTGCGCGCGCTCCGGTCCGGCGCCGCCGGATATCTGACCAAGAATCACTCGCCCGAAGAGCTGGTTGGCGCGATCCGCAAGGTGTACGGCGGCGGTCGCTACGTGACCGAGTCGCTGGCCGAGAAGTGGGCCTTCGTGGTCGGTGACGAGTCCGACGTGCCCGGTCATCAGAAGCTCTCGGACCGCGAGTATCAGGTGCTCGTGCTGCTGGCCAATGGCAAGCTGGTCAAGGAGATCGCGGCCGAGCTCGAGCTCAGTCCGAAGACCGTCAGCACGTATCGCACCCGGATTCTCGAGAAGCTGGAGCTCGACAGCACCGCCGAGCTGGTCCGATACGCGCTCGAGCACGACCTGCTGGAGACCCTCCCCTAGGGCGAGCGGCGCGACCCCTCGTAGGGACCTCGACCGGCCGATAGCGTTGAGCTAGAGTAGGCTGGTCCGTCCACAGATTGAGCCGCTTGGCACGGAGGTTCTCATGGAGAGACTGCGGAAGCTCGATGTTGTCGTCAAGCCCTACGTTTGGTCGCTGAGCCTGCTCCTCGGAGCCGGTCTCGGCTGCGCGCCTGCAGACGAGGCGACACCCCGGCACGAGACCCTCGGCACTGCGGTGATCTCGGCCGAAGGCGATTCGCTCGGGAGCGTGCACTTTCCGACCTCCTGCGACTCTGAAGCCCAGGCCGAGCTCGAGCGCGGCCTGGCCCTGCTGCATCACATGAACTACGCCAAGGCCGAGCCGGAATTCCTGGCGGCAGCCGAGTCCGATCCGGACTGCGCTCTCGCCTACTGGGGCGCCGCGATGACCTACGTCCACCCACTCTGGCCCGACACGATCTCACCGGAAAAGCGCTCCGCGGGGGAGGAGCTACTGGCCCGAGCATCCGACGCGACGCACAGCAGCCCACGCGAGGCCGCGTACGTGGATGCACTGGTCCGCTACTACATGGGAGCCGGCCGGAGCGAGCGCGATCGCCTGGCCGGGCTGCTCGAAGGCTGGACCGCGGTGCACACCGATCATCCGGACGACGTCGAGGCCGCCGTCTTCCACGCCCTCGCACTGCTCGCCAACACCGCCGCCGAAGACAAGAGCTACCAGAAGCAGAACGAAGCGGGAGCGATTCTCGAAGAGGTGCTGGCCCGGATCCCGGGGCACCCGGGAGCCCACCACTACACCATTCACGCGTACGACTTCCCGCCGCTCGCCGAGAAGGCACTCGACATCGCGCGCCGCTACGACGACCTCGCTCCCGAGAACACCCACGCGCTGCACATGACCAGTCACATCTTCACCCGCCTCGGACTCTGGCCCGAGTCGATCGAGTTCAACACGCGGGCGGCGGCCGCCGCCAGCGACCGCAACGCCGCTGGGCATGTCTCGCTCCACCATCTCCACGCCCTAGACTACCTGGCCTATGCCTATCTACAGCAGGCCAACGATCAGGCGGCGGAAGAGGTCCTGGCGGCGACCGCAACGCTCGAACCGCCGTTCCAGAACCACTCGGCGACCGCCTATGCCTTCGCCGCCATCCCGGCGCGTCTGGCGCTCGAGCGACACGACTGGGAAGCGGCGTCGGGCGTAAGGCCCCGTTGGCCGGCCGAGGTCGAGTGGGATAGCTATCCCTACCTGGACGCCATCTCTCAGTTCGCCCGCGCTCTCGGCGCGGCCCGGACAGGCAACGCCGACGAGGCACGCGCGGCGATCGCCGAGATGGCGCGGCTGGAAGAGGCGTCGAGAGCGCTCGACATCGCCTACGACTGGGGGATTCAGGTCGAGATCCAGCGGATCGCCGCCGAGGCGTGGCTGGCGTACGAGTCCGGCGACAGCGAGGGCGCGCTCGAGTTGGCGCGCCAGGCGGCCGAGCTCGAAAGCACCACCGAGAAGAACCCGGTGACGCCGGGCGAGGCACTGCCTGCTCGCGAGCTCTACGGCGACATGCTGCTGGCCGCCGGCCGGCACGAAGAGGCGATCCAGGCCTACGAGGCGACGCTCGACCGGTCGCCGAATCGTTTCAACAGTCTCTACGGTGCGGGGCGCGCGGCCGAGCTGGCCGGCGATGCGGAGGCGGCCGGCACGTACTACGGCAAGCTGCTCGAGATCTGCTCGGGACCGACCGGCGAGCGGCCCGAGCTCGAGCACGCCAGGCAGTACGTGGAGAGCGTGGCGGCGAGCTGAGACAACTGGATAGAGAAATAGGCCGAGTGGGCTAGGCCCCAGCTTCCTCTCCTCTCGGTGGGCCACCAGGGCCGGCCCTCATGAGAGGATCAGGGGCGATGGAACTACGGCGAGCCCGGATCGCCGGCTGGGACCTGTCCGTCGGCGCGCTCGTGGCAGCGGCCGTCGTTCTCTCCTTCTTTCGCCTCCGCTCCACCGACATCTTCTGGCATCTGGCCGCGGGACGCTGGATGTTCGAGAACCGTGCACTGCCGCGGCTCGATCCCTTCCGGTTCACCTCCGAGGGTGCCCGCTGGATCGACCACGAATGGCTCTTTCAGGTCGTTGCGTACGCGTGCGAGCGGCTTGGTGGCCTCGATTCGCTGATCGCCCTGCGAATCCTGCTGGTAACGAGCGTCGCCCTCCTGCTCTATCGGACCGGGCGGCGAGCGCGGCTCGCGGCGCCGGTTGCCACGCTGCTGGCGGCGCTCAGCCTGTTCGGGACGCGGCCGCGGATGATCCTGCGGCCCGAGCTCTTCAGCTTCCTCGCCCTGTTACTACTGCTGGAGCTGCTCGATCGGCAGCGCTCTGCGGCGGGTGGAGAGGCGCTCAGACCGATCCTGGCGATGATCGGGCTCACCGTGGTCTGGGCCAACTTCCACGGCGCCGCACTCCTCTCACCGGCCGTCGCCGGGCTCTTTCTGATCGGAGCCCGGCTCACACCGATCGGCCAAGCACCCTCCGTTCGACGAATCCTGGCCGTGCCCGCGGCGCTCCTCGCCGCCCTTCTGGTCAATCCCTACGGTCACCACGTCCTCTTCGTCTCGCGTGGAATCACCTCGGCGATGCGCGGGCTTCCCGGCACCAACGCCGAGTGGGCACCGCAGTGGATCGCGCCCCAGCCCTATTTCTTTTTCGGCGTGGCTGCGGTCGTCGGACTCGCCGTCGTGGCGCGACTCCGGGGCATCGAGCTAGACGCGGCGACCGGGTTGGTAGCGCTCGCGTTCGCGGTTATCGCGGTCACCGCCGTCCGTCACCAGGCGCTCTACTTCCTCGGCGCCACGCCGTTCGTGGCCCGGACGCTGGCGGATCTGCTCGCCGGCGAGCGCCTGCCGGGTACCCTCTCGCTGGTCGCGCGCATCGCGGCCGTGATCGCCTGCTTGCTGATCATCTTCTCGACGCTCTCCCCGGCACGGGGAGGCATCTTCAGGCCACGTCAGCAACCGTTCACCCCTGGCCTGGGGATCGAGCCGGGCCGGTTCCCGGAGGCGGCGGGAGACTTCCTCGACGAGCATCCCGAGATCGGACCGCTCTACAACACCTTCGCCCACGGCGGTTACCTGCTCTGGCGGTTCTTTCCACCGCGCCAGGTGTTTCACGACGGCCGGATGGAGCTCGTTCCCGGTCTCCTGAACGAGATCGGCAAGGCCCGGGCGGGCGGGCGCGCCTGGGAAGGGCTGATGCGCCGCCATGGCGTCGACGGCGCGCTGGTTCGCTACGAGCGCCGGACTCGGCCGGTGGCCGAGCTCGACCCGTCCGGCGAGCCCCGGGTGGTCGGCTTCCGCACCGCCAACGCGCTCCTCTTTCCGCGCGAGCTCTACGCACTGGTCTACTGGGACGACCATGCGATGCTCCTGGTGCGCAGGACGCCGGAGCGCGCGCAGTGGCTCGCGGCGAACGAGTACGGCAGCCTCGACCCCGAGGATCTCGATTGGACCAAGAAGCGGGCCTTGGAGAGCCCCGAGTTCGCCCGGGGAGCCCTGCGCGACGCCGAGAGGCGGCTGGGCGAGGATCCGGACAGCCGACTGGCGCGGCAGATACGCGATCTGATCCTGGAGACCCGACCATGATCCGGCGTCCGTTCTTTCCTCTCCTCCTGGGGGCGTACCCGAGCCTCTTCATCTTCGGGCAGAACCGCGCGCAGCTCCACTGGGGTGAGCTCTGGCTACCGCTCGGGCTCGGTGTGCTCCTCGCCGCCGCGATCTGGCTGATCGCTCGGCTGGCGCTCCGTGACGCCCTACGAGCCGCGTTCGTGAGTGGGCTGCTCGTCGTTCTCTTTCACGCCATCGGACTCATTCAGCCCACCTGGTTCCAGAGAGTCCCGAAGAGCTGGATTCCCTACCTGACGCATATCGTCCTCGGCGCGTGGGCGCTGGTGGTGATCTTGTCGATCGTGGGCTTCGTCCTCTGGTCGAGGAAGCGGAGCTCGGTGCTCGAGAGTCTCACCCCGGCGGCGAACGTCGCCGCGCTGGCGCTCCTTGCGATGGCGCTCTTCGGCGCGCTCGGCGGTGCGAGCCCGGCGACTCCCGCCGGCGAGGCCGAGGCCGGGCTGGTGCCGGGGTCGAAGCCCGACATCTACTACCTCGTGCTCGACGGCTACGGTGGGCGCGAGATCCTACGCGACCTCTACGGCCACGACAACGGCCCGTTTCTGGATGCGCTCGAGGAGCGCGGCTTCTACGTGGCGGACCCGAGCTTCGCCAACTACCTGCGCACGATTCAGTCGCTCACGTCCGCCTTGAACATGAGCTATCTGAGTCCGCCGCCAGGCGTCGACGTCGAGTCGGAGGATCTCATGCCGCTCATGTCGATGCTCCACAACAACGAGGTGATGAGGCGCCTCGAGGCGCACGGCTACGCGACCTATGCGTTCGAGACCGGCTACGGCGCCACCAACCTCCGCCGCGCCGGCCGCTTCCTCACCGGCAAGCTCGGCCTGAGCGAGTTCCAGAACACGATCCTCAACCTGACGCCGATCCCGGCGCTGCTGTCGCTCTCCAAGGGGCCGGACCAGTACGAGCTCCATCGGAGCCGCATCCGTTACAGCCTCGACGAGCTGCCGCGGATCGCGAGTCGACCCGGACCGAAGTTCGTGTTCGCGCACCTCATGGCGCCCCACCCACCGTTCGTGTTCGACCAGGACGGGGAACCGGTCGAGAACCACCTCCCCTTCCGGTACTTCGACGGCGATCATTTCCTGAGCCGTCAGTCTGAGCGCGAGTATCGCGAAGGCTACGTGGCCCAGACGCGCTTCATCAACCGCGAGATCCTGGCGACCGTCGACGGCGTCCTCGCGGCCTCCGGCTCAGCGCCGGTGATCGTGCTCCAGGGAGATCACGGTCCGGGCCTCGGGTTCTTCCACGAGGACCTCGAGCGGAGCGACGTCCTCGAGCGGGGCTCGATCCTGAACGCGTTTCTGCTTGCCGGCGAGGAAGCGCGTAACGCTCTCTACCCCACCATCTCGCCGGTGAACGGCTTCCGCCTGGTCCTCGGCTCGACGCTCGGCGAGGATCTGCCGCTCCTACCCGATCGGTCGTTCTACAACCGGGAGAGCCGGCCGCTCGAGTTCGTGGAGATCACCGAGCGGCTGGCCGGCTATTCGCAGGGTCCCAGGCTGTCGCCGTGATTCAGGTGCTTCTGGACGGCGGAGGCGGGAACCTCCATCGTCTTCTTGCCCTTGTGGCAGATCAGGACCTTCTCGCCGCCGGAGTCTCCGTCGTCGTCGCTGTCGGCCTCTGAATCACCGTCGCTGTCGTCCTCGGAGTCGCCGTCGCTGTCGTCCTCGGAGTCACCATCGCTGTCGTCCTCGGAGTCGCCGTCGCTGTCGACTTCCGAGTCGGCCTGGTCCGACAGGGCGCAGTTGAAGACGAAGCGCGCGAATCCTTGTCCGAGCGGATCGGACGACCAGATCTGTCCCTTGTGGATCTTGCCGCCGTTGCCGGTGACGACGCCCTCGAAGGTCTCGGCGATCGACGCGGCGAATCCCGAGACGCACTCGAACGCCTTCGCCCGATCGAATCGGTCCGGCTGACCCGTCTTGCAGGTGCAGTGGGCCACGGTCACCTCGCCCAGGATGTCGAGGGTCGCTTGGAAGGCATTGCCGTCGAACTCTTCGAACAGCAGCGTGCCGTCGCCGACACCGGAGGCCAGATCGCTCCGGAACTCACATTCGTAGACCTGGTCGAACTCGAGCCGGCCGCGGCAGTCGGGGGCCGCCTGCGCCGGGAGCGCACATACGAGTAGAGCTATCAGGGTAGCCGGAACAAGCCGTGCCGCGGTTCTCACCCATCCGTCGCGCATCATCGGTATCTCCTATCGAGCGGATCACGAGCCTAGAAAGGACCCGACATCCGGTCAGTGACGTGAGCAACAGCCCGGCCGGATAGAGACATAGCCACTCGCGCATGTTTCCGAAAAGCGTGGCGGCGAGGGCCGCACGGAGCGACTCTCCGGCCAAGAAACATCAAGAAGACCGCTCAGCGACCAAGTACCCTCTGGTGGTGCTCTCCACCCTGGCGCACATCCAGGCCAACCTGGACGAGGACCTGTCGCTCGGCGCGTTGGCCGTGGCGGCCGACCTCTCTCCCTTCCAGTTCCACCGCGCCTTCAAGCAGCACGTCGGCGAGACCCCGAAAAGGTACACCCTGCGGCTGCGGCTGGAGCGCGCGGCGCTGCAACTCTGGCTACACGAGACGACCGTGCTGGAGACCGCACTCGCCTGCGGTTTCCAGAGCCACGAGACGTTCACGCGCGCTTTCCGACGCCACTTCGGCGTCGTGCCCAAGCGGGTCAAGAAGGAAGGGCTCGTCGCGCTGCCGTCGGTCAGGGCACGATCACCGGCCGGTGGCCGCGCTCCGAAGGACGGTCTCTTCGAGCTCTCGAAGACGAGAGTCGTGACGCTGAAGCCGATGCACGTGGCGTTCATCCGACACGTCGGACCGTACGAGGAGACCGGTGACTGGATGTGGAGCCGGCTCCAGAGCTGGGCCCGGGAGCAAGGGCTCCCCGACGACCGTCAGCTCCTCGGCATCGCCCACGACGCGCCGGGAGTCACCCCGCCCGACAAGCTACGCTTCGACGCCGCCCTCGAGCTCCAGCAACCGATCACCGGCGACGATCTGGTCGGCTGTCAGCGGCTCGAGAGCCGCTCGTACGCCGTGACCACGCACGTCGGTCCCTACGACACCCTCGGGGCCGCCTACGGAACGCTCGCCGAGCGCCTCCAGAGCCTCCCGAGGTTCAGGTTGGCCGGTCCCCCGACGATCGAGATGTACCACGAGAACCGGATCGACGCGACGCTCTCGCTCAATCACACCGACATCTACATCGCGGTGACGCCGAAGACCCGACGTCACGGCTAGCGCAAGAAACGTCAAGAACTTCGGCGATTCCGTCTCTATCCTGGCGGTCAGGTCGCGCACGAGCGACGAGTCGAAAGACCGCAAAGGAGAGACCATGGAGAAGAGATCCCTCGCAAGCCTGGCCGGATGGACCGTCGGCGTCTGGTGGCTGGCCCACGCCCTGCTCATCGCCGGTCATGTCGGCCTCGTGTTCCTCTATTCGGTGGCCGTCGCGCCCGGCCTCGAGCACGCCGATTACATGGCCTTCGCCGAACGATCGGGGCCGTGGTTCTCGATCGTCGCCGGTATACCGGTCTTCTTCGCCCTCGGCCGCCTGCTCCGGCGCACGACCGGACCGGCGGCCCGCCGCGTCGGGCTCTGGGCGTGGGGGCTCTACACGCTCACCGACGCCACCCTGGTGCTCGCATCCGGCGTCGCGCTGACCGCGCTCTTCGTCGGCCAGTGGCTGACCTCCCAGACCGTCAAGCTGATCGCGATCTACCTGGGAGCGCGGCCGGCGGTCGAGCTCGTCGATGCCTGAGGCCGGCCTGTGAGCCAGTCCATTGGTCGATCGCTTCGACGGGCTCACTCTGATTCTCGGCGTCATGACTCCGTACGCGCTCCAGGTCGCCCTGATCATCGGCTCGGTCGCGATCGCGCTCGTCGGAGTCGCCGCCTACCTCCCCGCCACCTGGAAATGGCCCAAGATCATCCTGATGCTGCTGGCCGCCGGTGCGCTGTCTTCCGTGGTATCTACAGGTCTCGACATCGCCAAGGAAGAGAGTGTGCGGGCGCAGGCGACCCGGAACGCTCTCTGGCAGTACCTGGAGACCACCCGGCGCAGCGTCGTCGAGAGCTGGACGGCCGAAGGAGCCGACATCGCCAGCCTGCAGAGCCCCCCGGTCGACGACTGGGGTAATCCCAGCCACCTGGAGCGGCATGGCGAGCTGCTCGTTGTCTGGTCGTTCGGCCGGGACGGAGCTCGTGATTTCGAATCCCCTCCGGCCTCGTGCCTCGACCGTGCACGGCCGCACTCGGACGTCCTCCTCGGCATCGATCGCAAGGGTACGATCCGACGGCTCCAGGTGCCGGGTCTGTCCGGGGACCCGACCTGCTCGCGCGCGCCTGACGCGCCGGCGCCGAGGTATTTCTACCCGGTGATGATCACACAAGCGCTGCTGGCGCTCGTCTTCGGGCGCCGACTCTGGTCGCATCTGAGAGTACTGGCCGAGACCGAGCCGACCGGCGAGCCGACACCGCCCGTGGCGCCGTTTCCCGACCTGCTCCAGGCTGGCCAGGAGTTCCGGTGGCGGTACCCCACCCTGATCTACTCCGCCATGCTGGCCGGCGTCGGCGGCGCGGCCGGGCTGATGCTCGCGGCTCCTCGACTCGCGACCGTCTGGGGTGAAGAGAGCTTCCTCGGTGATCTCTTCGCCGCCCTGCCGGATGCGCCGTGGATCGTCGTCCCCTTCTGTGTGCTCTACCTGTGGGGGGCCGCGGCGATTCTGCCGTCGGGGGTTCGTTTCGAGCCTTCGGGGGAGGTGCAATTCACCGCCGTCGGCGTCGGTGAGAGTGTCAGCACGGGCGAGGAGCTCTCGCTCGTCAAGCTGACCGGCTCCTACGTCGCGGGCAGGCGGTCACTCCTGATCCTGCCGTTCTTCGAGCGAGCCGACGAGCTCGCCGATCTGCTCGAGGC
>CAMYOG010000038.1 GCA_947259925.1 Thermoanaerobaculia bacterium
GGCGGCTCGCTCTCGCTCAGCACGCTGTCGCCGGGCGCCCACACGATCACCGCCGACGTCATCGACAGCGCCGGCCTGACCGCCACGGCGTCGATCTCGATGACCGTCTTCGTCAACACGGCACCGGTGGTGACGATCAGCGCGCCGGCGGACCACACGTCGTACTCGCCGGGCACGTCGATCACGTTCACCGGCTCGGCGACCGACGCCGAGGACGGCGACCTGACCGCGTCGCTGAGCTGGACGTCGGACCGGGACGGCGCGATCGGAGCCGGCGGCTCGTTCTCGGCGGTGCTGTCGGGCGGCCTGCACACCATCACCGCCGAGGTGACGGACCTCGACGGCTCGACCAGCACGGCGTCGATCATGGTGACGGTCGGATCGGTGGCGCGGCAGTGGAACGAAGAGCTGCTGTTCGCGATCCGCAAGGACTTCGCCCGTCCGACGGTCCACGCCCGCAACCTCTACCACGTGTCGGTCGCGATGTGGGACGCCTGGGCGGCGTACGATCCGGCGGTCAACACCATCCTGCACCACGAGGCCGCGACGGCCGCCGACGTCCAGGCGGCTCGGGAGGAGACTCTCAGCTACGCGGTCTATCGACTGCTGAGCTGGCGCTTCGCCAACTCCCCGGGCGCGGCCGAGTCGCTGCCGTCCTTCGACGACAAGATGGACCAGCTGGGCTACGACCGCAACATCACGTCGACCGCGGGCGCCACCCCGGCGGAGCTGGGCAACCGCATCGCCGCGACCCTGATCGCCTACGGTCTGACCGACGGCGCGAACGAGCTCGGCGACTTCGCCAATCTCTACTACCAGCCGGTCAACCCACCGCTGATCCCGGCGCTGCCGGGCAATCCGGACATCATCGATCCGAACCGGTGGCAGCCGCTGGCGCTCGACTTCTTCATCGATCAGAGCGGCAACCCGATCCCGGGCGGTTTTCCGGAGTTCCTCAGTCCGGAGTGGGGCATCGTCAAGCCGTTCGCCCTGTCGGCCGCCGACCTGACGATCTACAACCGTGATGGGTTCGACTACTGGGTCTATCACGATCCGGGCCCACCGCCGCCGCTGACCGATCCGCTCTACAAGTCCGGCTTCGAGCAGGTGGCCGAGTGGAGCGGATTGCTGGATCCGGCCGACGGCGTGATGATCGACATCGGGCCGGGTGCGCGTGGCAACAACACGCTGGGCACCAACGACGGAACCGGGCACCCATTGAATCCGGCGACCGGCCTGCCCTACGACCCCAACATCGTCCCGGCGGGTGACTACTACCGCGTCCTGGCCGAGTTCTGGGCCGACGGTCCGGACTCCGAGACCCCACCGGGTCACTGGTTCACGATCGCCAACTACGTGTCGGACCACCCGCTGGTGGTCAAGCAGTGGTGCACGACGTCGCCATCGCCTCGTGGGGTGTCAAGGGCTGGTACGACTACCTGCGCCCGGTCTCGGCTATCCGCTTCCTGTGCGACAACGGCCAGAGCACGGATACGGGGCTGCCCTCGTACCACGTCGACGGCATCAATCTGCTCCCGGGCTACATCGAACTGGTGACCGCGGCGACCACCGCCCCTGGCGGTATTCACGAGCATCTCGGCACCGCCAGTATCGACAAGATCGCGCTCTACGCCTGGAGGGGTCCCGACTTCATCGTCGATCCCGAAACCGACACCGCCGGTGTCGGCTGGATCCTGTGCGAGAACTGGTGGCCCTACCAGCGTCCGTCCTTCGTGACGCCGCCGTTCGCCGGCTACGTCTCGGGGCACAGCACCTACAGTCGCGCGGCCGCCGAGGTCATGACCCTGATTACCGGGGACCAGTACTTCCCCGGCGGCATGGGTACGTTCCTGGCGCCGCAGAACGAGTTCCTGGTCTTCGAGGAAGGACCGAGCGTCGACATCACCCTGCAGTGGGCGACCTACGCCGACGCCTCGGACGAGACCAGCCTGTCGCGTATCTACGGCGGCATCCATCCCACCGCCGACGACATTCCGGGCCGGCTGATGGGCTTCGTCATCGGCCCGGACGCCTTCAACCGCGCGCAGAGCTACTTCAACGGCACGCTCGGCTCGCCGCCCACCGCGACCATCACCTCCCCGGCCGACGGCTCCAGTCACGCCGAGGGAGTGTCGATCTCGTTCGCCGGTTCGGCGAACGACGTCGAGGACGGTGACCTGACCGCATCCGTGAGCTGGGCCTCGAGCCTCGACGGGTTCCTCGGCACCGGCGGCTCGCTCTCGCTCAGCACGCTGTCGCCGGGCGCCCACACGATCACCGCCGACGTCATCGACAGCGCCGGCCTGACCGCCACGGCGTCGATCTCG
>CAMYOG010000039.1 GCA_947259925.1 Thermoanaerobaculia bacterium
CGTGACTCGTCGTCGAAGCGACCTCCCCGACCCGTCCTCTCCCTTCTCCGCTTCGACCTACCGCCCCCGCTTGACAAGCGGTCGTTCCATATCAGCTAGGACGGGAAGTTCAGCCTCTCCAGAATGGCCTGAAATCGGGGGTCGTCACGAACGGAGTCCCAGGGGGGCGCGACCCGCATGAAGATCACCGTCGACGAGCGCTGCCGGAGCGCTTCTTCGAGGTGCCCGATGGCGCAGTCGGAGTCCTCGACCGCGAGACAGCCCCAGGAAAGAAAGACCGGGTCCACGTGGACGCCGGCGGGCGGGTCGCGCAGGCGGCTGACGAGCCGAGCGGCGACGTCGGCCCGTTCGGCCTTGCCGTTGACCCAAGCGCAGCTACTCAAGGCCTGGGGGTCGAACCGGTCTCCGAGCTCCTCGATCACCGCCAAGCACTGCTGCGCGGCGCGGTCGGTCCAGCCCTTCAGGGCGTAGTCCCAGGCCAGCACGAGTCGGGAGAAGGCGAATTCGGGCGCCAGCTCGGTGACTCGCGTCATGTGTTCGATCGACTCGTCCCACCTTCTGCAGAGGTAGCTGTAGATTCCAAGATCGAAGTGCGAGCCGGGATTGAAGGGATCGCGGTCCCTGGCCGCCTCGAGGTGCGCCAAACCGTGGTCGCAATCGCCGTGCACGATCACGCGGTAGGCCCCATACATGTCCAGAGTGAGCGCGTCGTCTGGGTTTAACTCCAAGGCTCGCTTGAACTCGGCTTCTGCCGCCGACCAGTCCCACTCGTATTGGAAGTTGATCCGAGCCAGTACGGTTCTAGCGAGGGGCAGGTCGGGATCCAGCTCGACCGCTCGGCGGGCGAGCTGCCGGGATCGCAGATAGGCGTCTCCCTGCCCCATGCTGCCGGTCATCGCCAGGTAGCCGAGGAAGTCGGCAAACGCCGCGTGGGCGGGGGCGAACGATGGGTCGAGCTCGATGGCCCGCTCGAAAGCCTGGATAACGGGGTCTGGATCTTCGGTTCCTTCCAGGTATCCGATTTGCGCCTTGAGGTAGGCGTCGTAGGCCTCCGGATCGACTCGCCGGCGCTTTTTGGTCGGCGCAACCTGCGCGCCCAGGCTGGCGCCGATCTCTCTCGTGATCTCGCGCGCCACCTCACTCTGTAGGCCGAGCACGTTCTCTATCTCCCGCTCGAAGCTGTTCGTCCAGAGCTGATGATCGGTCGTCGCTTCGACAAGCCGCGTCCTGATGCGCACTCGATTCCCGGAGCGCGCTACCGAGCCCTCCACGACGGCGTCGACACCCAACTCGTCGGCGATCTCCGGCACGGTCTTCGTCGTCTCCTTGTACCGGATGACCGAAGTGCGTGAGATCACCTTCAAATCTCCAAGGCGGCTCAGATCGGCGATCAGTGCTTCGGTCATGCCGGCGGCAAAGTAGTCCTGATCTGGATCTTCCGACAGATTCTCGAGCGGCAGGACCGCCACGGACTCGATGCTGAGTCCGGTCGCAGGAGCCTTTTCAGGTGCTTCTCGAGCTTGCCAGCCGACGCCCCAGATCGCGAGCGCAGCGATGATCAATGCCACCAAGCCGGCGCCGAGCAGAGGCGCGAGGCGCCATGGCCGAGGTCGCTCGCTCGGAGCGGCCTCGGCTCCGGCTTGGCAGGCCTCCAGCTCGCGGACCAGCTCCTGCGCCGAGCCGATCCGGTCCGCTGGGTCCTTTTCGAGACAGCGGCCAAGCAGCTCGGCGACGTGCGGAGGCAGATCGACGCCCAGACCAGAGAGCTCCGGTGGCGGCTGGGTCATCAAGGCGGAGATGACATCGGCCGGCGAATCGCCGGCGAAGGGTCTCTGCCCGGCCAGCATCTCGTAAAGCACCGCCCCAAAAGAGAACAGGTCGGAGCGCTCGTCGACCCTACCGCCCCGGGCCTGCTCGGGCGAGAAGTAACCGACAGTTCCGAGCACCATCCCCAGCTGGGTCGCGAAGGCCGCCGTCGCAGTCTCGAGGTTTGAATCGACCTCGGCCGGCGGCTGGACCCGTTTCGCCAGGCCAAAATCGAGAATCTTGATCGTGTCCTGCTCGGTAACGAAGATGTTCTCAGGCTTGATGTCGCGATGAATGATTCCCCGCTTGTGGGCGGCGGCGAGGCCGCGGGCGATCTCGAGCGCGTAGCCGATGGCCACTTCGATGGTCAGTCTCGAACCGTGGAGTCGCTCGCGGAGGTTTTCGCCCTCGAGCAGCTCGGCCACCAAATAGGGGCGTCCCTCGTGTTTGCCGATGTCGTAGATCGTGAGGATGTTGGGGTGATTCAGTCCGCCGGTCGCCCGGGCCTCAGTCTCGAATCGGCGGAACCGACCCGGATCACTCATCTCCTCAGGGAGCACCTTGATGGCCACTTCGCGGCCAAGCCGCGGGTCGCGTGCGCGGTAGACTTGTCCCATTCCTCCGGCGCCCAATAGGCCGAGAACCTCGTACGGGCCTAGATGGGATCCCGGGATTAAGGACAATGATTCCCCGCTCCGGACAGCCGACCGAAACACACTGCGACGAGCCGCCTGTCAGCGTAGCAAATCCGTGGAGCGAGAAGGACGAAAGGGATTCCCGAGATCCGAGCCGTCGCGAAGAACGGCGCTGCGTCGGGAATTCCCGAGTCGGGCGCAAGGCCACGTCGGTATTCGCCTGCTGTCTGCTCTAGGGTCTGGCCCAGTGCGCGCGAGGGAGGTGAGTTGGCGAAGGCTTGAGCAAGAGGCCGGCCGGCAGTTCTGCGATCCGTGTTTCGGTTGATCGAGGTCGGCAACTGCGGTGATCCCTACTTCATCGCCGCACACCTCGACCAGGTCGAACTCCGGCGCTGCTAGAGCGGCGAACGAGAGGCGAACAACATTCGCTGGGATGGGATGCGCAGCGACGACGCCTGCTCGGATACTTCACCCGTGAATTCGGCCTTTGTGTGGAACATCGACGCTGCCCACACGTGCCACTCCAGACCGTTGACAGGAAGTCGCTGATACTGCTCACCCCACCCGTTTGGGTATTCGTTACCTGCCCGCTTTTCTGGCAGCGTCTCAAGGGTTCAAGCAGTGTTGTGTCTTGGCAGTGGCCGCCCGCGCGGCTCGGGATGCCGAGCGGCTCGATGTGTACGATGAAGAGTTCCTCTCAGATTCCGTCGAGAAGACGGTCGGCGTGGCGTACTGCACGACCGAGGTTCTGCCGTGCGACCTACCGGACCCCGATATAGCCTTCGAGAACGCCCTGCCGGGGGGGACCGCCGAGGGCACGACGATCGAGGCCTGCCGGAAGATCACGACAGGTGGCAGCCTCGTCGCCGTTCAAAATGTCGGCCCGGTGTGCTTCTGGGCGCGGGATTCGATTGTCTTCGGCAACGGCTTCTCGGTGGTCGACGGCGCCGACTTCGCGGCCGGGTTCGTGCGCTGGGCGGGGTACACGCCGTAAAGATCAGACGGGTCGCTCTTGGGGTCGTCTGTTTGTGTCTGGTGTGCTCCACAAGTGTTTTCGGCGCGGCATTCACGGTCAACAACCCCGGCGATTTCATCGACAACAACCCCGGTGACGGCGTGTGCCTCGGCGGCAGCCCGATCATGGCCTGCGGTCTGCGAGCGGCAATCATGGAGGCCAACGCCCTGGCGGGAGCCCATACGATCAATCTTCCAGCCGGGCACTACAAGCTGGCGATCCCGGGCACAGGCGAGGACCTTGGCGCCGAGGGGGATCTTGATGTCTTCGCGAGCCGGATCGAGCTTCTTGGCGCCGGGGCGGCCGTTACCCTGATCGACGCCGACGGCATCGACCGGGTCTTCGATGTTCATTCGCTGGGTATTCTGCATGCAGAAGACGTCACGATCACGGGCGGCCGGGTCGCCGGCAACGGCCTGTCGGGATCCGGCGGCGGCATCTTGACGAGGGACCTTGGTCTTCTCCTGCTTGACTCAGCGGTGGAGGGAAACCAGGCAACCTCGGGAGGGGGTATCTACACCGCGGCCGAGGCGCTTTTCATCCAACGCTCGGCGATAAGAAACAACGTCGTCGAGTCCTTCGGCTCCACGGTAGCTTCGGGTGCCGGAATCAAAGCAGCGTCGCCTCTCGGAAACGTGTTCGTTGCGCAATCTGCTGTCACGGGCAACCGTTGCGGTCCTGGCGGAGCCGCTGGCTGTAACGGGGCCGCCGGTGTGTCAATGACCTGCTCCGGCACGCCGAGCCCTGCTTTGTTTCTCTTCACGAGCACCGTTTCCGGCAATACTCCGCGCGGGGTGTGGCTCGACGATTGCGACGCCGAAGTTCGTGGCGCCACCATCGTAGACAATCCGGGGGGCGGGTTGACTTTCTTCGAGACTCACGCCAGCGGGCTGATTCTCTTTGTCTCGAATTCGATCGTCAGCAACAACGCGCCGGACTGCAATCTGCTTCCCGGAACCACGGGCCAATGGGCTATGGCCGGCCATCGCAATCTCGACAGCGACGGCTCCTGTCCGATCAGCTCGTGGCTGGAGGATCTTCCAGGTACGGATCCGATGCTGCACCCGTTGGGCCACTTCGATCCGCCGAGTGGTCATGTGGGCCGCAGCCACCATCCGAAATGGGACAGTCCGGTAGTTGATGCCGGGACGTTGGACACCGTGTCGAATCCAGTCGAAGATCAGGACGGCTATCCGCGGCCGCTCGACACCGACACGATTGGCGTTGCGCGGTACGACCTGGGCTCGATCGAAGTGCTGCCCTGCGATTCGCCGGACCCCGATGTAACCCTCGAGATCGCCTTTCCGGGAGGGACCGCCGAAGGCACGACGATCGAGGCCTGCCGGACGATCACGACTGGCAGTTCCGTCACCGTTCAAGATGTCGGCCCGGTGCGCTTCTGGGCGCGGGATTCGATTGTCTTCGGCAACGGCTTCTCGGTGGTCGACGGCGCCGACTTCGCGGCCGGGCTCGTGCGCTGGGCGGGGTACACGCCGTGAGGGAGAGGTTTCTTGTCGTCGCCTCGGTGACGGTCCTGGCGCTGGGCGGATCGGCTCTCGCGGCGACTCTCGATGTCAACCGGACGGACGATTTCATCGACACCAATCCGGGAGACGGGTTCTGCGCCGGATCACTGCCGGGCTGCAGCTTGAGAGCGGCGATCATGGAGGCCAACGCCCTGACCTTGGGCCCGGACACGATCAACCTGCCGGCTGGGCACTACGTGCTCACTCTCGCCGGAGCCGGCGAGGATCTCGGACTCACCGGCGATCTGGACATCCTCGAAGGCGAGCTCACCATCGAGGGCGACGGCGCCGAGGTGACGATTATCGACGCCGGCGGTATCGATCGGGTGATCGATGTACGGCCGACGAGCGCCAGCGTCACCCTGAACAAGCTCAAGATCACCGGTGGTCAGGTGGCCGGTGCCGGAGGGTCAGGGTCCGGAGGAGGTGTCCTGGCGAGGGGCACCGGGCTGTTCTTGGATAAGACGATCGTCGATCGAAATCGGGCAACCCGTGGCGGAGGGATCTACTTTGCGGGGGCGGCGGTGAGCGTCAGTCTTTCGGCTGTCACCAACAACGTGGTCGAGGCGTTCGACGGCGTGGCGCCATCCGGTGGGGGGCTCGAGGTGGAGTCGCCGGCCGAGGCGGTGAGTGTCGGATTCTCCACAATTGCCGGCAATCGTTGCGGACCCGGGGGAGCCGCGGGCTGCGAGGGGGCGGGGGGAGTTTCGTTGACCGGCTGCTTTCCAGGTGTGACTTGGCCGTCGCTTCCGGTCCGGGTGATCAATAGCACCGTCTCGGGCAATACCCCGCGCGGGGTGTGGCTCGACGATTGCGGCGCATGGCTCGAGTCTTCGACCCTCGTCGACAATCCCGGTGGAGGTCTGGGGGTCGCGGCGATGGCCGACCCCGGCTGGCTGCTTCTGGTCGAGTATTCGATTCTGAGTGGCAACGGCCCGGATTGCGGACCGCAGACCGGCGGCACCTGGCTTCTGGCCGGGAATCGCAACCTCGACTCCGACGCAACCTGCGGTCTGGTCGAGTCTGTGGATCTTCCCAGTACGGATCCGATGTTGCACCCGTTGGGGCACTTCGATCCACCGGGCGATCGGGTGGCCTCGAGCCATCATCCCAAACCGGGTAGTCCGGTCGTCGATTTCGCATTTGTGGGTCTCTCGCCGAGTGACCAGGACGGTTATCCGCGGCCACAGGGCGCTCGGCCCGAATACGACCTCGGCTCGATCGAGGTGCTTCGGTGTGACGGGGAAGAGGATCTTCTGCTCGAGAACGCGCTACCAGGAGCGACCGCCGGCGGCACGACGATCGAGGCCTGCGGAACGCTCACAACCGGCGGCGCCTTTGTCACCGTCCAGAACATCGGTCCCGTGCGTTTCTGGGCGCGGGAGGCGATCGCCTTCGGGAACGGATTCACGGTGGTCGACGGTGCCGATTTCGTTGCGGCCCTCGTGCGCTGGGCGGGGTACGTGCCGTGAGGGGGAGATCGGTCGTCCTTTCCGTCGTCCTGGCGGGGTTCCCCGTGGTCACCCGCTTTGCCGGCGATGCGCTCCACCAGTTAGTCGGCCGCCATGGCTTCGAGGTCGAGGAAGAGATCCTCTTCCCCGGGCTGCTTCCCATCCGGCTCGTCGTCGCAAGAGTCTGAACGACTTGCGCTGGACGCCGGAGGGGCTACCGCAACAGCCTCAGCCCGTTGGCCACCACCAGGAGCGAAGCGCCCATGTCGGCGGCGATCGCCATCCAGAGGGTGGCCATGCCGAGGGCCGCGAGGGCGATGAAGGCGGCTTTGACGGCGAGGGAGAAGAAGATGTTCTGGCGGATGACGCGCAAGACGCGTCGTGAGTGCCGGACGAGCCAGGGGAGCCTCGAGAGGTCGTCCGACATCAACGCGATGTCCGCAGTCTCGATCGCGGCGTCGGTGCCGGCGGCGCCCATCGCGATGCCGGCCGTGGCTGTGGCCAGGGCCGGCGCGTCGTTGACGCCGTCGCCGACCATCGCCACGCTTGCGAATCGCTCTCGCAAGCCGGCCACCGCTGCCACCTTCTCCGGTGGCAGGAGCTCTGCCCGATAGTCCTCGAGGCCGGTCGCCTCGGCGACCGCACGGGCCGTCCCCTCGTTGTCACCGGTCAACATGACGAGCTCGGGGACGCCGAGCTCGCGCAGCTCGTCGAAGACCGCCGCCGTGCCGTCACGGATTCCGTCCGCCACACCGAGAAGACCGCAGATGTGGTCGTCGTTGCCGACCGCCACTAGAGAATGCCCGGCGTCTTCCATCTCGGAAGCCAGCTGGTGGAACTCCGGAGTCTCGGCTCCCTTCTCCTCCATGAGCCGGTGGCTGCCGATCCAGAACCGCCTGCCATCGATGTCGCCCTCGGCACCCTTGCCGGGAAGGGTCGTTACGGACTCTGCCCGCCCGTAGGGGACAGCCCGCTTCTGGGCCTCCTCGAGGACCGCCAGGGCGAGAGGATGGCTCGAATCCACCTCGAGCGCCGAGGCCCGCGCGAGGACCTCTGCCTCTGTGTGGCCGTTCAGCCCGACGATTCGTTGCACTTGCGGCCGGCCGTGGGTGAGCGTCCCGGTCTTGTCGAACGCGATGGCCCGGAAAGCGGCGGGTGCCTCGAGATGATTGCCGCCCTTGATCAGGACGCCGGCTCGAGCGGCGGAGGCCAGCCCCGCGACGACGCTCACCGGCGTCGAGATCACGAGGGCGCAAGGGCAGGCGATGACCAGCAGGACCAGCGCGCGGTAGAACCAGACCGCCCAGCTGGCTCCAGCGAGAAGCGGCGGCAGGATGGCCACGGCGACGGCCAGGCCCATCATGATCGGGGTGTAGTAGCGGGCGAAGCGATCGACCCACTGCTCGCTCGGTGAGCGCCGGGCCTGGGCCTCGGCGACGAGCCGGATGATGGCGGCGAGGGCCGTTTTCCCGGCGGCCTTCGTGACGCGGACCTCGAGGGTGCCGGTGCCGTTGACGGTCCCCGCGTAGACCTCATCGCCTTCATTCTTGGGAACGGGCATGGACTCACCGGTGATCGCCGCCTGGTCGATCGACGTGCTGCCTTCCAGGACCTCTCCGTCGAGCGGCACTTTGTCGCCGGGCCGGATTCTCACCAGAGCGCCAACGGGCACGTCACCGACGGGCAACTCGCGTGTCCGGTTCG
Source organism: Thermoanaerobaculia bacterium (assembly GCA_947259925.1). Lineage (GTDB taxonomy): Bacteria > Acidobacteriota > Thermoanaerobaculia > Multivoradales > JAHEKO01 > JAHEKO01. The sequence continues at coordinate 8,138 of CAMYOG010000039.1, forward strand.
TCTCGGGATCCACCACTCTGGCCAGGTCGGGAGAGAGCTCCATCAACGCCCCGATCGCCCGCCGTGCTCGTCCCACGCTCCACTTCTCGAGCAGCAGCGCCAGGGCAAAAAGGAAGCTCACGGTGGCCGCCTCGAACCACTCGCCGATGCCGATGGCCCCGATGACCGCCACGAGCATGAGGAGGTTCATGTCGGGGCGCAGCGCAGGAGATCGTCACCAACGCCGCGCGGCACAGCGAAGCCGACAACCTCTGGATCGAACTGCGGCCGGCCGAGGACGGGATCGAGGTCCGAGCTCGCGACGACGGCCGCGGCGCGCGAGAGGTGAGGCCGGGCCAGGGCCTCACCGGGATGCGCCGCCGCCTCGAGGAGCTGGGCGGTCGCGTGCGAGTCGCCAGCGAGCCGGGTGAGGGCTTTCGGGTCGAAGCCTGGGTGCCGCTCCGGGGTGCGACCTCGTGATCGGTGTCTTCCTGGTCGAGGACCAGCGATCGTGCGGCAGGGATTGCGGTCCCTTCTCGACCTGGTCGACGACATCGAGGTCGTCGGGGAAGCGGCAGACGGGGAGGTGGCTGTAACCGAGATCCCGGCGGCGGAGCCCGATGTCGTGCTGCTCGATCTCAGGATGCCGAAGCTCGACGGGCTCGGAGTCCTCGATCGGCTGGGGGCCGCCGGCCAGCTTCCGCCCACCTTGATCCTCACCACCTTCGACGACGACTCGAGCCTCCTTGCCGGCATCCGCGCGGGCGCCAAGGGCTTCCTCCTGAAAGACGTCTCGCTCGACCAGCTGACCCATGCCATTCGCACTCTCGCCGCAGGCGGGACCATGATCCAGCCGGCGGTCACCGATCGCGTGCTGAAAGGACTCGGCGAGCTCAGCCACGACTTCGAGAGCCTCGATCCGCCGGATCCCCTGACCGAGCGCGAGACCGAGGTTCTACGGCTGATGGCCGGCGGCTACAGCAACCGCGAGATCGCCGGAGCCTTCGATCTGGCCGAGGGAACGGTCAAGAACCACATCTCGAGCGTTCTGTCGAAGCTCGGCGTCCGGGACCG
>CAMYOG010000040.1 GCA_947259925.1 Thermoanaerobaculia bacterium
ACTTAAAACCCCCCGCCTTCGGGCGTCCGGGTTCGATTCCCGGCTCCGGCACCAGGTTAAGTCCCTCATTATGAGAAACTTACGGACGCGGCGCGTGCGAGACTTCGCACGGCTGCGCCAAGATCATCCGCACTATATACGCACTCCAGCGGCAAGAAAGCCGCAACGCGAGAACGTGTTACCCCGAAGTCGTTCTAGGAGGCGCCACTCCTTCCCGAGAGTCAGCGGACCTCGTTTGGGTCAACCCGCGATTGCCCGCGCCACCTCTTTCGTGGAGCCGCCGAGCGCGAGCAGCGAGCGAGCGAGCTGGTCCAGCGTTGCCTGACCTTTCTCGAGCTTCGACACTCTTCCCTGGCTTGTCTTCAGGATCTTGGCGACTCGCTCCTGGGAGAGCTTCTTCTTCCGCCGGCAAGCCTTGAGCTCTTCGCCGAGGCGGATCTTCATGTCGATGACGGCCACTTCCTCCGGCGTAAGGTCGAGCCACTCTTCGACGGTGGTCACTTTTCCACCCATCGCCTCGATTCGAGCTTTCTTCTTGGCATTCAGGGGCATTTGTTCAACCTCCGTCGTCAGTCAGCGTCGTACTCGCGCAGCAGTCTCTTGGCCTGGTCGATCACGTGCTTGGGCGTCTTGCTCGTCTTTTTGCTGAACAGGGCGACCACGAGGACGGCGTCCGGGTCGGTTCGATAGATCACCCGCCAGGTCTGACTCGCATCGTTGACCCGCAGCTCATGGCAGCGCCGTCCGATCGACGGCGCCGGCCGCGAGTGCGGCATCTCGAGCCTCAGACCCTGCTGCAGCTTCCGAATCATGAAGCCGATCTCGCGTCGAGCGTCATGAGAGAGCGGTGGCGTCTGGATCTCGCCACTGAGGATGACGAGAGCCTTGTCCGCCCGATCGTCTCCCATGGCAATGGAAAGTATGCCGAATTGGACATGGCCATGTCAAGCCCGATCGGGCATAGCCGCGCACTGAATCGGGCTAGAGAGGAGTTCCTAGCCCGCATTTCGGTCAAGCTCTCACGGCCCCTGGATTGGCTCGTGGTGGCCGACCACTCGGACCAGATGCGGCGCACAGGCGTGCCCGAGGAGATCCCGGACTCGGTGCCGCCGGAGCTCGTGCGATACCTGGGTACCTACCATTTGGCCCAGGCGCAGACCGATTTCACGTTGGTCTACCACGAAGGCGCACTCAAACTGCGCCAGTCCGGGGTCGACCGCCCGATCGGGCTCCGTGCCGCTGAGGCGGACGGCCGCTGGGTCGATGAGTTCGGCCGCGACCTCCACTTCGTCGGCGTAGATGCGGAAACGGCGGCGGAACTGGCGTTGGAGGTGATTACTGGCTTCGAGCGCACCGACACGGCTGCTGGCGTGGAAGCTGCTCTTGACGCCGAGCGCAGCGCCGCCTGGGTTCTTGAGTGTGCTCCTACCCGGTAGGGGGTTCCCGCTGCGATCACTGGAGGGTAGATTCTGAGACACAGACAACGTACTGGGGGAGGTCTGATGTCCGATATCCTTGAGCCCCCCGGCGCTGAGATCGGCGAAGCTCCGGAGACCGCCGAATCTGGTGCCAGACGCTGGCCGCGCGTCCTCGGTACGCTCGGGATCATCGTCGGCGCGCTGATGTTCCTGGACAAGCTGGGCGACCTGGTCATGCTGCCGGTGATGTGGTCGCGCGACTGGTGGGCGGGCCTGCTGGGTGTCGAGATCGCCGATCTCGTCGTGCGCTGGATGCCCCCGAAGATCTGGGTCTTCGGCGTGAGCCTGATCGGGATGCTCCTGGGCGGGCTGCTCGTCGTCGGCGGTTTACGACTGCGTCGCGGCATGCGATCGGGAGTAGAGCTCTGTCGCATGTGGTCGTGGCTCGCTGTCGCCTGGCTCGCAGTCGAGATGGGCGGTGCGCTCTGGTGGATGGCCGGCCACGTCGGTGAGATCCGGAAGCTGGCGCCGGGCGCCGACTGGGAGAGCTCGGTCGTCTTCGGCATCCTGCTGACGCTAATCATCATGGCTGCCTTTCCGGTGTTCCTCTTGATCTGGTTCTCGCGACCCGAGATCAAGGCCCAATTGGCAGGCTGGCCCCGGTAGGGGAGGCGCCGACCACGGGTGCGGGGCGCGCTGCGCAAAGCCGAACGCGCTGTCCGCCTCCACGATGCCTGTTTCCTGGACGACCAGACTCGTACCGTTCGCGTCCTCACTCGGATGAGCCAATCAACGGATGAAGGAGTGGAAGAGGTCCGCTGAGAGAGCCACGGCGTCGCTATTCCGCGACGCGAGATGCTGGTGCTCGTCCTGGGCCGTGGCCGAGTCGAGGAGTCCAGAGAGCATCAGGCTGCTCACGACTACAGGTACTACGGTTGCCATGCGCATCGGTGTCCTCCATCTCGTGTTTCAGCGGTGAAGCGGCCTGCCGGCCTCATCCGGAGACTCCATGATGCAGTATCTGTGGCCCGGACTGCCGCGATTCTCGCACTCGCCGCACGATCCGCAAGTAGGTAGCCTTATCCCGACGAGCCGAAGGCGCGATCGGCGGCGAGTGCTGGATTGGCGGCCTCTTCGCCGCTCTACTTCGTCGACACACTGCCGCCGAGCGATCTCCACTACGGCGTCGAGGACGGCGGCGTGCCGGTCGCCAACGGCCTCGCCCTGCGCGATCGTCTGAGCGAGCTGGGCCGCTCCGCGCAGGACTACCAGGTCACATTGCACGAGGGTGCCGGCCACGCCATGCCCTATCCATGGGCCTTCGATCAGAGCCGGGAGTTCCTTGTCCGCCACCTCGTCGAGGCGCCTGCCAAGTGAAGGTTCGAACGAACCCTCGGGCGTAGAGGAGAGGGTAGGTGAGCTCTATCTCGCCGACATCAGCGTGCCGCCCGCCGGGGCTCCCGGCCCCGCGAATGGAACTGTTCGTCAGCCTGCTCTCGCAAGCACTTCAACCTGAGTCTCGAGCGACTCACCCAGGCGGTCCTTCTCCACTTCGAGATCGAAGCGCGTCTGGAGATTCAGCCAGAACCGATCGCTGGTGCCGAAGAAGCGCGAAAGGCGAAGCGCCGTGTCCGCGGTCACCGCACGCTTCCCGTGCACGATCTCGTTGATCCGGCGGGGTGGAACGCTGATGCCCTTGGCGAGCCGGTACTGGCTCAGGCCGAGAGGCTTCAGAAACTCCTCGAGCAGGATCTCGCCCGGGTGGATCGGTTCCAGGGACTTCTTCGGCATCATGAGCTCCTAGTGGTAGTCGACGATCTCGACACCTTCGGCACCGGCGTTCCTCCATGAGAAGCAGATCCGGTACCGATCGTTGATGCGAATGCTGTGGTTGCCCGCTCGGTCACCTTCGAGCTTCTCCAATCGATTCCCAGGTGGCACTCGCAGGTCCTCGAGACTCTCCGCCGCGTCCAGGATCAGCAGCTTGCGGAGCGCCGCTTTCTTGAGCCTCCCTGGAACCGCGCGGCTCCTCTCGCGACGGAAGAGCTTCTCGCTCTCTTTGTCGCGGAAGCTCCGGATCACGGCCTAATCGTAACGCGAACCGATATTAACGTCAAGCGTTATGAGTGCGGACAAAGGGCTCGCCTGCGCAAGGTGTCTCGCGGGCTCGAGGGGGTAGAGGCCCGAGCGTCTCACGACGCCGGCGGGAAGCTGCGGAACATCCGGCCTGGTCAAGCTGGACGTCCCCCGTGGCTCGATGTGTAGACTGGCCGCCGGATGACGACCCGGAAACGCGGCTGGCCGGGTCGGCTGCTGCTCGTGCTGGCGGCGGTCGCGATCGCGGTGGCACTGCTCGCCGTGGTGGCGTACTGGCGGCTGTCGAGTGGCGCGGTTTCCCTGGACTGGTTCGAGAGTCGGATAGAGGCGGCGCTCGGCGAAACGGTGGCGCCCGCCAGCGTCGACCTGGACGGAGCCTCGTTGAAGTGGAACGGCCTCCGGCGCCCCCTGTCGGTTCGCTTCGCCGAGGTCCAGGTCGTCGAGGAGGACGGCTCCGAGCTGACCCGGCTCGAGGGCCTCTCCGTCGACCTCTCGCCGCGGGCTTTGCTGCGCGGCGATGTGGCGCTGGTGCGGCTGGACATCGAGCGGCTGCGAGTCTCGTTGGCACGAGACCCTGACGGCTCCTTCGCCCTCAGGCTCTCCCGTCCGGAGGAGCCCACCGAAAGCGACGCGTCGCCGCTCCTCGCACCCTTCTTCAGCCCGCCGCAGCCGGGGACTGCGCTCGGGCAGCTCACCACGATTGGCATTCACCGAATCGAGCTGCTCGTGGACGATCGCAAGCTCGGACTCGCATGGGAGGCGGACGACGCCGATCTGGAGGTCAGCCGCGACGCCGCGGACCTCGAGATCCGGCTGCTGGTGACGCCCAGGCTGGAGCGCCCGGTGGGGCGGCTCACGGTCGACGGAGCCTACTCCTTCGAGTCCCGCGACCTTCAGGCGCGGATCGAGTTCGACGAGCTCAGGGTGTCCGAGCTGTCTCGAGTGACGCCGGTGATGGCCTTCCTGAAGGCGATCGATGATCCGTTCGAAGGCCATCTGGACATCGAGCTCTCCGCGGGGCTGGTGCCCGAGCGAGTCGACTTCGATATCCGGGGCGAGCTCCTTGCCGCAGAGGGTAGCGTGGATCTCAGCGCTGGCCTCGATTCCGCGACGGCCGAGCTGAAGCTGATCGAGTCCCAGCCCTGGCGGCTCGCCGGCGCGGGGGAAGCACTGGCCTGGCTCGATCGCATACGCCTTGCTCCGGCCGGCTCCATCGAGGTGGCCCTGGAGGCGGGGCGGCTGAGTCGGGCGACGGTGGATCTGAAGAGCGGCCCGGGGCGGATCACCGTGCCCGGTGTCTCCGACGATCCGCTCTCGCTCGGGGCCACTGCCATCCGAGGGTCGGTGGTTGACGGCCTGCGGACGATCCGCGTGGATGAGCTCCGAACCACGCTCGGGGAGTCGGTGGTCGAGCTGGGGCTGGAAGCGGAGCGCGGGGAAGCAGGCTACCTCGGGCGGCTCGAGGCCGGTGTGGATCACCTGGCCGTGGAAGAGCTCTCCACGTACTGGCCGGCCGGCGCCGCATCGGCAGCTCGGGCCTGGGTGCTGGAGCGGATCACCCGTGGCGAGGTGAGAGATTTGCGGCTCGCCGCCAAGGCACGGGTCGACATTGGTGGCGACCCTCGAGGGCCGCGTATCGAGGAGCTCGACGGGAGCTTCGATTTCGTCGATCTGAGTGTGGCGGCCCTGGCGCCTCAGCCGCCGATCACAGAGCTCGAAGGCAACGCCTCGCTGACCCACGAGAGTCTGGAGTTCCAGATCAGGAGCGGACGGCTAGGTGCGGTCGAGATCGGCGAGGCTTCCGTCGAGATCGGTGACTTCGGTACTGCCCAGCTCGACCTGAACGTCGAGCTCGCCTGCTCAACGCCCGTCGCCGCGGCGATCGGGCTGCTCGCCGCCGAGCCGCTGTCGGCGATCGACGAAACCCTTATAAGCGCGGACGACGTCGCCGGCAGCGCCGTGGCGGACCTGCGCGTTTCGCTGCCCCTGTCGGGAGATCCACGACCCGCGCCACGAGTGTCGGTGGATTCGCGGCTCAGTGGAGCCGCCTGGCGGGGAGCGCCGATGGGCCTCGAGGTGAGTCAGGGGAATCTGGAGCTCTCGTTCGCCGGCACCGATCTGCGGATCGACGGCGAGGTCGCAGCCAACGGCGTGGAGGCGACCGTCGACTACCGGGTGAAGCTCGGTGATGAAGGACGACAGTCGGTCGAGGCCCACGCTCGATTGACCCCCGACGATCTCGACCGGCTGGGCCTGCCGCGCACGCCGCTGCTCGACGGCCCGCTGACCGCGACGGTGACCTGGGCCGCCGCTCGGGGCAAGCCGACCGAGGTTTCCGCGGCCCTCGACCTGCGCGAGACCCACCTTTCTCTTCCCTTCGTCGACTGGAAGAAGCCGGCCGGTGTCCCGGGGACGGCCACCGTCGCAGCCTCCTCCGGCGAGCAGGGCCGGTGGTCCATCTCGGCTGTCGACGTCGAAGCGGCGGATCTGGCGTTCGAGGGCAGCGCGGTTCTGGAGGCCGATCCGGTCCGGCTCTCGTCGCTCGCGGCCGAGAGACTCGACTATGCCAAGACCAGGTTGAGCGGAACCGTGGCGATAGCCCGGGACGGGGCCTACCGAGTCGTGCTGAAGGGCCGACCCTTCGAGAGCGACAACGTGGTGCGGAATCTGTTGAAAGAGCGCGTCGGAAAGGACGCGGCCGGAGCCGAGTCGAGCCCCTTGCCGCGGATCTCGCTGGACGTCGCCCTCGAGGAGGTCTCTTCCCACGGCGAGCTACTCCTCGACTCGCTGGTCGCCACGGGGGAGCTGGGGCCGGGAGGCGCGCAGTCGGCGCGAATCAAGGCAACCACCCGTTCCGGCGACGCGTTGGAGGCCGAGTTCGGTCCCGACGACGGCGGACGAGCCGGTCAGTTGAACGCCGAGGACGTGGGTGCGCTGCTGAGGCTCCTGGATCTGACGGGGGAGTTCGGCGGCGGTCACCTCGATCTGACCGCCCGACAGGCCGACCCGGAGGCGCCTCTCGTCATGCGGCTGGACGTCGCCGGGCTGGTGATGCGCGACCCTCCGTTCCTGGGAGACATCGTCCGCGCGGCCTCTCTCCAAGGGCTGTTGGCCACGATCGAGGGCGAGGGTCTCGAGTTCGAGAAGATCGGCGCCGACCTGCGCCTGGACGCCGGCAAGCTGCACGTCGCCGGGGGTCACGCCCACGGTCAGGGGCTCGCGATCACCGCTTCCGGGGCGGTCGACTTCCGGGGCGACGCCTGGGACGTGCGAGGGCTCGTCGCCCACATGGGGGCCGTACAGCGAGTGATCGGCAAGATCCCCGGAGTTGACAGAATCCTCTTGGGGCGGAACCGGGGGGGTCTTCTGGGGACCGAATTCACCTTGGCCGGGCCGCTCGCGGAGCCCGACGTGGCAGTCGAGCCCTTCTCGACGTTCACCCCGGGAATGCTGCGAGATCTGGCGAGATTCAAGGAGCCGCGACCAACCCCCGCGAAGGAGCGGTCTCAGCCATTGGAGTGAAGGCGATCGGTGACGATCCCGTGCCACCTCCCCGCGCCGCGATCCTCGTGATCCTGGCCATCCCCATTCCGGGCGTGCCCCTGCAGTAAGCTAGAAAGATGAGTGAGCCGTCGGCCGCCCGAGATCCTGTGGTCGAGGCCTACAAGAAGGACCTTGACCGGACGCTGCTACGCCAGAATCTGCGGCGAACCGTTGCCGAGCGCCTAGCGAATCTCCAGGCGCTACAGCGTCTCGCTGAGGAAGCCAGGCGGGCCGGCACACAGTCCCGCACGAGCTCGTGACCGACTTCGAGCGTCTCGTAGCTGCCCTCGCCGAGGCGGAAGTCGAGTTCGTGATCGTCGGTGGACTGGCCGCGACCGTGCACGGCTCGGCCCGTCTGACCCAGGACATCGACGTGGTCTACGGTCGCTCGACCGGCAACATCGAGCGACTGGTGAGCGCGCTCTCGCCGCTTCAACCGTACCTCCGCGGCGTACCTGCCGGCCTGCCGTTCGACTGGAGCCGCTCGACGATCGAACGAGGGCTGAACTTCACCCTGACCACCACTGCTGGCGACATCGATCTGCTGGGGGAGATCACCGGCGGAGGCCGCTACGAAGATCTCGTCGCGCATGCGATCGAGCTGGAGCTCTTCGGGTATCCGTGTCTGACCCTGGATCTGCCCTGGCTCATCCGCGTCAAGCGAGCAGCGGGCCGGCCGAAGGACCTCGAAGTGATCGCGGAGCTCGAAGCCCTCCTCGACGAGCGCGACAAGCTGTAGAAGGCTCGAGGCACGGGAGCTCGGGCCGGACCCTGGTGATCGAGCGGCCGCTGCGGAAGAACGGGTTCCTCCTTCGGGAAGGGGTGCGGCGTTCTGCACGTCGGCGCGATCAAGCGCGCGGTGCGAGATGTTATTCGTTGCGATTTGCATTACTGCAACTCGGGCTGGTCCAATGCGGCTCATAGCCTCGGGGGAGAGATGGTGCGCGGACAGATCCGATTCGGTCCCTTCCAGCTCGACATCGACCCTGACCGTCTGTGCCGGGGTTCGCAGGAGATTCCTCTCCGCCCGAAGAGCATGAGCGTGCTGGCCTACCTGGCATGCCGGCCCGGGCGTCTGGTGACCAAGGACGAGCTCCGCGAACAGATCTGGACCGCCACCCACGTCAGCGACAACACGCTCCGCGTCACGGTGGGTGAGGTCCGCGCCGCGTTGGGCGATGACAGGAGCGGCTCGCAGTATCTCGAGACCGTGCCCGGCCGCGGCTATCGCTTCGTCCCGGAGCCGGACGCGAGCTCGGGTACCGAGAGCGCTGAAGGCCAAGGGGCGTTGCGGCTCCGTGCAGGCCAGGACGAGCCCGTCGTGGGTCGGCGGCGGGAGGTCGAGCACCTGCTGAATCGCTTCCTGGAAGCCGACAAGGGCCGGCGTCAGTTCGTCTTTCTCGCAGGTGAGCCGGGGGCCGGGAAGACCACCCTGGTCCAGCTCTTCCTGGAGCGCCTCACCGGGCGACCGGGAGCCAACGTCGCGCGCGGCCAGTCTGTGATGAGCTTCGGCGCCGGGGAAGCCTACGGCCCGGTGCTGGAGGCCCTGGGGCGCCTGGCGGCCGAGACCGGAGGCGGTCTCCTGATCCACCTTCTCGATCGCTGCGCGCCCATGTGGCTCGTGCAGTTGCCCACCGTGGTCGAGAGCGGGGACTTCGAGCGGCTGCAGCGCAGGGTCGAGGGCGCCACGCGGGAGCGGATGGTGCGTGAGCTCAACGACGCGCTCGAGCGCCTGACCCGACAGGCGACCCTGGTGCTGGTGCTGGAGGACCTCCATTGGAGCGACGTGGCCACGGTCGAGCTGCTGACCTCGATTGCCCAGCGTCCCGAGGCCGCGCGGCTTCTGATCCTGGGTACCTATCGCCCGGCCGACGCGGCAGTGAGCGCCCCGGTGCTGGTCCAGGCGATTCACGAGCTCGAGGGAGGAGGGTTCTGCGAGCATCTCGACCTCGAG
>CAMYOG010000041.1 GCA_947259925.1 Thermoanaerobaculia bacterium
CGGTACTGCAGTCACGACGGTCCAGGCATCCGCACGACCGTGTTCCTCAAGGGCTGCTCGCTGCGCTGCAAATGGTGCAGCAACCCGGAGAGCATCAAGCCCAAGCCGGAGCTCTCGTTCGGTCCCGAGACATGCATCGGCGCGAAGGAGTGCGGCGCGTGCCTGAAGCCTCCGTTCCCCGAAGGCGCCTTCTACGTCGTGGACGGCGGCCCCGACGACCGTGTCCGGGTGAATTGGGACCTGGCGACCGAGATCGACCAGACGATGGCGGACCTGTGCCCGACCGACGCCATCGAGATGTTCGGCAAGATCATGACCGCCGAAGAGGTGCTGGACGAGGTAGAGCGGGACGCCTCCTTCTACCGTACGAGCGGCGGCGGCATGACCGTGAGCGGGGGAGAGTGTCAGCTTCAGCCGGACTTCTGCGTCGCGTTGCTGGAGGGAGCGCACGAGCGCGGCATCCACACCGCCATCGAGACAGCGAGCAACGTGCCCTGGAAGTTCATGGAGCGGGTGCTGCCTCACGTCGACATCGTGCTGCACGACATCAAGCTGATGGACTCCGAACGGCACAAGAAGTGGACCGGGGTCAAGAACGAACGGCTCCTCGAGAACCTCGAGAGAGCGTACGAGACGTTCCCCAACACGGACTTTGTCGCACGCACGCCGCTGATCCCAGGCGTGAACGCCGACGAGGAGTTCGTTCGGGAGGTCCTCGCCTTCATTCGCCCGCACAAGAACGTGATCGAGTACGAGCTGTTGCCGTACCACCGCTTCGGCACGAAGAAGTACCAGTTTCTCGGCCAGGTGTACGAGCTGGCTGACTTCAAAACGCCTCCCGACGATCTCGTCGCGCGGTTGAACGCGATCATCGACGAAGCCTTTGGTCGCACAACGAGCGCCCAGGGCGCGGAGGTGTAGCGATCGCCCGTTTCCCCAAGCTCCAGCCGTTGGCTGGTCTACGTGGGACCAAAGTCGCCGATCTCCCGCGTGAGATCCCGGCCGGCATCACCCTGGCGGCGATGATCCTGCCGCTCAATATCGGATTCGCCCAGCTGGCTGGTCTGCCCGCCACGGCCGGTCTCTATGCGGGCATTGTTCCACTCGTGTTGTTCGCCATCTTCTCCAGTTCGCGCCAGGTTGTTGCCAGCCCGGATGCTCCCATCACCGCGCTCCTGGCGGCGACACTGGTGGCCTTTGCTCCGGTTGGAGATCCGCTGCGATTGCAGTATGCCCTGGCGATTGCCCTGCTGTCCGGGCTGCTGTTCTTTGTGTTCTGGTTCTTCCGGCTAGCGTTTCTAGCCAGCTTTCTGTCCCGCGCGGTGTTGGCTGGTTTTATCACCGGCCTGGGGATCGAGGTGTTCACCAATCAGGTCAAAAGGATCCTCGGGGTCTCCCATGGGGAAGGAGAAGCAGAAGGGGCGGCAGCGCTTGCCATGCAGATGCATGACGCATTGCAGACCTCCATCGACACCACGGGCTATTTCGCGGAGATCATCGCCCTGATCGAGTCCATTCCGCACGCGAACTGGTATTCGGTCGGAATCGGGGCGGGCACCTTTGCCATCGTGCGCCTGATGAAACGGTACACGCCAAAGATACCCGGGCCCCTGGTGGCACTGATCGTCATGACCGTCATCGTGGCCGTGCTCGGATTGGATCGAAAGGGCGTCAGCGTGCTGGGCACGATTCCGTCGGGCCTGCCGACGCTCACCATGCCGAGCGTGCCGCCGGCCGATTATGTGAGGTTGTTTCCAGCAGCCATGGCTGTGGTTGCTATTACCCTGGCCGAAGCGTTACTGCTGGTCCGAGCCTACGATCGGAAATACGGCACCAAATCGGATGGCGGCCAGGTGCTGTTCGCCTATGGTGTGTGCAATGTGGCCGGGGCGTTCAGCGGTTCGCTGGTTACGGGTCCCAGCGCTTCGCGTTCGGCGGCAATGGACGATGCTGGCGCGGGCGGCCAGTTTCCCAGCCTGGTCGCGGCAGGGACGATCGCGCTGGTGATGGTCTTCTTCACCGACCAGCTCGCGGCCCTGCCCACCGCGGCCCTGGCCGGCATAGTCGCCAGTGCGGTGTTGAATCTGGTCGAAGTGGGCGAGTTCCGGGAGTTCTGGCACCTGCGCCGGTCCGAGTTCTGGGTTGCCGCTGTGTGTGCGATCGGCGTCCTGGCGCTGGGTCCGTTGCGGGCGGTCGTCATCGCCTTTCTGCTGGCCACGATCGACCTGCTGCGTAGGGCTTCGCGGCCGCACACCTGGGTGCTGCGGGAGGCGCCCGACGGCAGTCATCTCGTTCCTGACGAAGCAGCCAGCGCTCCGGACGCTTCCGCGCTGATCGTCTATCGCTTTGGCGCTCCGCTCTACTTTGCCAACGCCAGCCTGTTTGAAGAAGAGGTCGAGGAGTTGGTCACCCAGGCCACCACACCCGTGAAGTGGTTGGTGCTGGATGTGGAGGCAATGGTCGATATCGACACCAGTGGCGCCGAAGTACTGCACCAGGTTCTGTCAGAGATGGCCGACCGCCGGGTGACCGTCGCACTGAGCCGCGCCAATCCGGAACTGCTCGACTGGCTGAAGCGGTACAACCTGCTCGAGTCGATCGGCGACGACCACATCTACCCGACCAACCGTCACGCGCTCGAGGCGTATCGCGACGAATACGACCTTCCGAGTCCGCAAAGAGGACCTGCCCAGGCGGGATCCGAGGATGATTGAGTGGCTGCAACAGCTGTTCAACCCGGTGGTGGTGGTCTTCACGATTGCCAACCTCGCCGCCATGGGCCTCGAGCTGAATCTGCGCGACACGCTCAGAACCCTGCGGAGCGCCAGGGCCATTGGGCTGATCCTCCTCTGGGGCTGGGTAGTCGGACCGGCGATGGCCTGGCTGATTACCGGGCTCATTCCGCTGACGGAAGGGCACGCCGCCGGATTGTTACTGATCAGCCTGGCGCCAACCGCGCCATTCTTCCCCCTGATGGTGCGACGGGCGCGTGGCGACATGTCCTTCGCCGGCGCGTTCATGTTGCTGACCACCATCGGCACCGTCCTGTTCCTGCCGTTGCTGGCGCCGCCGTTGATCGAGGGTCTGACGCTGGACGCGTGGTCGCTGGCGAAACCGCTGCTCCTCATGGTCCTAGTGCCGATGCTGATCGGCGGCGCAATCCGTGCGTTCGCCCCGAGGGCAGCGGCCAGACTCTTCCCGCTGGTCAAGAAGATCGGCGGGATCTTCCTGGTGCTCGCCCTGGTGCTCACCCTGGTGCTCTACGGGCGCGACATGCTCGATGCCGTGGGCAGCTTCGCCCCCGGAGCCCAGGTCCTGTTCCTGGTCGCGATCACGGCGATCTCATACAGGATCGGCTTCGGCCTGAACCAGCAGCAGCGGAGCAGCATGGCGCTCGGGATGTGCACGCGCAATATCGCCGCGGTGTTCGCAGCCTATTTCGGCATCACGAACCCGCCGCCGGGCCTGTTCGTGATGGTCGTGCTCGTGGTCCCGCTGGCGGCGATCGTCGCGGTCGCGGCGGCACGCCTGTTCGCGCGGTCGGCCCCTGGAGCCGTCGGGGTGGCAGCGACATGAGCATCGCCTGCTATTCCACGTTCACTGGTTCGCTTCCTGTCCGAGGAGACCTGAGCGGGTCTGTGATCTCAAAGGAGAGACCATGATCACCCGATCGATTCTCGCGCGATATTTCGTTCCGCTCTGCCTGCTCGCAGTGATGCCCGGATATGCGGAGAATGCTGAGCCTCAAGCAGTTCGGGAAATTCCCAAAAAGAAACAGACCGACCTGGGCCTCTATTTGACTGCGAAGGAAGCTCACGAAAAGTGGCAGGCGGATCCCGAGAATGTATTCATTCTGGACGTCCGTACCCCCGAAGAGTACATATTCGTTGGTCATGCGGATGTCGCTTGGAATATCCCATTGCTCTTTCAAACTTATGATTGGGATTCAACGAAACAGCATTTCGCCATGAAACCGAATCCCGACTTTCTTTTCTCGGTAAAGGAGCAGTTCACTCCTGACGACACCTTGCTTCTCATGTGTCGTTCCGGTGGTCGCAGCGCCATGGCGGTGAATCTTCTGGCTGAAGCCGGCTTCAAGAAGGTTTTCAACATCATCGGTGGCATGGAAGGAGATCTGGTCAAGGACCCCGAGAATGTCTTCCAGGGAAGAAGAATGAGGAATGGTTGGAAGAATTCCGAGTTGCCATGGACCTATAAAGTCGATCCGGAAAGGATGCGACTTCCGAGTGATTAGCACAAGGTGCTGGAGCTGGGTCTCCGACTGGAATTAGTCGAACAGAGGGATAACCATGAGAGTCATCATTGTTGGTGGAGTCGCCGGCGGCGCCTCGTGCGCCGCCCGGTTGCGCCGCCTGGATGAGAGCGCCGAGATCGTCATGGTGGAGCGCGGGCCCTATGTTTCCTATGCGAACTGCGGCCTGCCCTATCACGTCGGCGGCGTTATCCGCGATGAATCGCAACTGCTGGTGGCGACGGCCGACATGTTCCGCCACATGTTCGCCGTCGACGCCCGGACGCGCTGCGAGGCAGTCGCCATCGCCCCAGATCAGAAGACCGTAGATCTCGAGGACCTGGAGACCGGCGAGGTGACCACGGAGTCGTACGACCAGCTGGTCCTGTCGCCGGGCGCGCCGCCGATCCGGCCGCCGTTGCCCGGAATCGACCTGCCGGGCATCTTTTCGGTCCGAACGGTGCCCGACGCCCGCGAGATCCGTCAGTGGCTCGAGCAAGGCACGCCTTTTTTGGCCGGGATGAACCAGTACTCCGGCATCCAGGCCGTCCGGCCGAAGACTCGTGCGGTGGTCGTGGGCGGCGGATTCATCGGGCTGGAGATGACGGAGAACCTGGCCCATCGCGGCTTCGACGTGACGCTCGTGGAGATGGGCGACCAGGTACTGGGCCCGCTGGACCGGGAGATGGCGCGCGTGGTCGAGGGCTACCTGAAGCAGCATGGCGTCGACGTCGTGCTGAATGACGGCGCCGCCGAGTTCCGGCAGTCGTCCAGCGGCGCGCTGACAGTCCATACCCAGTCGGGTGCGATGTACCCGGCGGATGTCGTGGTGCTCGGCATCGGCGTGCGCCCCGACACGGCGCTGGCGAAGCAGGCCGGTCTCGAGATCGGGGCGCTTGGCGGAATCCGCACCGACGAGCAGATGCGCACCAGCGAGCCGGACATCTTCGCCGTCGGCGACGCGGTCGAAGTCAGGGATTTCGTGACCGGCGAGTGGAGCCTGGTGGCGCTGGCCGGCCCCGCCAACCGGCAGGGGCGCATTGCGGCGGACGTGATCGCGGGCCGCGACTCGCGATTCCGGGGCACGCAGGGAACGGCCATCATCGGCCTGTTCGAAGGCACGGCGGCCTGGACCGGCGCCAGCGAAAAAACGCTGAAGCGTCTCGGCGACGAGGACTACGAGAAGATCTACCTGTACCCGAACTCTCACGCCGGCTATTACCCCGGTGCGAAGCCGATCGCGATGAAGGTGCTCTTCCGGAAGTCCGACGGGCGGCTGCTCGGCGCACAGGCGCTGGGCGAGGACGGCGTGGACAAGCGCATCAGCGCCCTGGCCGGCCTGCTCCAGATGGGCGCCACGGTGTACGACCTCGAGGAGTCCGAACTGTGCTACGCGCCCCAGTACGGCAGCGCGAAGGACCCGGTGAACTTTTCGGGGATGGTCGCGGCCAACGTCCTCCGCGGGGAGATGCCGGTCAGTCACTGGGAGTCGATGGAGGACGCCTTCGTCCTCGACGTCCGCAACCCGTTCGAGCTGGCGGTGGAGAACGTCGAGGACGCGGTCAACATCCCCATGCACGAGCTGCGCGACCGCCTGGACGAGCTCCCCCGCGATCGGGAGATCCACGTGCTGTGCCGCTCCGGCCAGCGCGCCCACTACGCGACGCGCCTGCTGCTGCAGAAGGGCTTCGACGCGCGGAACATCTCCGGCGGCATGCTCTCACGCCATCAGGCGTCGTTTTTTCTGTCCGAGGAGACCTGAGAACGAATCACCACCAAGGAGGCGGAAGATGAAGAGACCAATGACACTGGCTATCGCACTGCTGGCGCTGGCCGTGGCGCCCGCGACGGCGCAGAAGGTCCAGATCGACTGGGACCATAGCGTCGATTTCAACAAGTACGAGACCTTCGCCTGGGCGAAGACCCCCGAGGTATCACTGCAGGACAGCTCGCCGCTGATGCACTCGCGGCTCAAGAACGCCATCGAGTACCAGCTCACGACCAGCGGGATGATCGAAGACGAGGAGAACCCCGACGTCTGGGTGACCTATCACGGTGAGCACCAGACCAAGGTCAACTTCAATACCACGGACTGGGGCTACGGCTACGGGCGCGGTTGGAGGTGGGGCGGCGGCGCGGGGAGCTCGACGACGACGGTCTCGGAGTACGATGTCGGCACCCTGGTCATCGACATCTGGGACGCGGAGACCAAGCAGATGATCTGGCGTGGCTCGGCGACCAAGACCATCCCCGCCAAGCCCGAGAAGCAGGCGAAGCTCATCGACGACTCCGTCGCCAAGCTTGCCCGCGAGTGGGAGAAGAAGTACACGCGCGGCAAGATGTAGCTGCGGCGCCCCACAGGGCGTGAACCCCATACGAGGACAACACCGGATTGGAGGTATGAAGGGATGCTCGCCGAAAGCCACATCTATTTCCACAAGGCCGCCGATGTCCTCGGCCTGGACGACAAGATTCGAACGATCCTGCTGACGCCTCGCCGGAGCGTCAAGGTGGAGGTCGTCATCGAAGGGGAAGACGGCGAGCTACAGACCTACAACGGCTATCGCGTCCAGCACAACATGGCCCGAGGCCCGATGAAGGGGGGACTGCGCTACCACCCGGCGATGGACGAGGATCACGCCGCGGCGTTGGCCAACCTCATGACCTGGAAGACGGCGGTGGTAGACGTTCCATATGGCGGCGCCAAGGGCGGTATCGATTGCGATCCCCGCTCCATGTCCGAGCGGGATCTCTTCCAGGTCACCACTCGCTTTGTGGAGCAGATGAAGGAGGTCATCGGGCCGACGACGGATATTCCGGCGCCCGACGTCAACACCAATGCCAAGGTCATGGGCTGGATCATGCACGAGTACTCCAAGTACGAGGGGTTCTCGCCCGGTGTGGTGACCGGCAAGCCGCTGGATCTGTTCGGCTCGGAAGGGCGGGAGGCGGCGACCGGCCGCGGCGTCATGGATGTCCTGGCGGAGGCGCTTCGCGAGCGGGGCCGGACCTTCGAGGAGGTCAGCGTGGCGGTGCAGGGCTTCGGCAACGTCGGTAGCAACGCCGCCCGCCTGATCGCGGATCGGGGCGCCAAGATCGTGGCCGTTGCCGATCACACCGGCGGGGTCTGCAAAGAGGATGGGCTGGACATCCCCGCTCTGGTCACCTGGGTGGCCGAGCACGGTGGGGTTGCCGGCTTCCCGGACGGCGAAGCGTTCGACAGCTCCGAGATCATCACCTGGGATGCCGACGTGCTGGTGCCGGCCGCCCTCGAGGGTGCCATCCACGAAGACAATGCCGACGACGTCAAGGCCGGCCTCATCGTCGAGGGGGCCAATGCGCCGACCACTCCGGAGGCGCACCAGACCCTCGTCGATCGCGATGTGCTGATAGTGCCGGACATCCTGGCCAATGCGGGTGGCGTCACGGTCAGCTACTTCGAGTGGGCCCAGAACATCCAGCAGTTCAGGTGGGACGAGGAGAGGGTGAACCTCGAGCTGGACAAGAAGATGAGCCGGGCCTACCAGGCTGTGCGCGAGGTGGCGACCGACCGCGGTATCGACCTGAGAACGGCCGCCTTCGTGCTCGCCATCACCCGCGTCGGCAAGGCAGCGCTGGCGCGGGTCCACCTCAAGAGCGAGCTGCCGTTCTAACCGGAACGAGGATTCTCATGTCGAAACCCATACAGCTTCTGCTATCAGGGGCGCTGCTGCTCTCCGCGGCCGCTGGTGCAGAACCGCCCCCTGACCCATTCGATATCTTGCGCCTCGCAAGCGATCGCGTGTCCGCCGCCGCCTCGCTCAGCTTTCAGGTCGAAAAGCGGTTCGACGTGGTGCTGAGCGATGGTGCCAAGGTCGAATACAGTGGCGCATTGGATGTCATGGTCACGCGGCCTGAAGGACTGTTCATGGATTACGGCGATGACCTCAGCTCCAAGCGGGTTTGGTATGACGGCCGGACCATGACCATCCTGGACTCGCTGAAGAACCTCTACGTCACGGTGGCCGTCGAGGGCACCGTTGCCGAGGCTCTGGAGCGGGTAGCCCGCGAATATGGCGCGGAAATGCCGCTGGCGCCGCTGCTGAAGAAGGACCGGCTCGAGAAAATGGAATCCGCCATGCGAGCCAGCTATCTCGGAATCCACGATGCCGAGGGGGAACCCTGCCATCACCTGCTGCTCCGAGGGGAGCATGCCGATATGCAGTTATGGATCACGACCGGCGACGAACCCCTGCTGCGCAAAACGGTCGTGACGTTCTGGGACATCGAGAGCTCGCCGCAGCAATCGCTGACATTCAGTGACTGGGACTTCCAAGCGGACATCGACCCGGAGGTATTCAAGGCTCGACTGCCGGAAGGGGCTGTGGCCATCGAATTCCTGCCCCTGGGAGGTGAGTGATCATGCTACGCACCAGGAAAACCGTCTTCCTGCGTTGGGCAGTCGCCGCATCCGTCATCGTTCTGACCGCGGGGACGATTGCGCCCGCGGCCGCCCGTGGTGGCGGCCACAGGGGCGGTTCCGTGCAGGGTCGCTACGGCGCGTCCGCAGCAGGGCGCAGCACCCAGGCCTCGAGCGCCCGCAGCCAGGCCAGTCACCGTTATTCCAGCGGCGGATTCTCGTCCACTGGCCAGTTCGACAAGAGCCGGGGTACCTACCAGGGCAGCCGCCCGACCTCCGGCAGCCAGTCTTCCCGCCAATCCTCGCAGGCTACCCGCCAAGCCGGCGGGACCCCCCGCGCCGACAGTGCTGCTCGGCAGGGAGACCGCTCGGGCACGCGCGAGGACCGCACGAACAACCGCGGCGAGACGCGTAGCGACCGGCAGGGAGAAGTCACCGACCGCCAGGGGAACCGCCAGGAGGGCCGCACCGATCGCACCGACACTCGCCAGGAGGGTGTTTCGGACCGGGCGGATACGCGCGCTGACTACTACGACAATTACTGGAACGACTACCATCACGGTTACTATGGTGGCTATTGGGACCATGACGACGCGTGGTGGGGTCTTGCAGCCGGCCTGGTAATCGGCGCCGCCATCGCCACCCCGCCACCGCAATACGAAACCGTATATGTCGGTACGACCACCTATCTCTACGCAGACGGGAATTACTACACGCCAGCCCCGTCCGGTGGCTATGTGGTTGCCGCGCCGCCCACCGGGGTGGTCGTGCAGCAGCCGCCGAGCCAGGTGGTCAACGTCACGGTGAACGACGAGAGTTACGGCTACTCCAACGGCGCCTACTACGAGATCCAGGAGCCCGAGGAGGAAGGCGGCGATCCCACCTTCAAGACCGTAGAAGCACCCATCGGTGCCAAGGTCGACTACGTTCCCGACGGCGCCTCGTCACGGACCATCGATGGCGTCGTGTACTTCGTCTACAACGACGTCTATTACCGGCCCTTCTACAGCGGCTCGGACGTGGTCTACGTCGTTGCGGAGAAGCCCGAGGAAGCCGAGCCTGACTCCACCCGGGTCCCTACGGCGCCGCCGGATGCACCTGGCTAGGAGAGCTTGAGGCTCTACCACGCCTCCCCGGACGCCGGCGCGGTCAGCGGCGGCTTGACGGTCATTGCCGATGCGCCCAATCCTGCTGGCCGCCTTGGGGCTGTATGTCACGGCGCACGAGGCCTTCGAGAAGTGGCGGGCGGTCCAGCGTGAGCTACGGCCGCCGAGACAGCCTGTCTCGGGCGGCAGTCTTCGCGCGACTGACGAGCGCCTCGCATCAGTCGCGGCGTGACGATAGTCTTGCGCGCGATGCAGGGCACGAGGCTCGGCCCCTATGAGATTGAGACCAAGCTCGGCGAGGGCGGGATGGGGGAGGTCTACCTGGCCTCGGACACTCGCCTGGGGCGCAGAGTAGCAGTCAAGATCCTGCCCGAGGAGTTCGCAGGCGATGCTGATCGCCTGGGCCGTTTCGAGCGCGAGGCACGGGCCGCGGCAGCGCTGAATCACCCAAACATAGCCGCCGTGCATGACATCGGGGTCGAGGAGCGGACGCATTTCATCGTGCAGGAGTACCTCGAGGGAGCGACCCTGCGCGATCGGCTCGAGAGCGGGCGCCTGCCGCTGGTCACCGGGCTGACGCTCGCTGCCGAGATCGCCGAGGCGCTGGCGGTGGCTCACGAGGCCGGCATCGCGCATCGCGACCTCAAACCCGAGAACCTCTTCGTCACTGAGCAGGGGCACGCGAAGGTGCTCGATTTCGGCTTGGCCAAGCTCACCGAGAAGGTCGCTGCCGCGGAGGAGAGCGAGACGCAGTCGCCGACCATGCTGGCGACGTCCGCCGGTCAGATCATGGGGACGGCAGGCTACATGGCGCCGGAGCAGATCACAGGCGAGGACATCGACACACGTGCCGACACGTTCGCCTTCGGCTGTGTGCTCTACGAGATCTCTACCGGTCAGCGCGCGTTCAGCGGCAAGAACTTGCCCGAGGTATTACATCGGCTCGCAAACGAGGAGCCCGTGCCGATCTCCGAGATCGAGCCGAGCCTGCCGACCGAGCTCGGCCGCATCGTGCAGAAATGCCTCGCCAAGGAGCCTGGGCGACGCTACCAGGGATGCGCCGATCTGGCGCTCGACCTGCGGGCCCTCATTGCCGACATCGAATCGGGCCGCGCAGGGCCGGCGACGTCCGAGCGGCAAGCAGTGCGCCCCAGCCGGATTTGGGTGGCGCTTGCGGTGACCGTCGGTGCGCTCATGACGCTCGGCGTCATTGCGCTGACCGGCGGCTTTTCGAAGCCGGCGCCGACACCGACGATCCGAGCCTCTTTCGATCTGCCGCAGAAGCTCGAGTTGGACACTATCGATCGCTCGATCGCTGTATCGCCTGACGGCGCGCGCGTCGCGCTCGTGGCAACGGACACAGCGAGCGGTACTCGACAGATCTACCTACGCTCGCTGGACCGCCTCGAATCGAGCCCGCTCGCCGGCACCGAGGGGGCCAGCTATCCGTTCTGGTCTCCGGGCGGCGAGGCCCTCGGTTTCTTCGCCGACCTGAGACTCAAGCGGATCGACCTCGCGGACGGGATCGTGCGCACGCTGTGCGGGGCGTCCGCTGGGCGGGGAGCCGCCTGGAGTCGGCACGGTTTCATCGTCTTCGCCCCGACCGCCGACGGTCCGCTATTCCAGGTTCCCGACGAAGGTGGCAACCCGACCCCGTTCACGACTCTCGCGACCGAAGGGGAGTCCCATCGGCTGCCGCACTTCCTGGCTGACGGGCGAGCCGTCCTCTATACGGGGATTGCTGGCGCCGGGCCAGAGGGGAGCTCGGCGAAGGCTGAAGAGTCTTCCTGGGGAACTCTCCTGAGCGACCAGGCCGCGGTCTACGCCTTCACTCCCGATACGGGTGCGGTGCGGAAGGTCCTGGATTCCGCGACCGAGGCGATCTACGTCGAGCCAGGCTACCTGGTCTACGTCCAGGACTCGAACCTGATGTTGCAGCCGTTCGACCCTGACGCTCTTGAGCTGACCGGAGAGCCGCGGCCCATCGCCACCAACGTGCAGTACGACCACGTCCGCCTGTTCCTGCAGCTCGACATGGTCGCGGCAGGAACTCTCGTATACCAGGCCATTCCGGAGATGTCCGGTATGCGGTTGGCTTGGCTCGATCGCCGCGGCGAGGAAACGCCGATCCCCGCCGAGCCGTTCAGTCTGTTCCGTGCTCGTGTGAGCCCCGACGGCCGTCGGGCCGCAGCCTCGGTCATCGACCCGCACAATGCAAAGTGGTTGGAGAAGATCGATCTCGAACGCGGATTCCGAAGCCGGATCAATCCGCCCGACACCTGGGCGGCGTTTCCGGCCTGGTCTCCCGATGGCGAGCGCCTCGCCTTCGAGGGCATCTTCGAGGAACAGTTCCAGTTGGCGGTGGTTGGCTTGGGGCCGAGTGAAACGCCTGTGGTACTGACGCAGGAGAGCGGCATGGGGTTGTCCCCGGACGACTTCACGCCGGATGGCCAGATTCTGTTCTCGCGGCGTTCCAACATCGACAAACGCGGCGATCTCTTGACCGTCGACGCCTCGGGTGCCTCCCAGCCCGGACCGTTTCTCGCCGGCCCTACGAACGATTCGCATGCCCGCCTGTCGCCAGACGGTCAGTGGGTCGTTTTTGCCACCTTCCCGGCCGGCCAGGACCCGCGGAGCGGACTTCAGGCGATCGGAGGTGCCACCCTCTCGATCGCGGACTACCCCCCGACCGGACGCTGGCAGGTCACTCGCTCGGACGCCGAGGTGCGCGCCTGGGGTTGGCTGAGTGACCGGGAGGTCTACTGGCAAGACGCGCAGGGCCGGGTATGGGTGGTTACCGTCACGCCGCGTGACGGCGGCGAGCCCGACATCGGGCCTCGACGCCCACTGCTCGATGGACGGTACTTCGCCGACGAGGGTAGCCGCGTCGTCGACTACTCCATTGCCCGGGATCAGTTCCTGATCGTGCGTCGGGCCGGGCCGGTCCCACACGCGCGGCTGATTGTCGTCAGCGATTGGCGCGCCGCTCCGTGATCGGCTTCGGGGCCAGCGCGCTTCTGGTGGCGGCTCGGGCTGCCGTTGTGAGGAACGGGCAGCCCAATTGCGCTAGACGAGCTTCGAGAAGCCACTCTCCATGGCGGCAACCAGGCTCTCGATCTCTGTCTCGGTCATGGCTGTCGAGATCGTCGCTGAGCAGGTGTTGATCATCAGGAGTCCCTCGTCGAGTAGGTGATCGACCAACACGCCGAGCCTCTTCGCCTCCTCTGCCGTCAGAAAGGCCTCCCGATAGTCCTGCGGCGGTCGCTTCTTCAGGTGGACCCTGAACATCGAGCCGCCACCGGTCACGCAGGCACGCACGCCGGTCCGAGCGATCGCTTCTTCGATACCGTCGATCGCCTGTTTCGCCAAGGCGTTGACCCTGGCAATCGCCGCGCGATCGAACAACTCCATCGCCGCTAGCCCGGCCGTCATCGTCACCGGGTTGGCGGAGAACGTCCCGGAGTGGGGGAAGAGCACCCGGTCGGCGAGCGGGTTCAAGACGTCCATGACCTCCCGGCGTCCGACGATCGCTCCGACCGGAAAGCCACCTCCGATGAGCTTGCCCAGGGCGGTCAGGTCGGGCCGGAGGTCGTACAACTCCTGAGCGCCGCCGTATGCGGAACGGAAGGTGATCACCTCGTCGAGGACCAACAGCGATCCGTCGTTCTCGGTCCATTCACGCAACGCGGTCACGAACTCCGGCGTCGCGGGGCAGAGCCCGACACGGTGAGGCATCAGATCGAGTAGCACGCATGCCAGCTGGCCCCGGTTCTCGTTCAGGATCGCGATCGCCCGGTCGGGGTCGTTGAACGGGATGATCACCACGTCCTCGAGCACGGCGGGGGGTGTGCCGTAGGCGACCGGGACACCGGTAGGGGCGTCGGCGCTTCCCCAGTTGGCGGGGCTCGCCGTCTGGCTCACCTCTGCGTAGTCGTACAGGCCGTGATACGCGCCCTCCACCTTGGCGATCTTCGCGCGTCCCGTGAACGCCCGCGCGGCCTTCAGCGAACCCATGACGGCTTCGGTGCCCGAGTTCACGAAGCGCAGCATCTCGAAACTCTCGTTGCGGCCGATCAGGTGCTCGGCGAACCGAACCTCGGTCTCGGTCGCGAGCGTGAAAGCGGTCCCCTTCCGGAGCTGTTCCGTCACGGCGGCGACGATGGCGGGGTGAGCGTGACCGTGGATCAGCGACGCCATGTTGTTGGCAAAGTCGATCCGCTCGACCCCTTCGATATCTGTGACTCGGCACCCGGACCCATGGTCCACATACAAGGGATGAGGAGAGCGGAGCACCGTGTTGCGGCTCACCCCTCCGGGGAGGACCTCGAGGGCCCTCGCGTACAGGTCGACGCTCACGGATCTGCTCACTTGTCGGTCGCTATCGGCAGCAGTTTCGCGGCCGTTCGCTCGGCGACGTAGTCGTAGTCGACTCCCGGGGAGAGCTCCACCAGCTGAAACCCGTCGGGCGTGACGTCGATCACGGCCAGATCGGTGTAGATACGATCCGCCACCGCTTGCCCGGTCAGAGGATAGGTGCACCGTTCCACGAGCTTCGGGTCGCCGCGCCTCGTGCAGTGCTGCGTGATGACGTAGATCGTCTTCACGCCCGCGACCAGGTCCATGGCGCCGCCGACCGCCGGAATCGCATCCGGCGCGCCGGTGGACCAGTTCGCCAGATCGCCGTTGCTCGCGACCTGGAGAGCGCCGAGAACGCACAGGTCGATGTGGCCTCCGCGAATCATCGCGAAGCTGTCGGCGTGGTGGAAGAAGGCCGCGCCCGGCACCGTGGTGACCTGGCGCTTGCCGGCGTTGATCAGCTCGGGATCGCCGTAGATGACCTCTCTGCCCTCGGGGATGTAGCTAGCGACGCGCTCGGGGATTCCGATCCCGAGGTTCACGTACGAGCCGTCCGGGATATCGAGTGCGGCCCGCTGCGCCATCTCGTCGCGGCTCAGCCCGATGGAAACGCCGGTGTCGGTCATGGGTAGGACATTCCCTGCGCGACGAGCTCCGACTCGTACGCCGGGTGCGTGACGGCGACGACCCGGTCGACGAAGATCCCGGGGGTCACGACGCTCTCAGGATCCAGTTGCCCGGGCGCGAGCACCTGACTCGCCTGCGCGATCGTCGTCTCCGCGGCCATCGCCATGACCGGGCTGAAGTTGCGTGCCGTCTTGTTGTAGACCAGATTGCCGTGGGTGTCCGCCGCCTGGCACTTGATCAAGGCGAAATCTCCGGTGAGCCCATGTTCGAGCACGTAGTGCCTGCCGTCGAAGGTGCGCCGCTCCTTGCCTTCCTCTAATGGCGTACCGACTGATGTCGCGGTGTAGAACGCCGGGACCCCTGCACCACCGGCCCGGATCCGTTCCGCGAGCGTCCCCTGGGGGACGAGCTCGAGCTCGATCCGCCCGCTGCTATACAGCTCGGGAAACACGGTCGAGTTGGCCGTGCGCGGATAGGAGCAGATCATCTTGGCGACCCTGCCGGCCTTGATCAGGGCCGCGAGGCCGACCTCGCCGCTGCCCGTGTTGTTGTTGACCACGGTGAGACCCGACGCGCCCTGGTCGATGAGCGCGTGGATCAGCTCGATCGGGCTTCCGGCCTCGCCGAACCCGCCGATCAGCACGGTGGCGCCGTCGAAGATGTCGGTGACCGCAGCCTCCGGGGTCGCGATGCTCTTGTCGATCATGTCTCCGTGCTCAGGTGCTCGCAGTTGTCCCGGCCGTCGCCTGCGTCTCGATCGGCTTCGTCCGGAGCCGGCCGTAGTCGTAGAGGCCCGCCTCGTCGTAGATGACGCGATCCTCGTAGTCGTCGAACCAGAGCGCTTCGGGGTTGCGGCCGACGATGCAGACCTTGCCGCGGTCGCGAGCGTCGGCGGCGTTGCGCAGGATCTTGAAGATCAGCACGCCGTTTTCCGATTCGGGTACGCCGGGGATCGGCTCGTTTGTGACCGCGGCCACCTCCGTCTTGCCCTTGTAGTGGGTGATCGAGAGGCGAGCGTGCGTCTCGACCCCTGACAGGCCCTTTTGCGACTCGTTCAGGATGTTCCACGCCGTTTCGATCGGAACGTTGAACGCCTGGTAAGCCACGATGTCGCGGCCGCAGAAGAAGTAGTGGTTGCCGACACCGACCCGATAGAGCGCACGCTGCATGAGCTGGATGGCGCGCACGTCGTCGTTGACGCCCTTGATGATCGGAGCCTGGTTCTCGATGTTCATCCAGCCCCGAGCGGTGAGGCCGTCCATCGCCTTCTTGGCGTCCGGGTGCCACTTCAGCGATCCGTTCGGATTCTTCAGGTACTCACCGTCCGCACCCTTCAGCAGGAACTCGTCGGGGTGGTTGAAGTGGATCATCAGCCGGAAGCCGACGTCGGGGTAGGCCTGGTGGAAGTTGTCGATCATCGCCAGGAAGGCGTCGTCGAACCGCTGCGGATAGAACGCCAGCTCCTTGGTGCCGAGGCGAATCGACTCGATCCCCGCCTCGGAGAGGGCGGCAAGCCACGCGGCGATCTTGCCGTTCGGCAGCAGCATCGGGTCGCCGCCCGACAGCAGGATCTCGCGCAGCTTCTCGCGGCCCGACTCCGGGTGGACGCCGCCGTTGGCTTCGACGATCTCGTTGTGCGCGCGCACGTAGGCAACGACCTCGTCGATCTGGGCGAGGCCCTTCTTGGCGACGGAGCCGTCCTGGCGCTCGATGTCCTTCCTGCCGATCAGCTCCTCGCGGTAGCAGAAGCGACAGTGCGCTGAGCAGGTCGAAACGACGTACATCAGGCCCATCTCGTACTTGTGGAGAAGGCCCTCGACCGGAGCGAAGTCCATCTGGTAGCCCGGGTCCTCCGACCCCGCGAGGTTCAGCGTCTCGTCTGGGCTCGCCTTGACCAGCTTTTGCAGGTACGCGCTCTTCTTGGCCAGGTCGAAGTAGTGGCGCGTGATCTTCACCGGCATGCGGGCTTCGACGTCACGTTCTGTGCCGCGCAGGCTCATCAAGTCCGCGATCTCGTCCGGGGTGTAGAACGACTTCATGTCCTCGGGCGCCTTGTCCTCGAAGAACGGGTTCAGACCATTGATGATCTGGCGGTCGTAGCGGGGGTTCTCGACGGTGTCGAGGAACGCCTGTTCCGTCGCGGTCGGAACATAGTTGTCTGGCTTAGCCACCTAGCACCTCGCTTCTTGTGTCAAGGTCCTGCCGTTTGCTGCCCGGGCACGGGGCGCGATGCGCCACGCGCCAGACGCTATATTGCAGCACACTGAACAATCCCGCACCACCCACGAGAGGGCGCGGGTGCTCCACGTCCTATTCCGCGTGGTTCTTCAGGATCTCCCGGTAGCGGCGGGTGGCCAGTTCGGACGGGCGTCCCTTGGCGCAGAACGACAGCTTGGCGAGCCTCTGCTCGATGACGATGCGGCCGCGCGAGTCGAGCTTGGAGGTCAAGGCATCGAGTGCTTCCCGGTAGCGCTCATCGGTGCGGGCACGGTCGAAGAAAGACAGGACGTAGACGTAGTAGAAGAGGTTGTAGCGTACGCGGTAGCGGCCGTCGTCACGTCCGCGCTCGAGAACGCGTCGAAGGGCGCCCTGGACCGCCTCGTGCTTCCGCGACACCCGTAGCTCGCGGAGGAAGTCGTTCCCGATCGACTGGGACCTCCAGGGTGCTCTCGCAACAGCTGTCGCACTGGCGCGACGCGTCGTGACAGGATGACCGTCATGCGGCAGCTAGCTCTCTCGATCTTCGCCATTTGTCTCGCCCTTGCGGGGGCAAGCGCCGTCGCCGGTCCACCTTTGACGATCGAGGAGGTCATCGAGGCTGCCGGCTTCGACGACCGACAGCGGGCCGGCCTGCTGGCGGGGGAGATCGTCACCAAAGACTTCGACGAGGCTTCCGACAAGGAGATGTCCATCCTCGTCGCGCTCAAGGTTCCGTTCTCACTGCCGGTGGTGTTGGAGGCCATGCGTGGTTTTCGGGTACTGGACTTCGACGAGGATCTGATCGCGGTCGGCGAGATCGGTGTCGATCAAGACGCCTCTGAGGCGCTGGCGGGGGTCGAGTTGTCCGCGGAGGAAGGAGGCGAGATTCTGCGACTCCTGTCCGTGGAGGCCGGCTCGGACTTCAACCTCAGCGAAGGAGAGATCGCGCGCTTCGCCGCCCTCGCGCGGAGCTTCTCGAGCCGTGACTGCGAGACGGAAGCCGCCTGCCGCTCGGCCGTCAACGAGACCTTGCGATCCGTGTTGGCCGAGCGCCTGACCGCGTACCGTGAACGAGGTGTCGAAGGCGTCGCAGGCTATGCGCGTACCAGAGGAAAGCAAGCCAAGCCGAGCGAGGAGCTGCGGCTTGCGGCGGACCAGATGCCCCTCCTGCGCAAGCACCTTCCGGAGATCTATCGAGCTTGGCTCGAATACCCCCGAGCGCAGCCCGAGGGCTCACAGCACCAGTTCCTGTGGCTCAAGCGGAAGGTCGAGGACCGCCCGACGTTCGTCCTTACCCATCGGGCAATCTACGAGGCCGAGGGCGCGATCTTCTCCGCCGAGCGGCATTTCTATGTCGGGCAGTTCTACAACTCCCTCCAGATGGCTTCGTACGCCACCAGCCTCGGCTCCGAGTCGATCGGCTTCCTCCTCAACCGGACCTCCACCGACCTGGTGGCCGGCTTCGGCACCAGCGCCAAGAAGAAGATCGGCCGCTCCAAGGTTCGCAAAGCGCTGGTCGGGACCTACGAGAGGCTGCTGGCCGATCTCGACTAGTCATTACGCTGGATCTCGTCTGCGTAAGAGCTTTGCCCGAGCATGGGTGCTGACGTTCGCGGCACGCCTGGCGCTGCCACTACTCGCGCTGGCACCGCTGCTCGGCCTCGCACGGTATCTGTTCGATCGCCGAGCTCTGGCCGGCATCGGATTCACGACTCGACTGCTCGCCGCCTTGGTGCTCGTCGGCAGCGTCGGCTTCCTGGCCTGGCTGCACATCTGGCACCTGCTCGGCTGGCATCTCTGACCGGAAGCTGCCGGACCTGAGGTTCCGCACGCCGACGGCGTCGCCCATCGCCGACCAGAGAAGGGCGAACGGTAGACCGCAGATCAACCGTGGAGGCGTCTTCCGAGCCGGGCCGGCTGGAGTGCGACGTGCAGAGGGGAGGGAAAGAGCTGACTTCGCTTCCGGTTTCCGCTCCTGCGCCGTGGGTGATGCGCAAGGCATCCGGCCAGGTCCGGACGGCCTTGCCGCGCCCGTGGGCCTGTTAGGGACGTCACAGCATCGCAGTGGGGCCTTCCGTAGAGTCCTCGCACAGCCAAAACGACCCGCTTCAGAGTGGATGAACCTGCCGGCGTCACTCGGTGGAGGCCGGCACTTAAAGGGAGTTACTCTATGGATGAAGCTAGAGGCCTTCTTTGTGGACTCGTTCTGCTCGCCGGCCTGGCGCTCATCTGCGCCGTCCCGAGCGCCGCCCAGACGGCCGACGGCCAGACACCCGCCGAAGAGACCGTCTGTGACCACCTTTCAGGGGCCGCGTTCGGACTCTGCAACGCCTACTGCGAAGCGATGGACTGCGAGCTCCTGGACGATGGCGATCCCTTCACCTTCCCCAACGCCTCGGCCCAGGCGTGCCTAAAAGTGAAGGACAACTTCATCAAGATCACCGGCCAGGCTTCGCTGCCGTGCGACATCTGCCCGCCCGGCGAAGGTCAGGAGGGCTGCGCTTGCGAGACCGATGACGACTGTAGCGGCGGTCTGATCTGTGAGCTCGGCGACGACGGGGGACTGTGCACCGAAGACGACGGCGGCGGCGCCTAGAGCTCCTGCCGTAGTCGCTGCCGAGGAGGCCGGCGCGGCTCGCCCTCCTTCTCGGCGCGGTTCTCTGGCAAGGCAGATCGACACCATCTCTCGCTTTCGGGCGCCGCGGGACCCGCTGCTCAGCCCGCCCATGACGGGAGGTGCGCGGAGTCTGTCCGTCTAGCCTTCTAGACCGATTCTCTCCACCAGGGCGTGGAATCGTGGATCGTCCCGCAGAGGATCGAACGCCGGCCCGGTGACGAGCATCAGCTCCCAGGTGATGCCCCGTTCGAACGCTCGCTCGAGCCGGTCCAGGGCCTTGTCGTCGTGGCCGATCAACATGTAGCTCCACGCGACCGCCCACGGCGGCACCAGGGACTCGAGGTCGAAGCCGGCCGACAGCGGCGACGCCTCTCCCGCCCCGGCGTGGCGGGCCGCCAGATCGACGAGACGGCGCATCGCCGCGGGATCTCGAGCGGTCACCTCGGACCATGTGTCGACCTCCCGCGCCGCTTCTTCGAATCGAGCCGCCTCCACGAGAGTGAGCGCGAGCACCAGCCGAGTGGTCGAGAAGTTCTCGTCCAGCTCCAGGGCGCGCCGATACTGCTGGATCGCCGCTTCGACCTGTCCGGCCAGATAGAGGTTGTAACCCAGATCCTGGTTGATCATCAGCGACAGCGGGTCGAGGTCCAGAGCGGTTCTGATGTGGCGCAAGGCGGCCTCGTGGTTACCCAGGCGGCTACGTAGATTCGCGTACCAGTGGTGGGCGGTCGGGTACTCGGGACTCAGCTCAAGCGCACGCCGGAACTCGATCTCGGCCCCCTCCCAGTCGAGCTCCGACTCCCTCACCAGAGCCAAGGAGGTCACCGCTTCGCCGAGGGAGGGGTCCAGTTCGAGGGCGCGCTTCGCCGCCGCCTCGGCCTGGGTCAGGGTGGCCGCGATATCGACCTCGGGGTCGAACCACGGCAGAACCGCGTAGATGTCGGCGAGCCCGGCGTGGGCGAGGGCATAGTCCGGATCCAGGTCGATGGCCCGCTCGTAGTGTCCGATGGCGGTCTCGAGAGCCTGCGGAGTCCGCTTGTTCCAGTAGAACCGGCCCAGTTGGTAGGCCTGGTATGCCGCCAGGCTGTCGGTGGGTGACGCGGCGAGCCGCTCCTCGTCGGAGGGGGAAAGCGTCAAATCAAGAGCACCGGCGACTTCACGGGCGACGTCGCTGCGGATGGTGAAGATGTGAGCCGCTGACAGCTCCCGGTCGTAGTCGTTGGCCCACAGCTGCTCAGCGGTCCGTGGATCGACCAGGCTGGCGGTGACCCGCACGCGGCCGCCGGCCAGGCTGACGCTGCCGGCGATGATGTAGTCGGCGTCCAGTGTGTCCGCGATCTCGCTGTAGCTGGCCGCCGACTGGCTGACGCGTCGCGCCGACCCGTTGGCTATGAGGACGAAACCGCCTACCTTCGACAGCTGGGTGTTGATGTCTTGTGCGATTCCCTGGCTGAGATGCTCGTTGCCTTCCGTCAGATCCTCGAAGGGCAGCACCACGAGTCGCCTCCTCTGAGCCTCGGTGGCTTCGGGGGCCGAGATCGGATCGACAGCCGGCCGGTCCTGCCATGCCCACCACGCGGCGCCCATGCCGATCGTCGCCACCGCGAGGGCGACAGCCGCGTGCGTCGTCCACCGCCCGCGCGTCGGTGCCAAGGGAAGAGGCCCGCCGAGTCTTCGCCGCGCCGTTCCGTGCAGCAACCCGCCGATCTCCTGCTTTGCCTCGGCGAGGCTCGCCAGCCGCCGCGAGGAGTCCTTCTCCAAGCAGGCGCGCAGCAGACGACGAACCTTGGCCGGGACTTCCGGCGGCAGCGACTTCCAGTCCGGCTCCTCCTTGAGGATCGCGGCGATCGTCTCGGACGCCGTCGCCCTGGCGAACGGCCGACGACCGGTTAGCGACTCGTAGAGAACACAGCCGAACGCCCAGACGTCTGTGCCGGTGTCGACCCGCTCGCCCCGAGCCTGTTCGGGGCTCATGTACGGCATGGTGCCGAGGACGACGCCGGCCCGCGTGGCGTGCATCGACATCGTCGGCGCGAGGTCCAGCTCCTCGGGCGACATCGAGCCCGCCAGCGACTTGGCCAGACCGAAGTCGAGCACTTTGACCTCGCCGCCGGGGGTCACCTTGACGTTCGACGGCTTCAGATCTCGGTGGATGATGCCCTGCTCGTGGGCGGTCTCCAGGCCATCGGCGATCTGCCAGCCGAGCTCCAGGGCTTCCCCGACGTCGAGCGGACCGCGTCCGAGCCTCTCGTCCAGAGTCTCGCCCTCGACGAGCTCCAGGACCAGGAAGCGAACACCTTGCGATTCCTCGAGGTTGTGGATCGTTGCGATGTTGGGGTGGTTCAACGAGGCGAGGGTCTTGGCCTCGCGTCGGAAGCGGGCCAGCCGGTCGGGATCGGCGGCGAAGTCCTCGGGCAGTACCTTGATGGCGACCTCCCGCCCGAGGACTGTGTCGTGCGCCCTGTAGACCTTCCCCATGCCGCCCTCGCCGAGCTTGGCGAGGATCTCGTAGTGGGAGATGGTCTGGCCGATCATGGGGAGAGCCGACGAGCGTATTCTACGCAGCCGGTCACCGCCGAGAGCCTCTCGCCCGCCGGTCCGAGCCGATCCCGACGTCCGTTCGCGAACATCGTGAAGCGACGTCGCCGGCGCCGGTGACGTCACCGCCCGAGGCGCCCTCAGCCAGGGAGTCTCGGCCGAGCTGAGCCATGAAATGCCTGCGATCAAGAGGCCTCACGGGGACACTCAGCCACATCTCGAGACCGGTGCCCTCGGCGGAGATCGTCTGCTCGGACTGCAGCCGGGGCAGCGAGGCGGAGAGACCGCCGTGAAGCATGGCCTGCGAACTCGCGCACCTGTCGAGCGCCTCCGTTGGCTCTGCTACCTATGTGATGCGGTTCATTGGCGTGCCCCCGACCGGAGCGGCACAGTGGACGGGCGCCGGTGCTCCGGACGACCGGGGAACGAAAAATGAGCATGGGTCCGACCGTTCTACTGATAATCGTCGTGGTCGTGCTCCTTCTCTTCTCGGTGCCCGAGTTCTGGATGCTGATCCGTCTCGTACGCGAGCGCGGGCTGAAGGCGACGCGCGTTCGGCTCCGGGACGGCCTCGTTGGGCAGGTCGTTCGTGCGAGCCGCAGCTTCTCGGTCCACCGCGGCGTCGCCACCGGCCAGGTGACAACCGAAGGAGAGATCTGGCGGGCTCGCTGCGCTCGACCCGATGTGCGGGTGCAGGAGGGCGATCGCCTGCGCATCGTGGCTCGAGACGGCCTGACGGTGCTCGTCGAGCCGCTTTCCAGCTCGGAAACGAGCTGACGCCCCCGTGCTCATGAAATGGCCTACGGCGGTAGCGAGCCCGCTGGCATCCGGTGCGAGACCACCCTCGATTCCGGAGCGGACCCGGTAGAGTGGCCTGCGTTCTGCGAGACTCAGGTATGGCCCTACGGCAAGCAAAGGGGTCGTCGAGGTGGTCCTGGGATCGCCGAGAGCTCGGTTCGCCGCTGTCAGCCACCTCGAGAGAGTGGGTTGCTCTGCGCCGAGGTGAAGCGCGCGACCGGTCGTGCAGCGGGCAGACCGGCCTGGTCGCGCTCGGAGTCTCGGCGCTCGAGTCCGTCAGACTCTCGGCCGGGAGCGGAGGAGGATGGACATGAGATCCGGCTGGAGGCGGTCAATCACGGTATGCGCTCTGGTGCTGGCGCTCGCGTGCTCCGACCGTCCGCTCGCCACCCCAGAGCCGGTGGACGAGTCCCCACACAGCGCCTATCTGGGCCGCTACCGGCTCCGCCAGGACCTCGTTCTGGTGGTGCGCGAGCGGGACGGTCTCCTTACCGTTCTCCCCAGCCTCTGGAACCGAGTGGTGATCCTCGAGCCGGTGGCCGGGGACCGGTTCCGCTCGGTGTTGGATCCCGAGACGGAGGTCTCGTTCCACCGCGACACCGAGGGCGTCGTGACCGAGCTGGAGGTCTCGGGCAGCAGAGGCTTCACCGGCAGGGCCAGCCGCCTGTCGCCCGCAGAGCGCCTACCGGTCGAGGCGTTGCTCGACGGCGAGCCCGAAGCAGCACTGCGGCTGCTGGACGAGACCAAGGAGGAGAGTCCCGATCGGGCCGTCGGCCTGGCAATCCGGCTGCTGGCCAACTTTCCCTCCCGTAGCGACACGGCGGCCCGCTTCCTCGGCGGGCTCGCCGAGCGGTTTCCAACCTCGGCGAAGGTCCAGGAGGCCCGCGGTATGGCTTGGGTCAGCGCCGGTGACCGTGAACAGGCGCTGGCCGCTTTCCGCCGGACGATCGAGCTCGACAAGGAGAACTCCTGGGCCCGTTCGGGACTGCGCCACCTCGATCCCGATCGCGTTTTGCCGGAGGGAGAGGGCTGGCGCACTCCATTCGAGCTGGCTGATCTCTTCCGCGCGCCGACGGCCGAGGAGATCGGCCAGGTTCGGCGGCGTTGGCGCGACCGGGAGCTCTCGCCGCAGCAAGTCCGGCTGGTCGAGAGGAGCACCCTGCAGACGGACCAAGGCGACTTCCGGCAACTGCTGGTCTCTCACCTGGTGCACGGCGAGCTGCATCATGCCGCGGTCCTGGTGCCGGCCGATGCCACGCCGGGCTGCTGTCCGGTGATCCTCGACGTCAGGGGCATCAGTTGGGATTACCGGTCGCGGCGCGTGACACCGGGCCTAATGACCCTCCTAGTCCTCCGTGAGGAGGCCTCCCGCTTTGTTCTGGCTATTCCGGGCCTGCGCGGCGAGAAATTGGAGCTGGACGGCGAGGCCTACCTGTCGGAGGGCGATCGCACCGACGGCTGGGACGGTGCAGCCGATGACACGATCGCGTTGCTCTCGGTGGTGCTCGAGATCGTTCCCGAGGCCGACCCGGAGCGCGCCTGCGCCTTCGGCCTGAGCCGTGGCGCCTCGGTAGCATTGCTGGCCGCGTCGCGCGACCCACGGCTCGACTGCGTCGCGGCCTGGGCCGGCCCCAGCGACTGGTTCGGGATGATGGGAACCGGGGGCTGGACCCTCGAAGAACAGGTGAGCGACGCCTTGCACGACCAGTGGCGGCCGGGCGAGGGGAGCGGTAGCGCCGCGCAGTTCGTAGAGTGGCACCTACGCGGCCCGATCGAGCGGGGCCGCCCGTCGCTGGCCGAAGTCCGGTTGCGGGTGACCGCCTCCTCGCCGCTCTACTTCGTCGACACGCTGCCGCCGACCGATCTCCACTACGGCGTCGAGGACGGCGGCGTGCCGGTCGTCAACGGGTTCGCTCTCCGCGATCGTCTGAGCGAGCTGGGCCGCTCGGCTCCGGACTATCAGGTCACGTTCCACGAAGGTGCCGGCCACGCCATGCCCTTCCCGTGGGCCTTCGATCAGAGCCGGGAGTTCCTTCTCCGCCACCTCGTCGAGACGCCTGTCGAGTGATGTTCTGGAGCGCCGGCGGCCTACCCGGCGGGTCGAGTTTCGTCCACCGAGCAGGTTCGTCTGTCGGAGCAGGTCTGTGAAACGGGGGCCGCTACTCCATCGAATAGACTACGCTGGTGCCGAGCGGCGAGACCGCACGCTTCGAGAGTGATCAGGACGACTTCCGGACGGCCAGCTGGGCAAAGCATGCACGGGCATCCCGCCCGGAGCGACGACGAGTTCGACCCTTCGCAACGAATGAGAAAGGAGAGCCCATGAAATCCCCAAGCCAGACCTTTCCAGGCCTCGTGGGAGCGGCTGCTCTCCTGATCGGTATCGCCACGGCCATCCCGGCTGCTGGCCAGGAGCCCGGAATCGTCTCCAAGTGGGAGATCGACGTGGGCAGCGTGTTCACCAACGTCGACACCGACATTCGCGCCGACGCCAACCGGGCCGATCGCGGTACCGACATCGACTTCGAGGACGCGCTGGGCTTCGACGATAGCGAGACCCTGCTGCGGCTCAAGGCACGCCGCCAGTTCAGGAAGCGTCACTTCGTCCAGATCGATCTTCAGCGGATGTCACGCAGCTCCGCCCGAGACATCCCGTTCGAGATCGAGTTCCGGGACATCGTCTTTCCGGTCGACGTCCGGGTCGCCGCGGACTGGGACATGCAGCTGCTCGACGTTCGCTACGCCTATATGGTGGTCTTGAAGGAGAAGACGGTGGTCGGCCTCACGGCCGGCGTCGGCCGGTGGGACTACGACGTCGAGCTGTCGGCGTTCCTCCAGCAGACTGGCCGGACCAGAGAGACCGAAGTCGACGTGGACGAGATCGTTCCGCTGTTCGGCGTCACGGTGCGCCAGGAGATCAGTCCGAAGTTCCGTTTCGATGCCAGCGTGATGGCGTTGACCTTCGATCTCGGCAGCACCTCGGGGACCATCGTGGAGTCGTCCCTGGGGTTCAGCTACTGGTTCCACCGGAATGTCGGGCTCGCCCTGTCGGTCGACTATCTCAATGCCGACCTCGACTTCGACAACCCGAGGAGCTTCCTGGGCAGCATCGAGTACGAGCTGAGCGGCATTCAGCTCTACATCCCGATCCGTTTCAACTGACGACTGCGCCAGCGAACGGCAGTGGCGGTGCGCGGTCCGCATCGGGCGGAGGCCGTTCGCGTGGTCAACGAGCTGTAAGGACCGGCACCTGCTGCTGCGCTTCTTGCTCCACGCTAGACTGTCGTGAGCGTGTCCCGAGCACGACTCCTCGCGCCGGTTTTCCTGGTGGCCGCTGTCCTGGTGCTCGCCGCGAATCCGGGGCGGGCCGACACCGGTGGCCGCGCTCTCCGTCTTGGCGAGCGGCTCGACCGGGTCTCCGACAGGGCCGAGGACGGCTATCGTGCCGACGTCGATCTGCGCGCGGTGCACCGCGCGGAGCGACTCGAGATCGAGCTGCCGGGCGGGCGGTTCGCCGAGGTCGGACGCGCCCGGCTCGAGCAACGAGCCGCCGGCGACCTGCTGTGGACCGACGTCTGCCTCGAGTCGCTTCCGCCGCCGAAGCGACTCAAGGCGAAGGCCGTGTCGTCGAGCCGGGTGCGGCTCAAGTGGAAGGACAAGTCGAGGAACGAAGACGGCTTCTACGTCGAGATGAGCACCGACGGCGGCCGCTTCGAGCGCATCGTCTCGACCGGGGCGAACACGAAGAAGCTTTTCGTCGACGACCTCGAGTCCGGTACCACCTACACCTTCAGGGTCCAGGCGTTCAACGCCGGCGGGGTATCGCCCTACAGCAACCAGCGCAGTGTGACCCTGCCGTAGGCGAGTCTCCTTCGCACCGCGCGTCGGCTCAGCCGGGCAGGTTCATTCGCCGGAGCATGTCTCTGAAACGCGGGTGGTTGCGAAGGTCGTCCGAGAACAGCTCGACAGCGAGGTAGGCCATGTCGATGTCGCGGATCTCGTAGGCGCGTTCGAGCCACTCGAGAGCCGGCTCCGTCTGCCCGGCGTCGTCATAGAGGCAGAGTACGTTCAAGGGTCGCGCGAGCGCGGTGTGCGAGCCGGTGGCCAGAGCCTCGGCCGCGAGGCTCATCGCCCGGCGGTAGCCACCTTCAACGTGGCCACGCTCGAGCGCCGCGACGACCTCACCCTCGCCGACCGCCTCGAAGTGCGCCCTTGCCTGTGCCAGCGCTTCGTCATACATGCCCTGATAGTGGAGCACACGCCAGAAGGGTATGTGGGCGAACGCCAGACCGGGGGTCTTCTCCAACGTCTTTCGAAACTGGGCGATCGAGTCTTCGTGTCGGCCGGACAGATAGAGCTGGACGCCATACATCGCCTGGAAGAAAGGATGTAGCGGGTCGAGCTCCAGGGCCCGCTCGACCTGCGCCGCGCCCTCGTCCGGACGTCCCTGGGTGGTCAGGAAGTGGGAGTAGTGGATGCGCGCCTCGGCGTAGTTGGGATTGAGCGCGATCGCCCGGCGGAACCCTTTCTCGGCGCCCTCCCAGTCCCATTCGAACGAGAACTTGAGCGCCGCCAGCCCGAAGTGGGCCTCGGCCAGGGAAGCGTCCAGCTCGATCGCCCGGGTGTGGGCCTCGAGAACCCTGGGGCCGGCTTCGAGAGGTCGCGCGACCCCCAGGACCATCTGGTAGTTCCAGATGGTGCCGAGCCCGGTGAGAGCCAGGGCGTAGTCCGGATCCCGGTCGAGGGCTGCGCGGAAGTACTGCTCGGCGGTCTCGAGGTCCTGAGGCGTGAACCGATCCCGGTAGTAGCGGGCTTTGAGCGCGGCCTCGTAGGCCGCCGGGTCGACGCTGTGGGCGGCGGCCAGGAGGTCTTCTTCCTGCGGGGTGAGGGTGATCCGGATCTCGCGGGCGATCGCCTGGGCGACGTCCCCCTGTAGCGCCAGGATACTGGTCAGCTCGCGCTCGTAGCGGTCGCTCCAGAGGTTGCTTTCGGTCGCCGCGTCGATCAGCGCCGCGGTGATGCCGATGCGGTCGGTCTCCCGCATCACCGAGCCGTCGACGACCGCCTCGACGTCGAGCTCCCGGGCGATTTCGGCGAGCGGCTTGGAAGAGCCCTTGTAACGCATGGCCGAGACGCGCGAGATGACCTTGAGCGCGGCGATCTGGGACAGACCGGTGATGAGCGCCTCGGTCATGCCGTCGACGAAATACTCCTGCTCGGGGTCGCCGGTGAGATTGCGCAGCGGCAGGACGACCAGCGACCCGATCCGCGGTGCATCGGCGCCCGCGGTGGAGATCACAGCAGTGCCCGATGCGACCTCGCGCTCGAGATCCTGAAGCTCTCTCCGGACGTCCAGGGCCGACTGGATGCGGCGCTCCGGATGCTTCTCCAGGCAGCGCCGGATGATGCGGCCGAGCTTGTCGGGCAGGTCGGTGCGGACCTCGGTCACCAGCGGCGGCGTGTCGCGGAGGATGGCCGAGACCAGGGCTGCCGCCGTGTCGCCCCGGAACGGCCTCCGTCCGGTGGCCATCTCGAAGAGCACGACGCCGAGCGAGAAGATGTCCGAGCGGGGGTCGGCGATCTTGCCTTCGGCCTGCTCGGGCGACATGTAGGGATAGCTCCCCAGGACGGCGCCGAGCGCGGTCATCGTCTGGGTAACCATGGTGCTGGCGTCGGGCGAGGCGGGCTGCGGCTCGAGCTTGGCGAGTCCGAAGTCGAGAATCCGCAGGCGGTCCTCGCGGTCGACCATGATGTTGCCGGGCTTGAGATCGCGGTGGACGATACCGCTCGCGTGCGCGGCGCGCAGTGCGTCGGCGAGCGGGACGCCCAGTCGGAGTAGACGCTCCGCTGCTAGACCCTCGGACGGAATCAGCTCGTCGAGGGTTCTGCCCTCGATGTGCGCCATGGTCAGGAAGTGGACGCCCTGGTCCTCTTCGATGGAGAAGACGCCGACGATGTTGGGGTGGTCGAGAGCGGCCAGGGCCTTGGCCTCGCGCTCCAGGCGCCGCAGCCGGTCGGGATCGTCGGCGAGCGCGGTCGGCAGGACCTTCAGTGCCACCTTGCGCTCGAGCCTGGTGTCCTCGGCCAGATAGACCTGCCCCATCCCGCCCTCCCCGAGCTTGTCGAGGATCACGTAGTGCGAGACGGTTTCCCCGATCATCGTTGGCCACCCTGGAGCGATGCCCCGTGGTGGCAACCTATCCTACTCGCGGCGGGACAGCCGGCTCAATCGCGCGCCGCTCGGCCCTTCGTTCTCCGGGCGGGCCACCCGGCTGGGTATGGCCCGGCTCGTGCCCTCGGTGGTACGAACAAGCACGCGCGAGAACTGAGGTCGCCGCCGCTCGGCCACGGAGACCACGTCGCCGGTCCCCGCGTGCGAGCTGAGCCGGCGCGCGGGCTCTCGCCCGTAAACCAGCGAGCAGAGATTTGAAGGTGGCAGGCGGTAGGCGGACGAGCACTCTGGGCGCCGTCGTGATCGTCGCGACGGTCTGGGCGTATGTCGGCTCGTTCACGCTGGACGTCCCTGCGGCGATCGCCGTCGGTGCGACGCTCCCGGTGCTGGCGCTCGTCGGCGTCCTGATTCGGACGCCGGCGGCCACCCATCTGGCGCTCTTCTGCACCCTGGTGGCGCTCGGCAGCCTCTTCCTGCGCGTCGGCGTCTCGATGCCGGGCCTCATGGCGGGGGCTCTCGTCTACCTGCTGCTGTGCAGGGTCGTTCCCGGGTTGGCCGGAGGCGCCTCCTGGCTTCGGGCCGGGATCCTGACGCGCGGGGTCGGCTGGCTGATGGCCCTGACCGTCGTGATCTCGGCGATCGGGTTGGTGGGATGGTACCGGGTCCTACGCCCCGACGTGAGCGAGTTCCTGCTGTTCCCCGAGGAGATCCCCGGTTGGCTGTTGCCGTTGGCTATTCTCGGCTTCGCGGCGCTCAACGCCGCCGCCGAGACGGCGGTCTTCCGCGGCGCCATGATGGAGGCGCTGGACGCCGCGTTCGGCCCCGGCTGGGCATCCGTGGTGATGCAGGCCGCGGCCTTCGGCGTCTGGCACGTTCATGGATTCCCGAAGGGCCTGGTCGGCTCCGTCCTCGCTTTCGTCTTCGGACTGATGCTCGGCGTGATCCGCCGCCGCTCCGAGGGGCTGCTCGCGGTATGGATCACCCATGTGTTCGCCGACATCGTGATCCTGGGAATCCTGCTGCGGCTGACGTAGAGCCGCGATCGACGACCCCGCGCGAGCTTGGCGTGGATCCGAAAGTGGGCTAGCGTCGTCTCGCTCACGAGCTCGAACGATTCTCACGAGTACCCGAGCCGGCTCCGGAACTGGAGTTGCTGTTCTCGATCAGGTGGCCGCGCACGGTCGCCTCGCGCTGCGGCGGCAGGAGTTCGGTGTCGAGCGTGTTGGGCACGATGCCCGCCATATTGCGGCGCCAGATCGAGTCGACCAGATAGAGGTCGCCGCCGGCGTTGGTGCCGGAGTAGCCGAGCGCGTTGTGCTCCGCGATCACGTTTCGGATCACGGTCCGGCAGGGGTGGCACTGGCCGACGTAGAGGCCGGCGTCCGGCGAGCCCGTGATTGTGGCCGACCTACGTCGTGAGCTAGTCCCGGTCACGTGGCCGGAGTCGCGCCTGTTTGAGGCGGATTCCCAGCCTACCTGGGCGGTCAGCGGCCGAGGTGTCCGGGATTTCCCTCCAAACCAGGAAAAGCCGCGAAGCTCCGGCCGGCACGTGCGAAAGCGGAACAAACGGCGCGGAGCCCCCCTCGAGAGGATGCTCGACTACTTCCTGACCGTCATCCACGAATACCGGCACCTGGGTCCCGGCTGACTGGGCACCCGTGCCGATGCGGAGTTTCACTCGGAGAGCTCTATTGCCGGAGTTTTGTACGACAACCACAGCCGGTCGGTCGCCGACGGTCCAGCGGTCCTCGGTTACGCTAGCCAGGCGAACCCGATCGTCGCCCAGCGACCTCGACCTGAGGGTTCCGTCCAGAATGGCTGTCAGGACCCGCTGGCGCAGCTCGGGGTCTCGCTTCTTGTTCAGGTCGGGCAGCTTCGAGAGTAGCTCTCCTTCGGGGTCGTTCGCGTCTGCCCATGCCAGCGCGTCGTACACCTCTGTCTCGGAACCCCCTTCAGTGAGGTCCAAGACCACGGCAACCTCTGCTCCCCGCACGCGCCGAGCGAGCTGGTCTGGCTGTTCATTCTTGACCGCGATTGGAACGAACAACGAGGCGAACTCGTCCGCCAGCTTTGCTGATCGTCGATCCGTGGAATCGCGAGTAGCCAAACCATGGACTCTCCAGGCAGCAAATTGGCGCTGGCGATGGAGCACTCCCACTCGCTGCCCGGCGCGGATCCTCCCAAGAGCCTCCTGGAACGGCCGCAGCGGTCGGTAAGCTCTTACATCGTTGACACGAGAGTCGAGCACTGCCCAAATGGGCACATGATGGATAAGGAGCACGACAGCCAGGGTGACCGGACCCCGGGCCCGCTTGGGAAGGGCCCGCCCCAAAGCGTCGAGCGCGACCCCAAAGAACACCGCCAGGACCGCCATAAGCACGAACAGGTAGTGGAACCCGCTGAAACTCCCAAACACCGAGCTTCGGTACACGAAGATCACGAGCGTGTAGACGGAGAACGCAAGTGGCCACAACGCAGCGCCGCGCTCCGCCTCCCGGCAGCGGAAGAAGAGAACAAGCCCCACCAAAGCCACCGCCAGGAAGGAGAGCTCGCAAAGAAGAAAAATCCCGCTAACGCTCGCATCTGGAAGCAGGTGGTCCGCGGTGAGGATCCGTTTCAGCCCCTCGAGCCGGCGAATCGCGCGGGCTAGGCCTCCCTCATTGACGACCCTCCAGAGGTCGAAAAACTCCTTCCAATTCAAGAACAAAGAGTAGAAGAACAGAGTCGCGCTCGACGCGAGAACATACGTACCGGCTCCCACAGAACGGACCTTCCACGCCGAGCCAACGGGTAGCCCTGACTTGGTGGGACCCATCGTGATCACGTACAACAGTCCAAACAACGGCAGTGGTGCCAGGAGATGGAGCTTGGTGACGACGCCCGACACGGCCAGAAAGGCGGCAACGGCGGCAAAGCCGATCGCCCGCAGATCTGCAGCACGTGAGAGGCACTCGCGATAATTCCAGAGGCTAAGGAATGTTGCGAGAAAAAAGATCACCATCAAAGGCTCGACTGAAATACGCGAGAGAAAATAGAGCACGGGCAGAGTGGTCGCATAGCCCACTACGGCGAGCCGAGCCGCGCGCGCCGAGTCGAAGAGCCTCCGGGAGAAACGGAACAGCGCGTAGAAGGACACGAGGTGCAACAGCGTCATGAGCATTCGTGCCCAGAGGCCGAACTGGTGGAGGTTTCGTGCCACAAACGCAGTCAGCTCCTCGCCTCGGCCGGCATTCATCAGAAAGAAGACTTGTTCGAGTCCGTACAGCAGCATCTGCAAGGTAAGGCCAGGATGGCCGGGAAACAAAGGGCTCCCTTCCGAGGCAAACAGCTCGTGTGCGCTCGAGAGGTACGGGCCTCCGGGATCGTTATCCGCCCAGAGCCGGAACCCGAACATCCAATTCTGCCAGTGACCGATCGGCGCAAGCGCACTGAATGCCCCGGCGGCGACCAAGTACACCGTCCACAGCGTCAGCCAGAAACTCCGCTCCCTGCCCTCACTCATTCAGTGACCCTAACTGCGTTGGCCTAGCTCGTCTTCCCCATTCGGATCCTGAACAATCCGATGAGGGTCATCTTGAGCAGCACCAGACCGTGACGGAAGCGGCTGATGTTGGTGGAGCCGTAGGTGCGGGCCTTGTAGCGAACCGGAATGTCCACACAGCCCAGACCCAGTTCGGACGCGGAAAAGAGCAGCTCGAAGTCTCCGAATGGATCGAAGTCGCCGAAGTCGTCGTGCCAGCGTTCGACTCGCTCGTAGTCGTGGGCGGCGAGTAGCTTGGTGCCGCATAGCGAGTCTCCGATCTGCATCCCCAGCAGCACACTCAGAGTCTTGGCGAAGAACAGGTTTCCGAGGTGATTGAGGAACCGCATGGCCTCTCCTTCCATCGGGTAGAGCAGGCGGCTGCCATTAACGAAGTCAGCGTGCCCTCCAGTATAGGCTTCGTAGAACCGAGGGAGCATGTCAGGCGGCATGGTCAGGTCGGCATCGAGGATGGTCAGGATCTCGTTGTTCGCTTTCGAGAAGCCGAGCCGGACCGCGTCTACCTTGCCTTTGCCGGGCTGTTGGTAACAGGAGAGTCGGAAGGTGTCGTGCCCTTCCCCGACCGCTTGCCGGATCACCTCCCAGGTGTCGTCGGTGGAGTGGCCTTCGACGAAGATGATCTCGGTGTCGACCCCGGGCATCTGAGGAGTCTCTTCGATGGCGCGTCTGATGCTGCCCGCTTCGTTCCGGGCAGGGATGACAATGGATATGGAGGGCTTGTCCGTGCTGGCAAGCTCCGGGCGCAGCATTATGACCTCGGCCAACGCCAGCAGGCGCCGCAAGATTGGAATTGCCGGTAGCAACCTGTTGACCAACGAGCCCAGCCCGAGCAGCTTGCAGGGCATGTGGCAGCAAGGTCGGCTGCGTATCACTTCGAACCCTGCGAGGCTGGCTATTTGGGAGATCGCGCTCTCGGTGACGAAGGTCGTCATGTTCCCGCTGCGGCTCAGGCCCATGGCGGAGAGCGTTCTGAACAGCCACTTCAGATAAGGGTTGTAGGCGACGGCGATGATGCGAGAGGTACGCGACATCTTGGGCCGCACACGGGAGAGCAGATCCTGGATATCGAGGCTGAAGTTGAGATTACCGTTGAACAGGACCGCGCTCCTCCGGCGGCGCTCCCCGCTCAGATCCGGCAGTTCCTCGATGGTAGAGACGACAGACTTGTCTGCGTTGTCTACGAGAGCGAACAGGTCGCCCTCGTCGAACAAGACCGGCGCACACTGAACGACCCTGTCGTAGTA
This sequence comes from Thermoanaerobaculia bacterium, assembly GCA_947259925.1. GTDB lineage: Bacteria > Acidobacteriota > Thermoanaerobaculia > Multivoradales > JAHEKO01 > JAHEKO01. The sequence continues at coordinate 33,850 of CAMYOG010000041.1, forward strand.
GCGGGTCGAGGCGGAGACCTCGGCGGCCAGCACCCGGTTGAAGTAGCGGGTACGGCGATGCCGTCTCTTTTCCGCTGGGCTCATGGCGAGTTAGAGCTTCGCCTCGCGCGCAGGGAGGCCGAGGCGCCACAGCTGGCAAGGAGGCGTGAACGGTACCAGAGGAGCGCCCTGCGGCTCCTCTCAGAAGCTGGTCGATCGCTCTGCAGAAGATTGGGCGCGGAGTGTACTCCGATGGACACAGTGTGTAGGATGCTGCATCGTACACCTAGGGGGGATGGGGGAGCTGGGAAGGAGCATCGTGCTCCCAGGGCCTCCGACTCCTGATGGCCTCGGGCCATAGTGGCCCCGCTGACTGGTTCCGCGCTCAGTGCTACTCTCCTCCCGAACGAAAATCTGGGTCGCTCGACTCATGTCCGGGGCGATTCGAGCGATACGACGACCGCTCGGCCTCGGGAGCCGACGAGTCGTGTGTCGTCGCCGAGGCGTCACCTGGGAGCTCGATCTCTCCGAGGGCGTGGACTTGGCGATCTTCATATTCGGGCGGTTCGAGCGAGCCACCTCGAACGCATTCACCCGGTTGGTCCAGTCGGGCATGACCGTGTTCGACATCGGAGCGAATATCGGTTCCCACACCCTCCCTCTTGCGAAGCTGGTCGGAGACGAGGGGCGGGTCGTAGCGGTCGAGCCGACACACTGGGCTTTCTCCAAGCTTACCCGAAACGCAGATCTCAACCCTGATCTCACGGGGAGGATCGAGCTACTCAAGGCCGCAATAGTCGAGGACCCGACTCAGAGGCCTGCCAATCTCTATGCCCGCTGGACGCTGACCTCCCCCAGCAAACGGGACACCTGCCGTCACCCGGTCCATCTGGGCGAACTGGAGAGCGCGGAGGGCGCGGCTACGTTTACGCTCGACGAGCTCACGGCGCGGGCGGGGCCACCGGACCTCCTGAAGGTGGATGTCGACGGCTACGAGTACCATGTCCTCAGCGGCGGCCGCAAGACGCTGACCGCGCACCGACCCCGCATCCTGATCGAACTCTGCCCCTATCTGCACCGCGAGCCGGGAAGGGATTTCGCTGCGCTCGTGTCTCTCCTGCTCGACAAGGAGTACGATCTGTTCGACGAGCGGGGCGCTCGGCTCCCCCACGATCCCTGCACGCTCGAGCGCCTGATCCCAGAAGGCGGGAGTATCAACGCTCTCGCGAGCCCCAGAGAGGCCGGCTGAGCAGATTGGGACCGCCCGGATCGGACACGAGAAGGCGGGCCAACTCAACACGCGACTCGTCTGAGCACGATGAGCGCGAACATGGCGGCGCGACGAATCGGCCAGACTCGTTCGAGAGCGCGCCATGGGCCAGATGTCCAGGCCGGCATCAACGGCCGCCACGACATTCCTCCGCTCATGAGGTAGCGAAGAGGCATGATGGGACGGGTGATCTCGATGCGCCACATGGGAAACTCGCGCTCGAAGCGTGGACGATCCCGCTCGAAGACGATCCAGGGTAAGGCGCCGTTCGCGCCGGATAGGGGGCCGACTCGGGGAAAGGTCCAGCCCGTCGCCGCCGGCTCGAACGGTTCATGGTGGAGGTGGGTATAGACCAACCGAGACCAGCTCGTCAGCCAGGGTTCGACCATGGCGAGAGCACCGCCCTCCACGACGCATCGGGCCGCTTCTGACAGGAACGACCGTACGTTCGGGATGTGATGGAGGACGTTGGTCATCGCGATTGCGCGGAGCGTTCGATCGCCCAGTGGAAGCTGCTGGGCGTCGGTGACGATGTCGATATTCCTCAGGGGCCAGATATCCGTGGATATCAATCCGGGAACATGGTCCCGGAAGAAGCCGGCGCCGCTTCCCACCTCGAGCATCGGCTGGGAGCCACTGGGGAGGACGCCGGCCAGGAGCTCGTACCAGTCCTCGTAGATAGCGCGGAGAAACCGGTTCTCGAGGAGGATAGACCGGCGCAGCTCGGTCGTGGTGGGATGATCGATTTCCATCCCCCGCGTCAGGGGATGGCTCAGCCATGTTCGAACTGTGGACCCTAGCTTCCCGAGCACGCTCTCTTCACTGAATGACCAGGCCCGGGGGCGCCTTGCTACGCGCCACGCCTACCCGCTCGGAGTTCTCGATGAACCACGCGTAGGTGCTTTCGATCCCCTCCCGCAGCGCGATTGTGTGCTGCCAGCCCAGGTCGTGGATGCGTGAGACATCGAGCAGCTTTCGCGGGGCGCCATCCGGCTTGTCAGGATCGAAAGTGAGCTCCAAACCGGGCGCCACCACCTGGCGGACTATCTCCGCAAGCTCACGGATAGTCAGATCCTCACCAGTGCCGACGTTGATGTGCTGATCCTCGTCGTAGTGGCGCATCAGGAAGAGGCAGGCGTCGGCCAGGTCGTCGACGTGAAGGAACTCCCGCCGGACTGAACCGGTGCCCCAGACCACGACATCCCGTCTTCCTTCGGCCGCGGCGTCGTGGAAGCGTCGGATCAAGGCCGGCAGCACGTGGGAGCTCTCGAGGTCGAAGTTGTCGTTCGGTCCGTAGAGGTTGGTCGGCATCGCAGAGATGAAGTCGCAATCGTATTGCCTCCGGTAGGCTTGACAGAGCTTGATTCCCGCGATCTTCGCCACCGCGTACGGCTCGTTCGTCGGTTCGAGTTGGCCCGTCAGGAGATCCTCTTCCTTCATGGGCTGTAGCGCTTCGCGAGGGTAGATACACGAGCTGCCTAGGTAGAGGAGCCTCTTCGCTTTGAAAAGGTGCGCGGCATGCACGACGGTCGCGTGAATCATCAAGTTGTCGTAGATGAACTCGGCAGGCCGGGTGCTGTTGGCCAGGATGCCACCAACGGTCCCGGCGACCAGGAGGACATACTCTGGCCGGTTAGCCTGGAACCAGTAGTTGACGGCCGACTGATCGCGGAGGTCCAGCTGCTCGCGAGTCGCGGTGAGAATCTGGCTGAACCCCTCTTTGCGCAACCGCCGGAGGATCGCCGAACCGACGAGCCCGCAATGTCCCGCGACGAAGATCGATGAATCCAGGTTAAGCACAGGCCGCAACGAACTGTCTCTCGACCGGTCGAACCATACCATCGGCACGCTTGGATTTCCTCGCGGGTCCTTCTTACGTAGTCCTGGATCGTGCGAGGCTGATACTTGTTTGGCGGAGGGGGCGGGATTCGAACCCGCGGACCCCGTGAAGGGTCGCCGGTTTTCAAGACCGGTGGAATCCAGCGGGAGGCAACGTGCCACCACGGCTGACTCAAAGGGAATCAGCACGTCAGACAGGCGCCGTCGTTGACCGCCGTTGTCGCTGTCAGTCCGGTCTCGGCTGTCAGTGTGCCACGGGGCCCGGGCCACCGAGGCATCCACCGAGCCTAGCGTGGTTCCCCAGGGACCTAGCCGCCGGTTCTTCCGGTGCCGAACAGAAAGGCCGCGATCAGCAGCAGACGGAATGCCTGCCAGAACGTGATGAGCTTGAGATCGAAAACCTCCGGCATGGTGATGTTCCAGAGCCACTGGAAGAGCGCGATCGCCAACGGGATGATGACGAGAACGGCGAGGACGGCGAAGCCAATCATCAACGGTTCCATGAATTCTCCTGGTCAGGTCGAGGTTCGGCAGAAGCCTATCCGGCCTGCGACCCCCACGTCATCGGGGGTCGCTAGTCGGTACCCGAATCGGTATCCTGACCCTGAGGCCCGACCGTGCACATTCGCGTGGTGACCTACAACATCCACCGGGCGATCGGCGTCGACCGGCGCTTCCGCCCGGACCGGATCGTCGATCTGCTGCGCAGTCACGATCCGGACGTCGCTCTTCTGCAGGAGGTCGACGACGGAGTGCCGCGCTCGCGAGAGCTCGACCTGGCCAAGGAGATCTCCGGCGCACTCGGCTTTGCCCACTACGCCGTCGGCCATAACGTCAGCCTGCGCAAGGGCAAATACGGCAACGCGACGCTCAGCCGGTTTCCGATCGTCCGTGAGCGCAACATCGATCTCACGATCGGCAGCAAGAAGCGACGCGGTTGCCAGCATACGACGCTGCTGCCCGAGGTGCGCGCTGGCCACCGTCACCGCCTCGAGGTGTTCAACCTGCATCTCGGCCTCTCGATGCGCGAGCGTCAGCAGCAGGTCGGCCGGCTGGTCCGTTCGCAGGAGTTCCGCCGACTCGACGAGGACGTTCCGTGCATGCTCGGCGGCGACTTCAACGACTGGCGCTCGCTGCTCCGGTTCTTCTTCGTCGAAGCGTTCGCCTTCCGCTGCGCCACCGACCACGACGGCAAACGCGGTCCTCGCGCCATCCGGACCTACCCGGCGCCTTCGCCCCAGGCGGGACTCGACAAGATCTACTACCGCGGCTCGCTGCGGCTGATCTCCGCCCACCGGTGCGCCCATCAGGCCTCGCGGGTAGCGAGTGACCACCTGCCGGTGATCTGCGACTTCCAGCTCCACTGACGAAGTCGTCAGCCGCCGGCGAGGGCCAGCCGGAACGCGGCCATCTCCTGGCTGTTGCGAACCAGCAGAACGTCGCCGACCAAAGCCGGCTGCGTCCAGGTCTTGCCCTCGATCGCCGGGAACCGAGCGAGCTCCCTGAACTTGTCGGGAGCCGCTTCGACCAGCGCCAGCTCACCTCGCTCCGACAGAATCAGGAGCAGGTCCTGATCGGGCAACAGCAGGAGCTGGCCGCTGCCGAAGCGTCCGCCCTTCCAGCTGCGCTCGCCGGTCTCGACGTCGATCGACGCCAGGATGCTGCCGTCGAAGCCGAAGGCCTGCCCCTGGTGTACGACCATCGGGCTGAAGGACGGCTTCAGGCGGTCCGAGGTCCAGAGCTCGGCCAGGGTCCAGCGGCCGGCCTCGTGCGTGACCGCGATGCGGCGCGTGCCGATCGGGATCGCCATCTCGCTGGTCATGACGATCAGCAGGTCGCCGTCGGCGGTCAGGGTCGGCTGCATGATGCCGATGCCGGGCCACGGGTTCTCCCAGAGAACCTTCCCGTCGGCCGGCGCGACGCTCTGTGCTCCCACCTGTGTCATCAGCAGGATCTGTTCGACTCCGTCGAGCGTCAGAAGGTGCGGTGAACTGTAGGTCTCGCCTACGGCCTCTCCGATCCAGCGCTGCTCGCCGGTGGCCGCTTCGTAGGCGACGAGAGCGTCGGTGTGGACGATGACGAGATCGTCGATCACGAGCGGCGAGCTGACGAAGCCCCAGAAGGGGAGCTCGGCACCGGTGTCGGCCGCCGCGTCGCGCGACCAGACGAGGGTGCCGTCGCGAGCGTCGAGGGCGTTCAGGATCCCGGTCGCACCGAACGTGTAGATGCGATCCTCACTCAGGGTCGGTGTCGCGCGCGGACCGGCGCCGACATAGGAGTCCCAAAACCGGGTCTTGTCGTGGTGTCTCCACACCGGCTCGCCAGTGGTCACCCGGTAGCAGGCGACGATCTCGTCCTCTCCCCTCTGTTCCTGGGTGTAGAGAAGGTCGCCGCGGGCCGCGAACGAAGAGACACCCGGTCCGATCGGCCGGCGCCAGAGCTCGACCGGTGGCGACCGGGACCAATCGGTCTCGAGCCGCACGCCGGGGACGGTCACGTCACGATCCGGACCGCCCAGGCCGGGCCAGCCGATCTCCGTATGCGGTGCTTCGAGAGCCGACGCCGCGAGCGCTATCGGCTCGTCGCTCGCCTGGTCCAGGAGCCGCTCTTCGTCCGTCGGAGACCACCGCCAGGCGAACTGCGGGTTGCCCTCGCCGGTGATGCCGTCGCTGCGCAGGAGGGTGAAGATCCCGCAGGCGAGCAGGATGGTCGCGACCATGGTTGCGCGCCGAGGCCGATCGGCGAGACGGCGGCTGGCCACCGCCCAGGCGACGAGGGCGAGACTCACCACCGGCGTGGCCTGGAAGTAGAACTGAAGCCCCGCGTTCCCGGTTCTGACCGACTCGTGCAGGAAGCGTGGCGTGACGGCCATGGCGACGACGATCAGAGCGAGGGCCCCCCAGCGATCCAGGCGCGGTGCCCGGCTGAAGAACACCCACCACACCAGGACGGCCAACGCCCCACCGAAGACCCCGCCGAGCAACCCCAAGGCCAGGGCGGTGGGCTCGTGGGTCACCCTGGGGACGACGATCCGGACCAGCCACTGCACGACGACGATGACCACGCCGGGCCAGAGTCGCAGAGGCTCGCGAAGGACCGGTTCTCTGGCCTGTGCGCGGGTCATTCCTTATAGAGATCGCTGTTACTCGTAACGCTCGTCCCTACGCTTCGATTGGCTCAGATGTTTCGCTCTTGCTCACGAGCGGGGCGAGGCCCCACGCAAGCGCGTCACGCACTCTCGTGGTCCCGGCCGATCGCGCGGTCGTCCCTCGACGATCGAAGATAAAGTAAGGCCTTTTGAATCAGTGCCTTACTGGCTCTCGGCCGAGTTGGTATCGTTCCGGCAGCGTCGATATCCGTGTAAGTTACAGCTTGAATCCCGGAAGGAGTCGACAAGATGCCGACCAAGAGCCAGGACGACGAACTCACGAACGACACGCCGATCCTCGTTCTCGGCGCCACCGGCAAGACCGGCCGCAGGATCGCCCGGCAGCTCTCGCAGCGGGGCTACGCGGTGCGGGTGGGGTCGCGGCGGTCCGATCCGCCGTTCGACTGGGCGGACCAGGGCACCTGGGGAGCCGCGCTCGACGGGGTCGAAGCAGCCTACATCAGCTACTTCCCCGACCTCGCCATCCCCGGTACGACCGACGCGATCGGCACCTTTGTCGAGCTCGCCGTCGAGCGCGGGGTCCGGCGTCTGGTCCTCCTGTCGGGTCGCGGGGAAGAGGAGGCGCAGCGGTGTGAGCAGATCGTCCTGGGCGCGGGTGTCGAATCGACGATCGTCCGCTGCAGCTGGTTCAGCCAGAACTTCTCCGAAGGGGCGTTCCTCGACATGGTGCTGGCCGGCGAGATCGCGCTTCCGGCCGGCGAGGTCGGGGAGCCGTTCGTCGACGTCGACGACATCGCCGAGGTCGCGGTGGCGGCGCTGACCGAGGAAGGGCACGCCGGCCAGGTCTACGAGCTCACCGGACCCCGTCTCCTCACCTTCGCCGAGGCGACGGAGGAGATCGCGCGGGCGAGCGGGCGGGCGGTCCGTTTTGTCCGGATCCCGCCCGAGGCGTTCGCCGCCGGGGTCGCCGAGGCGGGCGTGCCGAAGGACGTCGCGTGGCTCCTCAACTACCTGTTCGCCACGGTCCTCGACGGCCGCAACGCCTCGCTCGGCGACGGTGTGCAGAGGGCGCTCGGTCGCCAGCCTCGCGACTTCGCCGACTTCTGTCGCGACGCCGCCGCGTCGGGGGTGTGGACCGTCGCCCCGTGACCTGGAACGGAGACTCGGGAATGGACCAGCTTTCAACGATCATCGCGATAGCAGCCCTGCTCGGTTCGGCCCTGGTGGCCGGAGTCTTCTTCGCCCTCTCGAGCTTCGTGATGAAGGCGCTGGCTCGCCTGCCGGCGCCGGAGGGGAGCGCCGCGATGCAATCGATCAAAGTGGTCCCGCTCAGCCGCGCTCTCGGGCGCGGCCTTCTGATGCCTGGCGGGCGGATGAGCTCTGTCAAAAGGCTCTAGCGCCGTACAATCGGCGTTCGGAATCGTCGGGGCCGCGATCGAGCACCGTGGAGTCGATGCGGACCGTCGGTCGCTGACGAGACGGGAGCTTCCGGCTTTTGCGTACTGATTCGAGTCAAAAGAGCATCGGGCGACTCTTGCAGCGGCTGGCCGTCCACCTCGGGGTCGCGCTGTTGGGGTTCGCGATCGGTGGGCTGGCCCTCTACGTCCAGCAGAAGCGGAGCGGTCCGCCGCTCGAGATCTGGCACACGACACGGCTGGAGCACGAGTTCACCGTCGAGCGCGCCAGCGAAATCACGAGCTTCGACGGCTATCTGGAGCTGGAAGAGCGGCTGTTCGCCGAGCTCGACGAGGTGATCTACGATCAGACACCCGCCGGAGCCGGCTTCGAGCTGGCGCGCTTCAGCGCCGGCAGCCTCGCCGACCCGCGCGACCACGCCCCCAACTGGAACCGTTCGTTCGAGCTTGCAGGTGATCGCGACCGCCCGGGCGTGCTGCTGCTGCACGGGATGTCCGATTCGCCCTACAGCCTGCGGGCGCTCGGACAGAGCCTCCACGAAGCGGGCTGCTCGATCCTCGGCCTGCGGCTGCCCGGCCACGGCACGATCCCTTCCGGGATCAGAACCGTGACCTGGGAGGAGATGGCAGCGGCCGTCGAGCTGGCGATGGAAAGCCTCGCTTCGAAGGTGAGCCCCGGAGCGATCTACATCATCGGCTACTCGACCGGAGCGCCGCTCGCCTTGAACTGGGTGCTCGATCGGATGGAGTCGGACGAGGACGAGGACGAGGGTCCGTTGCCGGCCGGCCTGGTGCTGGTGTCGCCGTCGATCGGCATCACCCGGGCGGCGCGGCTGGCGAGATGGCTCGACGCCGTCTCGGTCGTCCCGGGCCTGCAGAAGCTCGGCTGGACCTCGATCCGGCCCGAGTTCGATCCCTACAAGTACAACTCGTTCACCGCCAACGCCGGGTATCAGGTGCACCGGTTGACCCGCTCGGTGGCCGGGCGGATCGAGGCGCTCGGGGCCTCGGCGCCGCTCGAGGGGTTCCCGCCGACGCTGGTATTGCTGTCGAGCGTGGACGCGACGGTGTCGGTGGACGCCGTCATCGACAACCTGCTGGAGCACCTGGCGCCGCCCGATCACGAGCTGGTGCTGTTCGACGTCAACCGCTGGGGCGTCCAGTCGTCGATCATGGCGTCCGACCCCGGGCCGTTGACGGCGCGACTCCTGGCGAGCGACAGGCTGCCCTTCCATCTCAGCCTGATTGCCAACCAGAGCCCCGAGAGTCCTTCGCTGGTCCGGCGATCGAAGCCGCCGTTGTCCTCGACCGAGTCGGTCGAGCTGCTCGGCGTGGAGTGGCCGCGGGGCTTGCTCTCGCTGTCGCACGTCTCCCTGCAGTTTCCGCCCGACGACCCGCTCTACGGGCGGCGGGATCTACAGCCCGAGGGGGCGTTGCCGCTCGGGCAGATCGGCGTTCAGGGCGAGCGCGGCCTACTGAAGTTCCCGACCGACTACCTCCTGCGGGTGCGACACAATCCGTTCTACGACCTAGTCGAGCAGAGGGTGCTCGAGTGGGTGGGCGCCGGTGACCGGCCACCGGTCGAATCGTCGGAGCCGGCGGAAACCCGGTAGAGAAGCTCGCGGCTCAGGGAACGGTCACGACGACCTTCCCCCGGGCGTGCCCCGTCTCCTGATACGCGATGGCCTCGGCTGTCTGGCTCAGCGGGTATCGGCGATCGATCACGGGCACGATCTCGCCGGCTTCGAAGAGCGGGTTCAGGAAGGCGAGGTCCTCGGCGCTGCGGCGGGCGGTCAGCGAGACCACCTGCTGGCTCACGAACGGCGCCGACATCTGCGTCTTCATGAGGAAGGCGACCGGTCCCAGCCAGCGGCCGGTGTCGGGTCCGCTGACCATCAGGAACCTGCCCTCGGGGGTCATCACTCGCCGGCACTCGAACACGGAGTGATTGCCGATCGTGTCGAGCACGTGGTCGTAGGTCACGTCGCCCTCGGTGAAGTTCTCGCGGGTGTAGTCGACGACGTGGTCGGCGCCGATCGATCGGACCATCTCGAGATTCCCGGTGCTGCACACCCCGGTCACCTCGGCACCGAGCGACTTGGCGATCTGCACGCCAAAGGTGCCGACGCCGCCCGAGGCGCCGTTGACCAGGACCTTCTGGCCCGGCCGCACGCCACCGTCGTGGCGGAGAAACTGCAGCGCGGTCCAGGCGGCGATCGGCACCGCCGCCGCCTGCTCGAACGTCAGGTTGGGCGGCTTGGGCGCCAGCGCCTCGGCCGGTGCGGTCGCGTACTCCGCGAAGGCCCCTCTGGCCGCGCCATAGACCTGGTCGCCGGGGGCGAACCGCGTCACCTTCGCGCCGACCGCTTCGACCTCGCCGGCCAGGTCGACGCCCAGGCCATGGAACCGGGGTCGCAGGAGCCCCGCGACCAGCCGCATAACGTAGGGCGCCCCCCGCAGGTAGTGCCAGTCGAGCGGATTGACCGAGGCGGCGCGGACGCGGATCAGGACGTCGCCGTCTCCTGGCCGGGGCTTTTCGACTTCACTGAGCTCGAGCGTGCTCGGAGGACCGTACTCCTCGTACAAGATGGCTCTCATCGTGTGTACCTGGCAATAGGCTGGCAGGCGCCGGGTCGTTCGTTTGCGGGTCTCGGTTCTGAGCCCAGCGCGTCAAGCCCCTTGTTTGTGCCGTGATCAGCGAGTTGCGGTCGAAGCCGGCCGAGTTGGACGGTGGCCTAGCGAGACCGAGCCTTCCGGCGCCGCCGAAAGGCGTCGAGCCGAAGGACCTGCGAGGACTCGCGCTCGGCGTCGGTGGCCAGCCCGCTCTCCCAGGCGATGCTCTCGCCGGTCTCGACGGTCGGGTCCGAGGCGATCCCGGTCCAGCAGCCGTCGGGGTCGTCGCGCAGGATGGAGACGAACGCGAGGCCGGCCCGGTAGCGTCCCTTGCTCGAAGGGCCGACGCTCCAGCGAACCTCTCCCATACACTCGAATGAGCGCCCTCGGTGGTCTTCGACGATCACCAGGTGGCGCTCGCCGGGCGCCAGGCCGGCGGCGCCCTCGGATCGAAAGCCGAGCCCCATCGGCGACACATCGACCAGGGAGATCTCGCCTGCGGAGCAGGTACCGCGGCTGGTGCCGGGTGGAAACCTCTCGTAACGCCGCCGCTGAGCAGGGCGTGCGGTGCGATTCCGTCCTATCCTGAACATATATCCGACTCGACCCACCGCGCAGTCGTAGTCGCGGCTGGTCGAACCCCCCAAACTAACCAGATTTACCGAGTTTACCACATCGGGCAGTCTGCCTCGCGGCGGCCGCTGCCGCTGCCGTCAGAGCAGGTCGGCCGTCGACACCACTTCGGCGACCTCGTCCCGCAGGTTGCTGGCCGTCACGCGCGCCACCTCGTCGGCGGTGAGGGTGCCGCCGCCGTGAGCGGGAAGATCGAAGGTGTGGGTCGCATCGAGGACGAACAGGGTGTCGTAGCCGAGATCGCTGGCGGTCCGTGCCGTCGCCTCGCAGCAGTAGTTGGTCTGAATCCCGGCGATCGCGACGCCGGTGACGCCGCGCTCCCGCAGCCAGGCGTCGAGGTCCGGCTGGCCGAAGAAGGCCGAGTTGCTCTGTTTGGCCACCAGGAGGTCCGGCTCGCCGGTGATCACCGGCTTGAAGTCGTTGCCGGGCTGGCCGGGTCGTAGCGGTGAATCGGGTCGGTCCGAATCGTGCCGCACGAACACCACCGGCCGCCCGGCGGAGCGCCACGTGTCGATGAGCCTTGCGACGTTCGTCTCGCAGTCCGGGTTGTTGCGAGGACCGTGCGCCGGGTCGTCCAGGCCCGACTGGACGTCGATGACCAGGAGCGCCGTGCGGTCGAGGTCGTATTGCACGGCGACGAGGCTACCGCATGGGAGACGGGGAGCGGTGCGGTAGGGTGAGGGACGAGACAAGTGCTCGCGAGAGTCCTGCCGATCCTGTTCGCGGCGGCCGTGCTACCGATCGCCGCGCCGGCCCAGGAAGAGCCGGTCGAGGAGACTTTCGCCGAAGCGCTCGAGGTGACCGAGGTGCTGCTCGACGTCCTGGTCACCGACCGCGACGACCACATCGTCCTCGGTCTGGGTCCCGACGACTTCGTCGTCACCGAGGACGGCAAACGGGTGGATGTCACCTCCCTGACCTTCTACAGCAGCAAGCGACTGCTCGACGAATCGGGACTGCCGGTGGCCGGGGCGAGCTCCGTCGAGACGGTTCCCCAGGACCGCTTCTTCATCCTGTTCGTCCAGGAGCAGAGCATTCAGAAAGGGGTCTCGAGGAAGAGCGCCTTCGATCGGCAGCTGGCGGCCGGCGGCGAGCTGACCAGATGGCTGGTCGAGGAGCTCCAGCCGGCCGATCGGATGGCGGTGGTGTCGTTTCGCCGCGGGCTCAAGGTCTTCCAGGACTTCACCACGGACCGGGCGGCGCTGATCCAGGCGATCGGGGGCGCGGTGCGCGGGCGAGATCCGGAGAAGATCAAGCCGTCGCGCAGCCTCGCGGTCGCCGGAGACCCACCGGCACTCGCGTCGCTGCCGGCCGGAAAAGAACTGCGCCGCGCGAGCCGCGACATCTATCGAGCGCTCGGCGTGGTCGCCGGTGCCGTCGGGTCGGTGCCCGGCCGCAAGAACCTGATCTTTCTCGGTCGCGGCTTCGGTGAGATCGGCAGCTACGGCAACTACGAGTCCGAGCCCGCCAAGCTGCAGCCGATGCTCGAGGCGCTCAACGACGCCAACGTGGCGGTCTACACGCTCGACGTAACTCCCGCCGAGGTCGAGGACAACCTCCAGATCTCACTGCGGGACCTGGCTGCCGACACCGGCGGACGCTTCTACTACAACGAGTGGCGGTTCACGGAGCCGCTCAAAGCGATCGCCGACCTGACCAGCGGCTACTACCTGCTCAGCTACCAGAGCCGGCGGCCGGCGGACGCCGCGGGATACCAGCGGGTGCGGGTCGGAACCCGCAGCCCGGAATTCCGCATTCAGGCACGGGACGGCTACCTCTACGGCTCAGGGTTGCCGTACTAGCCGGCTCACGACGCCGCCCGATAGCTATCGGAGTCCGGACGGGGTACGTGCGCGAGCAGAGCGTCGAGAGTCGGGGTGTCCATGCCCGCTCGGCGCTTGAGGCAATCGAACTCCGCGACCATCTCGAGCAGCTCGGGACCGACGGTTCTGGCGTGCAGGCCCAAGCGGACCTCGGCGGAGCGCGAGGCGAAGAGCTTGGCGAACACCGCCGGCTCCAGCCGCTTCGGCAGCCAATAGAAGAGGTTGAAGATCGTCGGCTGGCGCCTGTGGTAGCCCATCTCCCGCAGGACCTTGCCGGCCTCACGGCACGCCTCACAGTAGAGGTGGAGCGCCCGCTCGTCGTCCGCGACCGCCTTCAGGTCGCCGTCCTTCATGAAGATGACCCCGACGGTCGGTGCCATGAAGGCGAAGTGGTACTTGAGCCATCCGTCGATGTCGCGCTCCAGGTGGACCTTGATGTCGGCGGTCTCGATCAGCCGCTCCACCTGGCGGGTCCGGGGTCGAACCGTGCCGTCGAGCTCGCCGAGGCAGAGCTCACCGCGCGGGCCGTCACGCTTCTCACGATCCATGATCACCAGATCGCCGTCGTCCCAGCCGCCGCCGACAAGGGGGAAGCCGAGCAGCACCTGCTCGCGGCTCAGATGCTCGAAGTAGCGGTCGAAGCCCGCGACGTCATTCCCCAGAAAGAGGATGCTGCCGAGGTTCGGGTTCGCGGCCAGGATCGGGCAGGCGGCCAACCGAGCCGCCTTCTGCATGGCCACTACCACCAGGTCGTAGGGATCGCTCGGATCGAGCCGGTCGATCAGCCTCACCCAGGCTCCGAAGCGCTCTCCGGTCAGGCCGTCGACGATCTGGACGCCGTCCCGCTCGAGCCGGTCGAAGGTCGCCCCCCGCGCGAGCAGGGTGACGTCGTTGCCCGAGAGCCGCAGGCGGAGGGCCAGCCACTGGCCGATCGGTCCGGCGCCGAAGATCAGGGTCCTCATGGGCTTAGTCTCTCCCTAGCAGGCGCCGCGCGTCGGCGCCAGCACCGGAGGGGTGGGTGGCCGCCACCCCCTGGCGCTGCTCGAGCAGATTTTCTTCGGTCGTAGTGAGAGCTTTCACTTCGCCGGGCGGCCGATTGATCCATGATCGAGCCGGATGCGCTTCTGGAGGCAGCGGAAGAAGCCCGGGCCCAACGGCCACCACGGTACCGGACCCTTCGAAGATCCGCGCTGGAACCTCCCGCATCCCCTGGCGATCCTCAGGGTCGACGTCCGCTCCGAGCGCCGGACCCTGCTGGGCTACGCCGAGTACATCAGCCCGGAGGGCATGATGATCGGCACCGTCTGGCCGAAAGAGGTGGGAAGCCGCCATCGGGTCGAGTTCGCCCTGCCGGCACCTGCCGATACGGTGGTCCGATGCAACTGCGAGGTGGTCTGGGCCCGCCCCTATTCGGTCGATCGGCAGAGGCCCGGCATGGGCCTGGAGTTCGTGGCGCCGCCCGAGTCGGTGGCGGAGAGCATCGAGTCGCTCTGGCGGGCGGGCCACGCGCCCGACGCGCCCCCGACCCGTACCTGGTCGGAGTTCGATCGCAAGTGGATCGACTGGACCCCGCGGATCGCGGCTCCCAAGGGTTTCTCGAGCTGACCGCGCCGGGTTCGTCACCGGCTGGTAGCTCGCCTCTCAGGCCCCGGGCGGGAGACCGCGGCTCGGCCACGGCCGCGACCAGGCTGAGACCCAGCCCGGCGCCGGGAGTGCTGCGACTCGAGTCGAGTCGATAGAAACGCTCCAGGACCCGGTCGCGCTCGCCTTGGGGATGCCGGGGCCGTCGTCGTCGATCGGTCCTCCTTGGTTCGTTCTCATTCGACGAGAAGGTACGCGCAGCGACCTGTCTGGACGATTGACGCTCGATTGACGATTTGTCATCCAGGCGTCATATGCTCCCGCTGATGAAGCCCAAGAGGCGTTGGATCCTGGTCGGCGCGGTCCTGGTTCTCGTGCTCGCGGCTGGGGTCGGAGTGTGGGTCCTCTGGGGAACGCGCGCCGCCCTCGAGAGGGCCGAGGCGTTCGAGTTTCAACGTATGGAAGTCTCGAGGTTGGACAGCGAGGGCACCCACCGCTTCCACTACGTCACCAACCGACGGCCGGCCGAGCGGGACGGGCCGATCGCCGGCCGGTTCGCTAGCGAGCGCGGCGAGCGGCTCGAGTTCGGCTCCTTCGACGCCAGGATCGAGCGCTCGGTCGGTCTGGGCATGTTGTTCGATCAGGACAAGTGGTTTCGCGACCAGGAGATCGGCGTCGTCGCCGAGCGCCCACTCAGCCGTGAGGCGTTCGTCGAAGGGGTGCGGGAGCTGGTCAGGAAGTCGCCTCAGGACTCGCTCCTGGTGGTCGTCCACGGCTACCGCGAGGCCTTCGACTCCGCCCTGCGCAAGACCGCGTTCGTCGGCCACGTTCTCGACATCAACACCCCGGTCCTGCTCTTCGACTGGCCGGGTGATCAGCCGGGCGGACCGGTGAGGTCGTATCGAAGCGCATTCGAGGTCGCCGAGGCCAGCGGCGCCGACCTGGCTCGCACGCTCGAGCTGCTCATCGACGAGATCGCGCCCGGCATGCTCTGGTTGGTGGCCAACAGCATGGGGGGACAGGTCGTGGCCGAGGCGTTCGGCGTGCTCTACGCCGAAGCGGATCTGGCCGATTCCGAGGTCGAGCTCGAGGACGTGGTGCTGACCGCTCCGGACGTCGATCTCGAGGAGTTCGATCAGCGCTTTAAGCAGGAGATCAACGCGCTGGCTCGCAATCTGACGGTCTACGTCTCGTCGAACGATCGCGCCCTCCTGGCCAGCCGCATCCTGAACCGGGGCCCACGGCGCGGTGAGAGTACGCTCCGAACCCGGAGCGTCTCCACCGAGCAGCTGGACGCAGCGATTCGGCTTGCAGAGCTGATGGACCCTGGCAGCGAGCTCATCTCCCTGGTCGACGTGACACCGGTCAATCGGACGCGCAACTTCCACAACTTCTACCTGGAGACACCGGAGGTCTACAACGATCTCTTCCAGCGGCTGACCAACGCCGCCAACCCGCGGAGCCGACTCCTCTATCCGGTCTACTCGAGAACCGGCGACGTCTACTGGATCCTGACGCGCGGCCGTTAGGTCACGACGGGCCGGCGCCGACGCGCTCCTCGATGGCGCGGAGCCACATCCGCCGGATCAGGGCGCTGCCGGGGTAGATCACCCGCCAGTAGGCGGCGAAGCGCCTTCTGGCGGCGCTGTCGGTAGCGAACACCCGGGTCTCGGTCGTCACCCGAGTGCCGGTGCCGTCGGGCTCGACGATGAAGTTCATCGCCGCTTTGGCATAGCCGGGATCCGAGAGCGCTCGAAACCACTCTGGAGTCGGCGCATCGGGTGGACTCGACCCGGCCGGTGTCACGACCAGGGTGCCGATCACGATCTCGTGGTCGATCTCATGGGCGAGGAGCAGGAATCCGGTGCGGGTCGCCACTTCGAGGATCGGCAGCTGCTCGGGCGCGTTCAGGATGCTCTCGGGACCGGGGCGGCCCAGCCGACGGATGGAGGTCAGGGTCCGGAAGAGCCTGATCTCGCCGGCGGTCACGGCCAGGACGGCCTCGAAGGTTCGATCGGGCGGCGCCTCGACCCAAGATTCGTGATGTTCGCTGAACTGATAGACGGGGAGGAAGCGATCGAGCTCGCTACGCGTCGGGTCTACCCGGACCTCGGGCGCCGGGAGCGTCAGGCCGAGCAACGTCAGGAGCGCACCGGCGGTGGCGACGGCCGCGCCCCGCGGGCGCGATCTGATCTTCAGCGAGCGGAGCGGTCGGAGGACCGAGACCGCGCCCAGCAGCACGAGCACGAGCCCGGTGTCTACCAGAAGAACCGCGATGAAATGAAGGCTCATCCGTCGGAGCGCTCCCCGCGGGGCGATCTTACGATCTTCACCGCGCTCTGCCCTGGGCTCGCGGGCCTCGATGTTGCACAATGGAGCGATGGCCAGGCTCCTTCGATTCGGGCGCGCCGCGGACCGACCCCGGGTAGGCCGGGTCCACCCCGACGGCTCGATCAGCTTCGGGGGCCGGCACTATCCGACCCTCAAGGAGCTGCCTCCGGAGTGCACGTGCCTGCGCGCCGATCTCGACACGCATCGGCAGTGGCGAGCTCACTACCGGGTGATCGATCCCCGCCGAAGGCACGAGCCTCCCAGGACCTGACGTGGCCGAGAAGCTCTACATCAGCGCACAGGCGCTTCTGGAGGACGCGTTCCGGCTGGGCGCGATGATCCTCGAGAGCGGCTTCCGGCCGAGCTTCATCGTCGCCATCTGGCGCGGCGGCGTGCCGATCGGCATGGCGGTGCAGGAGTTCCTCGACTACTTCGGCATGCAGACCGATCACATCGCCATCCGCACGTCGTCGTACCAGGGCATCGATGGAAGATCGGCGACCGTACGCATCCACGGCACGAGCTACCTGATCAAGAACATCGAGCACGAGGACCGCCTGCTGATCGTCGACGATGTGTTCGACACCGGCTACACCATCCAGGCGCTGATCGAGCACCTTCGGGAGAAGGCGCGCCGCAATACGCCCGCCGACATTCGCGTCGCGGTGCCGTACTACAAGCCGGCGCGCAACGAGACCGACCTGGTACCCGACTACTACCTGCACGAGACTGATCAGTGGATCAAGTTCCCCTACTCGCTGGAGGGGCTGACGCACGCCGAGATCGCCGAGAAGAAGCCGGAGATCTACGACATCATCAAGGGATCCATCGGTCCGGAGACGGAGTAGGGCGATGGAGAAGCGGTTCATCGAGGAGGAGGACCTGCTGCTCGACGCCTACCGGCTGGGGGTGAGGATCTACGAGAGCGGCTTCCGGCCGACCTTCATCCTCGGGATCTGGAGGGGCGGCAGCTCGGTCGGCATCGCGGTCCAGGAGTGCCTGCAGTACCTCGGGGTCACGACCGACCACATCTCGGTCCGCACCTCGTACCGCGGCATGACCAGCTACAAGGCGATGCTCGAGCAGGCGGATGCCATCCGGGTCCACGGTACCCGCTACCTGCTGGAGAATCTGAACGCCGACGACGGCCTGCTGATCGTCGACGACGTCTATAGCTCGGGCCTCAACGTCAAGGCCGTGATCGATCGACTGGCCCAGCGCACCAAGCGCAACATGCCGCACGATGTCCGGATCGCGGTGCCCTGGATCCGCCCGGCGAGCAACCGGAGCGGCCGGCTGCCCGACTACTACCTCCACGAGACCGACCAGTGGCTGGTGCTTCCCTGGGAGCTGAACGGCTTGACCCGCGAGGAGATCTACCGCCACAAGTCCTACCTGCGGCCGGTCTTCGAGGGACTGAGCGACTAGTCCCCGCTGCGAGGAATGCCCGCCGGCGGCGGGCTGGCCGGTCGCGACCCCGCTGCCAAGGAGATCGAGGCCACCCGCTCCGGGTGCCTCAGAGATAGAGGTGGATGTCGGCCTGCTCCATGATGGCCATGAAGGTCAGGTACTCGACCACGGCCAGGTTCGGGAAGGCCAGCTGATCCTTGGACACCTTGAAGTGCACCATCGACGGTCCGCAGACGTAGAGGCGCGCGCCGAGCGTCCGTAGCTGCTCGATCTTCTCCTGGGCGGCGAGATGGCCGGTGTCTCGCAGACCCGCGGCGGCGAAGCGGGTGAACGGACGAGCCCACCCCCGCAGCTTGGGGCTGAAGCCTCTGGCGAGGACCCGGACCGCCGGACCCTGGAAATAGAGGTGGACCTCGATCCCCTCGAGCGCGGCCGCCAGGGCGAAGCCGAGCGGCGAGAGCAGCTCTTCGAGCCCGTTGTTCGAGATGACCATCGCCAGCTTCTTGTCCTTGGCCTTCCGGGCACGCTTCTCGACCAGGAACTTCAAGCCCTCGCTGGTCGGTGCGGTCGCGATCAGACGGTGGCCGGTGGCCTCGCACCAGGAGGCGACGTCGGCCCGGAACGGCTCGAAGTCATCGGTCAGGATCTCCAGGGCCTGCCCGTTCGCCATCTGTTCCAGTCTCCGGTCGGCCTCATAGACCACGAACGTGGTGATGCTCTTGCCGCGAGCGTCCAGGGTGGCCGCGGTGGTGGAAGTCCCGATCGCCTCGTCCATGATGTTGCAGCGTTTCACTCCCACCCGACGCAAGCCACACGCCGATTGACGGATCTGTGACCCACCTGGCGGGAGAGGGGCGCTGGCGAAAAGCCGTCGATTCGCCTCGCAGAAATCCCGGATTACGAGATCCCGAGACCCTTCCCGAGACATTCTCTGTTTGTTTTCAGCAACTTACGTGATGGGTGTCTCTGGAACACAGCTCGCTCCCTCGGGGTGGCAGCCCGTCCGGGCTCACGGGTCGGGCAGGTCGAGGCCCAGCCCCAAGAGGTATGAATCAGCTCGAGCGAGAACGACTGAGCGGTCTACCTCTTCTTCGTCGTCCTCGACGCCCACTTCTCGCTCCGGTTGGTCGATCTCCGCCGGGCCTGCAAGTCACGCCGCTGGCGAGCGATCTACGGCTGGCTCCTGGCCACGACCCTGCGCGAGGTCCTGGAGTCGGACGACCTGGCCGTGCCGGTCAACTAATCGCAGCGATTCGACCGGAAATTCCGTAGAATCAGTCAGATGCTCGCGTCGAAGGGGTCTCCTTTCCTGGCCGTCATCGTCCTCGTCCTGGTGGCGGCGCCGGCGGCTCCGTACGAGACCGATCAGTACAGTGGGCGCCAGAACGAGGTCGAAGACGCGGTCGAGCTGCTGAACCACCGTGTCAATCAGGCGCTGGAGACGATCGCCGGCGAATGGCGCGGTCCGGCGGACCGGGGACGATTCGCCCGCCGGGTCTACAGCCGCCTCGGCGGCCGGCACTGGGTCGATCGTCTGGAGCGTTGGGCGATTCGCAGCCCCGAGGTCGAGAAGGTCTCGATGGCGCGGCGCAAGAGCGTGTACAGCGGGCTGCCGTTCTGGGCGCGGCGGGCGAACTTCTTCTTCGGTGTCGGTCCGACGATCCGGGTCAACGGGGTCCTGGTCGGGACCGACAAGCTCGGGCACTTCATCTCTCAGGGGTGGAAGTACCACCGGCGCCACCTACGCGGCTACCCGACGGAACGGGTCGTCCGGCTGGGGGTCAGGAACGAGGCGGGCATCTTCGGCTCGCCGACCACCGGGACTTTCTCGAACGCCGATCTGGTGGCCAACTACGAGGGCTTCCGCTTCTACCTGAGCCTCTTCGGGGGTGACGAGGAAACCGGCAAGCCGGCGATCGTGACCTGGGAAGGAGGGCGCGCGCGCCTCCAGCGGCCGTTCGACTTCCGCGACCACGTCAACGACTACTGGGACGAAGCCCTCAACCCGAACCGGTACGACGCGCTGCTCAGAACACCCATGCTGGTCCGCCTGAGGGAGCTCTGCGTGGAGTATCAGAGCACCCCGGAGAGCTACATCTCGGCCGACGACGAGGAGCTGCGGCTGCGCTACCGCCACCTCGGCCTGCGCGACGGCACCAGCCACCGGATGGACCGCGTCTGCTCGGGTTGAGCGAGCGGTCGATCCATCGCTCGACGAGATTGCGATCGGGCCGGTCTACCAGCGCAGTCCGAAGAGTGCGTTGACGCGGGTGATCTCGAGATCGATCTGCTTGTCGAACTTCTCGCGCAGGGCCAGCGTCTCGTCCAGGCTGCGGTCTTGCGCCTCGCTCAAGGCGTCGGCCCGAATGGTGCGAAAGCCGGCGCCGGCGACCAGGTCGTGCTTCTTCGAGATCGGCCACTCGAACATCGCTCTGGCGTCCCAGCTGTCGTAGTCGACGTCGATGTCTTTCTCGTTGCGCGAGCTGATTCCGAGGTCGCCCGAGGAGCCACGGAATTCGAAGATCGAATAACCACCCTGGAAGACCAGGCTCACCGGCAGGCCCGAGTGCTCGGCGACCTGGACCCGGACCTCGCCGCCGAGGCCGGCTTCGGGCACGAAGGCGGTCGCCCCGCCCGTGCTGCGCCCACCCTGGACATAGTCGCGCGCCGGGTTCTCGTACTGGATCACGCCGTACGCCGGGCCGGCGTTGACGTCGAGGTCGCCGACGAAACTGAACAGGCCGAGACTGAGCCAGGGGACGAACTGGGCCTTGCCGCCCGGATTGATGGTGACCGGGGTGATCAGCGTCCTGCCGCCCAGCACCAGAGCGTCGAGCTCGGCGAAGTAGGGGGCCCCCTGCTCGATCTGTTGGTACTCGAACGGCCGGCCCTCGAACATCACCTCTTCGACGCCGAGGTAGAAGTCGCGCGACGCGAGCCCCTGGGCTTCGGCGCGCATGATGCTCCCCTCCACCTGTAGCGTGACCCATTTCCACATGTACTCGAAGCCGAGGCCGTAGGTGACGTCCTCGGTTCGCAGCCCGATTTCCTCGAACGAGAACGACTCGGCACCGGCGCGAGGATCCCGCTCTCCGGTCACCTCGAACAGGCGCCGGGTGGTCTCGTTGACGAACCCGTCGAGAGTGGAGACCTCGCCGATCAGAGCTTCGAGCTGCGAGCGCTTGCCGGGGTCGAAGACCCGACCCTTGGTGACGCCGAGGGCCGGCGTGGCGGTGAGCGAGGCGACGGCGAAGACCGTCCCCAGGGCGAGTGCGAGGCGTGACATGTGTGCCCCCTTTTCGGTTCGGACCTCGCGGTCACGCTATGCGTGGGCCCGGACACCGACAGTGAAGTCGGTCACAGGTCGATCTGTATACTGCCGCTCTCCAGTCAGCTCGGCCATGAAAGGAGGGCGGCCGCCCTCCCGGCGCGGACGGCGTGCCCAGCGATGAGCGGAGAACGAACCGATTCGCCCGATGTCCTCTTCGGTCTCGAGGTGGTGACCCTGATCGGCCTGACCCTGGTCAGGGTCGGGATGATCACGATGGCAGGAGGGCCCGCAGCGCGAGCGGACGGGACGTTCGGGAGCAAGCAGAACCTCGCTCTCGCCGGGCTGGTCCTGATCATCATCGTGGTCCTGAACCGGAGCCGGAACCTTTTCCAGTCGGGCATCGCCACCGGCGGCCTGATCGCGATCGTGCTGAACCTGGTGCTGCCGGGCGAGCGGTAGACCGGGACCGGGTCGACGCCGGCTGCCGTGATGGTTCCGTGAGATCTACTCGGTAAGCTAGCGCCGAGGCGAGCACCGGTGCACAGGGTACTGATCATCGAGGACGACCGGGACATCGCCATCCTGGTCCGTCTTCACCTCGAGGAGCTCGGTTGCCAGGTCGAGATCGAAGCCGACGGAGAAGCCGGTCTGGAGCTCGCGGCGAGCGGTGTGTACGATCTATTGATCCTCGATCTGATGCTGCCGACCCTCGGTGGGCTCGAGATATGCCGTCGCTTGCGCTCGAGCTCGGACTACATCCCGATTCTGATGCTGACGGCCAAGACCACCGAGCTCGATCGGGTGCTGGGCCTGGAGATCGGTGCCGACGACTATCTGACGAA
The DNA here is from genome assembly GCA_947259925.1 of Thermoanaerobaculia bacterium. Taxonomy (GTDB): domain Bacteria; phylum Acidobacteriota; class Thermoanaerobaculia; order Multivoradales; family JAHEKO01; genus JAHEKO01. The sequence goes on from CAMYOG010000041.1 coordinate 55,966, forward strand.
GCCGTTCAGCGTGCTCGAGCTCGTGGCCCGGGTCAAGGCCCTCTTCCGGCGGATGGAGGCGCTGCGCGAGGGCGCCGACGGCCGGGGGCAAGGTCGCATCGAGCTCGAGGGTCTTTCGATTGACGAAGGCAGGCGCGCGGTGAGTGTCCGGGGTCGGAGGGTCGGGCTGACGGCCAAGGAGTTCGACCTGCTGTACTACTTCGCCAGTCATCCGGGCAGGGTCTTTTCCCGGTCCCAGCTTCTCGATCAGGTCTGGGGCTACGGCCACGACGGGTACGAGCACACCGTCAATTCGCACATCAACCGGCTGCGCGCGAAGATCGAAGAAGATCCGTCGGAGCCACGTCTGATTCTCACGGTCTGGGGGGTCGGCTACCGGTTCACCGAGAGCCTGGTCGACACCGGAGCCGAGCCGTGCTGAGCAGTCTCTACGGCAAGCTGGCAGTGGTGCTGGTGGTGCTGCTCCTGCTACTGGGCGCGGCCTTCGCCATCGGCACGCTGCTTTCCAGCCGAGCCTTCTTCGCGGAGATCAACCAGGGCCTCCACCGCGACCTGGCGACCCATCTGGTCAAGGAATCCCTGCCGATCAGTGACGGCGAGATTCAGCCCGAGGCCCTCGATCACATCTTCCACATGCTGATGGTCGTGAACCCCAGCATCGAGGTCTACCTGCTCGATGCCCAGGGGACGATTCTCGAGTTCGACGCCCCGCCGGGAGCCGTCGTGCGCGAAGCCGTCGACCTGGGACCGGTGGCGGAGTTCCTCGAGGCCGACAGCGTCCTGCCGATCTGGGGCGACGACCCACGCGACCCCGAGCGGCAGAGGGTCTTCTCGGTGGCGCCGGTCGGTACGGGAGCCACGCTGGACGGCTACCTGTACGTGGTGCTCGGAGGCGAGCAGCTCGACTCGGCGATCCGGATGGTGCGCACGAGCCATGAGCTGCGCCTGGCGCTCGGCGCTCTCGCTGCGGTGCTGCTCTTCGGTCTCCTGTCGGGCCTCGTCTCGTTCGCCCTCATCACGCGGCGAGTTCGCAGGCTCGATCGGAGGATGAAAGTGTTTCGCGAGAGCGAGTTCGTCGCCGTGCCGGATCCGGTCGCGGCAGCCGGCGGCGGCGAGGACGAGCTGGCGCGGCTGGAGAGCACCTTCCAGGAGATGGCGGAGCGTCTCGCCGGTCAGCTGGAGGAGCTACGGCGAACCGATCAGCTCCGCCGCGAGCTCATCGCCAACGTCTCGCACGATCTGAGAACGCCGCTCACCTCCCTTCGGGGATACCTCGAGACGCTACGCGTCATGCCCGAGCTCGAGCCCGACCAGCGCCGAGACCACCTCGAGACCGCTCTCCGGCAGACTCGGCATCTCGGCCGCCTCGTGAACGAGCTGCTCGAGCTCGCGCGTCTCGATTCGGCCACGATCGAGATGCGTCGTGAGCCGCTGGCGCTCAACGAGCTGGTGCAGGACGTCGTGCAGGAGTTTCAGCTGGTCGCCGGGGAGCGAACCGTCGAGCTGGACGCCGAGCTGCCCAAGGGACTGGCCATCGTCGACGGCGATGTCGGGCTGATCTCCCGAGCGCTGGAGAACCTGATCGAGAACGGGCTTCGCCATACTCCGGAAGGCGGCCGCGTCGCGGTGCGTGTGCTGCAGCAGGGGGAGCGGGTGGGTGTGAGGGTCGAGGACACCGGCTGCGGGATCGCGAGCGAAGACCTGCCCCGGATCTTCGACCGCTTCTACCGCAGCTCCTCGGACAGCCCCGCCGGTACCGGCCTCGGCCTGGCGATCACCAAACGAATCGTCGAGCTCCATGGCTCGAGCATCCAGGTCGAGAGCCGACCGGGTGAGGGCTCGATCTTCTCGTTCAGCCTGCCGGTTCCCGCCGACGAGGCCGCCGGCAGCCCACCGGCCGTTTCGTGACAGAAAAGTGAAGCTTCCTTGATGGTCGCGTGACGTGGTCCGGCGATCCTCCCGTCGGACCGGCCAGGAGGTCGGTCGAACCCAAAGGAGGATTCCTACCATGTCCGGCATCAAGCGCTTCTCTCTCGTAATGGCCCTTCTCGTCATCGCCCTGGCCGCCACATCGGCCGCGGCCGAAGCTCAATGGCGAATCACGATCACCAACGCCACGGGGAATCAGATCATCTCGCCGCCGATCGTCGTATCGCACAGTAGCGCCGCGGATCTCTGGGAGGTCGGCGACCCGGCGCTCGACGAGATCGCCGCCGTCGCCGAGGACGCCGACGCGAGCGGCCTGCTGGCGCTGCTCGGCACGATACCCGCGGTGACCGACTTCGCGATCGCGGACGGGGTCCTGCTGCCGGGCGATTCGGTCACTCTGGAGATCGCCGCCGGCGCCCGCCTCTCGGCGCTCGGCATGCTGGTGACCACTAACGACACCTTCTTCGGCCTCGACTCCGCGCGGGTTCGCCGCGGTGCGAGCGTCTACGCCCCCGCCTACGACGCGGGCAGCGAGCGCAACACCCAGCGCTGCGCCCACATCCCGGGTCCTCCTTGCGGTAATGAAGGGGTACGGGTGACGAATGGTGCCGAGGGCTTCGTTCACATCTCGCCCGGCATCTTCAAGGGTGGCAACCTGCGGCCGCGCGACTTCGGCTGGGACAACCCGGTCGTCAAGATCACGGTCGACTAGACTCTCGGGCTCGTTCGCGGGACGAGCTCGGCCGGCTCGGGGGAGGCCCCGCCCTCTCCCGGCCTGCTGGTCGTGGCTACTTGGCCGCCGGCTCGTCGCCGCCCTGCTGTTGCCACCGGAAGACCGCGACCGCGTTCAACTCACGCACCACGATCTCGTTGCCGCTGACTGCCAGATGCGCCCAGGTAGGTTGGCTGCCGACCTGCTTCGTGTCGAGCAGCTCGAAGCGCTCGGGGGTCGCACGCACCAGACGCAGATCGCCGTCTTCTCCCAGGGTGAGCAGCTTGTCCTGTTGGGCCACTAGACTCGAGTACTTGCCGAGCGGCGGTGAGGCCCAGCGCTCCATACCGGTCTCCAGATCGAGACAGATGAGCCGCCCGCTCCCGAGGTGGAGGTAGGCATGGCCGTCGACCACCACCGGGCTCGACATATAGCCCGGGCTCTTGTGGGTCCAGACCTCCGTCGACCGGAGATCGTCGGCCGAGCCGCTGATCGAGTAGTAGTAGGTCTTGTTCTTGTAGGTGCTGGTCAGGATCGAATTGCCGTGAACGGCGGGAGTCAAGATGTTCATGCCGCGAAAACTGGGCACGGGCTGGGTCCAGAGCACCTCGCCGTCCTCGGGGTCGAGGCCGTGAAGCGCCAGGCGGGTCTGCACGACCAACTGCTCTCTGCCGGCCAGCGAGGCGAACATCGGTGAGGAGAACGCACCGCTCATCATGATGTCGCCGGAGCTCTCCAGGCTGCGCCAGACGGTCGCGCCGGACTCCTTGTCGAGCTTGACCAGCGAGTTGGCCGCCTGTACGTAGACGTGCTCTCCGGTAACCAGAGGCGAGCTGGCGAATCCGAAGTCGGGCACCTTGGTACCGAATCGCTTCGGGAAGTCCACTCGCCATAGCTCGCGGCCGGTCTCACCCTCGAGCTTGACCAGAACCTCTTCCATCCCGCCGACGTAGAGCGCCTCACCGTCGTAGGCCGGAGTCGAGCGGATCCACTCCCCGTTCGCCGCGGCGAAGAAGGGGACCTTGCCGTTCGCCTCCCAGGAGATCCGCCAGAGCTCGCGGCCGGTCGACCGCTCCAGTGCGCGAACCGCCTCCCGGCTGTTATCGATCGTTTCGGTGACGAAGACCCGGTCACCGCTGACGATCGGCCCGGAGTAGCTTGCTCCGAGCTCGACTCTCCAGACCGGAGCCAGATGCGTCAGGTCGTCGGGCCAGTCGGCGCCGGCGACGACGCCGTCGCGGGACGGGCCGCGCCATTGATTCCAGACGCTCTGCGAGAGCGGATCGTTCGCGGCAGCAGGCGAGGAGATCATTAGAGCGGTCAGTAGGGCGACGAGTGCGGCCGGAACTCGAGCCGTCGAATACATGGAGCGGTCCTTTCCTAGGGTTGCTGTCGGATTCGCTCGGCTGAGGGCGTCGGTTGCGAGAGGGGGTGTCGGCTATCGCCCTTTCGAGCCAATCGTGGTCGGGCTCAGGGCGGGGATATCTGGCCCGCCGAGCTGGCAACGTCGTCGTCCGAAAAGCCCGGCATCCAAACCGGGCTCCGAGGCGATACCGTAGGCGGATGCAGAGGTCCGATATCTTCCAGCTAGCGCTGGTATTCCCGCTCCTGGCGATGGTCTGCTGGGGAACATACGGTCCGATCCTCGGCCAGGCGAACGTGCTGCTCGGCGGCTCGACGGCGGTCGCCCTGGCCCTGATCGGCCTGGGCTACTTCCTGCTCGGCGTCCTCGCTGGCGCGATTCTCCTCAAGTCGGGCCTGGTCCCGGACAAGGGCGAATGGACGCGCGACGGCTTCGGCAAGGGCTTCAACGCCGGGCTCCTGGGAGCCGGCGGCAATCTAGCCCTGATCGTCGCCCTCAGCCTCTACCACCGTCCCGAGGTGGTCATGCCGTTGCTCTTCGGCGGCGTCCAGCTCGGCAACACGGTGTTCACCTGCCTCCATCTGAAGAGCCCGCCCAAGCGCGGCTTCGCCGTCGGGGTCTTGCTGCTGATCATCGGTGTGGTGACCGCGCTCTGGTACCGGCCGGCAGCGCACCAGACCGGCGAGCCGATGAACTGGTGGTTCCTGCCGGCGGTGGCGCTGGTCTGGGTCTTCTGGGGCAAGTACGGCGTCCAGGTCCATACCGCGATCGACGGCTTCAAGAAGAGCGGCATGAGAGCGATGATCGCGCTTAGCACGGCGTATGTGGTGGTCGCTCTGCTGGCGGTGGCGTTCGTGGGCCTCGGCTTCGATCCGAACGCCACCTACAGCGGCGCCGGCTTCTCCCGCGGTCTCGTCGCCGGACTGATCACCACCCTCGGCGCCTGGGGGATCGTCTTCGGCAACCGGTACGTCAAGGGCGGCCCTTCGATCGTGATGCCGCTCGTCTTCGCCGGCGCACCCGTGGTGAACAGCTTCTATGTGATGGAGGTGAGCGGCACTCCATGGTCGTCGGTCGATGTCCGGTTCTGGATCGGCATCGCGGTGATCATCGTCGGCGGCTACCTGGTGCTCACCAACAAGCCCGAGCCACGGCCCGCCGCGCCGGCGGTCCCCGCCTAGATCCGGCTCAGCCGGAGCGCTCGAGGTGCCGGTGGTAGAAGCGCCGGGCCTTGGCCCGGTTGCCGCAGTCGGACATGTCGCACCAGCGCCGGCTCCGATTCCGGCTGGTGTCGATGAACATCCAGGAGCAGGTGTCGCCCGCGCACTCCTTGACCCGGGCGAGTCGCTCGGAGCGGAGGAGGTCGGCCGCCGAGAGGGCGATCGGCCACAGGAGCTCCTCTGCCCGCGCCGGAGCCTCGGAGAAAGCCCAGCCGAAGGCTCCGGCGTCGCGAGTCAGCTCGAGCCGCGGAAGTGCCCCGGCGAGCTGTCGATCGAGGACGGTCAGATCGCTCGCCGCGGGCTCGGCGCCCGCCGCCAGAGCCGAGAAGATGCGGTAGAGCGCCTCCCGTAGCGTCCGCCCTGCCGTCAGAAAGCCCTCGATCTTTTGCGGACCGCCGGTCGCTCGGCGTACGGCGGCAGCCTGGCGGGCCTCGACGACGCCCCGATCGACCGCCCACTCGAGGAAGACGTCGAGGCTCTCCAGGCGGTCCGGTGGACTGTTGCGCTCGGTCCCCTCGGTGTTGACGAAGTCGAGGCAGAGCTCGAGCGGCGTCACTCCGAGGCCGGCGGTGTGATCTTTTTGCATAACCACTAAAGATCTCTTGACAGGTTAGTTTTTGAGGTGTACGCTCAAACCGTCTAAACAACTATAGAAGGTTATAAGACAGAAGACAAGGGAGGTACCCAGATGACGTCTCGCCGAGATCCAGCCGGAATCGCCGCCCTCTTGCTCGCTTCCGCCATTTGGGGGGCAACGTTCGTCCTCGCCAAGATCGCCCTCGTCGAGCTCGGGGTCGCTCACCTGCTGCTCTACCGGTTCGTCTTCGCGGTCCTCCCGTTCCTGCCGATCCTGCTGCTCGGCCGAGTGCGACCGAAGGGTCGGGACCTCTGGCTGCTGGCGCTCACCGGGTTCCTGATGGTGCCGGTGACGTTCTTGCTCCAGGTCGGGGGCCTGCTGTTCACCAGCGCCACCAGCGCGGCGCTACTGATCGGAACCGGCGCGCCGCTGCTGGCGGTCGCCGCGGTCCTGTTCGAGGGCGAGCGGCTCGGCCGGCGCGGCTGGATCGCGGTAGGGATCTCGACCCTGGGCGTCGCCCTGCTGGTCGGTACACCCGGCGAGGGCGACGACTGGCGCGGCAACCTCCTGGTCTTCCTGTCGATGGTCGCCGCTACCGTCTGGGTGATCCTCAGCAAGCGGCTGATAGGGCGCTATCCGGCGCTCCATGCGACCGCCTGGATCCTGACCGCCGGCACCCTGATGCTGATCCCGATCTCGCTCGCCATCTCCGGGCCGCCGCCGGTGGCGCTGTCGGCCGGGGTCTGGGGCTCGCTCCTGGCGCTCGGTCTCGGTTGCACGACGCTCACCTACGTGCTCTGGAACTGGGGCGTTGCGCGGGTCGGGGCCGGGCCCGCCGGGGTTTACCTGAATCTGCAGCCGATTACTGGCGCTCTCCTCGGGGTGATGGTGATGGGCGATCCGATCGGCGCCGGAGTCGTGGCGGGGGGCGGCTTCGTCCTCGCCGCCTCGTGGATGATCTCGAAGCGGCCGCGGGGCTCTCGAGGCGCGTCTCCCGAGGACCCAAGGCCCTCTGTCAGGTGGTGGCTCGACGGCCGGCCGTCGTTACAGGCCGAGATCGCGCTCAAGTGGCTGCTGGGCGACAAGACCACCTGATCCGGTTCGTATACTGGAGGCATGAGCCGAGCGTCCACGGTAGCTGTTGTCGTCATCGTCCTTCTCATCCTGCCGACGAGTCTCGCCCTGGCCGCCGACTGGCCGCAGTTTCGCGGACCGGACCGCGACGGTCGGTCGGCCGAGACCGGACTGATCGACGGCTGGGGCGAGGGTGGGCCGACGGAGCTCTGGCGGGTGCCCCTCGGCGCCGGGTACTCGGGGATGTCGATCGTCGGCGACCGGCTCTTCACGATGGACTCGGACGGCGAGAGCGAGTACCTGGTGGCGCTCGACGCCGGATCGGGTGCCGAGATCTGGCGTACCAGGATCGGCGGACTGTTCACCAACGACTTCGGCGACGGTCCCCGGGCCACACCCACCTTCCATGAAGGCGCTCTCTATTCCGTCGGCTCCCTGGGTGATCTGACCGTGGTGAGCGCCGCCGACGGCTCGGTGGTCTGGAGCCGCGACCTGCAGGAAGACTTCGACAGCGAGCTACCGAACTGGGCCTTCACCAGCTCGCCGCTGATCCTCGGTGATGCCGTGATCCTCGAGATCGGCGGCTCGAGTAACCGGACCATCGGCGCGTTCGATCGGGCGAACGGCGAGCTGCTCTGGACCGGGGGCGAGGGTGAGATCGCCTACTCGTCGCCGGTGGTGGTGCCGTTCAACGGTGTCACCCAGATCGTCGGCCTGACCAAGAACGGCCTGACCGCGTTGTCGACCGAGGGCGAGACGCTCTGGACCAGCGAGTTCGTGCCCGATCTCGGCATCAAGCCGGCGTCGCCGGTCTTCGTCGCCCCCGATCTCATCTTCGTCTCGGCCTCCTACGAGGCCGGAGCCAAGGTGGTGCGGATGGTCGCCGATGGTGATTCGGTCGGCGTCGAAGAGGTCTGGGCGCACGGGCTGATGCGCAACCACTTCAACGGATCGGTAGAGGTGGATGGGCATCTGTGCGGCTTCGACAAGGCGTTTCTCAAGTGCATCGATGCGGCCACCGGGGAGCAGACCTGGATCAAGCGGGGCCTGGGCAAGGGCTCGTTGATCCGCGCCGATGGCAAGCTGATCGTCTTGAGCGAGCGCGGCAAGCTGGTGCTGTTGGCAGCCGACGCCGAGCGGCTGGTCGAGCTCGCCTCCCATCAGGCGCTGACCGGTCGCTGCTGGACGCAGCCGGCGCTAGCCAACGGCACCCTCTTTTTGCGCAACACGGCCGAGATCGTCGCCTACGACCTCGCGGCCGGCAGCTGAGGAGGAGAGCGGAATGAGAACCAGACAATCGCTCGCAGGCACGCTGATGATCTCCCTGTTGCTGGTCGGGTGTGCTGGCGAGACACCCGAGGACCCGGCGGCGGCGGCCGAGGTCGATGCGGTCGTCGCCCGCTACGTCGAGGCCCTGGGCGGCGCCGACAGCCTCGGCCGGATCGAGACGCTACGCAAGAGCGGCACCTACGTCTACAACGGGTTGGAGCACCCACTCACGGTCCTGCAGAAGCGGGGTGCGCGCTGTCGGGAGGAAATCGAGGGGCTGACCGAGTACGGCACCACCACCGAGACCGGGACCACGATCGTGCGCGCCTTCGACGGCGAGACCGCCTGGGTGGCGTCCGAGGGCGCCGAGCGGACGGTGGAGAAGATGCCGGACGAGCTCCAGGCCAGCTTCGTGCTCGAGGCCGACTTCGAGAGCCCGCTGGTCGGCTTTCGCGACAAGGGTCACTCGATCCGAATGGCGGGGGAGGCCCAGGTCGAGGGCGTCGACGTCATCCTGCTCGATCTCGAGCTGGCGAGCGGCCAGACCCAGCGCTGGTTCCTGAACCGCGAGACCTATCTGCCGGTCATGAAGACGACCGAGATGGCGGAGGGTGACTTCGCCGCCGCCCGGACCTGGTATCTGGACGACTATCGGGAGGTCGAGGGGGTGCAGATGCCGTTCTACGTCCTGGTCGAGGAGATGCTCTTCTCGCGCGAGTACATCCTGGACGAGATCGTGGCCAACGTCGCAATCGACGACGCGCTCTTCGCCGAGCCCGGTAGCTGAGCGCTCGAGCCGACCCGGCCCCAGCCCGGGCCGTCGGCACGAGTATGATCGCCAGGACAACTTCGGGGAGAAAGGGCAGCGGCGTCGGATGATCGGCGAGAGCCTTGCGCACTACAAGATCGTCGAAAAGCTCGGCGAGGGTGGGATGGGTGAGGTCTACCTCGCCGAGGATCTGAAGCTCAAGCGGCGGGTCGCCCTCAAGGTGCTGCCACGGGAGGGATCGTCCGCCCCGGCGCAGCTCGAGCGGTTCCAGCGCGAGGCCGAGGCGATCGCCGCGCTCAGCCACCCGAACATCGTCACCATCCACTCGGTCGAACAGGTGACCTCGCCATCCGGCGAGTCGGTCCACTTCCTGACCATGGAGCTGGTCGAGGGCAAGACACTCGAACAGATCGTTCCGGCCGGTGGGCTGCCGCAGAAGAAGCTCTACGACGTCGCCGTCCAGATCGCCGATGCCCTGGCCGCGGCACACGCCAAGGGGATCACCCACCGCGACCTCAAGCCGACCAACATCATGGTCGGCGACGACGGACGGGTGGTCGTCCTCGATTTCGGTCTGGCCAAGCTGGCGGAGCGCGATCCGTCGCTGATGGTGACCCAGGCGCCGACCCAGGCGGTCACCCGGGAGGGCACGATCCTCGGTACCTATCCCTACATGTCGCCCGAACAGGCCGAGGGCAGGCCGCTCGACGCGCGCACCGACATCTTCTCGTTCGGGGTCATCCTCTATCAGTTGGCGACCGGGGTACGGCCATTCCAGGGCGATACCTCGGCGGCGCTCATCTCTTCGATCCTCAAGGACGAAGCGGTCTCGGTCGAAGAGCTGAACACCGCGCTGCCGCGGCAGCTCGGTCGGATCGTCAGCCACTGTCTCGAGAAGGAACGCAACCGGCGCTTCCAGTCGGCGCTCGACGTCCGTAACGAGCTCGCCGCCCTGCGCCGGGAGGTCGAGTCGCACGAGGCCTCGGTGGCAATCCAGGCGTCGTCCGTCTCGCAAGCCCCCGCGCCCGAGAGCCGCCACCGCCTGATGCTCGTCGTGGCAGCGATCCTCGCCATCGTGGCGGTCGGGATGTTCCTGGTGCCCCGGTTCGCGAGCCGGCCCGAGACGCCGGACCAGGCGCCGATCTCTCGAGAAGCATCGCAGCCGACGGTGGCGGTCTTTCCGTTCCAGAACCTGACCGCCGATCCGGCGTTCGACTACCTGGAGCTCGCTGTCCCGGACGAAGTGACGACCGCCCTGAGCCGCGCACCCGGCCTCGCGGTGAGGCCGTTCACGACGACCGCCTCGTACTCCGCCGAGGTCTTCGATCCGGGCGCGGCGGGGAAGGCCGTCGGAGCGGCCAACCTGGTCACCGGCCAGTACTTTGCGGAGGGAGAGCGCCTCCAGATGACGCTGGAAGCGATCGATGCCGAGACCAATCAGCTCTTCTGGCGCGAGAGCGTGAGTGGCACGACCGGTGATCTGATCGCCCTGCGCGCCCTGGTCGCCGAGCGAGTGCGGGAAGAGCTGGTCCCGAAGCTGGGCGCCGTCGACGTTTCGGGTGGCGGTACGGTGCCCTCGAACGAACAAGCCTACAACCTCTACCTGCGCGGGCTCGCGCAGGGGACCGACATCGATCCCAATCGTCGCGCGATCGCCATGCTCGAGCAGGCGGTCGAGCTCGACCCCTCGTACGCTCCGGCCTGGAACGAGCTGGCGGCCCGCTACTACTACGAAGGCAATTACGGCCTGGCGGGGAGCGAGATGTACGACGCGGCGATCGAGGCGGCGCAGCGCGCGCTCGCCCTCGATCCGAGCCTGGTGGGGTCCGCGATGCGGATCATCACGATCCAGGCGGAGACGGGCCAGCTGGAGGAGGCCTGGGACGAGGCGAGCCGGCTGCTGGAGAGGCATCCGGAGAGCGCCGATCTCCATCATGCGATGGGCTACGTGCTGCGCTATGCGGGTCTAGTCGATGAAGCGCTTCTCGAGTGCGAGCGCGCCCTGGAGATCGACTCGACGAACCCGCGGTTTCGCTCTTGTGGAATCACCGCCTACCTCGTCGGCGCCTATGATCGCTCCGAGGTCTTTCTACAGCTCGACGGCACCACCCACATGTACGTCTCCAACATCACGATGCTGCGCGTGAGGCAGGGTCGCCCGTTGGATGGCCTCTCCATCTTGCGCTCAGAGCGCTCGGGCCTCTGGCACCTGCGCTATCTCGAGCTCTGCCTGGCCGACGAAGCGCCGGACGAGCGCGAGTCGCTGGCACAACGAATCGAGCCCGAGGTCTTCAGACAGCTCGACGGCGAGCAGCTCTACTGGACGGCGGCCTACATGTCCTACTGCGGCGAGCCGGAGCGCGCGGCTCGCCTGCTGAAGGGAGCGGTAGAGCGCGGCTACTGTTCGTACCCCCTGATCGAGACCGATCCGCTCTTGGAGCCGGTCCGGGACTCGGGCGGCTATGCCGAGCTGCGCAGCGAGGCTCGGGCCTGTCACGAGCGCTTCCTGACCCACCGCGCGGCCCGAGCCGCCCAGCCGTAGCCGGCGGCTCAGTGCTCGGGCGCGGCCTCGATGACCACCGCCGGTCCGGCTCCCTCCGGCTCGTGGATCGAATCGATCATCGTCCTGACGTCTTCGGAGGGCTCTCTCGTGAACGGCGTCAGCGCCAGGGTCACGCCGAAGTTGAGCAGCATCCCCACGACACCGATCCCCTGGGGCTCGATCCCGAAGCACCAGTTCGGCATGCCGGCGTAGACGCTGCCGATGATGTAGCTGGCGGTGAAGCCGATGCCGCAGATCATCCCGGCCACGGCTGGGACGGTGCCGACCCGTTTCGAGAAGATGCCGAGCACGATCGCCGGGAAGAAGCTCGCGGCCGCGAGACCGAAGGCGAACGCCACCACCTGACCGACGAAGCCGGGTGGGAAGATCCCCAGCAGGCCCGCCACCACGACGGCGAGACCGATGACCACCCTGCCGACGACCAGGCGCTGGGCCTCGGAGGCGTCCCGATTCAGGATCCGATAGTAGAGATCGTGGGCGACGCTCGAGGAGATCACCAATAGAAGACCGCTGGCGGTCGATAGCGCCGCCGCCAGCCCACCGGCGGCCACCAGGGCGATGATCCAGTCCGCCAGCGCCGCCATCTCGGGGGTCGCCAGGACGATGATGTCGCGATCGGGTCCGGAGAGACCGCGCTCGGTCAGCACCGCCCGGCCGTCGCGGGCATCGGTTCCGCCGCTCGATAGCCACTTCTGGTGATCGACCCTGATCGCCGCCAGCTCGACCGAGGTGAGCTTGCCGCTCCGGAAGATCTCGTTCCGGGCCCCATCGGCCGGTCCGTGGTAGGCGACCCGGCCGTCGCCGTCGTCGAGCCAGAGCACCAGCCCGGTCTGCTCCCAGTTCCGGAACCAGGACGGCAGCTCCGCCTCCGCGCGGCCGTGCAGGCTCTGGATCATGTAGTAGCGGGCGAAGGCGGCGGTCGCCGGCGCGGTCAGGTAGAGCAGGGCGATGAAGAAGAGCGCCCAGAAGGCACTCCAGCGGGCCGCGCGCACCGACTTGACGGTGTAGAACCGGACGATGACGTGAGGCAGGCCGGCGGTGCCGACCATCAGCGCCAGGGTCACGCAGAAGACGTTGAGCTTGTTCCACCGCCCGGTGAAGGCTTCCGTGTAGCTGCTGAAGCCGAGATCGGCGTGCAGCTGGTCGAGCTTTGCCAAGAGGGGGGCGCCTTCGTCGAGGAGCCGGCTGCCCATGCCGATCTGGGGCACCGGGTTGCCGGTCAGCTTGAAGCTGATGGCGATCGCGGGGATCAGGAACGCGGTGATCAGCACCCAGTACTGCACGACCTGGGTCCAGGTGATCCCCTTCATGCCGCCGAGCGTCGCGTAGGTGAAGACGATTGCCATGCCGATCGCCACGCCGACGTTGATGTCGACCTCGAGGAAGCGCGAGAAGACGATACCGACGCCGCGCATCTGGCCGGCCACGTAGGTGAAGCTGACGAAGACCGCGCACACCACCGCGACCAGCCGCGCGGTGTTCGATTCATAGCGATCGCCGACGAAATCGGGCACGGTGTAGTGCCCGAACTTGCGCAGATAGGGCGCGAGCAACAGGGCCAGCAGGACGTAGCCACCGGTCCAGCCCATCAGGTACATACCGCCGGCGTAGCCCATGGTGGAGATCAGGCCGGCCATCGAGATGTACGACGCCGCGCTCATCCAGTCGGCGGCGGTCGCCATGCCGTTCGCCGTGGCCGGTACGCCGCGCCCGGCGACGTAGAAGCCGGTGGTGTCGCGGACGCGACTCAGCCAGGCGATGATCAGGTAGGTACCGAACGTGACCCCTACGAAGAGGAAGGTCCAGAGCTTGATGCTCACGGATCGCCCGCCCGCAGTCTCTCGAGCTCGCGGTGATGGTCGGCATCGAGCCGGTTGAGCGCCAACCCGTAGACCAGGATCAGCAGGATGAAGATCAGGATGCTGCCCTGCTGGGCGAACCAGAAGCCGAGCGGGAAGCCGGCGAGATGGAAGCGATTGAGCCAGTCGGCCAGGAGGACGCCGCAGCCGAGCCCGGCGAGCGCCCAGATCGCCAGCAGGACGATCATGATCCGCAGGTTGCGGCGCCAGTAGCGTTGGATCGACGCCGCGACCCGAGGATCGCGCACGTCGAGCTGGCTTTCACCTGACATTCCGCCGAGCAGCCTACGGGTGCGGGGTCAGAACGAGAACCCGACCAGCAGCTCGACGAACTCGCCTCGTTCCCGGTGGTCGCCGTAGTAGGTGATCGACGCGCGCCTCGAGCGGTCCTCGTAGCCGAACTTGACGCTCGGGTTGTGGCCGTCGAACTCGCTGCCGATCCGCAGGCTGGTCCCCGAGAGCAGCTTCGAGCGGGTTCCCGAAAGCCTGAGCTTGGCTCCGACCCAGGCGTCGCCGTCGAACCGGAAGCGGGGAGAGGTGCGGAGCTTGAAGCGATCGGAATCCGCGTCGCTGCCGCCGCCGCCCAGCTTTCCGCGCAGCTCGTCGCGCCGCTCCTCGAGCCGCAGGGTGTTGAGCACCGCCTTGTGCGAGATTCTGCCCAGGCTGCTGAGGAGAATCCCCGAGAGCTCCTCGTGCTGGTCGGGGATGTCCGACAGCTTGGGGGTGAAGCCGTGGTCGTGGACGGCGATCCAGAAGTTGGCCTCGTTCAGCCGGCGCAGTCGATCGCGGCCGAGGAGCTCTTCGAGGTTGCGGGCCTGGCGCTCTTCGCGCGGCAGGTCGAGATCGACCTTGTTCTTGGAGGGCGGTCCCTTGGAGAACGGTCCGGCAGCGTTCGCGGAGGTGACGAGCAGCACCAGGACGCACCAACCGAGCGCGCATGCCACGATCCCCCGCAACGCCACGTCTATGAGCCTCCTGTCTCCAAGGTACGGCCTTCGACTGGTCTCCGCCGCGGACTCGCCGCGGCTCTGCTGATCTAATGCCCTCATAGGATAGCGCGACGCCGCTCCGGGCGCCAATGGCCTCTCAGAGGGTTGAGACTGGCCTAGCCTGGCCTTCTCACCAGCTTCCTACTGCGCCGCCGTATGCGCTTGAATCTGCACGACTTTGCTCGGTCGGGCATCCTCGACGTATTTCGAGTACGCCTGTGGTGCCCTCGGTCGCAAAGCCCTGCATCTTCAAGCACCTACGCCGGCTCGCTACGAAAGCCGGCGAGAAGGTCAGGCTAGCCGATCACCGAGAACGACGAATCCCGCCCGCGCCCGTAGCGAGGGTTCAGTGCGACGCGGCTCCGAGCCTGGGGAACACCAGGGCTCGGTCCGCGGGGGGACCGAGGATCGAGATCCGCCGGCCGTCGAAGCGCTCGAGGGTCACGCGCTCGATCTCGGTCGCGGGTCCGAGGCCGAAATGGAAGCGAGGATCGCTGACGGAAAGAAAGGAAGCGCCCGCGGCCCAATGGCGCTCGAAGACGCGCTCGCCCGCCCCGACGGAGGCACGCACGGCTCCGGGGGCGTCGACGATCAGCCAACTCCCCCCTCGGATCGAGTCATTCCGGAGGAGCGTCGGCGGCGCGTCGACGTTGGACACCGCGAGGTCCAGGTCGCCATCGGCGTCGATGTCACCGACGGCGAGACCGCGGCTCGACTCGATCGTCTCGAGGCCGGCTTCGGCACCGACCTCGCGGAATCTCTGACCTTGCCACTCGAGCAGCGAGTTGCGCTGCCGGAAGCTGGTTCCCGACTGCGGCGCGCGATCGGCCTGGGGGTAGATATGGCCGTTGGCGATGAAGACGTCCAGATCGCCGTCCAGATCGAGGTCTGAGAGCGTCGTGCCCCAGGAGAGCGGCCAGTAGCTCGGCTCGCTGACGCCGAGCGGCCGGCTGACGTCCTCGAACACCAGATCTCCGAGGTTGCGGTAGAGAGTCGAGGCGTCCTTGTAGAAGTTCGTGACCAGGAGGTCGGGGAGTCCGTCGTCGTCCAGGTCGCCGACGGCGAGCCCCATCCCCGCCTGGGCGTTGCCCATCGCGTCGAGGGCGGCGCCGCTCCACAGCCCGACCTCCTGGAAGCGGCCACCGTCGTTCTCGTAGACGTAGTTCGGGTTGGAATCGTTGGCCACGTAGAGGTCGAGATCGAGGTCTCCGTCGAGGTCGGTGGCGACCACGCCGAAGGAGTAGAAGAGCCCGATGTCGTGGAAGCCTCCGCTCTCTGTCGCGTCCTCGAATCGGCCACCGCCGAGGTTGCGGAAGAAGCGGTTGCCGAGCCCCTCGAGGCCGAAGGGGCCGAGCATGACCTTCATCCCCTCCCAGTCGAGCTCCGGCTCGGCGTTCAGCACCTCTTCGGTCGTGCAATCGATGTAGCCGCCCAGGTAGAGGTCCTGGTCGCCGTCACCATCGGCGTCGAAGAAGACCGCCCCGGTCGACCAGCCGTCGATGCTCGGCGCCCCGGCCAGGGGCTCGAAGGAGCCGTCGCCGAGATTGCGGTAGAGGACGTCGGGGCCGAAGTTGGAGACGAAGAGGTCGGGGAGTCCGTCGCCGTCCACGTCGCCGACGCCCACCCCCGTGCCCCAGCCGTCGTCGCCGACGCCGGCGGCTGCGGTCACCTCCTCGAAGACCCCGTCGCCTCGGTTCCTGAAGAGAGCGTTGCGTCCGCGCTCGGCGACCTCGGATCCCTCGAGCCGCCAGCCGTTGACCAGGTAGAGGTCGAGATCGCCGTCGAGGTCGTAGTCCAGAAGAGCGAGCCCCGTGCCTCCCGATTCGAGAATGTGAGGCTTCTCCGGGCGGCCGCACCAGGTGGGCGTCGTGAGACCGGCTTCGGCGGCCACGTCGGTCAGCTTCAGATGCGTGCTCGCCGAGGCTTCGCCGCCCCGCGCCGCGGGTGCGAGCACCAACGCCACGAGCAGGCTCAGAACGACCGTCAATCCATGCTCAATAGAGGCTTCGCCACCCCCTCGAACATTGCCCACGCCGCCTTGCGCGCGGTGTCGTCGGTCGCCTGGCGGAGCTGGCTCACGGCCTCGAGCATCTTCGTCTTGGCCTCACGGTTGACGACCACATAGCCCTCCTCGAAGATGCCCTGCTCCTCGCCGGTGGCGTTGAAGTGGTGGCCACCCTCGAGCAGGCGCTTGCGTACTCCGGCGATGGCGTTGTCGCCTTCGTTGGCGAACAGCGCCATGTGGGCTGCCGCGCCGGACCAGTCGCCCCGCTTGGCCAGCTGCATGGCGGCGTGGTAGTGGCCGTCGAGCATCGACTTGACGAAGGCCGCCTCGGCGCTGCGCACGGCGAGAACGGTGTCGGCCAGAGCCTCGTAGGCTGCGGCCATCGGTGGCGGCGTCTCCTGCGCCGGAGCCGGTACGGCGAGCAAGGCCGCCGTGACGACGAGTAACGCGAGGCTCTTCTTCATGGTGATCCCTCCATCGGTTGGATTGCGTACATCGGCGAGGCCGGTACGAACACGAATCTAGTGGTCCCGTCTGGCGCCGGGACCACCCCACGGGGTTGGGCCTCTCGTCCGGTTAGCCGATCACCGAGAAGGACGAGTCCTGGTTGATCTGGCGCAAGCGGCTGAAGAAGCCCAGGTCGAGGTCACGCCGGGTGTACTTGAGACGCAGGCGGACCGGGTCGCGATCGTGATCGCGGCCGTCTTCGACCTGCGAGATCAGCTCGGTCATCAGCTTGCCGACCACCGGCCCGTTCTTGAACTGGTTGCCCGAGGTGCCGACCGCCATGTAGAAGCCGGGCAGGTCCGAGCGGTCGTAGACCGGCAGCCAGTCGTCGCTGACGTCGTAGAGGTCGACCACGCCCTTGGGCCGCATCGGGATCGGCAGGTCGGGCAGCCGCTGTGCCACGCGCTCGGCCTGGGTGAACCACTGCTCACTGAAGGCGGTGTTGTAGTCGTCCGGGTCCTCGACCGATTCGGGCTCGTCGCACGCCGGGTCCTGCGAGCCGACCAGGAGATGGCCGCCGATCTCGGGCCTGGCGTAGCCACCGGTATCGTCGTCCGAGATGATGGTCCCCAGCTCGTCGAAGTTCGAGCCTTCCGGAACCGGCACGTGGCAGACCTCGTGGCGGACCGGTCGGATCTTGATCTTCATGCCGTCCTCGGCGCCGGCGAGTCGGTTGATCCTGGTCGAGTGGGGCCCGGCGACGTTGACGACGACCGGCGCCTCGATGGTCGTGCCGTCCGCCAGTCGGACGCCGGCTGCGCGGCCTTCCCGGCGCAGGATCTCGACCACCTCGACGTTGAACCGGAACTCGCCGCCGCGCGCTTCGCATGCACGCTGGACGTTGTGACAGGAGAGCTGGGGGTCGCTGATGAACCCCGACTCGGGGATGTAGGCCGCTCCGGCGATCGACGGGCCCGTGGTCTGGCCGAAGCGCTCGTCGTCGCGCTTGACCGGTGGCCCGAACCGGCGGACATCGACGATCGGGAAGCGCTCCCTGACGCCCTCCGGGTCGAGCTCCTCGTAGGCGATGCCGAGCTCGTCGAGACTCGCCATCACCGAGCGCAGATGGTCGTTCTTCTCGGTCTTGAAGACCAGGCATCCGGTGTTGACGTAGCGGGCGAACCCGAGCTCGTCGAAGACTCCGAGGTATCTCGCCCAGTCGATCCAGTAGAAGTAGCTCTCGCGGGCCAGGGCGACGCCGTGCGGGGTCGAGTAGTGGAAGCGGATGATGGCGCAGGACGCCGCCGTCGAGCCGTAGCCCGCGCCGTGCAGCCTGTCGACGTTCAGGGTCCGATGGCCCCGTTTGGCGAGCTCGAACGCGGTGCAGCAGCCGATGATGCCGGCACCGATGATGATGACGTCGTAGTCTCTCGACATCCCCTCCCCCTGATCGCAACTCTACCCGACGGAGCACGGTCCATTGGCCCGTTGTAGGACGCTCTATAGACAGCGCGGCACGCCGGCCGTGTGCTAGCGTTTCGGCCGTGAGGGACGTCTGTAGAGCGTTTTCGCTGCTACTGCTGCTCGCCACTATCGTGGCGCCGGCTCCGGCGATCGCGCAGTGTGACGCGCCGATCGATCTCGGCCGCGGACCGGTCAACTTCTATGTTCCCGATTCCTACGACCCTGACGAGCCGGCGCCCCTGGTGGTGCTGCTGCACGGCCGTGGCGGGGCCGGGAGCCTTCAAGAGAGATATATGGGCTTCAGGCCGATGGCCGACCGGTTCGGCTTTCTCTACGCCTATCCCGACGGCACGCGCGACATCTCGGGCGTCCTGTTCTGGAACGGCACCGACGCCTGCTGCGACTACGGCGGCACCGGCGTCGACGACTCGGGCTATCTGCTCGAGCTGGTCGAGACGATCGAGGCCCAGTGCAACGTCGACCCGCGCAAGATCTATTTCACCGGCCACTCCAATGGTGGATTCATGTCGTACCGGATGGCCTGCGACCACGCCAGGCGGATCGCCGCGATCGCGCCGCTCGCGGGCGCCACCTACTACGATCCCGCCGACTGCCGCCCGCGCAGGCCCGTCCATGTCCTGCACGTGCACGGCACCCGCGACGAGACCATCTTCTACGACGGCGGTGGCCTCGGCGGGGTCCTCTACCCGGGAGCCGTCGCCTCGGTCGAGACCTGGGCGGACTACAACGGTTGCCGGGCGGAAGGCGCGGCGGCGCCGGCCGGTCTGGATCTCGACGAGGAGCTGGAAGGTAGGGAGACCCACCGTATGCGTTTCACCAGGGCGTGCTCCGCGGGCGGCTCGGCCGAGCTCTGGACGATCGAGGACGGCGGGCACGTTCCGGCCCTGAGCTCCAACTATGCCAGAGCGATCAGCGAGTTCCTGCTGGCTCATCCCAAGCCGGGTCAGTGCTCCGGAAGCGAGCGGGTAGTGGCCAAGAGATGCACACGCTCCGGAAAGCTGATTCTGAAGCTCCGCGCTGGCCTCGCCCGCGATGGCTATCGGGTCGAGCTCGAGAACGGCGAGTATCTCTACGGAGTTCTCAACCGGAAGGGTCGCGCCAAGGTCCGCTTCAAGGGCCTTCCGGACGGCGACGGCACGGCCAGGATCACCTTCGGCTGTGGCGAGGTCGAGGTCGTGCCTTTCGAGTGCGGCTAGAGAGGCACGGGGACAGCGCGCTCTGGGTGACCCCAGCGCGCTCGGCAGTCCTCACAGAGTCGCTCGGGCGGTGCCCGAGCTCGGCCGGGTGGCCCGACCGCGCTGTCCCGATTCCCGTTAGAGCGGCCAGATCAGCGGCAGGAAGAAGACCACCAATAGCAGGAGCAGGACGGTCAGTGGCAGACCGACCCGGGTGTAGTCGGTGAACCGGTAGCCGCCGAAGCCCATGACCAGCAGGTTGACGGCGTGGCCGACCGGGCTCATGAACGCGCTCGACGCACCGATCGCCAGCACCATCAGCAGCGCATGCGGCGAGAGGCCGGAGGCCGCGGCGGTCTCGAGGGCGATCGGTGCCATCAATACGGCGACCGCGGCGGTCGGCATGATCTGGGCGGCGAACGCGGTGATCAGGAAGAGGCCGGCGATCAGCGCCCGCGGCCCGAGCGCCGCGAGCGAGCCGAGCACCCGCTCGGCGATCAGCTCGGCCAGCCCGCTCTCTTCCATCGCCAGGCCGAGACTGAGCATGCCGGCGATCAGGATCACCGCCTTGAGCTCGATCGAGCGGTACGCCTCCTCGAGGGTCAGGCACCCGGTCAGGATCATCAGCAGGGCACCGGTCGGCGCGGCGATGTAGACGGGCACCAGACCGGTCACCACCGTGGCCAGGACGCCAGCCATGATCAGAGCGCCGATCGATGCCTTCTCCTGCCGCGGTGGCGCCTGGGCCTGCTCGCTCAGGACGTAGAAGTCGGGGTCTTCGGCGAGAAGAGCGAGTCGGTGTCGATCGCCGTAGAGAAGAAAGGCGTCACCCAGCTTGAGACTCATCTCACCGAGACCGGTGCGATAGGCACGACCGTTGCGCCATATCGCCAGGACCGAGAGGCCGTACTTGTTGCGGAAGCCGAGCTCGGTGACGGTACGACCCGCGAGCGAGGTGCGTGGCGAGAGCGACGCCTCGACCATGCCGACCAGCTCGGACTCGAGATCGCCAAACCCGGGCGGCGGCTCGGGGCTGACCTCCAGCCCCTGTAGTGCCTGCAGAACCTCCAGGTCCTCGCGGCGACCACGCAGGAGCAGGACGTCGCCGGCGGCCAGGGCCTGCCCGGGGTCGGGAAGAAGTCGCGCCTCGCCGTCCCGAAGGATGGCCAGGACGGTCAGTCCGAACGCCTCGGCGAGGCGGATCTCGGTCAGGAGCTGTCCGGCCAGGAGCGACGCCTCGGGGACCTTGACGCTCAACAGACGCCGCTCGAGCTGGTATCGGCCCGCCACTTCGCGAATGTCCAACGGCTGGACAGCACTGAACTCGGCGCGATCCGAGATCTCCTCGGTGCGGCCCTGGGCGGCCGCCACCAGGAGCCGATCGCCCGGCTCGAGCCGCACGCGCCGCAGTCGGGTGCGTCGCACCTCTCCCTGCCGGTCGATGGCGACCACGTTCAGCCCGAGCTGGCGCCTGATGTCGGCTTCACGAATCGTCTGGCCGGCGAGCGGCGATTCGTCGCCGATCTCGACCTCGAGCAGGTCGAACTTCGCCCTGGAAAGCCGAGCCAGAACTCTCTGCGTCGACTCGACCACCAGATGGTGCCAGGCGCGCAGCGCTTCGAAGCGGTCCAAGCGCCCCTCGGTCAAGAGCTCGTCGCCGCTGCGCAACACGTAATCCGGCGTCGGCGCAAGCCGCAACTCGCCGTCCCGGCGGATAGCGACGACGTTCAGACCGAGCGCGAGGCCGAGGTGGCTTTCGCCCAGCGTGCGGCTCTCGAGGGGCGATCCCGACGGGATGGTCAGGGAGCAGAGGACCTTTTCGAGCTCGTACAGGTCTTCTAGATCCTTACCCTCCGCCTGGCGTCTGGGGTCACGGTCCGGCAGCAGGTGGCGGCCGGCCAGAGTCATGTAGGCGACTCCCAGGACCAGCGCTGCGAGGCCCACGGGCGTGAAATCGAACATTGTGAAGGGCTCGTAGCCGTGGTCGGCGAGCGCTCCCGAGATCAGGATGTTGGGCGCCGTACCGATCAGGGTGGTCATGCCACCGAGCAGCGATCCGAACGCCAGCGGGATCAGCAGCTTCGACGGCGCCAGACCGATCCGGCGGGTGATCTCGAGCACCACCGGCAGCATGAGCGCGGTGATGCCGATGTCGTTCATGAACCCCGACAGCAGTCCGACCGTCATCATCAGGACCGGCGTGAGGCGGCCGGGCGTCCGCCCGGCGAACTGCAGCACCCGGCGGCCGATCAGGTGCGCCACCCCGGTGCGCATCAGACCGCCGCTCAGAATCAGCACCGAGGCGATCGTGATCACCGCCTCGTTGCTGAAGCCGGCGATCGCCTGCTCCCCTTCGAGAATGCCGGTCAGCGCGAGGCTGAGCATGACCAGCACCGCCACCAGGTCGACGCGCAGCTTCTCGGTCACGAACAGAACGATCGCGACCAGCAGGATGCCGAGTACGACGAGGATCGAAAGGCTCACGGATGCTCGCGTGTGGGGGACACAATACCTATTCCACGCGCCGCGCGGATTACGTATTGTGTCCCCATCCAGTCAAGGGCTCACGGATGCTCGCGCGCGAGCTTATCGAGACCCGGTCGTCCTCAGGCGTGGGCGGTGGACCTGGCGGGGTACTCCTGGTTCCAGCTGCAGCGGAGACAGATGACGCGCCGCACCTTGGGCAGGAGTCGGGAGACCGCGTAGAGCAGCAGGGAAGGACCGCAGATCCAGAGCACCGCGAAGTAGCCGGCGCCGGTGCCGAACCCCATGTTGGCGCTGCCCCAGAAGAGCTGTGCAAGGTAGGCGAGCGCCAGCACGGGCAGCAGCCAGACCGCGACCCTGCGCACGGCTCGAGCGGCCTTGCCCGGCTCGAGCCGGTCATACGGGAAGTCCGAGAGATCCGCTCCACACTCGGGGCACAGCCGAGGGGGCGTCTGCTCTTGAGCCTGCATGATCCGATCCTTCCGTTCGACGCCTCAAGCGCTGGTCGAGGACCAGCCGTCGTACTCCTTGCGCACGTCGTCGCGCCTGAACCAGTAGATGAGAAAGGCCGGGTAGGCGAGGGTCGCTGCCAGGGCAAGCGGCAGGCCGACGGCGGTCGCGGCTTGCCACCCTCCCGGCCATAGCGCACCCAGCTGATCCGCGCTGGTGATCATCCTGCCGGTGGCGAAGACCGACTCGAGCACGATCCAGGCGATCACCAGCCAGGCCCAGGTGGTCGACAGACCTACGCCCGAGCGCACGTGGTTCTTCAGGCGCAGCGAGGCGACGATCAACAGCCCCCCCAGCGCGAGCCCGATCAGGGCCGAGATCACCAGCCAGGGAGTAGGCGGCAGGATCACCATCAACAGCTGGGCCATCTCGCTCGAGAACCAGCGGCTCAGATAGTCCTCCGTCCAGTAGAACGGCACCGCGAGGTCGCCCAGCTGGTCGATGATCGTGCAGATGCCGACGACGATTCCGATGATGCCGATGATCCTCGGCCAGAGAGCTCCCCGCGGCTCAGCGCTCTCGCCGTAGACAGTCGATGTGTCGACGTGACTCATACCGACCCCCTGTCTGGGTAGCAGACTCCCCCGGCTCGGACCACGCGCCGACGGGTGGGCTCGCGGCCACCCCGACCTACAGAGCCAGCAACGCTCCTTCATCATCTGGGTCCGGCAGCAAAACGATCGCCGAAACGCGGTGACAGGCAACTGACTACGGAATCTCGAGCGGCCTTCTGGAACGGCGGACCCGTCAGCAGGTCGTAATTGGTTACCTGTCCCCGTTTTTTGGTCCGGTTTCTGCCGTTAAGATGACGCCCCTATGACCGATTTCGACTTCTTCGCCGGGCAGAGCGAGTGCGAGCTCGACATCACCGGCGTCGAGAACGCGATTCTCGACTTCCTGGTGCGCGCCGAGGACTCCGACCTGGAGGCGCTCGCCCTCGACAAGGGCATCATGAAGCTGGTCGATACCGATGAGCAGGCGACGATCCTCGAGCACGTCGGCAACCTCGAGCCGGAGATCGAAGCGGGCGGCTCGTGCGCCAACGTTCTGCGCGTGGCCGCGCGCTTCGGCTGCCGCTGTTCCTACAGCTCCGCCACCGGACTCGACCTGAACGGCTCGCTCTTCGGCCAGGAGCTGGAGAAGGCCGGAGTGAAGAACCGGGTGGCGCACGCCGACGGGGTCACCGGAACCAGCGTCATCCTGGTGACCCCCGACGGCGAGCGGACCATGAACACCCATCTGGGCGTCTGCCGCGGCTATCTCCCCGAGCACCTGCCGCTCGACGACATCCGTCACTCCAGGATCTTCTTCACCACCGGCTACATGTGGGACACGCCGAACCAGATCGAAGCGATCGAGCTGGCGCTCGAGACGGCGCGGGAGACCGGCTGCAAGCTGGCGGTCGACCTGGCCGACCCGTTCGCCGTCAACCGCTCGCGCAAGATCCTGCACCGCCACCTCGAGGAGGGTCTCGACGTGCTCTTCTCGAACGCCGAGGAGGCGCGGATCCTGACCGATCTCCGCGCCGACGAGGCGACGCGCGAGATGGCCAGGACGGTCGACGTCGCGGTGGTCACCGACGGCGCCAACGGTGCTTTCATCGGCCATCGCGACGAGCTGATCCACATCGAGGCCCACAACGTGACGGTGGTCGACACCACGGGGGCCGGCGACTGCTTCGCCGCCGGCTTCCTCGCCGGCCTGATCCGACGCGAGCCGCTCGAGCTGTGCGGCGAGCTGGCGACGCTGCTCGCGTCCGACACCATCGGCCATCTCGGTGTCAAACTCTCCTACGACATCGAAGCGCGAGTGGAGAAGCTGCTGACGAGCCCGGAGGGCATGGACGCCCGATGAAGACCAAGAAGGACCTGGTCGAGAACTGGCTGCCGCGCTACACCGGCACGGCGGCCGAGGAGTTCGGTCGTCACATCCTTCTGACCAACTTCAACAACTACGTCGAGATGTTCGCGGGTTTCCAGGGCGTCGAGGTCGAGGGGCGCGACCGGCCGATGCCCAACGCCACGTCGGAGGACATCACCATCATCAACTTCGGCATGGGCAGCGCCAATGCCGCCACGGTGATGGACCTGCTCTCGGCGATCTCGCCCCGCGCGGTCCTCTTTCTCGGCAAGTGCGGCGGTCTCAAGAAGAAGAACAAGATCGGCGACATGATCCTGCCGATCGCCGCCATCCGCGGCGAGGGAACGTCGAACGACTACCTTCCGCCCGAAGTCCCGGCGCTGCCGTCGTTCAACCTCCAGCGCGCGGTCTCGCACACCGTGCGCGAGTACGAGCTCGACTACTGGACCGGCGCGGTCTACACCACCAACCGCCGAGTCTGGGAGCACGACTCGGACTTCAAGAGGACCCTGCGCACCACCCGCGCGACCGCGATCGACATGGAGACCGCGACCATCTTCGTCGTCGGCTTCGTCAACCAGATCCCGCGCGGCGCGCTCCTCCTGGTCTCCGACCAGCCGATGATCCCCGATGGCGTCAAGACCGAGGAGAGTGACGAGGAGGTCACCCGGGGCTTCGCCGAGACCCATCTCCGAATCGGCATCGACTCGCTGCGCGAGATCCGCGACGGCGGGCACTCGGTCAAGCATCTGCGGTTCGAGTAGGCGCGGCCCGTCCCACCCCGAAACGGGGCGCACCGGCCGCGCCGGCCATGTAGCTTCGGCTCGGAGCCCCGAGCGATGGAGCGCATCAACCGGCGCAAGCTGTTTCAGGGCGGCTTGATGGCGGGCCTGGTCCTGACCGTCGCCGAGGCAGTGGTCGAGGGCCTGCTCTTCAGCCTTCTCGGAATCGGGCACGAGGGGCGGCGGCTGGCGTCGCTCGGCTGGTCGCGCGCCGACTGGGGAGTCTGGAATCACCTGATCAACCTTGCCCTCCCGTTCCTGACCGGCATCCTGCTCGTCGCCCTCTACGCCGCGATCCGTCCGAGATTCGGCCCGGGCGTGAAGACGGCGCTGATCGCCGCCGGGTTCTTGCTCGGCTACTGGACACTGGTGCTGATCTACCTGACCAACGCCGGCATATGGAGCCCGTCGGTCGGTGCTGCGAGCTTCGTGGATAACCTGGTAGTGCTGCCGGCGGCCGCTCTGGCCGGTGCCAAGATTTACCGCGAGTGAGCCGGGCGGATGGACCGCTTGGCGACCCCGTGCTCCAAACCGCCTTTCCGGGCGGTGCGCCGGTTGTGATCGAGCTGTAGGTTCGAGACCGGACGGCCCTGCCCTCGGTTCGGTACGAAGGGAGGCAGCACGCGTCGCACCATTCCGCGTTCACTGGCCGCACTCGGCCTCGCGTTGGCCGTAACCGGTGCCGCTTACGCGGCGCGGATCGATCTCGGCCCCGATGCTTGGCCGGTGGGCGACCTCGAGCACTATAGCCAGCTCCAGCGGACCTGGGGCAACGACAAGCCACAGACGGTGACCAGGCACGGCCTGGTGATCGGCACCACCGGCGCGCTCGCGGTCCGGTCGGGGGTGGAGGCGCTGCGCCAGGGCGGCACGGCCCTCGACGTCGCAATCACCACCTCGCTCGCGCAGATCACGCTCAACGCCGGAGCGACGGTCACCTTCGCCGGCAAAGCGGCGATCGTCTACTACGAGGCGGCGACCGGGGAGCTGTACTACATCAACGGAGCCTGGAACGTTCCGCGCGGACAGACGTCCGGCGCCGACATCCCGCCCTGCGGCACGCCGAGCGGTCGGCAGGTGCTCGTGCACGGCCTGATGGCGGCGTTCGAGGAGGCCCACGATCGCTTCGGTGAGCTGCCTTTCCGAGCCCTCTTCGGTCCTTCGATCTACTTCGCCCGCGAGGGGTTCGAGGTCAACCGCGCTCTGGCGGGCTGGATCGACGTCCGGGCCGAGGTGCTCACCCGCCACGCGGGTGGACGCCAGATTTTCCGCAAGCCCGACGGCACCCTCTATCGGCAAGGCGACTGGTTCACCCAAGGGAAGCTCGCCCGGACGCTCAAGCGCATTTCCCGCAAGGGCTCGCGCTACATGTACCAGGGTCGGTGGGCCCGGAAGCTCGTCGACGCGGTTCGGGCTCAGGGAGGTCGGATGACCCTGGCCGATCTGCGCGCCTACGAGCCGCTCTGGACGGCGCCGGAGAGCTTCGCCTGGAACGGCCTGCGCTTTCACGCACCGCACTATCCGGGCTTGGGCGGAGACAACCTGCGAGCGGCGTTGACCGGCCTGGGCGCC
Organism: Thermoanaerobaculia bacterium; assembly: GCA_947259925.1. GTDB lineage: Bacteria > Acidobacteriota > Thermoanaerobaculia > Multivoradales > JAHEKO01 > JAHEKO01. The sequence goes on from CAMYOG010000041.1 coordinate 82,610, forward strand.
TCCGAGCTGACCTCGGCCGGGCACTACACGCAGTCGGTCGATGCGCTGTCGGCGCTCCTCGATGGCGTTGGGCGGCGGCACGGACTACCGCTCGGCGCTGGAAGTCACTCCGACGGCGTGGTCGTGATCGACTCCGCCGGCAACGTCGCCGCCGTGCTGCACACGGTCAACACGCTGATCTGGGGAGCGACCGGGATCTTCATCGACGGCATCTCGATCGCCGACCCGGGCTGCTGGGCTCAGGGACTCGTGGACATCGCGGGTCCCGGTGGCCGGCTGCCGAGCCACGAGCTGCCGCTGATCGTGACGCGCAACGGCGTGCCGGTCGCCGCCGCGAGCTCGGTGGGCAGCGGTCTTTTCGAGGCCACCTTCTTCACCCTCGCGAACGTCCTCGCGTACGGCATGGAGCCGGGCGAGGCGATCCGCACGCCGACCTTCCACCTGTCGTCCCCGACCCCTGGCGGCACCGTGGTCCACCGCGTGGTCGAGGGCGAATTCCCGAGAGATCTCCTGGCTGCGGTGCGCGTGCGTGCGTACCTGATCGACGAGCTGCCGCGGCGCGACGTGCCACTCGGTTGGTGCGTAATCGCCACCTTCGACCCGGCCTCGGGCCGCCGGGTGGGCGCGACCTCGATCGATTGGAACGGTCTGTCGCTGGGTGAGTAGGCGGGGCACGCACCGGCAACTTGCTACCAGGATCCTACTCTGGTAGGATTCCGGTAGCAACCGAGGGGACTCCGGATGAGTGCTTCGACCAAGATCTCGATCAGCCTGCCTGCAGAGACCCTCGAGCTTGTAGAGCGCGAAAGGCGGGCAACGGGTGAGAGCCGGAGCGAGCTCTTCCGGCGAGCCGTCGAGAATCTCTTCGAGAGCGCGCGCCGGGAGGCCGCGATCCGTCAGTATGTCCAGGGCTACGTGGCCGAGCCGGAGACCGAGTACGAAGTCTCTGCGGCCGAGCAACTCGCGGGCTCCGCCTTCGATGGCGAGGAGTGGGAGTGAGGCGGGGCGAGCTATGGTGGGCTCGAATTGCACCACCCGTCGGAAGGCGGCCAGTCCTCCTTCTTTCTCGGGACGAGGCATACTTCGTCCGCAGCCTGGTCACGATCGCCCCGGTGTCGACCACGGTCCGGCGGATTCCGGCAGAGGTGCCGCTCGGGTCCGCGGACGGACTACCCAAACCGTGCGCGGTCAACCTCGACTCGATCACGACCATCCCCAAGGCCCATCTGGAGCGTCGCATCGCGGCGCTGTCGCCGGAGAAGCTCGGGGCAGCGGAGAGGGCGCTGCGCTTCGCGCTCGGCCTGAACGGCTGACCCGGAGCTAGTCCGAGGGATAGTGGAACGTCTCCCCGGGTGCGTGGGGGATCCAGGCGGCCGGGAAGTTGGCCTCGATGACGCTCACCAGGTTCTCGTAGCTCTGCCAGCGCGCAAAATGGTTGGCCGGCGCCGTCGGCAACGGCAGGTGTGCGACTACGGCCGCGCGCGGCCGGATCAGGTCGCGCACCATCTCGACCCGCCAGTCGCTCGCCAGGAACCAGAACGGGAAGAGCCCGACGTCGATGTCGGCGAGCAGCCCCAGATAGGGCTCGAAGGTGTCCATCTTGGCCTCGGTATCGCCGAAGTGGAGAAAGCGCGAGCCGCCGAGGGTCACGACGACGCCGAGGTTCTCGACCGGGGGATCGAGGCGGCCGTGATGGAGGTTCAGGACCTCGATCTCGACGCCGTCGATCTCCAGGCGCTCGACCTCTCCCTCGGCCGGGAAGACCGCTCGAGTACGCCCGAGCAACGGGCTGTCGGGCGACAGTCTCTTCTTCAGTCGGTCGATCACCTGGGGTGTCGAGACGAAGACGGCGTCTGGGCTCGAGGAGAGGAACCGCGCCACCGAGTCGGGATGGAAGTGATCGGGGTGGTAGTGGGAGGCGATGGCCACGTCGATCCCGGCCCACTCGCCGGCGCCCTGCTCGAGCCGGTCGCGCATCTCCGGTGGGCAGACCGGGTAGCCGGTGACGTCCGGACCGAACAGGCCGTCCACGAGCACCCGCCGGCCGGCGCCTTCGATCAGGAAGCCCTCGTTGGCGATCCACCGGACTTCGAGCTCCGCGGCGGTCGCCGCCGGCCGCACCGCGACCTGAGACCTCGGGGCTTCCACCTGGCCGCAGCCGAAGGCCCAGATCAGGAGGGCGCCCAGAGCGATGGCGGAGGTCCGGCTCATGAAGCGTGCTCTGTCAGGCGGCGAGAGTATCTTCCTGGCCGCCGGCACGGCGGTTCCTCGGCACGCTCGCCAGCAGGAAGAGCGCGGCCGCCAGCAGGAAAGGCGACGAGACGACGCCCGGGGCCGGGCGGCCGAGCATCAAGGAAGCCGCGATGTGGCCGAGTCCGTTCACCGTCATGATCACGCCGTAGAGGTAGGACAGCCAGCGCATCCAGCTCCGGTCCCTGCGAGTCAGGGGAGTCAGGGCGAAGAGGATCAGAACCCCCACGATCAGGCCGGTCAGCCAGACTTCGAAGGTGAAGGTCGGGAAGGGCAGCCATGGCACCTCTTGCCGCGTCGACTCGATCAACGGGTTGTAGAACGAGAGGAAGTCGGTAAGCGTCTCGTCGAGCACATGCGCGGCGAACGCCACGGTGAGCAGAAGCCAGGCCAGCCGCCAGCGGGCTTCGGAGTGCGGGGTCGAGTTGCTCATCTCGCTCCTCCAGCGAGGTCGATCCGGGCCGCTCGGTGACCATTCTGTCACTACCCGCCATCCAGGGGGCAGAGTGCCTGTTTCTTTGCGGGTTGATGGTTCCGCTGGCGATTCACGGCAGCTGATCTACAGCTCTTCAGACCGAGGCGCTGGCAAACGGAGACGAGCTCAGTCCAGCGGAACGAGCGCCTCGCGGATCCAGGGGACGAGGTGCTCGAAGTCGCACTGGCCGGTCTCGAGCAGGCCTGTGAGGAAGGCATGCGCGGCCTCGGCGTCGACCTCGAGCTGCCAACCGTTGAGGCGAAGGAAGACGTCCGTAGCGAAGAAGGCGACTCGCTTGTTCCCGTCGACGAACGGATGATTCATGATCAGCGACTCGAAGAACGCTGTTGCCGTCTCCGAGAGATCGCGGTAGTAACCGGAGCGGGGGCGATAGAGGGCGCTTTCGAGCAGGCCAAGATCGCGCACGCCCTCGGCGCCAGCAAAGACCTCCAGGGTTCGCGAGTGAAGCGCGAGGACCTCGTCCCGTGTCAGGAACGAGACGGTCTCATTCGGCAAGGAGGCGACCCAGCTCCTGGTTGTCGGCGATCGAGTCCTCCAGATGACGGAGCACCACCGGGCGCACTCGGCGCCTGCGCACGTAGTCGCGAATCGCCTCGGTCAGGAGCCCGGAGATGCTCTGATGAAACTCGTCGGCCAGAGCCTTGAGGTCGTTCCAGGCTCGCTCGTCCACCTTGGAGCTGATCTTGATTGCCGCCATGGCTTATCTTGACATGTCAAGATATGTCAGGTCAATGCTCAGAGCTCCAGATCCGGACGGCCGCGGTCGGTCGACCGTCTCGGTTGGCGCGCCCGAGGAGGCAGAGCGTCGTGAAGCTCCTGGAGGGCATCGAGCCAGTCGGCCGGCGCGATCGCCCTGGCGCGCCGGAGGGCCGCGACGTCTTCTTCCGAAGTCGGGAGGTCGCGATCGAGATCCAGGAGATCAGCCTTGCTCATCCAGCTCCTCGAATCGGTTCAGGAGTCCGTGCTTCTCGAAGTAGCCTCTCATTTCCGATCTGTCGTACTCGGTCAGCCTGCCCCAGTCCCACTCGCCCGCGGGTGCGTTGATATCCGTGAACGTGGCGACGACGTACAGCTCCGATTCCGCGCTCGGCCACCACTTGAGAGAAAGGCCGGGACCGGGCGGCCCGAACGGGATGAGGGCAGCCGGAGAGCTGAGCTGGGAGTTGCTGAACGACGTCCTGAAGTCTCCGAACCGGAAAAAGTCGAGCACGCCGCCCGCGCCCTGTTGACCCAGCCTGAGAACCACTGCTCCCAGAAGAACACGGCCACATACGGGTCCCATTCGAACCAGGCGGTGTCGGTGGCCCAGAGTGAGCCGGTCTGAAGACGGAATAGGCCTGGCACCGCGTTGTCGCCCAAGGTATGGCGCCCGTCGATGCCCAAGACGATGCTGCCCTGGAAGTCCGTGCCTCGTCGGGCAGCTTCCCACTTCGCCTCGAAGAGAACCCATCCAGCCGCGGCCGTATCCTCTTCCGTCAAGGTCTCGGAAGCGACCTGGTAGATCGCCTGATAGCTGAATCCCAGCATCAGACCGTGCTTCTGGTAGAGCCGCTTCTTGAAGTCGGCCCAGCGCTGGGGCTTGAGCTGCGGCACCACCGAATCCAGCTTGGGGAGGCTGTTGTTGAGATCCGATTCGATGTCCTTGGGGTTGCCGATCTCCCTCTGTTGGCCAGGGTCGACCTGCTCATCCGGGCTGGGGGACGCCTCCTCCTCCGCGGGTCGCGGTGTGTCGCCATCCTGTGCCAGGAGCACGCCATGACCGAGCAAAAGAACCAACGCCCCGATCGCGGCAACAAGCCGGTGTCTTGGTTGGACTGCTAGTGGGCACTTGGCCACGGCTCAACCTTGACGCATGCTCGCCCTCATCCAGAAGTCCGGCGCGAACGCCAAGCGTCTCAGGGCCCCGGCGGGAAACCGCGGAACATCCGGGTGATACCTTGTCGTCCTTGGAGCCCTGGAGAGCGTACCAGCTGGGCCCTGGAACCCGAGCTATCCGTGATCTGCTTGAGCAAGATCGGGACTAGAGAGCTGTTCCTCTCGCGGATTCGCTGCCGAGACCTCCGAATGAATCCGAGAGCGAAGGCTGGTTGGCCACGCGGGACCTAGAACCGATAGCGGTTCAAGAGCACTGAATCCTGAACCACCTGGCGCCTTCTTGTGGCGCAAGGTGCCACGTTCCCATCAAGCGGGCCTTCGCTACCATCACCCGATCTCGGAGAAATGGGAGGTCATCCTGCGCGGTGATGTAGGCGGTTTTGGGGTGGGCTCCGACCTGGCCTGGAACGTCGCGGTTCTCCTCGAGCGAGACCTCAGCCGTCGGACCTCGCTGTTCTTCGGGGCGGGTTTCCTGGACGTCGACTACAAGGAGGGTCAGGGGGACGACCTGTTCGCCTACGACATCCAGCACCGCGGCGCGATCCTCGCCTTCAACTTCACCTTCTAGGCGCGGGACCAGCTCGTCGGATAGCGAGAGGACGCGCTCCAAGCGCGTCGTCTCTTCTTGCGGGCATTGAAGAGCCCTATCTGCTAGAATATTATCGTGAGTGATAACTCTTTGCGAGCTGAGCAGATGCCAATCGGCTTCCAGATCCGAACCCGGAGGATGGAGCGCGGGTTCACTCTTGCCGAGCTCGCACGACGCGCCGGGACCAGTGCACCGACGCTGCACCGCTACGAAAGTGGTTGGGAGCGATTCGAGCTCGCCACCCTGCGCCGGCTGGCGGCGGCGCTCGGCGTGCGGTTGAGCGTGAGCTTGGGTCCTTTGCCGAGCGAGACACCCGAGTCGGCACCCTCGAGAGCCGAGTTGGCCCGCCACTTGAGAGCGCTGTTCTGGGATCGCCCCCTACAATCACGGGACATCGACGAGTTTCCGCAGTGGGTGCTTCGCCGCGTCCTCATGTTCGGCGACCGGGCGCAGGTCGAAGCGAGCCGCCGGTTCTATGGCGATGAAGCCGTACGCAAGGCGGCAGCTCACCGAGAGGTCGACGAGCGGACCCGGAACTACTGGAGTCTCATCCTGGGGCCGGAGACCGATGACGCCTAAAGTCCTGAGTGCGGAAGCCTGGAAGACCCTGCGGCTCCTGGTTGCGGACGGCTGCTTGGGGTCGTGGACGCTCGCCGGTGGAACCGGCCTCGCCCTCCAGCTCGGGCATCGATACTCCGAGGATCTCGACTTCTTCAGTACGGAGGCCTACGAGACAGAGACGCTGATTCAGCGGCTGTCCGCCATCGGGCCGCTGTCGATTCAGAGTCGGTCCTCGGCGACACTTCACGCCGTTCTTCGAGGCCTGCGAGTCAGCTTTCTCGGGCTGCAGGAACCGCTGGTCTATCCGGGCACGCCCTATCGCGGGCTGACGCTCGCGGATCCGCGGGACATCGCCGTCATGAAGCTCGTGGCGATCGGTGGCCGCGGCAGTCGGAAGGACTTCGTCGACCTCTTCTTCTTTCTCCAGGCCGGGGGCAGTCTGGAGTCGGTCCTCGAGCTGACTCGCCGCCGCTTCCAGAGGGTCGACTATAACGAGTACCACCTGTTGAAGAGCGTGGTCTACTTCGAAGACGCCGAGTCGGAGCCCATGCCGAGAATGCTCCGCAAGGCCTCCTGGCCCGCGATCAAAGAGCGAATCGTTGTGGAGGTGCGGGGCCTGGCGGGGCCGGGAGGTGGGTAGGTCAACTCGTACAAGATCCCGTGGCCTGCTTTCCGTCTGTAGTCGGTAGGGATCACGCTGGGCCTCGACTATGCTCGGAGTCAGGCGCAGAAACTCGACGTCACCGATCTGCTCGAGCGCGCTCTGGCGGAGGCCGCCGAAGGTTGAGGCCCGGTTCGGCTCGGTAGAATCCGGCTTCCCAGGCAGAACGCGTGGGAGGAATCACACAAGCAATGAAGCCGAGGGTACAGATGCGGTCGATGCTATTCCTGTTGCCGCTGGTGCTCCGAGTGCTGACGACGCCTGCCGTCCACGCCGACGCGATCATCGTCACCCAGGCGATGAGCGCCTCGTCGATCTGCGAGATCTTCGTCGAGGAGTCCTCGATCCGGGTGGAGCTCGAGATCGGCGGCAGGGACCTTCCAGGCTTCCGCAACCTGATGCCCGACTCGGTCTTCGAGCGCCTCGGCAACGAGCCGGAGCCGCTCCGGGATCGCTTTCCTCGGTTCTTCCAGGAGGATCTGGTGCTGCGTCTCGACGGGGGCGAGCCGCTCTTCGGTCGGGTGCTCGAAATGGAGCCGCGTCCAAAGGTCAAGCGGGACCTGATCACGGGCGAGCCCTTGCCCGCCGAAGAGGGTGAGACCGAGACGGTCGTCTACGCGGTTCTGGAGTATCCGTACGCGGGTCGACCGAGCACATTGACGATCTCGTCGCCACGAGACGAAGGCGGCGCACCGAATACCACGATCGGGTTCGTGCTCTACCACCTCGGCCTGCCGACCCCCGACTTCCGCTACATGGGTCTCGAGCAGACTGTCGATCTCGATTGGGACGACCCGTGGTACTCGCGCTTTCGCAACCGGAACCTCCGGCGGTAGTACGACTCGCCGATCAACGTCTTTCTGTACGTCGAGCCGTACGAGGTGCGGGTCGAGGTGATCTCGAGGCCGTCCGACATTCAGAAGTGGACCGACCTCGGCCTCCAAGGTGAGAAGACGATTCCGGTCGAGGCCCAGTTCGAGATCAAACAGCAGATCGCGGCCTTCCTGCTGGATCAGTTCGTGCTGCAGATCGACGGCGAGACGGTCACGCCGGAGCTCGACCGGGTCAACTTCCTGAATCGGACTCTCAGGACCAGCACGGTGATCGACCCACCGGAGCCGCTCGACACGCTCTCGGCGACGCTGGGGACCATCTGGGTGGTGCCGACCGGGGGACTGCCCCAGGAAGCGTCCGTCGACTGGAAGCTCTTCACGCCCAGGATCCAGAAGATCCCGGCAGCGGCGACCGACGAGGCCGGGCCGTTGCGGTTCTTCCTGGCCGAAAGCGACAACATCCTCTGGTGGAAGAACTTCCTCAAGAACCCGACCCTGCCGACCCTGGTCGAAGTCGCGCCGCCTCCGGGACTGCTTGCGCGGTCGGCGGTCTGGTTGACCTGGCTCGCCGGTGGCGCGCTGCTCGTAGTGGGCGCTCTGCAGGTCCGGGGAGCGGTGCGCCGTTCTTCGGCGCGGAAGGGCTGGGTCGTGGTCGCTGGGCTGGCCGTGTTGACGGCGGCGCTCTTCTTTGCCGGCCGCCCGGCGCAGCTGACCGACGATCGCGCCAACGAGCTCGCCGGCGCGCTGCTCCACAACATCTATCGGGCGTTCGACTTCCGGACCGAGGAGTCGATCTACGACGTCCTGGCGCAGAGCGTCTCGGGCGATCTGCTGACCGAGACCTATCTCGAGACCCGCCGTGGACTCGAGCTGGCGAGCCAGGGCGGAGCGCGGGCCAAGGTGAAGGAGATCGAGCTCCTCGAGGTCGAGCCCCGCGCGCTCCGCGGCGAGCCCGGATTCGTCGCCAACTGTCGCTGGAACGTCTCGGGCGCGGTCGGACATTGGGGGCATGTCCACACCCGCACCAACCAGTACGAGGCCGAGCTGCGTGTACAGCCGGTGGACGGCGTCTGGAAGGTGACCGACCTCCAGGTGCTCCAGGAGGAGCGGCTCTAGCGCTCGGCCAGGCCGCCGTCCGTGAGCTCCCACTCGCGGACGACCTCGTCGGTCGAGCTCGCCGCCGGTCCGGGTAGGAAGCGCGCACGGATGAGTGCGCCGTCGGCCTCCAGCGAGACGATCCTGACCCGGTCGCCTACGAGAGCCGTCGCCAGGTTGCGGGGGTCACCCTCTACCAGGCCCACGACTGCCAGGTAGACGAAGGAGCCGCTGCCGCCCGAGCTCTCGACCAGCAGCACGATCGCCTCTTCTGAGCCGTCGCCGTCGAGATCGGAACGCTCGAGCGGCTCGGTGAGCATTGTCAGCGTCGGCCGCGAAGCGCCCCCTGGCTCGAACGGCTCGCCCTCGTAGCGCCCCGCCCACAGGCGAACCGGCTGCTCGTAGACCCCATGGTAGGTGGTGTTGCTCAGCTGCTCGAGCGTCGGGCCGGAGCGCCGTGCGGCGCCCCGAGGACAGAGGAACGGGTCGCGGCCCTCGGCAGCGTGATACGCGTAGACGCGATCCCCGACCGCCAGCTCGATCCTCGAGCCCGGGGTCAGCACCTGCGCGTACATCATGCCCTCTTCGGGACAGCCGAGGCTCGCGTCGGGCCAGGTGACCGCTTCCAGGCTCCGCACCTCGATCTCCTCCGTGCCGATGCCCAGTCGCTCCGCCAGGTCCTCGATCGCCGCCCTCTCGACCGCCGTCTGAGTCGCTGCCATGGCGGGGCTGGCCAGTGTCGCCGTCGCCAGCAGCAGGATCGCCGATGCAGCTCGGTGACGATTCATATCAGAACCCCTTGCCGATGTTCAGACCGTACACCAGGACCTCCTCGTCGTCGACGAGGTCGACGTTGAATACCGGTGTGATGGTGTACCCGCCGACCTCGAAGTCGTACATCACGCCGAGGCGGACCAGGAACTCCCGGTCTTCGTCGTCCTTGTTCTCGAAGCCGGGTGCGGCGAGGAGCTTCCAGGAGCCCCCGGGATGGAGGGTCAGCGGGATCCCGGCCACCCACGAGCGGTCCTTACCGACGTAGTCGACCAGGGCGCCGATGCCCCAGTGCTGATTCAGCCGGTACTCGTAGTCGAGCCCTACCGAGAACACCCGCGAATCCTCGACGATGACCGAGCCCTCCTCGCTCTCGGCGCCGGCCTCGGCGTGCCGCTCGATCTCGCCGTCGGTGACGCCCAGGAAGATCGAGAGGTGGTGTCGATGGAACGCGTGGTCACCGTGCTCTAGGTGCTCGGCGGCCTCCGCGTGCGCATGTTGCTCCTCCTCGTGCTCCCCGGCGAACGCCGGAGCGAAGGAGATCGCGAGGCCCAGGAGGCAGGCCGCCGTGCCCAGGACGAATATCCGATGTCTGCTCATCATGCCCTCACTTAACGCTTCAGCCTTCCGCCTCGACTCGGAGCGAACGGATCACGATTTCGGCCGCTTCCCCGGGATCGAGCACGTCAACCCGTTGGCTTGAGACCAGGGAGCCGGGTACCCGGCTGGACTCATTCGAGCAGTGTCAGCCGCAGCTCGGGGAAGCGTTGGAAGTCGTCATCGAAGGTCACCAGACCGAGGCTTCCGGCGCGGGCGAAGGCGGCCAGGTAGCTATCGGTCCAGAACTTGGTGGACGAGCCACCGAGGCGGCACTGCTCGGCCATCAGTAGCTCCGTGCCCTCCGGCTCAGGAGCGAAGACCACCGGCTGGGCGGCCAGTACCCGCTCGTAGATCGACCAGGCCTGTTCGATCGTCTTCCGTTGCTCTCCCATTACGCGTTCATTGGTCAGTAGGCGCAGCAGTCCGAGCTGCGTAACTCGACAGAAGGCGAGGCAATCGTTCTCCTCCAGAAGGTCCTCCTTCCACCACCGGATCGCGGCAACGTGGTGAGGATGTTCGCCGACGAGGGTCGCCAGCCAGACGTTAACGTCGGCCAGGAGGTAGCGCATCCTCCGACTCGTCCCCCTCGAGGACCTCGTCGATCCTCCGCTCGTCGATCGAGCGCATCGCCTCGGTCGTCTGGCCGTCGATCAACGGGAGGACGCAGTCCTCTCCGAGGACCGACACCCCCGCTTCGTACTCGATCTCGATCTCGCGGACCTCGGCGGCGCGGTGCTCGAAGAGCGAGTCCCGCAGGGCTTCGGTCACATACTCCTTGAGCTTCTGGCCTCGCATCGCGGCGCGCGCTTTGATCTGGCGAAAGAGCTCGTCGGGAAGGTCGATCGTGGTTCTCACGTACCGACTCTAGCATATTTATGCTTTCATGCGGCGGATGGTAGTGGTACGGAAAGGGGCAGCACACCCCGTCCGGGACTGGCTCGCGCCCGTTCTGAACGAGGAGCACGAGAGAGCCTTGCCAGGCGACGAGGCCTGGCAAGGCTCCTCTTGTGGTGACGGAGTGGGGGCGCTGCGCTCTAGGCCCCGTCTGGGGTGCGCTGGCCCTTTCCGTACCAGCTACCCGGCAGATCGGATTGCGTTTCCTGGAATCTACATGTACATTAGTGCTGTACATGTCGTGGAACCTTGGAGCCATGGCCAATAGAACTACCTACACCCAAGCGCGGGCTCACCTCGCCAGCCTCTGTGATGAGGTCGCCGAGACTCGTGAGCCGTACGTGATCGAGCGCCGCAACGGCGAGAACGTAGCTCTCATCTCCGAAGCCGAGCTGGACTCGCTGCTCGAGACCGCCCATCTGCTTCGCTCGCCGCGCAACGCTCGCCGGCTCGCCGTGGCCCTGGAGCGCGCTCTCGGTGGAGAGCCGGCGCCGACGTCGCTCGAGGAGCTTCGGCGGGAGCTGGGTCTCGAGGAGGCGGAAGGTTAGCTCGACCGGCGGCAACCCTCGGCGGCGTCTCGCAGTCTTTCAACCGGAGTTCCGAGAGGATCTGCGCTATTGGGTGCGGACCGACCGCAAGGTGGCCCTACGTGTGCTGCGACTCGTGGAAGCCGTATTGCGCGACCCGGCCGACGGTCCGGGCAAGCCGGAGCCGTTGAAGTTCCATTTCCGCGGCTGCTGGTCCCGGCGGATCACGCAGGAGCACAGACTGGTCTACCTGGTCAGGGAAGCGCGGGTCGACTTCTTGCAGGCCCGGTACCACTACTGAGCTGGTCGGATAGCATGAAGGCTCCAGAGAGAGTCCGTCTCAGTGGGTGAGGGAGTCCGCGTGTGCCTGAATCGCCGAATCGCCGTTCTTGGGCTGCTTGGGGTGCCGCTGTATCTGATCGGCTTCCCTTGCGCAGCGGCCGTGACCGGGCTCGACCGGCCCGCGGCCGAGCGCTTTCTGGCCTCCGCCAAGGCGACCGACAAGGAGCAGATCGGAGTCGGTGTCACGCGCTCCCTGCGTGTGACCTTGACCGACGGCACCCGGACGGCGCGGGCGATCTGGAAGACGATCGACGAGCGGACGCCGTTCAAGCGCTTCGACGACGGCACGTTCGAGATGGGATTCTCCGATTCGTACAAGTACGAGCTCGCCGCCTACGAGCTCGACAAGCTGATCGGACTCGGCCTGGTGCCCCCGGTCGTGGAACGGAAGCTGTGGCGTGAGCGCGGCTCGCTGCAGCTCTGGATGGAGGACACCATCACCGAGGCCGAGCGCAAGGAACAGGGCCGGCCGGCGAAGGACCGGGCGCTCTGGAACCGCCAGATCTACGCCGTGCGGCTCTTTCACAACCTGACCTACAACACGGATTTCAACAACATCAACAACGTCCTGAGCGACGCCGAATCCAGGATCTACCTGATCGACCACTCGCGTGCCTTCCGGACCACCAAGGAGCTCCTGGCCGGCTCGGACCTGACCAGGTTCTCGAGCTCGCTGCTCGACTCCCTCCGCACGCTGGACCGGGAGACGCTGACCAAGCGACTCGGCCGCTGGCTCTCGAAGGGGCAGATCCAGGCGCTGCTCGTCCGGCGTGATCTCATCCTCCAGACCGCTGACGAACTGGTCGCCGAGAAGGGGAGCGACGCGGTCCTCATCCCGTAGCCGTGATCGAGATCTCGGATCTGCTGTTCCGCTATCCGGAGGGGACGTTCTCGCTCCGGGTGCCGGCCTTTTCGGTCGCCGAGGGCGAGCGGATCGCGGTGATCGGGCCGAGCGGCTCGGGCAAGACGACGCTGCTCAACTTGATCGCCGGCATCGCGACGCCGCTCGAAGGGCGCGTGACCACGGATGGCGAGGAGCTGACGGCGCTCGGCGAGGCGGACCGGCGAGACTTCCGCGTCCAGCGAATCGGACTGGTCTTTCAAGAGTTCGAGCTCCTCGAATACCTCGGCGTGATGGACAACATGCTGCTGCCGTACCGGGTGAACGACGTCCTGCGGCTCGACGGCGAGGCGCGTGAGCGCGCCCGGCGGGTGGCCGAGCGGGTCGGCCTCGCCGACAAGCTCGACCGCAACGTCGACAAGCTGTCGCAGGGAGAGCGGCAGCGGGTGGCGCTCTGTCGCGCGCTGTGCACCGAACCGGCCGTGGTGCTCGCCGACGAGCCGACCGGCAACCTCGATCCCGCCAACAAGGGCATCGTCCTCGAGCTTCTGCTCGAGTCGGTCGCCGCCACCGGATCGACCCTGGTGGCCGTGACCCACGACCACGATCTCCTGCCGAGCTTCGACCGGGTGGTGGACTTCAAGCAGTTCTACGAGCCGGAGACGGCGTGAGAGACGTCCTCTACCTGGCCTGGCGCTACCTCGCCCACCACCGGATCAAGACGGCGATCCTGGTGACCTCGATCGCGCTGATCGTCTACCTGCCGATCGGCTTGAACGTGCTCATCGGCAAGAGCGCCGACGAGCTGACCGCGCGCGCCGTGTCGACGCCGGTCCTGGTCGGCGCCAAGGGAAGCCCGCTCGAGCTGGTGCTCAACTCGCTCTACTTCGAGTCGGCGACGCCCGCGCTCACCCGCCACGCCGAGGTCGACCGGATCGCCGAAACCGACCTGGCGCTGCCGATCCCCCTCTATGTCCGCTTCAAGTCGCGCGGGCACCCGATCGTCGGCACAACGCTCGACTATTTAGACTTCCGCGGCCTCGAGATCGCCGCGGGACGCAGGCCGGCGGTGCTCGGGGAGTGTGTGCTGGGATCCCGGGTGGCCGAGAGCCTCGGCGTCGGCCCGGGCGGCTCGGTGATCTCCTCGCCCGAGAGTGTCTTCGACATCGCCGGGACCTATCCGTTGAAGATGAAGGTGGTCGGGGTGCTGGCGCCGTCGTACTCCCAGGACGATCTGGCGATCTTCGTCGATTTGAAGACCGCCTGGGTGATCGAGGGCGTCATCCACGGCCACCAGGACCTGGCGGCGCCCGAGGCGGCGTCGCAGGTGCTCGATCGCGACGGCGACACCATCACCGCCAACGCCTCGGTCGTGCAGTACAACGAGATCACGCCGGAGAACATCGACTCGTTCCATCTCCACGGCGACTTCTCGGACTATCCGATCTCGGCGGTGATCGCGGTCCCGGGCGACCAGAAATCGGGCGTGATCCTGATGGGCCGCTACGAGGGGGACGACGCGACCGCCCAGATCGTCAAGCCGAAGAAGACCATCGACGAGCTTCTCGACACCGTGGTGACCGTCCAGGGCTTCGTGGTCGCGGCCCTGGGTCTCGTGGCGCTCGCGACCGTGGCGACGGCGTTCCTGGTGTTCATGCTGTCGCTCCGGCTGCGGCGCCGTGAGATCGACACGATGACCAAGATCGGCGGCTCGCGCGCCCGGGTGGCCGCGGTACTCTGCTCGGAGATCGTCGCCGTGCTGCTCGCCGGCGGACTCCTGGCGCTCGGTCTGACCCTGGCGACCGGGCGGTTCGGTGAGGCCGCGATCCGGGCGTTTCTGGTCGGCTAGGAGACCGAACATGCGAAGAGTGACCTGGACCGTGCTCGTGCTGCTCACGCTCGGCTGTGACTCGGACAGAGAGGCCGCGCCGCCGGAGCGTAGCGCCGCGCCCACCGGCAGCCGAGCGCTCTCGGTCTACGTCGTCAACGAGCCACTCCGGTACTTCGCCGAGCGGATCGGCGGCGGCGAGGTCGAGGTCGCCCTGCCCGTACCGGCGGGGGTCGACCCGGCGTACTGGTCGCCCGACCCCGAGACCATCGTCGCCTACCAGAACGCCGACCTGATTCTCCTGAACGGCGCCGGCTACGCCAAGTGGGTCGATCTGGTGTCGCTGCCGCGAGCCCGCCTGGTCGACACCTCCGCGGCCTTTCGAGATCGGTATCTGCCGTTGGACGAGGGCCCGGTCCACACCCACGGCCCCGAAGGTGAGCACTCGCATACCGGGTACGCCTTCACCACCTGGCTCGACCCGACGCTCGCGCTCGAGCAGGCGAGGGCCATCGCCGACGCTCTTGCGGAAGCCCGCCCCGCGCGCGCCGACGCTTTCCGCGCGGCCTTCGCCGAGCTCGAGTCCGATCTGACCGAGCTCGACCAGCTCCAGGCGGCGGCATGGGATCGGCTCGGCGACGCGCCGGTGGTCTTCTCGCACCCGGTCTATCAGTATCTCGAGCGGCGCTACCAGCTCGACGGCCGATCGGTTCACTGGGAGCCCGGCGAGGCTCCGAGCGAGGAGATGTGGAGCGAGCTGGAGGTGTTGCTCGCGGAGCATCCGGCAGGCTGGATGATCTGGGAAGACGAGCCGCTCGACGGGACCCGGGCCCGGCTCGAAGCGCTCGGCGTGCGCAGCCTGGTCTACCGGCCGCGAGCCAGCGCCTCCGACGGCGATCTCGTGGACGGGCTGCGCGCCGATCTCGCCGCGTTCGAGAGCGGGTAGACTCGGCGCACCCGATGCGCACGGTCCTGGCGTACAGCTCCTGGTGGTTGGTGATGGTCGGCTTCTTCGCCCTCACCGCCTGGCTGGCGGACAGCGAGATGCCGAGCCCCGGCCTGGTCTTCGCCATGACCGTCGTCAACACGTTCTTCATCGCCGGCGCCGAGCAGCTCCTGCCCAGGGTGAAGGAGGTCAGCCTGTTCAGGGACCGCCAGACGGTCAACGACATCGCCCACGGTGTCCTGTTCTCGTTCGCCGGCCGCCCGCTCGCCAGCGGCGCTGGCCTGGCGCTCTTCGCCTGGGTCGCGCCGCGGGTCGGGACGCTCGAGCTTTACTGGCCACGCCAGTGGCCGCTGGTCGCGCAGATCACCCTGGCGCTGCTCCTCTGGGGCCTTCAGAACTACTGGTTCCACCGGGCGTTCCACAGCTTCGACCGGCTCTGGGGGTTCCACGCCATCCACCACGACACGCCCCAGATGCACCTGTTCAAGTCGGGTCGTACCCACGTGGTCGAGGAGATGTTGCAGTACTTCCTGGTGCCGCTGCCGTTTCTCTTCCTCGGCGTGCCCGCCGAGGTGCTGGTCTGGATGGGCCTCTTCCTGATCGCCCAGGGCAACCTCGAGCACTGCAACCTGGATCAGAGATTCCACTGGAGCATGCACTACATCCTGCCGACGCCGCAGCTCCACTGGATCCACCATGCCCAGCCGCGCTCGCTCCACGACTCGAACTACGGCGCCACCGGTCCGATCTGGGACCTGATCTTCGGCACCTACAAGCACCCGGACCGCTATCCGATCGAGGCGATGGGTCTCGCCGACTCGCCGGTGCCGCCCGGCTTCGTCGGTCAGCTGGCGCATCCGTTCAAGGAGCTGATGGCGAATCGCAGACCGCGCGTCGGCTGACCGCCGGCTCGCACCGCTAGTGGAGGGAACGATGGAACGCAAGAATCGCAAGTACGAAGCCGAGGGGATCGTCGTCGAGTTCGAGGTTCCGCGCTGCATCCACGCCGAGGAATGCGTCCACGGTCTGCCGGAGGTGTTCGACGCCCAGGCGCGACCCTGGATCCAACCCGAGAAGGGGAGCCCGGACGCGATCGCCGAGGTCGTGCATCGCTGCCCGACCGGCGCCCTCAGCTACCGGAGAACAGACGGTGGGCCGGAGGAGCCGGTCCCGGCCGAGAACAACGTTCGCGTCGTCCCCGACGGACCGCTCTATCTGGCCGGGCGCGTGCGCCTGCACCTTCCCGACGGCGAGCTGCTCGAGCAGACCCGGGTCGCCCTCTGCCGCTGCGGCGACTCGAAGAACAAGCCGTTCTGCGACAACACCCATCTCGAGGAGAAGTTCTCGGACCCCGGGCTTGCGGTCGAGCACAAGCTCGGCGCGGCGCCCGAAGAGGCCGGCGACGCGCTGACGGTGAGGCTGGCCGCGAACGGTCCGATCCTGATCGAGGGGCCGATGCGGGTCATCACGGCCGACGACCGCTCCGGTGACGGGGGCAAGGGGGCGCTCTGCCGTTGCGGCGCTTCGAATACGAAGCCGTACTGCGACGGGGCTCACAAGACGTCCGGCTTCGAGGCCGACTGAGCCGGACCTCGCCTGCGCCCGAGGGACGCCGGGTCCGTAGCGGGTAGGGTTGCGCTACAGCTGTCGAAATTCTTCGAAAAGCTTCTTGCATCTGCGTTCGCTTTCCTTTAGTTTCTGTTCAGTCGGAACCGAGTATCGGATGCCAAGGGCCTGATCGAGCAGGCCAGGGAGGCGAGCCAATGTCGAGATCTTCGCTTCGTATCTTGGGTTTCCTGGTCCTTCAGGTTGCTCTCGCGATAGGGGCAGGAGCCCAGACCACCGGGACGATCCGTGGCGACGTCAGCGATCAGGAGGGCAGCCTGCTGCCAGGGGTGACGATCGCCGCGACCAGCGAGACGCGCGGAACCACGCGAATCACCATCACCGGCGAGAGCGGCGCGTTCTCGCTGGGGTCGATGCCGGTCGACCGGTACACCCTCGAAGCGTCTCTGGACGGCTTCCACACCCAGACCGTCAACGGGGTCCGCGTCGGGATCAGCTCGACGGTGACCCTCGAGTTGACGCTGCCGCCCGACACGCTCGAAGAGAGCATTACCGTTCTGGCGCTGCCGATCCTCGACGTATCGAGCTCGAGCGTCGGTAGCACATTCACGTCGGAGTTCCTCGAAGACCTGCCGACCGACCGCAACTTCTACGACGTGATGTCGGTCGCTCCGGGCATCAGCCAGGAGTCGGAGGGCAGCACCGGCTTCTCGGCGTTCGGCTCGAGCGTCGCCTCGAACTCCTGGAGTGTCGACGGGCTCGAGACGACCAATACCGACACCGGCAACGCCTGGTGGTACATCAACGCCGACACGATCGAGGAGGTGCAGGTGCTCGCGATCGGCGCTCCCGCACAGTACGGCAACATGTCGGGAGCGGCCCTGAACGTGGTCACCAAGTCGGGCACCAACGACCTCAAGGGCTCGGTGAACCTCTACTACCAGGAGCCCGACTGGACCACGGAAAACGTCCGAATCAACGACATCCCCTATATCAGAGACGAGTTTCGCAACATCACGTTCACGCTGGGCGGACCGATCAAGCAGGACAAGATGTGGTACTTCGTGGCGTACGAGAACGCCCGCGACGCGTCGTCGCAGCCGGGCCAGGATCCGGCCTTTCCCGATACCTACCCGTCGGATCGCTACGACCTCAAGCTGACCACGGCGATCAACGACAGCAATCTGCTCGAGGCCAAGTACCACTACGAGGACTACCGCTGGGCGTTCGGGGATCCGTTCACGACTCCCGATGCGCAGGGCAGCGAGTTCGGCTACAACCCGGCGTGGAGCGTCCAGCTGCAGTCGGTGCTGGGTGCCGATACCCTCCTTGAGCTCAGGTACGCGGGCTACGACGGCACCGACAACTGGCTCTCGCGCACCCGGGCCACGGCTGATCCGTTCATCGACTACTCGCCTCCCGATGGCGGCCCGGCGCGCTTCAGCGGCAATCTCTGGTACCCCTACATCTGGGAGCTGTCACGGGACCAGGTGGACGCTACGGCCTCCCATCATGCCGACGAGTTCCTGAACGGCGATCACGACTTCAAGTTCGGGATCTCCTACGGCAAGGGGGAGGGCGACACTGTCACCGCCGGCGGCCTCAACGGTGTCTATTACTACCGCTACGAGTACACCTATGACTACTACGGGTACGAGTACGTCTACCCCTACTACTATCGGGTGACCGCTCGTCCCTACCACTACGGAGCCGAGGCCGACTCGATCTCCGCGTTCGTCGACGACTCCTGGAAGGTGACCGAGAACCTGACCGTCAACATCGGTCTGCGATTCGATCAGCACAAGGCCGACATTCCGGACTACCCGCGGCTCAATCAGGATTGGAGCCCCACCAACGAGACCATTCCGGGTCTCAGGGACGCCGTCGATTGGACCTACTGGTCCCCTCGGCTCGGATTCGCCTACCAGATCGGCGAGACCGGAGTCTTGCGCGGCTTCTACGGCAAGTTCTACGACGGCAACGTGACCGGCAACTGGTACGCGCCACCACCCGACGCCCCGAGCTATCTCTACGAGTTCTCCGACTCGTTGGACGGCCCGTGGGAGTTCTCCTTCCTCTTCGAGCAGAAGGGGACGACAGTCGACCCGAATCTGAAGGCGCCCGAGACCGATCAGTTCACGCTCGGCTACGAGCGCCGCATCGGTCGCAACTACACGGTCGGCATCCAGGGGGTCTACAAGGACACCGAGAACATGATCGGCTTCGAGATCCTCGGTGATGGCGTCTACGAGATGGTCCCGTGGACGAATCCGTTTACCGGCGAGGTCGTGCAGCTGGCGAGCATCATCGAACAACCTTCGCTGCGAAAGGGCAACGGCCCGGGTGCCGGCTCGCTCGCTCCGCCCGGCACCCGGTTCGACCAGGAGTACACCGGCGCCTTCGTGACCTTCAATCGGGTCTACGCCGACGGTTGGAGCCTGAGGGCTTCCTATTCGTGGTCGGATTCGGAGGGCTTTCTGCCGCGACCGCTCTCCCAGGGTCAGGGCTCACCTTTCTATACCTCGAGCGAGGGTAGAGACCCCAACAACTGGATCAACGCCAATCAAGCTCTCCAATTGCTGAGAGAGCACGTCATCCAGGTGCAGAGCCAGTTCGACCTGCCGTGGCGGCTCAACGGCTCGGTCGTCTACAGCTATCTCGACGGCAAACCGTACGGCCGGCAGGTCCAGGTGGGCGCGTCGTCGTCGGCCTCGCCGCTCGCCCAGGGCAACCAGACGGTGATCGCGCTTCCGGCCGGAGCCGGACCGGACCTGCCGGACCAGAACGTGCTCGATCTGGCGCTCGGACGGACGTTCGAGATGGGTCCGACCGAGCTCAAGATCGACATCCAGGCGTTCAACATATTCAACGAGGGCTCCCACGACTGGTGGGAGACCCTGGTGGTGCCGCCAGGCGACCAATTCGTCCCGTCGGGCTTCATAACTCCGCGGCGATACATGCTGCGACTCGGTCTGAGGTTCTGAGCTGACCGTCGGGGAGGCGAAGCCGGTCTCGCTGCGGGCCGCCATGCGGCACGAGGCGATCCGCTCGGCCCTGGCGGCGACTGGGCGGGTCAGCATCGCCGAGCTGACCGAGCAGCTCGGCGTCACGGCGGTCACGATCCGAGAAGATCTCAAGCACCTCGAGGAGCTCGGCCTGCTCACCCGGACCCGTGGTGGGGCACTTGCTCGACCCGACAGCAGTGTAGAGGACGCGCTCGAGCTGACCAGCCGGACCCACCGCGCCGAGAAGCAGGCGATCGCGAGTCGCGCCGTCTCGCTGATCGAAAGCGGCCAGACGGTGATCATCGACGTCGGCTCCACGACCACCGCCCTGGCGAATGCACTGCCACCCGATCTCCGCGACGTGGTCGTGATCACGAACGGACTCAACATCGCGCTGGCGCTCGAGAGGACACCGGGAGTCTCGGTGATCGTCACCGGCGGCACCCTGCGGCGGCTTCAGCACTCGCTGGTCGCGCCGATGGGCACCCTGTTGCTCGAGCGGTTGACGGCGGACGTAGCTTTCCTTGGCTGCAACGGCGTCGATCCGGAGCGAGGCGTCACCAACGCCAACATCGCCGAGGCCGAGATCAAGCAGGCGATGCTGCGCTCGGCGAGCTACTCGGTTCTCCTGGCCGACCACGACAAGATCGGTGCCGTGGCGTCGGCGTTCGTGGCCGACGTCGACAGCGCCGATCTTCTGATTACGGATAGCGGTGCCGACCCCGCGGTGCTCGAGGCGCTGCGCGAGCGAGGCCTCGAGACCGAGGTCGTGGAACCCGCCTCTTGAGCTCGGTGGCCGTCCTGACGACGGCGCTGGAATCGAGCTTCCGCGGTCGGTTCGGCGGCGCCGGCGAAGCGCGGATCGCCCTGGCGCCCGGACGGGTCAATCTGATCGGTGAGCACACCGACTACAACGACGGCTGGGTGCTGCCGATGGCGATCGAGCGCTACGTCGGGCTCGCCTACCGACCGCGACCGGACTGCCGGATCGTTGCGCACGCGAGAGCCTTCGAGGAGACCGTCGAGCTCGACCTGGTCTCGCCTGCTGGCGATTGCGAGGCGAGTTGGAAGGCCTATGTCGCCGGGATGGCATGGACCATGGTGGCAGCTGGTCTCGAGCTCACCGGGATCGACTGCGTGATCGACGGCGACGTGCCCTTGGGTGCTGGACTCGCCTCCTCCGCGGCGCTGGAGATGGCGACCGCCCGTGCGCTCTGTGACGCCGCGGATATCGACTGGTCGCCCCGGCGGATGGCGCGTCTCGGCCAGGAGGCTGAGACGCGGTGGGTCGGCGTCGCCTGCGGCGTCATGGATCAGCTCACGTCCGCCTGTGGGCAGCCCGGGAGCGCCCTGCTGCTCGACTGCCGGAGTCGGAGAACCGAGCCCGTGCCGCTGCCGGACGAGGCGGCGGTGGTGGTGATGGACACCGGAGCTCGACGCACACTCGCCGGCAGCGCCTACAACGAGCGCCGCGCCAGTTGCCAGCGGGCGGTGCGAGGGCTGCGACGGCTCGACCCCGAGGTCGCGGCTCTGCGCGACGTCGACCGGAAGCTGCTCGAGGCCGCGCGGGACTCGCTCGACGATCTCACCTTCCGTCGGGCTCTGCACGTCGTCGAGGAGAACCTCCGGCCGGTGGCGATGGCCGCCGCTCTGCGAGACGGGGATCTCGAGCTTGCAGGGCGCCTGATGAACGACTCCCACGGAAGTCTGCGAGATCTCTACGAAGTCTCGGGGCCGGAGCTCGATCGTATGACCGGGCTCGCACGCAATCACCCGGCCTGCTACGGCGCTCGCCTGACCGGTGCGGGCTTTGGCGGCTGCGGCGTGGCGCTGGTGGCGGCCGACCAGGCGGAGATCTTCGCCGAGGACGTCCGGCGCTCCTATGTCGCCGAGTCCGGGCTCCCGGCCGAGCTCTTCACCTGCCGAGCGGTGGGCGGGGCACGGCTCCACGGCAACGCCCTCGGCGCGGCACCCGCTCCGAAAGCCTAGGCGACATGGACCTCTCATTCCTCGATCTGACCGTCTTCGTCGCCTTCATGGGTCTGGTCGTCGGGGTATCGCTCTACGCTGGCCGCCGAGAGCGGAGCTCGGAGGACTATTTCCTTGCCGGGCGCTCCCTCGGATGGGGCCTGATCGGCTTCTCGCTCATCGCGTCGAACATCTCGACCGAGCACTTCGTCGGCATGGCGGGCCAGGCCTACGGTCGGGTCGGGCTGGCAATCGCCAGCTACGAGTGGATGTCGGCGATCGTGCTGGTCTTCGTCGCCTGGTGGCTCCTACCGAGATTCCTGAAGGCCGGCATCTATACGATGCCCGAGTACCTCGAGCACCGCTACGATGCCGGCGCCCGCACGACGATGGCGTTGTTCATGATGGTCGCCTACGTGATCGTCTTCCTGGCGACCGTCCTCTACTCGGGCGCAGTGGCGCTGAACGCGGTCTTCGATCTGACCGGCATGTTCCGGGAACGGTTCGGTATGGCGGCCGGCGACGCCGAGTTCTGGGCGATCGTCTCCGGTATCTGGCTGATCGGCGTCATTGCCGGCTGCTACACCGTCTACGGTGGGCTCAAGGCGGTCGTCTGGTCGGACCTCCTGCAGGGGTCGGGACTCCTGATCGGTGGCGCGATCGTCGCCTACCTGGGCCTCCAGGTGCTGGGTGAGGGCAGCGCGGTGGCGGGGTGGAACAGCTTCCGCACGGCGAACGCGGACAAGCTCCATGTCGTCCTGCCCTGGAACGATCCGGACGTGCCGTGGCTGGCGGTCTTCGTCGGCGGCCTCTGGATCCCCAACATCTTCTACTGGGGTCTCAACCAGTTCATCACCCAGCGCACCCTGGGCGCCCGGAGCCTCGCCGAGGGTCAGAAGGGCGTCTTCTTCGCCGCCGGCCTCAAGCTCCTGATCCCCTTCATCATCGTCATGCCCGGCATCATGGCCTTCCAGCTCTACGGCGACAACATCCCGAACGGCGACATGGCCTACCCGCACATGATGAATCAGCTGCTACCACCCTACCTGCGCGGCGTCATGTTCGCGGCGCTCTGTGGAGCGGTGATGAGCTCGTTCAACTCGGGGATCAACTCGGCCTCGACCATCTTCACGATCGATCTCTACAAGCGTTTCCTGAATCGCCAGGTGGGGGCCGAGGCCGAGGTCCGGGTCGGCCGGATCGCCACCGGTGTGATCGTGGTCGTCGCCTGTCTCTGGGCGCCGGTGATCTCGGGCTTCGAAGGGGTCTTCAACTACATCCAGGAGATCTGGGGGTTCATCTCTCCGGGCATCGTTGCCGCCTTCCTGGTCGGCCTGGTTGTCAAGCGGGCGCCGGCGATCGCCGCGAAGGGTGCGATGTGGCTCGGTCTGCCGCTCTACGCTCTCTGCCGGGCTCCGAAGTGGATCATGGACGCGACTGGGGGGCGGCCCGATGGCGTCTGGGGAGCCGTCTACTCCTTCAACTCCTGGTCGTTCCTGCATCACATGGGTCTGGTCTTCGTCATCCTGGCCGGCTTCATGGCCGTGGTCACCTGGGCGCGGCCACTGGCGAAACCGAAGGAGATGCCGGTCTCCCGGCTCGACGTGACACCTCATCCGCGGCAGTACCTGCTCGGCAGCCTGGTGATCGCGGTGACGATCGGTCTCTACATCTTGTTCTGGTAGGAGGATTCATGGCTCGTTTCGGATGGACCCCCTTGATCGCGTTGCTGCTCTCGACCCTCGTATCGAGCGCGAGCGGCGGGTTGGCGTCCAAGGAGCCGGCACCCGACTGGGAGGACCCTTCGGTCGTCGGACGGAACAAGGAGGCGCCCCACGCCACCCTGATGCCGTTTCCGGATGCCACCACCGCTCTGAGCGGGGAGTGGTCCGCCTCGCCCTGGTACCGATCGCTCAACGGCCGGTGGAGGTTCCACTGGTCACCCAACCCCGCCGGGCGACCGACAGAGTTCCATCGGCCGGAGTTCGATGTCAGTGGGTGGGACGAGATCCCGGTCCCCTCCAACTGGCAACTGCACGGGTACGGCTATCCGATCTACACCAACATCCGTTACGCGTGGGGCGAGCCCGATCCGCCTCGCGTGCCGCGCGACTTCAATCCGGTCGGCTCCTACCGCCGCGAGTTCACGCTCCCCGAGGAGTGGGACGGACGGCAGGTTCTGATCCACTTTGCGGGCGTCGATTCCGCGTTCTACCTCTGGATCAACGGCCACGAGATCGGATACAGCCAGGGGAGCCGGACGCCGGCGGAGTTCGACATCACACCGTACCTGAGAGACGGCACGAACACGGTCGCCGTCGAGGTCTACCGCTACAGCGACGGCTCGTATCTCGAGTGCCAGGACTTCTGGCGGATGAGCGGTATCTTCCGCGACGTCTTCCTCTATTCGGTGGCGGATCTCGATATCCGGGACTTCGAGGTGAAGGCCGATCTTGACGACGCGTACCGCGACGGCCGCCTCGAGCTGACCGTCTGGCTGAGGAGCTTCGGAGACCAGGAAGAAGGAGTGACGGTAGCCGCACGACTCCTCGACGTCGACGGCGCACCGGTCGTCCAGCGGCTGACGGCCGAAGCGCGACTCGCCGCCGGCGACGAGCGGGTGGTGACCCTCGAGGCCGAGGTGGAGAGCCCGCTGCGATGGTCGGCGGAGGAGCCGAACCTCTACACCCTGCTGCTGAGCCTCGAGGCCGCCGACGGGGCGGTCATCGAGGTGGTGACGGCGAAGGTCGGATTTCGCAGGGTCGAGATGAAGGATGGCCAGTTACTCGTCAACGGCGTGCCGATCCTGATCAAGGGCGCCAACCGGCACGAGCACGATCCGGTCACCGGGCACTACGTCAGCACCGAGTCGATGATCCAGGACATCCTGCTGATGAAACGGTTCAATCTGAACGCCGTGCGCACATCCCACTATCCCGATACGCCCGAGTGGTACGAGCTCACGGACCGGTACGGCCTGTACGTCATCGACGAGGCGAACATCGAATCGCACGGTATCGGCTACGACTGGGACAAGACGCTCGGCAACAAGCCGGAGTGGGAGCTGGCGCACATGGATCGGACCGTCAGCATGGTCGAGCGCGACAAGAACCACCCCTCGATCATCATCTGGTCGCTCGGCAACGAAGGGGGCGACGGAGTCAATTTCGAGGCGACCAGCGCCTGGATCCACGAACGTGACCCGTCGCGGCCGGTGCACTACGAGCGTGCGGAGCTGCGCAGCCACACCGACATCTACGCGCCGATGTACGCCAGGATCGAGGAGATCGTCGACTACGCGGAGACCCACTCCGACCGGCCGCTCATCCTGTGCGAGTACTCGCACGCGATGGGCAACAGCAACGGCAACTTCAAGGACTACTGGGACGCGATCTACGACCATCGGCAGCTGCAAGGCGGTTTTGTCTGGGACTGGGTCGATCAGGGGCTGGTCAAGTCGGTCCCGGGCCGGCCGGGGGAGACCTACTTCGCGTATGGCGGTGACTTCGAGCCGCCCGGGGTGTACAACGACGACAACTTCCTGATGAACGGGCTGGTCTCACCCGATCGGACCCCCCATCCGGCGCTCTACGAGGTCAAGAAGGTCTACCAGTACGTGCGGGTGTCGCCGATCGATCTGGAGCAGGGAGAGATCGAGATCCGCAATCTCTATGACTTCGTCTCCCTGGGCTTCCTGACCGGGAGCTGGGAGATCACGGCCGACGGCCGTCCGCTGGCCAGCGGCGAGCTGGCTCGACCAGACATCGAGCCGGGGGAGACCAGAAGGGTCGTGGTCCCCTATCCGGAGATCGCCGTCGAGCCGGGCGTCGAGTATCGGCTCGACATCAGCTTCAGGCTGACCGAAGCCACGGCCTGGGCCGAGGCCGGCCACGAAGTCGCCTGGGAGCAGTTCGAGCTACCCTGGACGGTCCCGGCGCCTGAGCCCGATTCCGGCGATCTGCCGGAGCTGCGCGCCGAGGAAGGTGCCGGAACGATCACGATCACCGGCGACGACTTCTCTGTGCGCATCAGCAAGTCCTCGGGCACGATCGACTCTTTCCGGTACGCGGACGTCGAGTTGATCCGAACCGGCCCCCGCCCCCACTTCTGGCGCGCGCCGACCGACAACGACAAGGGGAACGGCATGCCGGAGAGGTGCGCGGCCTGGAAGGCCGCGAGTGGGAACTGGGAGATCCGCAATGTCACCCTGACCCGAATCGGCCCGGGCATCTACTCGGTACTGGTCGAGGGCGCGCTACCCGACGTCGAATCGACTCTCGACGTCGCCTACACCGTGTTCGGTGATGGTGCGATCGAGGTCGTCAGCAGCTTCGAGCCCGGTGACACCGAGCTGCCGGAGCTGCCGCGCTTCGGCATGCAGATGACCCTTCCGGACGCCCTCGAGAGCGTGATCTGGTATGGACGCGGTCCCCACGAGACGTACTGGGACCGCAAGGCGGGCGCGCCGGTAGGGGTCTACGCGACCACCGTAGATGATCTGTACTTCGAGTACTCGGAGCCGCAGGAGACCGGCAACCGGACCGACGTACGCTGGTTCTCCCTCACCAGGGACGACGGCGTCGGCCTGCAGGCCGTCGGCTCTCAACCTCTCAGCGTCACCGCACTCCGCTACACGACCGAAGACATCGAGCAAGCGAAGCACCGGCACGAGATGGAGCGGCGCGACTTCGTCACCCTGAACGTCGACCACAAGCAGACCGGCGTCGGGGGTGATGACAGCTGGGGAGCCCGGCCGCACGCCAAGTACACGCTCGACCCGAAGCCCTACCGTTACACATTCACGCTGCGCCCGATCCGACCGTGAGTCCGACTCTCCTCGTCCTCGCCGCCGGAGCTGGCAGCCGCTACGGAGGTCTGAAGCAGCTCGCTCCGATCGGGCCGAGCGGCGAGACGCTTCTCGAGTATTCGGCCTACGACGCCTGCCGCGCCGGATTCTCGAGGGTCGTGCTGGTCGTGCGCCCGGAGCACGAGGAGCTCTTTCGCAGCCAGTTGGCCCGCATGAGGCGACACATGCCGATCCGGTTCGCGCACCAGACCCTGGACGTGCTACCGGCCGGTGTCTCACCGCCCTCGGGCCGAACGCGGCCTTGGGGGACCGGGCACGCGGTTCTGGCAGCGGAGTCGGAGGTCGACGACGCCTTCGCGGTAGTCAACGCCGACGACTTCTACGGGGCCGAGTCCTTCGCCGCGCTAGCCGGGTTCTTGAGCGAGCCGGCAGAGCGGCCCGGTCCCGCTCTGGCCATGGTCGGCTACCGGGTTGCGCAGACCTTGACCGAGGCGGGCCCGGTCTCCCGAGCCCTCTGCCGGCTCGACGAAGCCGGCCTGCTCTGCGAGATCATCGAGATCAAGAAGGTCTGGCGTCGTAACGGCGGCATCGTCTACGGCGACGGTGAGGAGGTCGAGCGGCTCGATGGGGACGAGCTGGTATCGATGAATATCTGGGGCTTCACCCGCGAGCTCTTCGCCGAGCTCCGCCGCCAGTTCGAGGCCTTCCTGGCGATTTCGGGAGGGGACGAGGAGGCCGAGTTCCTCCTACCCGACGTGGTCCAGTACCTGGTACGCGAGGAGCACGCGCGGGTCGAGGTCCTGCGAGGAGGCGGGCGGTGGTGCGGGATCACGTTCCGGGAGGACGAGGCCCGGGTAGCGAACATTCTCTCCGAGCTGGTCGAACAGGGGAGATACCCAAAGGAGTTGTGGGCATGAAGAGAACTTTGAGGGGGGCGGTTTCGATGGTGCTGGTGGCGGCTCTGGGGACGCTGGCGTGTGGCGCCGAGCCCGAAGAGGCGACCGGCGAGGTCGCGCTCGCGCGCAGCGCCGGGTGTGGCCTGGCACCGCCGGTGGCGCCCGGAGAGAGCGGAGCCCTGAGCCTCACGGTGGGTGAGCTCGAGCGCCGGTACGTCCTCCACCTGCCGCCCGCCTACGACTCGGCTCGCCCCCTCAGCCTGATGCTCGACTTCCATGGCTACACCGGCACGGCGGAGAGCGAGGAGGAGTACACCGGCCTGAGCCGTCACGCCGACGCGCACGGGTATGCAGTCGTCTACCCGCAGGGGACCGCGTTCCTGACCGAGGATGGCGACAGCGTCACCTCGTGGAACGACCTCGCCGGCAGCCGGTCGAGCGGTCCCGAGGGGCCGATCTGTTCGGAGGACGCCTTCGAATACCCGCACCCCCCAGAGTGCGGCGACCCGACGCCCTGCACCTGGGCGACCTGTCACGATGATCTCGCCTTCGTCGAGCAACTCCTCGACACGCTCGAGCAGACCGTATGTGTCGACCTCGATCGGGTCTACGCGACCGGCATGAGCAACGGCGGCATGTTCGTCCACCGCCTGGGCTGCGCGATGCCGGAGCGCTTCGCCGCGATCGCCCCGGTCGGAGGGACGTTGGCCCGGGGCTTCAACTGTGCGCCCGGTCCGTCGACGCCGCTCTCGATGATGAACGTCAACGGTAGACGCGATGACTATGTGTCCCAGAAAGGGGTGGTCAGCTCGGACGGGTACTACTACACGAGCGCCGCCGACGTCATGAGCAGATGGGCGAGTCCGGAGGCCCAAAACTGCAAGCCCGCCACGACGCCCTACCCGACTTCCGCGGACGGTCTGCTCGGTATCGACTGCTACCAGCATCCTGACTGCGCGACGGGCGCCGAGGTCGTCCACTGCGACTGGGACGGCGAGCACGACTGGCCTCAGGCCGAAGGGATCGACGCCGGCAACCAGATCATCTGGGAGTTCTTCTCCAAGCACTCTAGAGGTGGCGGAGGAAGTCGCTGAGTCGGAGAGTCCTGCTCGCGCTCGGCGTATGCCTGGCGGCGGCCCAGAGCGGACAATGTCGGGGGCTTCCGGAGGTCACGCCCGTCGAGGCCGGCTTCGTGCCGGAGCGCCTCGCGCGCATCGAGGCGATGGGCCGCGGCTATGTCGAGCGGGGAGCGATGCCGGGCGTCATGACGGTGATCGTGCGCCACGGCAGGATCGCGCATTCCTACCGCGTAGGGTTTCGCGACGTCGAAAGCGGCGCGCCGCTCGAGCCCGATACCATCTTCCGGATCCACTCGATGACCAAGCCAATCACGGGAGTGGCGATTCTGCAGCTGATCGAGCGGGGCGAGCTGCGACTCGCTGACCCGGTCGCCGACTACCTACCCGAGCTGCGCGAGATGAGGGCCTGGGTCGGTGGCCCGGCCGACGCGCCCGAGACCGAGCCTGCCCGGCCGATGACGATCGAGCACCTGCTGACCCACACCTCGGGCTTCACCTACGACGACGAGACGCTCGGCGGAGTACCGGCGATCTACGCGGCGGCTGACCTTTATTCAGTCCCGGATCTGGCCGCCTTCGTGCGCAAGCTCGCACGACTTCCGCTCGCATCCCAGCCCGGCACGCGCTGGGAATACGGCGTTGGCATGGACGTTCTAGGGCGGTTGGTGGAGGTCGTCTCTGGCCGCTCGTTCGCAGACTACCTGGCGGAGGAGATCTTCGAGCCACTGGGGATGGTCGACACTGGTTTCCGGCTGCCGGCGGCGAAGGTGTCCCGCCTTGCCGCGCTCTACGCCCGCACAGAGAGTGGCGGCCTGCGCCGGACCGAAGCGCCCGATGGGAGCGCGTTTCGCGCCGAGCGGCCAGTCCCGTTCGGCGGTCACGGCCTGATCTCGACCGCCGCCGACTACGCTCGTTTCGCTTGGATGCTGGCGAAAGGCGGCGAGCTCGACGGCGTTCGGATCCTCTCGGCACGATCGGTCGATCTGATGATGGGGGACGCTCTCGGTCCGAGCTATGGCGAGCATCCGCTGACGTCGAGCTGGCTGGGCAGCACCGCCCGCGGGCTCGGCTTCGGCCTCACCGGAGCGGTGGTGCGCGACGGCGACGCCAACGGTGTCGCCGGATCGACCGGCGCCTTCTTCTGGGGCGGCGCGGCCAGCACGCACTTCTTCGTCGACCGGCGGCGCGGCCTTGTCGGTCTCCAGTTCACGCAGCTGATGCCCTCGGACGCCTATCCGATTCGAGAGGAGTTCCGGCGGCTGACGTACGAGGCGCTCGCCGACTGACGAGGGCGGGCGGAAGCGTACCCTGCTACTGTCGTGGCGCGGTGGCTCGTTCCGATCGACCCGCCTACCTCGATCTTCCGCCTGATGAGCTGGCGGCCCGGGCGCGGCTCGGTCTCACGCATCTCGAGCGCTGCCGGGTCTGTCCGCGCGACTGCGACGTCGACCGGCTCGAGGACGAGATCGGCGTCTGCAAGACCGGCCGCCACGCGGTGGTCTCCAGCTGCTTTCCCCACTTCGGCGAGGAAGACTGCCTACGGGGCTGGAGAGGATCGGGCACGATCTTCTTCTCGCACTGCAATCTGCGCTGTGTCTTCTGCCAGAACTACGACATCAGCCAGGCGACCAAGGCGCGCGCCGAGCGCGGCTATACCCCGGAGGAGCTCGCCGGCATGATGCTCGAGCTCCAGGCCAGGGGGTGCCACAACATCAACTTCGTCACCCCGGAGCACGTCGCGCCGCAGGTGCTGGAAGCCGTCGCCCTCGCCGCCG
Organism: Thermoanaerobaculia bacterium; assembly: GCA_947259925.1. GTDB lineage: Bacteria > Acidobacteriota > Thermoanaerobaculia > Multivoradales > JAHEKO01 > JAHEKO01. Next base: position 112,815 of record CAMYOG010000041.1, read on the forward strand.
CGCGCGGACTTCGCCTGCCGATCGTCTACAACACGAGCGCTTACGACTCGCTCGACAGCCTGGCGCTCATGGACGGCGTCGTCGACGTCTACATGCCTGACTTCAAGTACTGGACGGCGGCGGCGAGTCGCAAGTACCTGGTCGCCGAGAACTACCCCGAGACCGCCCGGGCGGCACTCCTGGAGATGCACCGCCAGGTCGGCCCGCTCAGGCTCGACCCCGACGGGCTCGCCCGGCGGGGCGTGCTCATCCGCCATCTGGTGATGCCAGGCGGTCTGGACGAGACCCGCGCCATCCTGGAGTGGATCGCGACCGAGCTCGGGCGGGACAGCTATGTCAACCTGATGGACCAGTACGCGCCCGCCGGGCGGGTCGGCCCGGACCGCTATCCGGAGATCGATCGCCGGCTCCGGTCGTCCGAGCTCGCCGAGGCCCGGGCGATCGCCCGGGACGTCGGCCTCACGCGTTTCGACGAGCGGCGTCCGCACGCGCGGCTGCTCCGCCGGCTGGTGGGCTGACCGGCGCTGGCGATCGGACGTTCGACGGCCTACGGCACGGTCAGCGACGGATCGAGGCCGATGTCGACGAAGCTGTCGGGGCCGAACTCGACGCCGTTGTGGAGAATGACCGCGACGCCCGCCCGCAGCACCAGCTCGCCGTTCGGCCCCAACACCAGGTAGTGCTGCTGGAGCTCGATGGTGTTGCACGCCTCGTAGAACTCGGGCACGAGTACCACGCCGGGTCCGAGGATCAGGTCGATGCCGTCGGCGGCCATACAGACGCCGATCACCAGCGTATCGGTCGCCTGGCCGCTGTTGCCGGAGGACGAGGTCAGGTCGCCCGAGACATTGACGAACGTACCGACCGAGAGGGCAACGACATTCACCGCCACCGTGCAGGCCTCACCCAGCTCGACCGAGCCGCCGCTCAGGTCGATCGTCGTGCCTCCGGCCGGCGCACTGACCGTGCCGCCGCAGTCGTTGAAGACCGCGGGATCAGGCGCTACGAAGAGTGGCGCCGGCAAGACGTCGGTGAAGGCGAGGTCGGTGGCCGGAATGTCGTTGACACCGTTGTCGATGGTGAAGATCAGCCTGGTGGGCACGCCCTCGACGATCATGTCCGGCTCGAAGGACTTGACGAACAGTGGCGGTGAGTTGATCTCCAGGATCGCCGTCGCCGGCAGAGCCACCGGGACGCCGAGGATCTCGAGGTCTCCGGTCTCATTGAGATAGTCACCACCGGGAATGCCCAACGGCACCAGGAGATCGACCGAGAAGGTGCACGATCCGCCCGGCAGCAGGTTGCCGCCGGTCATGATCAGCACCGAGGTGCCGCTGATCGACGAGCCGATGCCGCACGGCTCGGCCGGCAGACCGATCGCCTCGAGGCCCGGGAAGCCGATCAGGTTCAGGTCGTCGGCGAACGAGAGATCGGTCACCGATGCCGTTGGCGACAGGTTGACGATCGTGAAGGTCAGAATCGGGGTGCCGCCGGGGCTCGACGGACCGTCGAACTCCTTGGTGAACTCGAACGAGTTGATCAGGAGCTCGTCGCTGGCCGGCTCTCCGGTCACCGCCAGCCCTTCGATCGTTCCGGTCAGTGACGAGGTCGTGTTGACGGCCGTGGTGCCGATCGGCAGTGGCGCCGGAACCTGGACGGTGAGGGTGAAAGAGCACTCGCCGCCGGTCAGGCTGCCGCCCGAGAAGTCGAGCAGACTGGTTCCGGTGAGAGTGCCGCCGCAGGAGCCGGTGTCGTAGGGCGGAACGCCTTCCAGACCGGCGAGCGCGGCGTCGAGGTCGTCGCTGAAAGCGAGGTCGCTCGCCTCGTCGAACGCACCCAGGGTGGCGATCGTGAACTCGAGGGTGACCTGGCCGCCCGGGATCACCGGGTCGTCGATGAACTCCTTGGTCAGCAGCAGCTGTCCGGTGGCCACGACCAGGTCGTCCTGGGCGTTCGGGAACGGCAGGGTGGTCGAGTCGATCACCCCCTCGAGGTCGCGGGTCCGATTGACGTAGTTGCCCGACGGGGTCGCGGCCGGGACCATCAGCTCGACCGAGAAGGTGCACGAGTCGTCGCCTTCCATGCCGGTCGGCGCGTCCAGGCTGCCGCCGCTGAACCGGAGCGCCTCGTCGATCGCCGGGGTCGGCGGGAAGGGGATCTCGGGGGCGCTGAAGATCTCGAGCAGCGATCCGGTACCGCACGGGTCGACCAGCGGCATCGGCGTGACCACCGTCAAGCCTTCGAGCACGTCCGGATCGAGCAGGTCTTCGAAGAAGATGTCCGAGATCGGATCCGGGCTCAGGTTGGTGAGTGTGAACTCGAGCATGACCGTGCCGCCGGCGATCACCGGGTCGTCGACGAAGCTCTTGGTGAGGATCAGGCCGCCGACGGTCAGATCGTCTTCCGCCGGCAGCTCGGTGGTCTCGACGCCGAGCACGGTGGCCACCACGTTCGAGGTGGTGTTGGTGTGGATGCCAGCGGGCGCGTCCACCGGGACGAGCAGGTCGACGCTGAAGGTGCAGATCTCACCCGGCGCCAGGGTGGCACCCGAGAAGGTGAGCAGGGTGTCGCCCGCCGTGCCGACCAGGTCGCCGTTGCCCGGTCCGCAGACGTCGGCCAGCGGCAGCTGGCCAGCGGCCGCGGCGAGGCCCGCCAGTGCCGCCGCCAGATCGTCGGTGAACTCGACGTCGACGGCGTCGCCGGGGGCGCTCGGGTCGTGCTCGAGGGTGAACTCGAGCGTCACCATGCCGCCCGGCTGGACCGGATCGGTGGTGAACTCCTTGGTCAGCCTCGGCGCGGCGACCAGGTCGAAGGTGTCGGTGGCCGGTAGGCCGGTGACCGGCGCGCCGTCGACCATCGCGGTGATCTCGTCGGTGGTGTTGACGTAGGTGCCGGTCCCGAGGCCGGTGGGAAGCGTCAGGGTGACGTCGAAGCTGCACGAGTCGCCCGCCATGCCGGCCGCGGACAGCAGGCCGTCGTTCAGGGACAGGCCCTGGCAATCGGCACCGCAGGAATCGAGCGTGACCGATGAGCCTGCACCGCACGGATCGGCCCCCGGCAGCACGGCGGTGATCGGGAACGGCAGGAAGGCCGTGAGCTCGTCGAAGAACTCGACGTCGGTCGCCGCCGAGGTGGTGCTGGTGTTGGTGATGGTGAATCGGATCACGACGTCGTCGCCGGCGCCGACCACCGGGTCGGGGTCGAGGGTCGCGGCGTCGAGGAATTCCTTGACCAGGATCGGGAAGGCGATCACCCGCAGATCGTCGCTCGCGGGGTCGCCGGTCTCGGTTGCACCGTCGATCGTCGCGCTGATCGAGCTGGTGGTGTTGGTGTGGATACCGGTCGCGGCGCCGACCGGCACCGTCAGCGTGACGCTGAAGGTGCAGGAGCCTGCGGCTGGCAGGTTGCCACCCGCCAGGGTCAGCACGTTGACCGGCTCGACGGTCAGGGTCGAGCCGGCACCGCACGGGTCGGTCGGCAGCGCGCCCGAAACGGTCAGGTCCGGGGTACCCGGAAGGACTGCGTCGAGATCGTCGGTGAACTCGATGTCGGTCGCCTCGAAGTCGCGGCTCGGGTTGTTGATGGTGAACTCGAGAGTCACGGCGCTACCCGGAGGTACCGGGTCGTCGGTGAACGACTTGACCAGGAAGCCCACGCGCACGTCGAGCTCGGCGGTGGCGAAACCGACCGAGCCCGCGAAGATGGGCTGGGTGGTCAGCTCGCTGCTGACGTTCTCGTAGAGGTCGTCGCCCGCCGCGGTGACGTCGACGGTGACCGTGCAGGTCTCGCCCGCGGCGAGGACCGGGGAGCTGGGCAGGAAGCCGACAGCGCTGAGGGTGATGACACCGGTTCCCGGATCCGCCAGCAGAAAGGCCGGACCGGATGTGCTCTCGCAGTCGGTCGCCGCGTTCGACGGCGTCGCGATGATCAGGCCGGCGGGGAGGATATCGGTGAAGTCCAGATTGCCGACGTCCGAACCTCGTCCGGCGGCCGACAGGTCGACGAGGAAGGTGAGCGTGCTGGTGCCGCCCGGCGGGATCGTCGCGGGCGAGAAGCTCTTCGAGAAGCCCGGCAGGTCGGCGTCGACGATCAGGGTCGCCTCGGCGAAGCCGCCGCTGCCGGCGGTCGAGGTCAGCTCGTCGGAGACGTTGTCGTACTCGCCCGGCGCCGCTGCGGTGACGTTGACCGTGACCGTGCAGGTGGCGCCAAGACCCAACCGCGCTCCGGTGAGGCTGATCGTCGTACCGCCGTCGGGGGCGGAGAGGACGCCGTCGGTGCAGTCGGTGAAGGCGCTCGAGGGGGTCGCGATGACGACGCCCGGGGGCAGAACGTCGGTGAACGTCACCTGCTCCGCGAGGGCGCCCGAATCGAGGTTGGCGATCGTGAACTCGAGCTGGGTGGTGCTGCCCGGGCCGATGGTGTCCGGCCAGAAGACCTTCGAGAAGTCGATCGGCGGCTCGATGACGAGATCGTCCTCGGCCGGGTCGCCGACGTCGAGGCCCCCCTGGGCGAGCGCGCTGGTGGTGTTGGTGAAGGTCCCGAACGAGGCTTCGCTCGGCACGTCGAGGCTGACCGTGAACATGCACGAGTCGCCCGCCGACCCGGCCGCCGCCAGGCTGCCATCGACGAAGACGATGGTGCTGCCGCCATCGAAGGTGGTCACGGTGCCACCGCACGCCGCGAACGGCAGCCCGCTCGCGACCAGGCCCGGGACCACCGACTCGAGATCATCGGTGAACCCGAGCATGTCCGCCGCGGTGGTACCGAGGTTGGTGAGCGTGAAGGTCAGGTCGACGCTGTCGCCGGCCTGGACCGGGCCGTCGAACGCTTTTTCCAGGGTCAGGAAGCCGAGACGGAGCGTGTCGGTGGCCGGGTCGCCGACCACGGTCGGACCCTCGCCGAAGAGAACGCCGGTGATCTGGCTCGTCTGGTTGAACGCTTGGGTGCCGACCGGCAGGGAGGGCACGCTGAGAGTGAGCTCGATGGTGCAGCTCGCACCACCTGCCAGGGAGCCGCCCGCGTAGTCGAAGAGCCCGGTCGGGAAGCCCGCGGCCATGCCGCCGCAGGTGTTGGTCGGGGCGCCGGTCGCCTCGAGGCCCTCGAGCGCTCCCTCGAGGTCGTCGGTGAACGCGATGCCCTCGATCGGGTCGTCCGGATCCAGGTTGGTGATCGTGAACACCAGGGTGGCCGTGCCGCCAGGCGGCACCGGGTCGTCGGTGAACTCCTTGGTGAACAGGAGGAAGACATTGTCGACCACCAGGACGTCGGTCGCCTCGTCGAACGCGATCGGCGTCGGCATGTCGGCCTCGAAGCCCGGGACACCCTCGTCGCCCGTGGTGTTGACGTAGGTTCCCGACGCCGCCCCGAACGGCACGTCGAGCAGCACGCTGAAGGTGCACATCTCTCCCGGCGCCAGGGTGCCGCCCGAGAAGAGCATGAAGGTATCCCCGGCAGACCATTCGACGGTGCCGTTGCCCGGACCGCAGACGTCCGTGACGGTCGATCCGTCGAGAGCGGTGATGTCGGGCGAGCCACCGAGGATGGTCGCCATGTCGTCGCGGATGGTGATCGCCGTCGCGGTCAGGGTCGGGTGGACGTTCTCGATCACGAACTCGAGCGTGACCAGCTCGCCGGGGATCACCGGGTCGTCGAGGAACGCCTTGGTCAGCTCCAGGCCGTCGATCCTGAGATCGTCCTCGGCCGGGTTGCCGCTCACTCCGGCCACTCCGTCGACCGTCGCGGTGACCGCCGACGTCGTGTTGGTGTGCGCTCCGGGCCCGGCGGCCGTCGGTACCGACAGCGTGACCGAGAAGGTGCACTCCTCTCCAGGCGCCAGCACGCCGCCCGAGAAGTCGAGCAGGCTGGTGCCCGACAGGGTACCGGTGCCGGGATCGCCACCCGGGCCGTCCGGATCGCACGCCTCGGTGAGCGGCAGCCCGACCGCGGCGAGGCCGGCGATCGCCGGATCGAGTGCCGCCAGATCGTCGGTGAAGGCGATCGCGGTGGCGTCGCCGGGGGCCGCCTCGTCGTGGCTGAGCGTGAACTGGAGGGTCGTCGTACCGCTGGGCGCCGCCGGGTCGTCGATGAACTCCTTGCGCAGGGTCGGTGCGCCGAGGATCTCGAGGTCGCCGCTGACCCCGGGTGCGGTAAAGGGGGCCTCGAAGAAGTCCAGGAGCCCGGTGACGTCGCCGGTGGTGTTGGTGTAGACCCCGGCGGGCGTGCCCGCGGGAATGTCGAGCTCGACCTCGAAGGTGCACGAGTCTCCGGGCATCGCGGCCGGCGCCAGGGAGCCGCCGTCGAAGACCAGGATCGTCGGATCCGGTGGCGTGATGATGACGATCATCCCGATGATGATGTCCGGGGGATTGAAGACGGTGATTCTCGAGCCGTCGCCGCAGACGTCGAAGATCGGATCGTCGTTGTTGCCGGCCACCAGGCTGTTGGCGGCGAGTCCAGGCAATGCGGTCTCGAGGTCGTCGTCGAACGCGATGTCGCTGGTCGCCGTGAGCGAGCTGGTGTTGGTGAGGGTGAACTCGAGCGTCACCGTGCCGCCGGCGGGGGCCGGATCGTCGGTGAACTCCTTCGTGACGGTCGGGACCAGGTCGACCACCAGTTGGTCGGTCGCCATGTTGCCGACCACACCCTCGCCGTCGATCGTCGCGGTGATCGCGCCGGTGGTGTTGGTGAAGGTGCCCGCGCTGGCCCCCGCGGGCACCAGCAGCTCGACGTCGAACTGGCAGGAGTCGCCCGGTCCCAGGCTGCCGCCGGTGAGACTCAGCTCGCCCGTACCGGCCACGAACGCCAGCGACGAACCCACGCCGCACGGCTCCGACGGCAGCGGGCCGCCCGGCGCCAGGCCGGTGAGCGAGCCGAGCGGGTCCAGGTCGTCGGTGAAGGCGATCGAGGTCGCCGGGAAGTCGCGATCCAGGTTGGTGACGATGAAGCGCAGGTCTACGGTGCCGCCAGGCGCCACCGGATCGTCGAGGAACGACTTGACCAGGAACTCCACCGGGACGTCGAGGGAGGCGGTGGCGAAGCCGCTCGACCTCATGGGGTCGTTGGTGAAGGCGGCCTCGCTCAAGAGGTCGCTCGAGGTGTTGAAGAAAGTGCCGTTGAGGGTGGCGGTCACATCGACCGCTACCGTGCAGCTCGAGCCGGCCGCGAGAGGAGTCGGAGATATGGCCGTGAACGAGATTCCGTTGGCGACCGGGTCGCCCCCACCCTCCTGCGACGAGATAACGCTCACCACGCCCCCCGGGCAGTCGGTGAAGGTGTTCGCCGGTGAGGCGATCTCGAGGCCGGCGGGCAGCAGGTCTTCGAACAGCAAGCCGAAAGCGGGGCCGGCGTTCGCGGTGTTGTCGACCGTGAAGATCAGCCGGCTGGTTCCCAGAAGCGGGATCGAGCTCGGCACGAACTCCTTGCTGAAGCCCGGCCGCCCTCCCTCGACGGTCAAGTCGTCCGTCGCCGGACCGCTGTTGCCGGTGCTCGAGGTGAGGTCGCCGGAGACGTTGGTGAACGGTCCTTCCCCAGGGGTCGAGGAGGCGACGTTTACGCTGACTGTACAGGTCTCGAAGGCGCCGACCCGCCCGAACGTCAGGCCGATCGTCGAGCCGCCAGCGGGCGCGTCGAGGATCGCGCTGCCGCCGCAGTCGGTGACCGCGCTCGCCGGGTCGGCGATCGTCAGGTCGGCCGGCAGCGTGTCGGTGAAGGTCAGAAGATCGGCCGGGGCCGCGTTGGTGGAGTTGTCGATGAGGAAGGTCAGGGCGGTGGTGCTGCCCGGACCGATGGTGTCGGGTACGAACGCTTTCGAGAAGAGGACGCCGGACTGTGCGGTCGTCGTGTTGACGAAGGTGCAGGTGATCTCCTCGCCGGCGGAGAGATCGATGTTGTCGGCAGAGCCCTGGGTGCAGTCGGCGGACTCCAGCATCCAGTCCATCGGCACGGCCTCGGCCACGTCGTAGACCCCGGGCAGAAGAAAGACCTCGAAGGGCGGATCCTGGTCGGAGAGGCTGAAGGCGATCGGCGGCGATTGGACGCTGAACTCCAACTGGGCTTCATCGAGGTCGAAGTCGAACACTGTCGGGTCGCCGACCGGCTGGGTCTGCTTGTCGACGATCAGCTTGCCGCCCTGTGAGTTCTGGAACGTGCAGGTCACCGTCTCGGTGCCGTCGAGGACGATGGTGGCGGTGCCGGCACCGACGTCTGTGAGCGAGTTCTCCGTGGGATCCGCGCAGCCCAGAGCGGTCAACAGCCAGCCCTCGACCGGGGCCTCGGTCACAACATAAGTGCCAGGCGTGAGGGGCGTGAAGGTCTCGGAGCTCGGCAGCGTTTCGTCGCTGTCGGTATCCAGATCGAAATCGCCCAGGTCACCGCTGAAGCTGAAGTCCTGTGCCTGGAACCCCGGCACCGTCTCTTTGACGATCACGATGGTCTGGGCTTTGGCGACGGTCCCGGTGACGAGGACCAGGGGCAGCAGAAGCGAGATCAGGCGCCGCCGACCGCTGCTAGCGGAGGCGCCAGGCGCTTTTCCCAGTATCCAACTACCGGCCGCCAACAGCAGTCCGAGGAGCAGCGCGAGGGCCCAGGCGGGCGTCGCCGGAGCCATCGGCAGGGTGCAGTCGGCCACGGTCGCGGTGATCGCGTCGCCCTCCGTGCCTCCGATAGGCGGCGTGCCGGGGGTGTTGGTGACCGAGAGCACGACGGTGGCGCCGACGGTGAGCGCGGCAGGGACGGTGAAGGTGAACGTCTCGTTCACCGCCGTGAAGGTGTTGGTGTTGCCGGTGCCGAGCAGGGTCGTGCCGGTCGCGTCCCAGACCTCGGCGGTCATCGGGATGCCGACGGAGGAGGCGGCGGTGGTCTGGCCGTCGTAGATGGCGCCGTCGGTGCAGACCGTCTCGCTGCCGGCGACGACGTCGAACGAGTGGGCCCGGACGTCGGCGAGCAGGGTGCCAGCGGCGAGCACGGGACCGACCAGGATTGTCAGAGCAAACCGACGGAAGTTCTTCAAGGGGCCACTCCTCTCTCTCCCCAGGCACGCTCGGCGAGGCGCCTTGAGGACTGACGATCGGGACGCGGGTGCAAGCTCGAACGAGTGTATACCGAGAATCGAGCCATCCGCGCTGCGCCGTAGGCCCTTGACACCGGTCGCGGCGTGGTCACTCCGAGGCCGCTCGCAAGCCCCAGTCCCACAGGGCGATGCTCAGTGGACGAGTGTCGCCGTTGTCCAGCAGGTCATCGGCGACCGTGGGCGGCTCCGAGCTGCGCAGACGCAGGACCTGGCGCCCGCTCGCCAGCCACAGCGGTCCGACCGCGTGAGCGACGAGATCCGGACCGACGACCAACCCTCCGACGGGCCGATTCGCCAGTGCCAGCTCGATCCGTCGTGGGTCGCCGAAGGCGGTGAGCTCGAGCTCGAGAGTCGCCCAGAGGCCCTCGCCGGTGCGGTTCTCGAGCCACAGCTGGCCCTCCGCCGACATCCATCGGTAGGTCTGCTCCCCTTTGAACTCGCGCCAGTGGAAGCCGGGGCCGACGAGCACGGTCAGAGGGGCGGGAGGCGCCTCCACCGCGAACACCAGGGAGTCGTCGAAACGCTCCACCTGCCTCAGTCCCTCGGGCGGGTCGCGATCCGACAGCCAGGCGCCGAGCGGCCCGGTCCGACGCACCAGCACGTGGTCGAAGTCCTCGGCGGCGAGCCGGCCCGGGAAGTCGGGAGCGGCACAGTCCTCGTTGGGGCGGAGCAGTCCGAGCGGCCGCCCGAGGAGTCGCGGCAGCCGAGCGTGGATCGGATCCGACGCCGGGACGCAGTCGAGCGCCCGGATGGCAGGCGGTTGCTCCTGGAGCCAGCGGTGGGCCGCGGTCGGCAGGACGTGGCGCCAGCGCCAGGGCGGTACGGGTGCCAGCTCGACGGCTGCGACCACCAGCAGCAGGGCGGCGAGGCGGCGCCGGCGACCGCCCGCTCCCAACAGTCGATCGGTCCCCAGGCCGGCCAGGATCGCCACGGCCAGGATCACCATCAGGCCGAAGCGAGCGTGGGCGCGAAACATCGGTAGCAGGGCGTAGAGCGCGGCGGTGGGGCGGGGCAGTGTCCACGAGCCGAGCCGCCACTCGGGTCCGAGTGAGAAGAGGAAGCAGACCAGGGCGATCGCCGCCAGCGCCGGTACCGCCCAGTCGCGCTGCCGCGAGCGCGTCCAGTGCCAGAGTGCCGCCGCGGCCAGGGCGAGGGGTGCCCATCCGAGGGTCAGCTGCTGCTCCACGACGCCGTCGGCGAGCCGACCCTGGGCCCAGATCGCCGACGCCCAGCCGCCGAGGAGCGGATGCTCGACACTCGGAAGCAGGTAGCTGAACCAGCGGGCGGAGTAGTGGAAGAGGTCCTCGCGCGGGAAGGCGAGGCTCCCCGGCCGCGACAGAACCGCCGGCGCTCGCCCGGCCAGGTAGGCTGCTCCCACCCCTGCCGATGCCAGCAGTGCCGCCGAGCTCACGACCAGGTTGCGCCCGCGCCCGGGGTCTCGAGGCGCCCATAGCCACCACGCCGCTAGCGCACAGGGCGTGACGACGGCCGCCAGCAGGGCGCCGTAGAAGTTGGAGAGGGCGAGGACCGCCGCCGTGGAGACGAGGAGGGCCAGCCGGCCGACGCTCGGCCGTTCGAGGGATCGCCAGAGCACCAGTAGGTAGAGGGGCAGCCACTGGGTCTGGGCGATGTGCGGGTGGTAGGCGGCGTGCGCGAGATGGAAGGGTGCGAAGGCGTAGAGGAAGGCCGCCACCCAGGCTCCGGGCAGCCGCGCTCCCAGATGGCGCGCGAGCAGGAACGTGAACAGCGCCGTCAGCGGAAACGTGACCAGTACCAGCAGGTTGTAGGCGGCGACGCCGTCGCCGAGGAGGGCGGCGAGTAGCCGGCCCGGGTAGTCGGTGGCCGGCTGCGCGTAGATTCCAGGTGGCGCCGAGCCCTCGAGCTGGACGATGACCGTGTAGGGATCGTGGTGCCGCCCCACGATCTCGTTGCCGAACAGCCGCGACGACGGGGCGACGAGCACCGGAGCCGCCAGGATCAGGGTCAGAATGCAGGCGGCGCAGGTCACTCCTGCGGGCCCCGACAGGCCGCGACTACTCTCTTGGGCGGTCATCCGCGGGCGGTCGGGCGGACCTCGGGTCGGACGGCGACCGCCGCGATGAGATAGCCGTGGCGCCTCAGCCCCGGGAACCGCCGCGAGAGCGCGGCGAAGGGCTCGAGCGCCAGGCGCGTAAGCCGGGCGAGCGGCCGGAGCCAGACCCAGCAGGCCAGGTCGAGCATCCGGAGCCAGCCGGGCATGAACAGGATGCCGGTCTCGTCGTGTACCTCGAAGCCCGCACCGCGGCAGAGCTCGCGCAGGCCGGTGCGCGTGAACGACCTTTCGTAGCCGTAGTCGTAGAGACCCAGGCGCTGGAGCACCCAGGCCAGGAGCGGCCGCAGAAACGGGTCGAGCCGGTTGGGGACTCCGATGATCGCGCGCCCGCCCGGCTTCAGCACCCGGTAGATCTCGCGTATGGCGACGGCGCTATCGTCGAAGTGCTCGACGGTGCCCATCGAGTAGACGGCGTCGAAGCTGCCCTCCCGGTAGGGAATCGCGCGCACGTCGGCGACCACGCCGGAGAGGTGCAGCGATGCGGCATCGAAGCCCATCCGCGCCGCCCTGGCGATCGGCTCTGAGATGTCGATACCGGCGCAGCGAGCGCCGCGCGTCGCCGCCCAGCGCAGGATGCGAGTGTTCTTGGCCTCGTCCCAGAGGTCGGTCTTGAGGATCCTGGCGCCCGCGAGTGGCTCCAGGTGCTCGCGAAAGAGGCGGCGCTCGTCCTCTCGGTAGATCGTCGTGCTGAAGGCGCCGCCGAGATCGGGGAAGCTGTCGCCGACGCCGGTCCAGAAGTCGCGGTAGGCGGCGGCCTCCGGGTTCGGAGCGCTCGGACGCTCGGTCACGGTTGGGGCACGGGCTGCGGCTCGTTCGACTCCGGGGGCGAGAGTCGCGACAGGGCCCAGACCAGCAGCCGGGGTATGGCCAGTGCGGCGCACCGGATCACTACCACGTGGATCTCCACCGAGAGCTGACGGGCGGCGGCCAGAACCGCGACCAGCGCGACCTGAGAAGCGAGCAGGGTCGCGCAGGCGAGCGCCACTCGCCGTCCGGTGAAGCGACTCCAGCCGACCGCCCAGAGCAGCGCAGCGAAGAACCCGATCTGGAATGCGGGCAGGAGCACCAGGGCGCCCTGGGGGTCCGCCCAGCCGAGCCCGGCCTCGAGCCGGGATTGGGCGGCGGCCTGTATCGTCACTGCCAGCGCCGTACCGACCGCGACCGCCCCGACCGCCCGCCACCCGCGGCCCGTCCGGCCGGGGTCGGTGGCGAGGTGGGCGGCGATCGCCACCACGACCAGGGCGGCCAGGATCTGATAGAAGGCGTGAACCGCCACGAACGGCGAGCCGATCAGGCTGGGCGGGAGCGCCACCACGAGCAGCCGCGCGGTGGCCAGCGCCAGGAAGAGTGGGACCGCACCCAGCAGTGCCAGCAGTCGCGACCGTGCCGAACCGGCGAAGAGGATCACGCCGGCCAGATAGACCGGGAAGAGCGGCGTCGCGACGCATTCGCCAGAGATGATCCACCTACCCTGTTCGGTTCTGAGCAGGGAGTCGAACACCTGTGCCTCGACGCCGATCCCATTGAGGAGCCAACCGGCGACCCGTGCCGAGCTCCGCGCCGCCGCCAGGATCCAGTCGCTGCGCAGGAGCGCTGGCAGGGCCGCGTAGTAGAGACCGACGAGAATCGTGGCGAGGCCGAGGAAGCGCCAGATGGCGGCCGGCTCGTAGTGGAGAGCCGGCCGGGATGCGGACGTCGCCGGAGGCGGCTCCCGAGTCGCCCACCGCATCCAGGTCACGACGTAGCCCGCTGCGGCCAGGATCAAGACCGCCGGCCAGACGTAGAGGTGGAGCAGCCGGAACAGGTCCACCTGGTCCACGATCAGGGCGAGGCTGCCGATCCTGACGGTGTTCAGGAGGCTGATGACCACGAATCCCAGAGCGCATCCAGCCAGGCGACGGCGCCAGGTCGTGGGGAAGGCCAGGATCGCGCCGAGGCACAGCGCCAGGGCGTCCGAGCCGGTACAGCTCTCATTGACGATGACCGAGTTTTTGGGTGCACCGGTGAGCGCACACGCGAAGTCGAGCTGTAGGCCCGCGAACGGCAGCAGCAGGTTCTGCTGTACCCAGGAGAGCCGCATGAGGCCGAAGAGAACGACGATCCAGACGGCGGCGCCGAGCAGAAACCGGAGCGCCGGCGGCAACGACAGGAGCGTCGTGGCCACCGGTTGCAGCGCCCGGACTCTCACCCCTGGTGGTCCCGGAGGGCGGTCACGGGGCGCGGCGAGTCGAGGTGCATCTCACGCCAGCTGTCCGAGCCGGCCGCGAAGCAGAGCCCCCGCAGCCGCTCGACGAGCTGTCTGGACTTGCGCAGGTTCGAGCCTTGGTAGTCGCAGATGTGCAGGTCGACGGTGGCGAAGCCTTCCGCCAACCAGAGGTGCAGCACCAGGTGGGACTCGGCCAGGATCCAGACCAGGGTCAACCCGCCATCGGTGAATCGGGCGGTCTGGTCGCCCACCACCTCGAGACCGCACTCAGTGACGATCTCGGCCGTCCGGGCGAGTAGGACCGCCGGTTCCGCCGAAGCCCGGTGAAGATCTCGCGAGAGCAGGCCGTTGCCGATGAAGTGATGGGATCCCATCGCGGTCCAATGCTACGCCATCCAGGCTCGCCGCTACGCGGGGTGTGGAGCTAGGGGGAGCCTGTCAGTCCGGTCTCTTTCCGTGCTTTAGAAAGGTCCCGGCGTTGAACTCCGCGAACGCATCGCGCAGCTCCTCCTGGGTGTTCATCACGATCGGCCCGTACCAGGCGACCGGCTCCTCGATCGGCTTGCCCGAGATCAGCAGGAAGCGGATGCCGTCCGCACCCGCCTCGACGGTCACCTCGTCACCGCGATCGAAGAGCACCAGCGAACGATTGCCCGCCTCCTCGGAGATCGATGTGTCGGCCCAGCCGACCCCCTCGGTCGGCACCGCCAGGGGGTCCGAGGCGTTGCAGAACCTGCCCGAGCCCGCGAAGACGTAGGCGAACGCGTGCCGAGTCGTCTCGACCGGCAGGCTCTTGCGTCGACCGGGCGGCACCGAGACGTCGATGTACTGCGGCTCGGCGGCGATTCCGTCGACCGGTCCGGTCGCCCCCCAGACCTCCCCGCAGATGACCCGGACCCGCGTCCCGTCGTCGTCGGTGACCACCGGAATGTCCGCCGATTGGACCTCCTGATAGCGGGGTGGGGTCATCTTCAGCGATGACGGGAGGTTCGCCCAGAGCTGGAAGCCGTGCATCCTGCCGCTCTCGTCGCCCTTCGGCATCTCCTGGTGGATGATGCCGCTGCCTGCGGTCATCCATTGCACGTCGCCGGTCGAGATCACCCCCTGGTTGCCCAGGCTGTCGCCGTGATCGACGGTGCCCGAGAGAACGTAGGTGATGGTCTCGATGCCGCGGTGCGGATGCCACGGGAAGCCGGCCAGGTAGTCCTCTGGGCGATCGTTGCGGAAGTCGTCGAGCAGCAGGAAGGGGTCGAAGTCGCTGGTGTTGCCGAAGCCGAAGGCGCGCCGCAGATGCACACCCGCGCCCTCGAGAGTCGGCTTGGCCTTGATCAGTCGCTTGATCGGTCGGATCGACATGGCTGCTCCTCTCGGTTCGTCGCAGGGTAACAGTCTCCGGCGATGGTAGGATCTCCGGGTCATCTGAGCGGGTCTCTTCGATCCAATCTGGGGATCGAAACGGGGGTGAGAGGTAGGGAGGTAGCTATGAGACGACGACCGCTCCCATCTCGATCCTGGCTCGCGTTGCCGCTCGGGCTCACCGTGCTCTGGGTCGCGCCGTGGCTGCCGACTCCGGCGACCGGCCAGGGTCTGGATCTCGCACTCGAGCCGACCGTCTCCGGTCTCGCACGGCCGCTCGGCGCCGTCGCCGCCGGTGACGGCAGCCAGCGGCTCTTCATCGTCGAGCAGGGCGGACTGATCAAGATCTGGACCGGCAGTCAGCTCCTGCCGACTCCGTTCCTCGATCTGTCGACGATCGTCTCCTGCTGTGGCGAGCAGGGGCTGCTCGGACTGGCGTTTCACCCCGGCTACGCGGCCAACGGCTTCTTCTACGTCGGCTACACCGACCAGGCCGGCGACACCGTGATCGCTCGCTACTCGGTCTCAGCCACCGACGTCAATGTCGCCGACCCGAGCTCGGCGCTGACGCTGCTCGCGGTGGCGCAGCCGGCGGGAAACCACAACAACGATGCCCTGGTGTTCGGACCGGACGGTTTTCTGTACGTCGGCATGGGCGACGGTGGCTCGGGAAGCTCGGAGCGCGGCCAGGATCTGACCAGTCTGCTCGGCAAGATCCTGCGTATCGACGTCGACGGAGACGACTTCCCGGGCGAGCCGAACCGCAACTACGCGATTCCGCTCGACAACCCGTTCGTGGGCGATCCGAACGGTCGCGACGAGATCTGGGCCTACGGGCTGCGCAACCCGTGGCGGCACAGCTTCGACCGGGAGACCGGCGACCTCTGGCTCGGCGACGTCGGCGCGGGTTCGCTCGAGGAGATCGATTTCCAGCCGGCGTCCAGTACCGGCGGCGAGAACTACGGCTGGCGGCTGATGGAGGGGACGAGCTGCTTTAACCCGCCGAGCAACTGCAACGACGGCAGCCTGACGCTGCCGGTACTCGAGTACGACCACGGCGTTGGCTGCTCGGTGACCGGCGGCTATCGGTACCGGGGGAGCCGGGAGCCCGGCCTGCGGGGTGTCTACCTGTACGGCGACTTCTGCGAAGGGACGATCTGGGGCACCGTGCCGCGCTGCGACGGCGTCTGGGAGTCGCAGCTGCTCATCGATACCGCGCTGCGCATCAGCTCGTTCGGTGAGGACGAGCTGGGCGAGGTCTACGTCGCCGACCTCGACGGAGAGGTCGCGCGGCTGGCACGGACCGGCGTCGGCGGGCCCGCGCTCGCGTCGTCGCCGACGGGCCTCGACTTCGGCAGCGTGTCACCGAATCTTCTCATCACCCTGCCGCTCACCCTGACCAACTCCAACCTGGGGCCCGAGGCGGTCACCATCGAATCGCTCGCGCCTTCCGCCCCGGTTCGCTTCACCCTCGATCTGGGGGCCGGGCCCGACCCGTGCGGCTCGCCGCCGGTCTGTCTGGCGCCGGGTGCGACCTGCTCGCTGGAAGTCTCGTTCAGCTCGATCGGAGGCAGCTTCCAGGAGAGCCTGGCGGCAGTCGGCAACTTCGACCCGCTCGAGCTGCCGATGCTCGCGGTCGTGCCGTGCGGTGGCCCCGACGACCTCGTGGTCGAAGGCGTGACGATCGATACCACCAGCGAGCTGGTCGGCTGTAGCTCGGTCACCGTCGGTCCCGATACCATCTTCGGGTCGACGAGCCTGGCCGCGATCCGTAGCGGCGGCTCGATCCGCTTCCTCAACGGCGTCCTGTTCGAGCCGGGTGCGACCGTCCGGGTCGAGACCGACCCGTCGCTCCAGCCGTAGGCTCCGGTCGTCAGATGCCGATGCGGTAGAGGCGCTCGGCCGGCAGGTCGAGCAGGGAGAGCTCGCCGCCGTCGACCGTGCGGATTCGCACCTCGGCGACGCTGGCGGCATCGCCCAGGCCGAAGTGGACCCGCGGGTCGTTGCTCGAGCAGTAGCTGTAGGCGGGCTGCACCCGGTGCGTGAGGGTCGACCCGCCGGCCGATACCGTCGCGCGCGCGCCGACCGCGGTGGAGCCGGCGGCGGTCACTAGCTGGAGCTGCATCCAACCGCCGGTGGTCGCGCGGTTGCGATAGAGGCGTGCCGGGCCCCCGTTCTCGACCACCAGGGCGTCGGTGTCGCCGTCGGCGTCGAAGTCGCCGAAGGCGGCGCCGCGGCTGTTGTCGGGCGCCCGGCCGACGCCACTCACTGCCGGCGGCAGCTCCTCGAAGCGCGCGCCGCCGAGACCGCGGAAGAGCTGGTCCGGCTCGGCGAACGGATCGCCGCTCGAGCCGATCTCCTCGCGCCCGACCCGGCCGTTGCTCACCCAGAGATCGAGCGCGCCGTCGTGATCGAAGTCCGCGAGCGCGGTGCCGAAGCCGGTGCGGGGCAGACTCGCGGCCGCCAGCCCCGAGGTGGCGGTGACGTCCTCGCAGACGCCGTCGCGGTTCAGATAGAGGGTGTTGGTCTCACGGGCCAGGTGGGTGAGGAGCAGATCGAGCCGCCCGTCCCCGTCGACGTCGCCCTGGGCGACGCCCATCCCCGCCTCGGCGACGCCGAGTCCGTTGACCGAGCAGCCGCGCGCCACCGCGACGTCGCCGAGGCGATCGCCCTGCACGGTCCAGAGCTGATTCGGCATGCCGTCGTTGGCGACGTAGACGTCGAGTCGGGGAGCGCCGGTGAGCTCGACCAGCGCCACCCCGAGCCCGTTGCCGAAGGTCCCGAGGAGCCCGAGCTCGTCCGACACGTCGGTGAACGAGAGCCCGCCGTCGTTGCGCAGCAGGGTATCGGCGGCGGGCGCCTGATAGCGGCTGGGATGGCAGTAGTCGCGGCTGCCGCCGACGCCGTAGCAGTCGGTCTCGGTCTCGGGCGACCAGGAGACGTAGTTGACGATGTAGAGGTCGAGGTCGCCGTCCAGGTCGTAGTCCCAGGCGGCGCCGCTGGTCCCCCAGGCGACACGATCGTCCGGCAGGAGCACCGGCGTGAAGGAGCCGTCGCCGTCGTTGCGATAGAGCGTGTCCGGGCCGAGGTTGGTGACGTAGAGATCGGGGTCGCCGTCGTTGTCGAGATCGCCGACCACGGCGCCCATGCCGTAGCCCCGGTCGCCGACCGCGGCGACCGCGGTTACGTCGACGAAACGCCCGTCGCCGTCGTTGCGATAGAGTCGATTGCCATCGCCGCCGTCGCCACCCAGGTCGCCTCCCTGGACCAGGTACGCATCGAGATCGCCGTCGCCGTCGTAGTCGAGCCAGGCGGCTCCGCCGGACATGATCTCGGGGAACCAGAAGCGCTCGACCGCCGCGCGCTGGTGGACGAAATCGAGGCCCGACTCGGTGGGGACCAGCTCGAACCAGGCGTCGGCGCCCACAGGCTCCAGCCCGACCTCGGCGGCCGGCTCCGGCGACCGCTCTCCGCACCCCGTCAGCAGCAGCGCGACCAGAACGGTCCAGCCCGGGAGCGGCCGCTTCACCTCGACTCCAATGCGCGCCGCAGCGCGTCGAGTCTGGGGTGGTCCGGGGCCAGCCGCCGGACCGCCGTGAACGACTCCTCGGCGCCGTGCCGATCCCCGAGCGACAGTGCCGCCAGGCAACGGCCGACGTGCGCGGGCACCAGGTCGGGCCAGATCAGGAGAGCGCGCTCGTACACCTCGCGGGCGTCACTCCACCTCGCCGCGGCCTCGTACAGCACCCCAAGACCGAGGAAGAGGGCCGGATCCCGTACCTCGAGGCGCAGCGCCTCCTCCATGCTGACGGTCGCTTCCGGGTAGCGGCGCAGCCGGATCAGTGCCTGGGCCTTGACGCCGTGGAGACGGGCGAGTCGATCGTCGAGAGCGAGACCGCGGTCCGCGAACTCGATCGCCTGTGCGGGTCGCCCGGTGGCCAGCGCCCACCCACCGAGATTCAGCAGGGTCTCCGCGTTCTCACCGCCGAGCTCGAGCGCCCGCTCGAGGGTCGCACGAGCTCGCTCGGGCTCGCCCTGAGCGAGGTACGAGGAGGCGAGGTTGTTGAGCAGGGTCAGGTTGTCGGGACGGCTCTCGAGCGCGCGCTCGAAGAGCGCCGCGACCTCGCGGTGTCGACCCGCCTGCCGGAGCCGCTCGGCGCGCGCGACGGTGGCGGGCAGACTGACCGCGTAGCCATTGATCTCGGTACTCAGCTCGTCGGACAGAAAGCCGGCCTTCGCCGACAGTCCGAGGGCGAGCTGGCGCTCGGCATCCTGCGGCCGATCCAGGTCACGGTAGACGAGACCGAGCTGGTAGTGAGCCATCCGGTGGGACGGATCGAGCCCGAGCGCCCGCTCGAGCCGCTCGGCGGCCTCGGCCGGCTGTCCGAGCAGCCGCAGAACGGTGCCGGCGCCCACCGAGCCGGCCGGGTCTCGCGGCCGGAGCTCGGTCACTCTCTCGAAGGCGCCGAGTGCCGGCTGGAGCTCACCGATCTCGAGCAGCGCCACGCCCAGGCGGTGCTGGAGCGGCGCGAAGTCGGGGAAGTCGGCAGCCAGGTCGCGATAGAGCTTGAGCGCGGTCGCGAAGTCACCGACTTCCTGGGTACTGATCGCCAGGTGGTAGCGCCAGGCGCGGCTCGCCGGATCGAGCTCCGCCGCTCGGGCGTACGCGGCGCGCGCTTCCGGCCACAGGCTGTTGGCCTCGTAGACCATCCCGAGACGGCCGTGGCCGCGGGCGTCGCGTGGCTGCTGCCGCGCCTCGGCGACCGAGCGCTCGACCAGAGCGCGGACCGCCGGATCGAGCAGCTCGGCGTTCGCAGGGGTCACCACCTCCGGCGCTCCGGCCAGCCAGCCCTGCTGCCAGAGGAGCAGCGCCGCCACGATCACGGCGGCGCCGGCGATACCGAGGATCGGCATCCGGGATCGTGCTGCTGGTCTCGATGGTGCGGGTCGCGACACGGATCGGCTCGCCGGAACGGATCATTCTAGCCGTCCGATCGCCTTCGCCGGCGGCGAGCATGGCAGACTACGCCGATGCCGAGAGCCTGCGCTGGTACCCTCGCCTGGGCCGTCGTTCTGGTGGGTCTCTGGAACCCTCCGGCGGCGGCCGACGGCCTCTTGAGCCTGGAGAAGGTCGCCGACGGCGTCTATGCCGCGCTGCAGCCGGCGGCCGCCAGCCAGAACGACTCCAACTCTGTCGTTCTGATCAACGACCGCGACGTGATGGTGGTCGACGCACCCGCCGATCCTGCTGCCGTCGCGGAGCTGATCGCTGCGATCGGTGAGCTGACGGAGCTTCCGATCCGCTACGTGATCAACAGCCACTGGCACAGCGACCATACCCAGGGCAACCAGGTCTACCGGCAGCGCTTGGGGGACTCGGTTCAGATCGTCGGCCACGAGACGCTCGCCGAGGACGTGCCGGCGAGGGCGGGCGCCTATGTGCGCGAGCAGGCGGAGGGGCTCGAGGAGCTGATCGCCAAGGCGGAGCGTGCGCTGGAAGACGGCCGCGGGCTCAGCGGCGAGCCGCTGACCGAGGCGCAGAAGGAGCCGCAGCGCGAGGGAATCGCGCGCGCCAAGGCGTACCTTGCCCGGCTCGAAGCGACCGAGCTCCTGCCTCCCGATGTCCGCTACCGGAAGGAGCTGGTCTTCCGGCGGGGCGAGCGGACCATCCGGTTGATCCACTTCGTCGGTCACACTCGAGGCGACACGGTCGTTCATCTGCCGCGCGAAGGCGTGCTCCTCACCGGCGATCTGCTCGACGAGATGCCCTACGTCGGACACGGCTTTCCGACGTCGTGGCTGGCCGCCCTGCGATCGCTGGCCGAGCTCGAATTCTCGAAGGTAGTCCCCGGACACGGACCGGTCTTCGCCGGCAGGGGTCAGCTCCAACTGGTCACCGACTACCTGACGGCTCTCGTCGAGCACGCGCGCGTGTCGGTGGCGGAGAAGAAGACGCTCGAGCAGGCTCAGGAGGCGATCGAGCTGGCGAGCTTCCGCGAGCGACTGGCGGGCGACAGCGAAGCTCTGCGGGGTGTATTCGACGTCTACTCCAAGGAAGCCGTCGCACGCGCCTTCGCGGAGGCGTCGGGAGCCGAGATCGAGTGAGCCGCTAGCCGTCCCGATCGGCCAGCAGCCGCCGGAAGCCTTCGCGCCAGCTCGGCTGCGACGGCTGCCAGCCGAGCCGGTCCTTCGCCCGCGCGTTGGAGATCCCGCGCTGGAGCTCCATCATGTAGATGCCGTACCAGCCGGCTACCAGACGACCGAGCCAGCGAGGGACTCGAGGCGGGGGTGCGGCGCCGGCCGCGCGGGCGAACTCCGGCAGCCACTCCCGCAGCGGTGCCGGCTGGTCGTCGACGATCTGGTAGATGCCCTCCGGCGAATCGAGCGCCGCGATGGTTGCGTCCGCGGCATCGTCGAGGTCGATGAACGAGAAGACGCCGCCGCCCCTCCCGACGATCGGTACCCGGCGCTTGCGAACGTCCTCCAGGAAGCTGCCGCCCGGACCGTAGATCGTGCCGGGCCCGTAGAAGTAGCCGTACCGGAGCGCGACGCCCTCGATCGCCTCGGTGCCGGTGGTCAGCCGCTCGAGCTCCGCGACCGCGTTGATCAGGGGCCGGTACCTGGTCGGCGGGTCGAGGAACAACGGATCGGCCTCGGTCTTCAGACCCTCCCTCTCCGGCCGGTGGGCGAAGGCGATGCTCTGCGCGACGATTCTGCGGGCACCCGCCCCGACCGCCGCAGCCACCAGGTTCGCGGTCCCCTCCGTGCGCACGCGGTTGGTCGCGGCCAGCTGCTTCGGTACGCGCCGCGGGTGGATGCGACGCGGCAGGCTGGTCAGCTGGTGGATCACCACCTCCGGCCCCGCCGCCGCCACCGCTCGGTGCAGCCACTCACGGTCGTAGACGTCACAGACCACCGGCGTGGCCCCGGCGCTCTCGAGCCGCGCGGCGCTCTCTTGGCGCCGGGTCATCGCCGTGACCGCATGACCCGCGGCGAGCAACTTCGGTAGCAGGCGGGCGCCGATCACGCCGGTCGCTCCAGCCAGGAACACCTTCATGTTTCGACGACGCTACACCACCCGTGCCGAGAGGCGGAGCTCCGCGAGCAGTGTTATCGTCGCTTCGAGGAGCGCGCGGCCCGAGGAGGCATGCAGGCGGGTGCTCCCATCGTCAGCCAGGAACGCTGAACCCGGGCCGGAACGATGATCGGTCGTACGATCTCCCACTACAAGATTCTCTCCAAGCTCGGTGGCGGCGGCATGGGAGTCGTCTACGAGGCGGAGGACACCCGCCTCGGACGGCCGGTCGCGATCAAGTTCCTGCCCGACGAGCTGGCCAACGATCGCGTGTCGCTCGAGCGCTTCGAGCGCGAGGCGCGGGCGGCCTCGGCGCTCAATCATCCTCACATCTGCACCGTCCACGACGTGGGTAAGCACGAGGACCAGCCGTTCCTGGTGATGGAGCTGATGCGAGGCGCGACTCTGAACGAAGCGGTCGAGAAGAAGCCGATCGACAGCCGCCAGCTGCTCGCGATCGGCGTCCAGGTGGCCGACGCGTTGGAGGCGGCCCACGCGGCCGGCATCGTCCACCGCGACATCAAGCCCGCGAACCTGTTTCTGACCGAGCGCGGTGAGGCCAAGATCCTCGACTTCGGTCTGGCGAAGATACACGGTGAGGAGGGTGGGACGCGTCTCGACGCGTCTACCGAGGCACCGACCATGCAGCAGCTGACATCTCGGGGCCAGACCCTGGGCACGATCGCCTACATGTCACCCGAGCAAGCCCGAGGCGAGGAGCTCGATGGGCGGACGGATCTGTTCTCCCTTGGCGTGGTCCTCTACGAGCTGGCCACCGGGCGGCCAGCGTTCCCCGGCGAGACCGCGGCGGTGGTGTTCGACCAGATCCTGAATCGGAGGCCGGCCCCACCGGAGGGGCTCGCCGGCGAACTGGCCGGGCTCGAGCCGATCCTGATAAAAGCCCTGGAGAAGCATCCGGAGCTGCGCTACCAGTCGGCCGCCGAGCTCAAGGCCGACCTCGAGCGGCTGCAGATGGGCGAGACCGCGGTACTACAGGCAGCGACGTCCGCGGCCACGCCACCGGCCGCCACCGAGAGGCCGCGCCTCGGCACCGGTCGTCGCTTGGCGCTCGGCGCGACGGTCCTGGCCGTCGCCATCGCCGGTGGCCTCTGGCTCGCCGGGCGGACCGACGAGACAGCCCCGCCGAGCGAGCCGCCAGCAGCCGCTCGGCAGTCCGCCGGCGCGTCGATCGCGGTACTCCCGTTTGCCGACCTGAGTCCGGAGGGCGATCAGGAGTACTTCACGGACGGCCTGTCGGAGGAGCTGATCAACGTGCTGGCGCAGATCCGCGATCTCAAGGTCGCGGGGCGCACCTCGTCGTTCCAGTTCAAGGATCGCGGCGAGGACCTGCGGGTGATCGGCGAGGAGCTCAACGTCTCGACCATTCTCGAAGGGAGCGTCCGCAAGTCCGGAGACCGTGTGCGGGTCTGGGTGCAGCTCTTGAACGCGGCGGACGGCTTCCACATCTGGTCGCAGACCTACGATCGCACCCTGGACGACATCTTCGCGGTGCAGGACGACATCGCCGCCTCGGTGGCGCGGGCGCTCGAGCTCACCCTGCTGAAGAGCTACGGCGCCAGTGAGGGCAAGGCTCCTACCGCGGACGCCTACAATCTCTACCTGCAGGGCCACTACTTCTACGAGAAGGGGACCGCCGAGAGCCTGGCCGGCGCCGCCGACTACCTGGCGCAGGCCGTGGAGCTCGATCCGGGCTTTGCCCGCGGCTTCGCCGAGCTCGCGGCGGTACGCAGCCGGCAGGCCGACAACGGCTACCTGCCGGCGGCCGAGGGCTACAGCCAGGCGCGCAAGGCAGTGGACCGGGCGCTCGAGCTCGACCCGGAGCTGGGCGTGGCGTGGGCGGCGCTCGGCTGGATCAGGAACTCGTACGACTGGGACTGGGCGGGTGCTGACGAGGCCTACTCGCGCGCCATCGAGCTCGATCCGGGCAACGCCAGGGTCGTCCGGAGCGCCGCTTCGCTGGCCGCTACCCGTGGGCGCCTGGACGAGGCGTTCGAGCTGGGGAAACGGGCCGCCGCGCTCGATCCGTTGAGCGTCTCGGTCTACCTGAATCGGGCCCACCACGCCATGCGCGCGGGTCGCCTGGGCGAGGCCGAAGACGCAGCGCAGAAGGCGCTCGAGCTCAATCCGGACCGGCCGTGGGCCCGCTCTCTGCTCGGACGCGCCCTGCTGGTGCAGTCGCGGCCGGCCGAGGCCCTGGCGGAGTTCGAGCAGGAAGCCCACCCGGCGCTCCGGCTCCACGGGCTGGCGCTCGCTCATCACGCGCTGGCGAATCCGACCGCTGCGACCGCCGCACTCGCCGAGCTCACCGAGCGATTCGGCGACGATGCCGCCTTCCAGGTCGCCGAGGTGCACGCATTCCGAGGTGACACGGACGCCGCCTTCGAGTGGCTCGAACGGGCTTACGCCCAGCGCGATGGGGGGCTCGCCGACATGCTACGCGACCCGTTCCTCGTAGGCCTGGAGGACGATCCCCGCTGGCACCCGTTCCTGGCCAAGATGGGGCTCGACGACTAGTCGATCGCTACCCGATCAGGTGCCGGCGCTCAGATAGCGCTCCTCGAGCACCCGGCGATGGTGGATCTCGTGCCCTGCGAGGATGAAAGGCAGGGAGCGGACGGTGAACTCGCAGCCGCTGGCTATTCCGCGCCGGAGCCAGCTCTCGTCGTCGAAGCTCCGGAACATCGCCACGTTCGACATCCGGGTCAGCTTGAGCTCGGCGAAGAGATCCGCCAGTTGACGCTCGCCGGCGTTGGACACCTCCGCCCAGTCGTCCTGCTCCATCCCGGGTAGGGCGTCCGGGCTCGCGCGCGCGAACCAGAGCGCCCGTTGGGCGAAGACCCGCTCGGCGTCGAGCACGTGCCCGACCACCTCGCGCACCGACCATTTCCCGGGCTCGTAGCGGTAGGTCTCGAGCTCGGACGGCACCCGAGCGATCAGCTCGCCGGTGGTCTCGATCTCGCTCGCCAGGGTCTCCAGGACGTCGCCGTCGGGGACCTGC
The DNA here is from genome assembly GCA_947259925.1 of Thermoanaerobaculia bacterium. Lineage (GTDB taxonomy): Bacteria > Acidobacteriota > Thermoanaerobaculia > Multivoradales > JAHEKO01 > JAHEKO01. Next base: position 137,630 of record CAMYOG010000041.1, read on the forward strand.
TGGATGTACAGGCCGTAGTAGTCGTCGTACTCGTCGGGTCCGGGGCGCTGCAGCATCGAGCCGCTACTCTAACCCAGCCCTCGACCCCAGCCGTGGACGCGCCGCAGGAACTCCTGACACTCGTCACAGAAAGTGAGTCCGCGCGAGTCGATCACCGAGCGGACATAGCTGCGCTCGCCGTGCCGGTTGTAGGTGCCCTTGGTCATCGGGCAGTAGCCGCTAGCGCTTGCGGGCTGGAACGAGTAGTGGTGGACCAGCCCGAAGTTGTGTCCGAGCTCGTGCAGCGCCACCTTGACCAGGCGGCTGAGCGAGCGGCTCGACTCCCGACTCCGGAGCCTGCGGGTCGAAACCATCGCCACGTCGTTGCGGCTGTCCTTGCAGCCGAACAGGAACTTGAAGAAGTCGGAGTCGGTGCTGTCGTGGAGGTCGATGTCGGTGATCCCCAGAATGTGACCGCCGACGCCCTCGTGGAGAGCGTGCGACAGCAGGCTCGCTTCGATGCGCTCCACCGGCGGCGGCTCGTAGGGCACGATCCGCAGCTCACGAATGACCTGTCCGAGGGCGCCCAGCACTCTGCGGCCGACCGTCTCGACCGCCTCGGGCTCGAGCGCGCTACCGATCGGCACGACCTTGAGCGTAGAGCGATCGCCAGCCATCCACTGAACACCTTAGAGCAGCCGGCCGTGATCGCCAAGCCAGCAGCCGCCCGCAACTGCTGCTAACAAGGCGCTTGCGGCGCTTCGGTTCAGCTCGGATGCTGCGGCTCGCCCACTCGATCGGCGTCAGCGTCTCGACCTGCCGGAGACGCGAACGTGGCCCCTCTCGGCGTAGCCGCGGAAGGCCCTGGAGACCTGCACCGGGATCTCGATGGTGGGGCTAGGTGCCTTTGTCCTGACTCCCGCCGTAAGGCGATGTCGGCGCGAGGCCATACCCGCGGTCCAGGCCAGCCACATCTTCCTGGCGCCGCTTTTCTGGTGGTGGCCGCCGTTTTTATCGGCCAACTGCCGCAGATTGACAGCTCCAGTCACGACTGCTGGCAGAGGTCTTGGTCGTTTGTCCGCAACACTTAGATCGATTTCACACAGTCGACTCGCGAGAAAGAACCGGCTGGCACAGATGGTGCCCTTGTAGGAGCTGACTGCGGCGCCACTGCCGCGACGAGCTAGAGAAAGGCGAGACGATGATTGAACTGGTGACCGACATTTTCATGGCCCTCACCGGCTTCATCTGGAGCGACTGAGCTCCTCGCCTGGGCCTTCTCTCCCCGGGCCCGGTGGCATCGGCGTGCAGCGCCTGAAGGAGGGCGCTGCCACGATGCCCAGTGGCCGCTAAGAGAGCTCTCCACACCAGCGCGCGGCCGCCCCTGAAGAGATAATAGGGCGGTGAGCGTGGCGCGTGTCCTGCTGCCGCTTCTGATCGTCGCCGCCGGCTGCGCACCGCCGCCGTCGCCGCCCGAGCCGGCCGGTCTCGACCAGGCGAACGAGTTCTATGCCACCCGTCCGCCCGAGGAGCGACCACAGGCCGGCTGGCAGGTGGTGCCGGCGGGGCTCACCGATCTGCGCGCTGCAAGCTGCGGCGAGTGCCACCCGGACATCTTCGCGGAGTGGCGGACTTCGACCCATGCCCAGGCCTGGACCGACGTCCAGTTCCAGAGCGAGATGACCAAATCGGAGAACCGCTGGCTCTGCCGGAACTGCCATACGCCGTTGCTCAATCAGATGCCGGTCTGGGCGGTCGGTCTGGAGGCGGACGACGTCGAGCGCCCGATCTACGTCGACAATCCGACCGTCGATCTCGAGCTGCGGGACGAGGGCATCACCTGTGCTTCCTGCCACGTCCGCGATGGGGTGATCGAGGGGCCGACCGGCATCGAGACCAAGTCGCATCCGACCCGCAAGGCCGACCGCTTCAACGACGAGACGATCTGTCTCGCCTGCCACCAGGCGGTACGGAGCTATCCGGGCAAGGACTTCATCTGTGTCTTCGAGACCGGCAAGGAGTGGCGCGACGGCCCCTACAATCGCTACAGCTGCCAGTTCTGCCACATGCAGCCGGTGGTGCGGCCCCAGGCGGTCGATGAGCCGCCACGCCCCGGCCGGCGCCACTACTGGCCCGGAGCGGGGATCTACAAGGTCGAGGGCTTCGGGCCGCCGCTCGATCAGCTCGGCTTCGGTCTCGGGGTCGAGGTCGAGGCGGCGTCCGATCGGCTACTGGTCACCCTGAGCAACAGCGCGGCCGCCCACCTGCTACCGACCGGGGACCCGGAACGGCACATTTCCGTCGAGGTCGATTTCCGGGACGCCGCCGGGGTGCCGGTGGGGGAGCCGCATCGGATGCGTATCGGCCAGATCTGGGAGTGGTGGCCCGAGCCACGGAAGCTGGACGACAACCGGCTGGCACCGCTGGAGCAACGGGTCGTGTCGATCGAAGCGCCTGCCGCTGCCGTGTCGTGGCGATTGGTGGCGACCAGCCATCGCATCGCCCAGGAGGCGATCGAGTTTCACGAATTGCACGGCTACCCGAGCTCGCGGGTGACCCACCAGCTGGCGGGCGTGCTTCCCTGAGCCAAGAAAACGGCCGCCGACCCTGCTGGGCGGCGGCCGGTGATGACTCCGGGAGTCGCGTCGGACCCTAGAGCCCGCGCCTCTGGAAGGTCTGGATGACCTGGTAGGGCCCGCTGGCGCTGAAGATCACCACGCCGGTCCACGGACGCCAGTAGTCGCCGTGGAAGCCTCCTCGCGGATCTCGACGAACCGCCGTCGGGCCGGAGCCCGAGTTCATATTCTGGTACCAGACGAAGCATTGCACCTCGGCCGCGGTGAGATTCCTGCCCGAGGCACCGATCGGACCCATCTTGCGCTCATAGTCGGCGCAGGCCGCCGCATAGGTGCTGCCGAAGCCGAGAGTCGAGGGAACCGCCTTGCCGTCCGCGACCCGACTGCGCGGGCCGAAGACCTCGATCCTGCCTCCCCGGTTCTTGTTCGGCCGAACGATCTGCCTCGAGCCGCCGGTGAGCGGGCTGAGCAGGATCTTCGAGATGCAGACCTGATCCGCGGTGCTGAGGCCACCCGACGGGGGTGGTGGCGAGGGTCCTCCGCCGGGCCCGGGGTCGTCGCCGGGATCGTCGGACGGGACGTCCGCGATCGGCGGCTGCCGGAATGCGACGTCGCCCGCGGTCGAGATCGAGGTGTTGACGAGGGCGTACTCGGGGCCCCCATCGAGACTGCGCAGGCGCGGCATGCTCCGGAACTCGAAGTCGCCCTCCGCCATGGTACCGATCGGTACGTCCCGACCGATCCCCTTACAGGCCACGAACTCGCCCTGCCTGACACCGCCGGCGAAGCTCACGTCCTGCGTCTCTCCGTCGGGAAAGGTGAGCCGCACCTTGCCCAGCACGCGACCCTTGTTCCTGTTCTTCTCGGCTTCGCGCTGGTAGCTGAGACAGAGCTGCGGCTCGATGTAGAGGCGGTTCGCGAACAGGGTCTGGGAGACGCCTAGCGGGTGTCTCTGGGACGCTTTGTCGGGGACGAAGAGAGACCTCGAGCTGTGGATGCGACCCTTGCCGTCGTCTTCCGCCGGCGTCAGGCCGAGCGGCGCGACCCGCGGCAGGCCGTCCGAGAGGACACCACTCACCTCGGTGAACTGGCCCCTGTTGCCGAAGACCCGCGGCATGCCCTTGAGCTCGTAGGTGAACTCGGCCAGGGTGCCGGCCGGTGCGTTCGGCACGGTCTTGCAGATGGCGAGGGCGCTCTCCGAGACGCCGCCCGCGAAGTTGAGCTCGCTGACCGAGCCGTCGGGCTGAGTGAAGCGACCGGTGGCGACGACCCGACCCTGGCGGGGTCGCTCGCCCTCTCTCTGGTACTGGATACAAGCGCGCGCCCTCGACAGATCGGTGCCGATGACGAAGCTCTGAGCCAGCTCGGTGGCGTGGGCGAGGTTGCCGTCCGGAGTGCGGGCGGTCGCGGTCGAGTGGGTCCAGCCGGCCTCTCCGGCCGAGGTCAGTGCGAACGCGAGGACCGGGACTGCGAGGAGTGTGCTCTTCATTCTCGACATGCAGGTTTTCCTTCTCGTAGGGGTGTTGCGGCGTGAGAATGCCGGCCAGAGGACTCGGCCGGCGGGGGATCTGACTTCGGGCGAGACCCTATCGTCTTGTATTCACGTTCGTCAATGAAGCCCGCCGGGCGCCCCACGGGCGCCCGGCCAGTGGCCTACAAGCCCTGATTCTTCAGCCAGTTGAGTGCGCCGCCGAAGGAGGCAAACGGTCCCTGGTGCTGCGGGCCCCGCCCGGGTCGGAAGTACTCACCGTAATAGCCGCCGGTCCTGGTCCTCCGAACCGAGGTCGGTCCGCCGGCGGTGTTGATGTTGGCGTACCACTGCAGGAGCGCGCGATCGCCGGGGCTCAAGAGTCCGCCCTGAGGGCCGAGGCTGCCCTGCTTGCGCTCGTAGTCCGCGACCGCCTGAGCGACGGTGTTACCGACACCAGCGGTGCTCAGGATCAACCGGTTGGTTCCCGGGATCGCGCGGGTGTTGGGGCCGACCACCTGCCACTTCGCCGGGCTGTCGCCCTTCGAACGCCAGAGCTGGACGCCCCTGTGGTTGATCATCAGCTTGGACGCGGCGCGCTGATCCGCCTCGGTGATACTCCCACCACCGCTCGGCGGTGGCGGAGGTGGCGTCGGCGCCGGACCCGGCGGTGGCGGACTCGGCGGTGGCGGGGTCGGGCTCGGTGCCGGCGGGTCGTCGGTCGGTTCCGGCTCCGGCGGCGGTGGCGGTGGCGGCGGCTCGCGCAAGACCGCGCCGCCGGCGGTGACGATCGCTCCCGCTATGTCGGCGAAGCCGATGAACTCGCCGTCCATCTTGAGCTTCGGCAGCCCCTTGAGCTTGAAGTCGAAGTCGACGAACTCCCCGGGCATCAGCTTGCTCGACGCGTCCTTGCAGCGCAGGAACTGATTCTCATCGATGCCGCCCGCGAACTTGACCCGCTGCACGGTGCCGTCGAGCTTCGAGATCCGGGCGGTGACGACCACCCGGCCCTGGCCCGCGCTCGCCGACGCGTTGCTGTAGGAGACGCAGAGCGAGGCGCCCTTGCGCTCGGCGGCGATCAGCAGGGTCTCGGTACGGCTCTTGGGATGCTTCTGGCTCTCCTGCTCCGCCTGGAAGATCGAGCGCGAAGACCGGAACCAGGGTGAGCCCTGTTCGGGGAGCAGGCCGTAGGGCGCTGGGCCTTTCGCCGGCACGAAGCCGAGCGGTGCGTCCTGTCCGAGGGTGGGAGCTCCGAGGCTCGAGACGATTGAGCTGATCTCGGCGAACTCGATTCGCGACCCGGTGTTTCTCAGGCGGGGGAAGTTCCGGAACTCGTGCTCGAACAGGAAGGTCGTCCTCGCGGGCACGACCCGCTTGAGCTTCTTGCAGTTGAGCAGGGTGTTGTTCTTGACCCCGGTGATGAAGTTGATCCGCTCCTCGCTGCCGTCGGGGTAGCTCGCCAGGACCCGGGAGAAGACCCGGCCCTGACCGCCCTTGCCGACGTTGCTGGTGTATCCAACACAGACGTTCGGTCTGGCTACGTTGGCCTGCGTGACCACCATCTGGGCGATCGCTCCGGGGTGCTTCTCGGTCTCCTCCTGGGCCTGGACGACCGCGTTGGCGTAGTGCAGCCAGCCAGCGTCTGCGGTCGGCATCGCGACCACCGCGAGCAGGCCTGCGGCCAGTAGAGTGCTCCTAGTCCGTGTCATGCGTAAACCCGCCTCCTGAGCGTTGGAGCAGACGCCGCTGCTCCGAATCGCTCCCTTTGTCTTGCGCTTCTTATCCGATGTGAGTTCAGTGAGGGGTTGGTCTCAACCTCTCAGTTTACGGCCGTCCCTGCCGGGGCTATCAGCCGTGCTCCGCGATAACGCGCAGGAATATATCACCATAGCGCTCAAGTTTCTTCCGCCCGACTCCGGAGAGGGTCGAAAGGGCCTCCGGAGTCGCCGGCCGCTCGAGCGCCATCTCGATCAGGGTGCGGTCGTGGAAGATGACGTACGGTGGTACCCGTCGCGCGCGAGCGGTCGCCAGTCGAACGGCTCGGAGCGCCTCGAAGAGCTCGCGGTCGAGCGACGACTCGAGGACCCCTTCGAGCGAGTCACCACGGGCTCGCTTCGGCGTTGCGCGAGTCGGGATCGGATCGCGCCGCAGCCGCACCGTCTGCTCACCGCGCAGGGTCGGCCGGGCCGTGTCGGTGAGCGACAGGCCGCCGTGCTCGGGATCTACCCGCAACATGCCGCCGGCCACCAGCTGGCGGTAGACGCTCATCCAGCCCTTGCGATCGAGCTCGTCGCCGATACCGTAGGTCGAGATGCCGCCGTGACCGTTGCGAGCGATCCTGGCGTCGTCGCTTCCGATCAGCACGTCGGCCAGGTAGGCCGCTCCGAAGCGCTCACCGGTGCGGTAGACGTTCGAGAGCGCCTTCTGGGCCGCCACGGTCCCGTCCCAGCTCTCGACCGGTGTCTCGCAGGTGTCGCAGTTGCCGCAGGCGTCCGGTGGCTCTTCACCGAAGGTGCGGAGCAGGACGGCGCGCCGGCACTCGACCGTCTCGCAGTAACCGAGGAGCGCGTTGAGCTTGAGCTGCTCGATCCGCTTCCGTTCAGCAGGGGCGTCGGAGCGCTCGACCATCTGACGGATGAACGCCGCGTCGCCGTAGCCGTAGGTCATCCAGGCGTCGGCGGGGAGGCCGTCGCGCCCGGCGCGCCCGGTCTCCTGGTAGTACGCCTCGACGCTCTTCGGCAGGTCGAGATGCGCCACGAATCGCACGTCGGGCTTGTCGATGCCCATCCCGAAGGCGATGGTAGCGACCATCACCAGGCCGTCCTCGCGGATGAAGCGCTGCTGGTGCTCCGTCCGCGCCTCCTTCGTCATGCCGGCGTGGTAGGGGAGCGCCGCCACCCCCTCGGCGGCGAGGAGCTCGGCCGTCCTTTCGACCTTCTTGCGGCTCATGCAGTAGACGATGCCGCTCTCGCCGTGGTGCCGGCCGTGGATGAACTTCAGGAGCTGGCGGCGGCCGTTGGTCTTGGCGACCACCTCGTAGCGAATGTTCGGACGGTCGAAGCCGGAGACGAAGAGTCCGGCGTCGGGAAGATCCAGGTGCTCGAGTACCTCGCGCCGGGTGGGGCCGTCGGCGGTCGCGGTGAGGGCGATCCTCGGGACCTCCGGGAACCGCCGATGCAAGAGGTCGAGCTGCCGGTACTCGGGCCGGAAGTCGTGGCCCCACTGACTGACGCAGTGGGCCTCGTCGATGGCGAAGAGGGCGATCGGGGTGCGATCGAGCAGCTCCAGGAAGCCGTCGGTCGCGAGTCGCTCGGGAGCGACGTACAGCAGATCGTACCGGCCTTCGGTAACCCCGAGCTCGATCGCCCGCGAGTCCTCGGGCGTCAGTGTCGAGTTGAGAAACGCGGCGCGCACGCCGACCTCGCGCAGCGCCTGGACCTGGTCCTGCATCAGCGAGATCAATGGCGAGATCACGACCGCTGTCCCCGCCCGGAGCAGAGCCGGAATCTGGTAACAGAGGCTCTTGCCGCCGCCGGTCGGCATCAGCACCAGGGCGTCGCCACCGCCCATGACGTGCTCAATGATCTCCTGCTGCCGACCCCGAAAGGAGTCGTATCCGAAGACCTGGCGAAGAACGCTGTGGTGGGTGTCCGGGCTTGCCATCCTGTTCGGCGCGGATTCTAGTCGCAGCCGCCGCCCTGCATCCATGGACGGAGGCCGGCTTCGTCGCCTGCCCCGGCGTTCGCTAGAACGAGACTCGCACCGACAGACTGATATCGCGCCCCGGTAGCGGTACCCGGTCCTTGAGGAACGAGACGTGATTGCGGGCGTCTTCGTCGGTCAGGTTGCGTCCCCGAAGCATCAGATCGTAGATCGTCTTGGCGGTGAAGAACCGATAGCCGACGCTGGCGTTGACCATCGTGTAGCCGGGGGTCGGGGTCTCGGTCGGACTCACCCGATCCTGCCGGGCGACGTCGATCACCTCGACCCGCCCGTTCCAGCGGTCGCTCCGGTAGTGGAGCCCGGTACCGAGGCGCCAGGGAGGGATCCGCGGCAGGTTCGACCCGTCGCTGAGCTCGGCCCGGACCAGGTCTCCGAACAGATCGAGACCGAGATGCTGATGGCTCTCCTGCCAGAGACCGACCTGTGCCTGCACTTCGACGCCCTCGAATTCGGCGTCGGACTGGCTGTAGACGAGGACCGGTAGGCCGTCCTCCTCGTCACCGGTGAACTCCTGGAAGATGTAGTCCGAGAAGTCGGTCTTGAACAGGGTGAGGTCGCCGGTGAACCGGCCGCTCACCTTGCGCAGGGAGAGGTCGAGACCCAGGCTGGCCTCCTCGCCGAGGCTCGGGTTACCGATCTCGAACGCCTGGGTGGCGAAGTGTGGACCCTCGGAATAGAGCTCCTCGCCGTTGGGGAACTTGATCGACCGGGCGAGCGAGACCGCCACCGACCATACCTCGCTGGCGTCCCACACCAGCCCGAACGATGCGCTCAGCCCATCGAAGGATCGGCTCGGGAGCCCGGCGATCGTGTCGTTCTCCTGAATCTCGATGCGGGCGCCGAACTGATAGCTGAGGTTGCCACGGCTCAGCTCCTGAAAGGTGAAGAGCGCCAGGTTGAGCGAGTCGTTAGGGGGGATGAACGCCTCCTCGCCGATCGATTCGAGCTCCCGGTTGCGGATCTGCAGTCCGACCGAGCCGCTGTGGCGCTCGCGAGCTCGCTGCACGAGCTCGAGCCGGACCTCGTAGGCGTCGTTGAAGAACATGGTCCCGACCTCACCGCTCGGCTCGATCTCGTCGTGCTCGTAGTCGACGATCCCGAACCGGGCCTTGAGGCCCTGGAAAGGACCGAGCGGCCTGAAGATCTCGCTGTGGAGATCGAACCGCAGGCGCTCCATGTCGATTCGAATGCCACCCTCCTCGTCTCCCTCCGCCGATTCCTCGCCCTCTTCCTCGCCATCGTGGCCCTCTTCACCGCCCGGTACACCGTAGTCGGACACGTAGCCGGAGATCGAAGCGCCGAGGAACCCGCTTTCGAAGAACCGGCTCACGCCGAGCCCGATCGAGCTGGTCTCGAGATCACTGTTGGAGACCCGGCCGAATTCTGCCGGCTCCCCCTCTTCGGCCTCGTTGTCGTGGTCCTCGTCGGGGTCCGGGACCGCGGCGAAGCCGGGGATCTCGTAGTCGTCGGTCTCTCGCGCCAGACCGTGCAGGTGCCAGCCCCAGTCGCCCGTGGTCCCCTCCAGACTGAGCGCGCCCATCCGCTCGTCGTTGACCGAGCCGCCACGCAGATCGACAGAGCCGCCGATCGGTGCTGCGGATCTGACGCTCGGGATCAGGCCGTCGATGACGTTGACCACGCCTCCAATGGCACTCGAGCCGTAGAGCAGCGTCGCCGGACCGCGCAGCACCTCGATGCGCTCGGCGTGGGCGGGCTCAATCGCCACGTTGTGATCGGGGCTGGCGCTCGACGCGTCGCCGGCGTCGATGCCGGTCTCGAGCATGCGCACCCGATCCCCCCCCAGCCCGCGGATGACCGGTCGGCTCGCACCGGGACCGAAGAAGGTGGAGTTGACGCCGGGCTCGTTCGCCAGCGTCTCGCCGATCGACGGCTGCAGACGGGCCCGTAGCTCGTCGCCCGAAAGAACGTTCGACGGGTTCGCGACGTCGAGCTGACTCCGCTCGACGGCGCTGCCGGTCACCAGGATCTCTTCCTTGTGGGCGACGTTCTCGAGCGCGATCTCGATCTCGAGCGCCTCGCCGGCGGCGACCGTGATCGCCTCCACCCAGCGGCCGTGTCGCAGACTGACGACCTCGAGCAGGTAGTCGCCCGCCGGAACGTCTTCGAACTCGAAGCGGCCCTCGGCGTCGGCGCTCACCCGGCGCCGCAACTGGACGAGAGTGGCCTCGGCGTCGGACGCTGGCTCCCCTTCCGCGGTCACGGCGCGCCCGCTGACACTGCCGGCCTCCGTGGCCGGTGCGGCCGAAACCGTCAGGCACTGGACCACCAGACCCAGGATCAGGCCAATCACAACTTCTTTGTATGGCATCTGCTTTACCCCCGGCGCCTCGTGACGCCGTCCTCCAACTCTTCTGACTCCTCTGCGGCTGCAACGCACACGCGCCACGCCTTCGTCGGTAGAGCCGGCCTCCCTCCACGAGGCGTCGGCTCGGTGGACGGCTGGAATCAGGCGGCCGGAGGAGCTCGGCCGAGGATCGAGTGAAGCTCGTCGCGGCGGTAATGGCGGTCGTATCCAGGCCTTGCGACGCTGGAGAGCACTGGTCCATGAGGGCTCGAGTCGATCCAAGCGACTTGGCGCGAAGACGACTGACGCAGCGCGCAGGCGACGCAGGCCTCGTCGCCCAGGCTGGTCGCCGATTCGACGTGCTCATCCGAGACCGGACGCTCGTGGCCCGCGGCAAAGCGCGGGGTCCCGGTCTGGTCGGGCTCGAAGGCGTGATCGTCGGCGTGCTCGACGGCAGAGCCAAAGCTCGACATCGTCACCAGCAGCAGCGCGAGAAGCGTGATCGATCGTCGCGAGTTCCTCACTCCGTTTATCTTACGTAGCCGTTTCCGAGGCCGCAACCGAAGAGTTCACCGGTGGTATCGTGCGGTCCGCGAAACGTCTGGCCGGCGGTTCGAGTAGGGAAGACAGCATGAAACGACTAGTGGTCGGAATCTCTGGTGCGAGCGGTGCGATCTACGGGATCCGCCTGCTCGAGGTCGTGCGCAACGTTGCGGGAGTGGAGACCCATCTGGTGATGACCCCAGCGGCCAGGCGGACGATCGTGCTCGAGACCGACAACACCCCGGACCAGGTCGCTGCCCTGGCGGACGAGACGTACGGCGCCGCGGACGTCGCGGCCTCGATCTCGTCCGGCTCGTTCCAGACTGTCGGCATGGTGGTGATCCCAGCGACCATCAAGACGCTCTCCGGAATCGCCAACTGCTATGCCGACAACCTTCTGCAGCGGGCGGCCGACGTGACCCTCAAGGACGGTCGCAAGCTGGTCCTGGTGCTGAGGGAGACCCCGCTCCACCTCGGACACGTGCGCCTGATGGCCCAGGCGATCGAGATGGGTGCGACCGTCGTACCGCCGGTTCCCGCCTTCTATCACCGGCCGGCGACCGTCGACGACATCGTCAACCAGACGGTGAATCGCGTGCTCGACCTGTTCGGTATCGAGCTCTCCGACGACCTCTTCGAGCGCTGGCGGACGCCGGCCAAAGAGTGAGGTCCCGGCCTGGGGCGGTCGAGCGCCCCTCTCTCCCTACCGCACTATTCTGCTATTGTGTCGGGCGCCAACAAGTGCGGGGGGACCTCTCCCGTTCGAGATAGATTCCGGCTCCGGTCCGGAGCCACGGAGACACCTGAACATGAGAATCGCGGTTACCGGCGGTGCCGGCTTCTTTGGATACCACCTGGCTCAGCAGCTCGATGGCCGTGACGGCTGGAGCGTACGACTTCTCGACATCGAGGAGCCGCCGGCAGACGATTTCGAAAAGCCCGCCGACTTCCGCAAGGTCGACGTGCGCGACGCCGACTCCCTGCGTGCGGCGCTCGACGGTATCGAAGCCGTCGTTCACGGCGCGGCCGCGCTACCGCTCTACCCGAAGGAGCAGATCGTCAGCACCAATGTCGGCGGTACCCGGACGGTTCTCGAGGCGTGCCGCGACCTGGGGATCGACCGGGTCGTACACATTTCGAGCACCGCGGTCTACGGCGTCCCCAAGAAGCACCCGATCGAGGAAGACGATCCCCTGATCGGTGTCGGCGCCTACGGCGAGACCAAGATCGAGGCCGAGCGCCTCTGCGAGGAGTTCCGCAAGCCCGAGAACGGCGGTCTGACGGTCTGCATCCTGCGACCGAAGACCTTCATCGGCACCGCGCGACTGGGCGTCTTTCAGATCCTCTACGACTGGGTCGAGGACGGCAAGCGGATCCCGGCGATCGGCTCGGGTAACAATCGCTACCAGCTCCTCGAGGTACAGGATCTAGTCGACGCCGCCGTCCTCGGCTTGACCGCGTCGCCCGCAGCCGCCAACAACGCCTTCAACATCGGCGCCGAGCGCTTCGGCACCGTGCGCGAAGACATGGGCGCCCTCTGCGAGCACGCCGGCAGTGGCGCGCGGGTCATCGGCACTCCCGCCTGGCTGGTCAAGCCGGTCCTGGCGGTGGCCGAGAAGCTCAAGCTCAGCCCCCTCTACAAGTGGGTCTACGGCACCGCGGACAAGGACAGCTTCGTCTCGATCGAGCGCGCCAAGAAGGTCCTCGGCTACCAGCCCAAGTACAGCAACGCCGAAGCGCTGATCCACGCCTACGATTGGTATCTGGAGAACAAGGACAATATTCCCACCGGCTCCGGTATTACCCATCGGATCGGCTGGGATCAGGGGATCCTCAAGCTGTTCAAGAAGTTCAGCTGACCGGCTGGCGAGCGTACGCCATCTCGCCACGTCCTCGTCGCTCGGCGCCTGCGACGTACGACGAGTACGCCTCGGCGGCTCGCTCCTGCGGTGCGACGATCTGGTGCACACTCGGCAGCCACGAGCCGGCGCACGGCACGCTCCAGCGTCCTCGGGTAGCGCGAGCCGATAGAATGCCGGCCACAGTTGGTTGGAGGTGGATCGGTATGCGCGCTCAGAAGAGGCAGTCCGGCGACGTGATCATCGTGGATCTCGAGGGGCAGCTGATCGCGGGCACCGGCGACGAGCTGCTGCACGGGTTGATCAACGAGCTCCTGGGCGAAGGCGCCCGGAAGATCGTCCTCAACCTGGCCGAGGTGCGACGGGTCGACAGCTCGGGCCTGGGCGAGCTGGTTGCGGGCGTGCAGCTAGCGCACCGGTTCGAGTCGACGATCCACCTGGTGCGGCCGCAGAAGACCGTCCGCAAGGTGCTCGAGATCACCCGGATCCTGCCCGCGCTCGACGTCTACGACACCGAGCAAGAGGCGGTCGCGGCGTTCGCCTGAGCCGTGAGGCTGCCGGCGCGCCCGCGCTCGACCCTCGAGTCCCGGTCAGCGGTTGCGGCCGACGCCCGGGAGCTGGCGGCGCTGGCCGCCCGGACCTTTATCGAGGCGTTCGCTGCCCAGAACGATCCCGACGACCTGGCGGCCTACGTCGCCGAGGCATTCTCGGTGGCGCGCATCGAGGCCGAGCTGCGCGAGCCGGAATCGTTCTTCCTGCTGGGCACGGATCCGAGCGCCGGGCTGGCCGGTCCGGTCGGCTACAGCCGGCTGGTCGGAGCGCGCCGTGAGGACGGGATCACCGGACCCAGACCGGTCGAGCTCCAGAGGATCTATGTCGATGCCGAGCACCGCAGCTCCGGCTACGGCTCGGCCCTCATGTGGGACAGCCTGAGCCTGGCGCGGAGCCAGGGCTACAGGACGGTCTGGCTCGGGGTCTGGGAGCACAACTACGGCGCCCAGCGGTTCTACCAGCGCTGGGACTTCACGGTCGTCGGCAGCCACGATTTCGTCCTCGGCTCCGACCGTCAGACCGACCTGCTGATGGCCCGCCCGGTCTAGGCGCGGTGTGGCTACGTCTCGCGAAACGCCACGAACCGGCCCCAGCACGAAGCGAGCTCCATCCCACGCTGGATGAAGGCGCCGATGTAGTAGCGACCGCTCTCGGCGTCGGCGATCGCGCCCCCCAGGTTCTCGGCGTGCACGATGCCTTTGGGGAAGAGGTTCAGGTGCATGTCCTGGTAGTACTTCTCCTGCGGGTAGACCTCGTCCCACTCCTTGCCGTACTGCGCTTTGATCTTCTCGTTGGCAACCACGAACGTGCCCGGATGGAAGATCCGCTGGATCGTGTTCATCGGGTGCTCCATCGCCACGCAGTCGATCCCCAGCCACTTGACCCGGCGCTGGATACACCAGTCGGCGAACTCGGGAGACGGGCCGGGGTGCTGGATCATGTAGCGGAACTCGTCGGAGTCGGGGCTGTTCCAACCGTAACGGTGCCAGCCCGTCCTGATCAGCAGGATGTCGCCGTCCCGGAAGTCGACCCGCTCCTCGATCATCTGGGGCGTGTAGACGCTCGAGTCGCTCACGGCGTCGGAGATGTCGACGATCACGCCCGGCCCGTGCCAGTAGTCGAGCGGCACCTGGCCGATCGTCCTGCCGGCGGCCCAGAAGTGCTTCTCGCCGTCCATGTGGGTCGCCAGGTGGAAGCTGGCCCGGCAGTGGGCGTTGTTGCGCCCGAGGCCGAGGTCCTGGCCACCGACGCGCTTGGTGTACTTGATCGACAGCGGCTCGTAGTTCGCCCACTGCGGGGTCTGGACGCTGAAGGGGAGGGTCATGTCGAGGAGCTCGACTCCGCCCATCGCATCGAGGAAGTCGCGCTCGTCGGTGCCTTCGGGAGCCTGTAGCGCCACCACCCGGCTCCAGGCGGACTCGACCTCCATGAAGGGTAGCGCCGGCACGATGAACCAGGCGCGCTGATTCAGCAGCTGGCGCATGTCGCCGCCCAGGCACTCCGCCAGCAGGAGACCCGACTTGGGGAGCCGGCGATGCGAGAGGTCGTAGTACTGGTCGGGCGGGAACGCCTCGTCCCAGCTCTTGCCCAGAAGCTCGCGCGCCTTGGCGTCGGCCTTGGCGAACTCGGCTGGGTGGAGCCGGCGGATGTTGGTGTTCATCGGGTGCTCCGCGCAGCCGCAGTCCACTCCGACGATCTTGAGGCGCCGGTCGAGCGCCCAGTCGAAGAAATCCGGCGACGGCCCCGGGTGGCGGACGTAGTAGCCGAACTCCTTGCTGTCGATGCCGCCTTGAGCGTCGGAGTTCTCGACGTCGGGCTGGTCCCAGGCGTGCCGGCTGTAGCCGGTATGCACGATCAGGATGTCGCCCGGGCGGACCGATACGCGAGACTCGATCATCTCGGGCGTGTAGAAGCCGTAGTCGCTCACTTCGTCCGAGACGTCGACGACCACACCCTCGCCGCTGATGTCGGTCAACGGGATGTCGGCGATCGCGCGCGCGCCGGAGTGGAAGGCGCGCGGACCGACCAGGTGGGTGCCCGAGTTGTTGCTCCATTCGATCAGCTGGCCGTTGGCTCCCTGGCCGCCGCCCCAGGAGCCGGTCAGGCGCTTGAAGAAGTGCACCTGGAGCGGCATCTCGCCCGGGAAGGGCGGCATGAAGATGCTCAGAGGCTGGGTCAGGTCGTACCAGCGCGCTTGCTGCAGAAGCTGGATGAGCTCGTCACGTTCCATTGTTCGATCCCCGTCCGTTTCTAATCGTCGGTACGGCTCAGCGGCGCAAGAGCGCGAAGGCGAAGTCGAGCCCCATGCCCTGGGAATAGGCGAGCTTGATCCAGAGCAGGGCGAGGGTCTCGAGCAGTCGCGCGTTCTCCAGCGGGCCGGCGTCGATCGCCTCGAAGCCGAGCTCTCCGGCGAGCTCCATCACCACGCTCTTCGCTTCCTGATCGTCGCCGCAGACCGGCATCCAGGGGCGGGCATCGGTATAGCCGCTGTCGGCCATGTTATTCGCCCCAGTGGTGTTGAACGCCTTGACCACCCGCGCCGACGGCGCCCACTCGGCGACCCGCTCACCGGCGGAGGCATCATGGCCGAAGGCGAGGCCCGAGAGGTCCGGAGTCAGTGGATTGGTGCAGTCGACCACGATCTTGCCGGTCAGATCGCCGGCGGCTTCGAGCACCGACTCGACCGCTGCCCAGGGCGTCGCCAGCACGATCACCTCGGCGCCGGTCGCCGCGGCGGCGATCGAGGCCGCGCCGGCGGTGCCTGCGAGTCGCGACGCCAGATCCGCCACTTTCGGGTGATCGGGGTCGCGCGCTCCGAAGACGATCTGGTGACCGCGCGCCGCCCACCCGGCACCGAGCGCGCTGCCCACGTTGCCGGTACCGATGATCGCTATCCGCATCCTCGTCTCTCCCTCTCAGAGCTAGGGGTTCGCCTCTCCCTGTTTGACCGCCTTCATCGCCACGGCGATCATCGACGCGACGTCGGCGACATTGGCCGGCAGGACCAGGGTGTTGGTGGTCCTGGCGAGCTCTCCGAAGCGCTCGATG
This sequence comes from Thermoanaerobaculia bacterium, assembly GCA_947259925.1. Lineage (GTDB taxonomy): Bacteria > Acidobacteriota > Thermoanaerobaculia > Multivoradales > JAHEKO01 > JAHEKO01. Next base: position 153,683 of record CAMYOG010000041.1, read on the forward strand.
TAGCTCTCGGCCACCCTCAGCTGGACCGCCTCGGCGCCACCCGGAAGCTGGATCGCCGCCGCCACCCGCCGGATACCTTCGGCCGTGGCCGCAGCCACCGCCTCGATCGCCGCCGCTTCGCCCTCGGCTTCGTTGACCTGCTTGAGGCGCGCAGCCTCGGAGGCCTTGATGACCTCCTGCTTGGCACCCTCGGCAGCGTTGATCATGGCGTCTCGATCGCCTTCCGAGGTCAGGATGACCGCTCGCTTCTCGCGCTCGGCTCGCATCTGCTTTTCCATCGCCGCCAGTACATCGTGCGGAGGATTGATGTTCTTGATCTCGTAGCGCAGCACCTTGATGCCCCACGGATCGGACGCCTTGTCGACCTCGGCCACCACCTGGGTGTTGATGTGGGTGCGCTCTTCGAACGTGCGGTCGAGGTCGATCTTGCCGACCTCGCTGCGGAGCGTCGTCTGCGCCAGCTGGGTGATCGCGAACAGATAGTTGGTGACGCCGTAGGAAGCACGCTGCGGGTCCATCACCTTGAGATAGAGCACCCCGTCGACGCCGACCTGCACGTTGTCCTTGGTGATACAGATCTGCTCCGGGATGTCGATCGCGGTCTCTTTCAGCGAGTGCTTGTAGCGGATGACGTCGAAGAACGGCAGCAGGATGTGGAAGCCGGCGGCCAGCGACTTGTGGAACTTGCCGAGTCGCTCGACCACATAGGCGTTCTGTTGCGGCACCACCACCGCGGTCTTGGCGACCACGATGATCACCAGGATGGCGAGTGCGACGAAGACGATCACGGTCCCTGTCATCGGTTCCCCCGGACGTAGAGTGTCAGCCCCTCGACCCGCTCGACGACACAGGCCTGGCCCGCCTCGAGCGGCTCGCCGCCGACGTTGTGAGCGCTCCAGGTCGTGCCGCGAAGCTCCGCTTTGCCCTCCGCCCCGGGCGCCAGATTCTGCGCCAGCACCGCGGTCTCGCCCCGCAGCGAGTCGATCTCCGCGGCGCGGCCATCCTGGCGCTTCAAGCGCCGCTGGATCGGGCCTCGCAGCGTGTAGAGCAAGACGACCGACAGGACCGAGAAGAGGGCGAACTCACCCCACGCGGGCAGGTCGAGGCCGGGTGCCACCAGCAGGCCGACCACCAGCGCCGCGGCGCCGAAGAACAGGAAGACGATGCCGCCGGGAACCGCCATTTCGGCACCCAGGAGCAGCAGGCCGACTATCACCCAGATCCACCAAGCCACGGAGAGCCCCCCACGCAGAGCGGGTTGTTCGGAGCAGACTAGTGAGCCCCACGATCATACCGCCCCGGCGCGCCCGTCGGGCGATCAGCGGCTACGGGTGGGTCACTTCGACGGTGTAGGTGACGATCGCGTCGGGAAAGACGTTGCCGACGTCGCCGACGCGGACGCAATACTCACCCGGCTCCACCCTGGCCGACACCAGCTCGGCATTGACGACCACCCGGCCGTCGGAGGCGAAGATCGCGCACGCCGGGTCGGAGGCGGCGTCCCAGACGCCGATCCCCATGCCGACCGTCAGCGTCGGGACCGGCTCGAGGGAGGTGATCTTCATCGACACGTCGCCGGTCTGGGTGACCGTGAACTGATGCTCGGAGTTCTCGTCCATGCCGAACATGCCTTCGAACGTCTCGGTCACGCGCGGGACGTCCATCGGCTCTTCCTCGGGAGCGGTCGGTGCCGGGTCGTCCGAGCAGCCGATGACCGCCAGGATGAGAACCAGAGCTGAGAGCCAGGCTGCGGCGCGGGGGGTGTGGTCGTACTTCATGTCGGAGGGTCCGTCAGTTGGTGATCGTGGCCAGCAGCGTATAGCTGATGAGCGCGTCCTCGGGCAGGGCGCCGGCGTCGAAGATGCTCAAACAGTAGAGGTCCTTGGAGAGCCGGTAGACCCGGACCTCGTTCCTCTGGAGCAGGAGATTGGTCGTCAGAAGGCACTCGCCGTCCTGTCTCCGCTGCCCGAGGCCGAAGCCGAGCACGAGGTTGGCCGGCGAGCCGCCCTGCGTCGTGTCGAACAGCAGCACCCTCACCTGGGTCAGGGTGACCGTCAGCAGCCCGTCGTCGATCATGTCCAGGTCGTGGATGCTGTCTCCCTGGTGCTCGACGGTGCCACTGAACACCAGCGGCCCGCCGTCCGGGGAGGTCGGGCTCGAGCTGGAGTCCGAGCATCCGATGGCGGCCAGGGCCGTCACCAGGCAGAGGAGCAGGATCGAGAACTTCGCGTCGCGCATCACGGGCAGGCGTTGTAGCGGTGCAAGAGAAATGCCAACGGGCTACACGCGGATGGACGACTCTACCACCCCGGAGCCCCCACCGGGTGTCGGCCGGCGCCCCCCTATACTCGATCCGTGTCGGAACGGATCCACCTCCTCGACCTGAGTCCGGATCGGCTCGAGGCGCTCCTGGGCGAGCTCGGCGAGCCCGCCTATCGAGGCCGTCAGATCCTGTCGTGGGCCTTCAAGCGCCACGTCCGGGACTTCGAGTCGATGACCGACCTGCCGGCGGAGCTGCGCGCCCGCCTCGGCACCCGCCTTCGAGTCCGCGCGGCGACCGAGCTCGCCCGTACCCGGTCGCCGGGCGGCACCACCAAGTTGCTGCTCGGATGGGGCGACGGTGCGACGACCGAGAGCGTCATGATCCCCGCCCCGGGAGCCGAGGCTCGCCGTACGGTCTGCCTCAGCACGCAGGTCGGATGTGACGTCGGGTGCCGTTTTTGCGCTAGCGGCATCGGCGGCTCGAGCCGCGATCTGAGCGTCGGAGAGGTGCTCGAGCAGGCGGTGGTGGTCGCCGAGACGCTGGCCGGGCGCGGAGAGCGCCTCAGCCACGTGGTGTTCATGGGGATGGGCGAGCCGTTGGCCAACTACGACGTCACGGTCGAGGCGGTGCGGCGGTTGAACACCGACTGGGGCCTCGGGATCGCGCAGCGGCGCATCACGGTGAGCACGGTCGGGCTCCCGAAACAGATCGACCGGTTGGCCGGTGAGGGGCTGCAGATCACTCTCGCCCTCAGCTTGCATGCGCCGAACGACGCCTTGCGGGCCGAGCTGATCCCGTGGGCCGAGGGGATCTCGCTCGAGGTCTTGTTGCCCGCTTGCCGGCGCTACCTGCGCGAGACCGGGCGAGAGGTGACCCTCGAATACTGCCTGCTCGCCGGCGTCAACGACGGCGAGGCGCACGCGGCCGAGCTGGCGGCGATTGCGCTCGATCTGCGCGCCCACGTCAATCTCCTGATGTACAACCCGGTCGCGGGCCTTCCGTACGAGCGGCCGAGCCGCAACCGCGCCATCGGATTCCTCCACCGGCTACGTGCGGTGGGCGCTCGCGCACACCTGCGCGAGAGCCGTGGCCTGGCGGCTGACGCCGCCTGTGGTCAGCTCCGCCGGCGGGTCGGGAAGTGAGCACCCACTACTGCGGCGGTAGCGTCCGGAAGCGGTCCAGGACCTTGGGATCCTTGCGCAGGCGCGTCCACTGGCCGACGAAGATGAGCGTCGCGGCCAGCATCACCAGCACCCAGAGCCAGGTCGAATGGAGGTACCACGCGTCGAGGTCGGCCGCCAGGTCCTTCGAGATGTGGACCAGGAGGTAGATCAGGAGTAGCACGGCTCCGGCGACCCCGACGGCGACTCGCAGGGCGGGGCTCTTGAACAGACTGACCCTGGCCGCGATCTCTGGATTGCGCGTCGGCAGCAGCGCGATCGACAGACACATCAACAGGAAATTGACCAGCATCGAGGTGACCAGCAGGTCGACTCCGAGGAAGAAGTCGCCGGCGAAGTGGCAGCCGAGGATGCTGAGCGAGGCCATCCCGCTGCTCAGGACGATGGCGACCCATGGGCTGTGGTAGCGCTGACTGATGGTGGTGACGAACCCGGGGAAGATGCCGTCCTCGGCCCAGGCGAACATCAGGCGCGAGACCCCCAGCAGCATCGCGGGCAGATCGTTGATCAGGGCGATCGCCGCGCCGGCGACGATGATCACGGTCCAGCCCGGGCTGAGCAGGTAGCCGAGCAGGCCGGGGGCGGTCAGATCCTCGGTGGCCGCGCGCTCGGCGACGTACTGCCACGGCACGGCGTGGTACATCGCCGCGGTGAAGAGCACGTAGAACGCGCCGACAGTCAGGATGGTGATCGCGATCGCCAGCGGCAGGTTGCGGCTGGGTCGCTTGGCCTCGCCGCCCGCCTGGGCGATCGCGTCGAAACCGATGAAGCTCGAGAAGAGGAGGACGGATGCCGCCAGGAAAGCGGTCAGATCGAACGAGCTCTCGGAGGCCGCGATCGTGACGCCGTCGCGAGCCAGCACCGCCGCTTCGAAGTCGGCGTGATCGAACGAGAACCCCGAGAAGATCACCACCGAGCCGCAGGCGAACATCAGGACCATCAGCGGGACGAGCGTCCGCTCGTAGATCTTCAGGCCGAGCAGGTTGACGCCGGTGAAGATCCAGATGAACGCCAGCGCCACACCGACGCGCACCGGGCCGCGCATCAAGGTCTCGGCGACGTCCGGGTAGCCGGTCGCGGCCGCTATGTCGCGCACGAACGGGACGACCAGGTAGGCGACCACACCCATCGCGATGCTCAGGCCGAACCACTGCGAGAAGCTGGCGACGAAGCCGAGATAGGGGTTTAGGACGCGGCTGGCGTAGATGTAGGAGCCGCCTGCGCGCGGCATCGCCGAGGCGAGCATGGCGTAGGCGAAGGCGGCCAGGAGCGCCGGCACGACCGCCAGCAGGTACGCGGGGAGAACGTACGGTCCGATCCCCGGCACGCTCCGCTGGACCATCAACGGGATCACGTTGATCGCGGCGCCCATCATCGCGCAGATGCCGGTGGCGACGAGGCCGAGGAGCCCCATCTCGCGCGTCAGCGTCGGCGCCGAGGCCGGTCGCCGGTGATCGTTGGCGGTGCCCATGCGGAGGAGCGCCGAGACTATCGCAGCGGGCAAAGAAAGAGCCGGAGCGCCACCGGGCGTCTCCGGCTGGTGCCAGGGATCGGATCGGCGTCAGCGCAGGTGTGCTTCCACCAGGATCTCCACCTCGACCTCGCCGCCTACGACCAGCGTGGCGGCCCAGTTGCCGGTGCCGACGCCGAAGTCGCCCCGGTCGAGAGTGGTCGTCGCCCGGAAGCTGGCGATGCGGGTGGCGCCGCCGAGCATCTCCTGCATCTGCTCGGGTATGTCCTGGACGCCGAGCAGGGTGATCGGGAGCTCGATCTCCTTGGAGACGCCCTTGATGGTCAGCGGGCCGGTGGCGATCAGCTGTCCGTCGCCCACCGCACGCACCGAGGAGCTGGTGAAGGTGATCTGGTCGTGCTCGTCGACGCCGAAGAAGTCGCCGGAGCGCAAGTGCCCGTCGCGCCGCTCGTTGCGGGTGTTGATGCTGGCGACCGGGATGGCCACGGCGACGCTGCTCGCCGCCGGGTTGTCCGCGTCGTACTGGAGATCGATCTCGAACTGATCGAAGCTCCCCGAGACCGGCGTGAAGAAGTGCGTCACCTGGAAGTTGATCTCGGTATGCCCGCTGTCGACGTTCCAGGTCGAGGCGGCGGCGGGTGCCGGTCCGGCAGCCGCGATCGACACGACCGCGACGGCGATCAAGAGGGTGGAGCGGGTGGTAGTCAAAGACATGGTCGGGTCCTCCTTTGTAGGCCTGATTGACTCGACACCGGGTCCGGTGCCTTCTCGGTGTACGTGCGAGTCGGCCGCGCGAGATTACACCGGTGGCTGCGGCGACACCGGGGCCGCCGCCGGTTCATCCGCGCTGAAGCTCGAGACTCGCCACTCGACGTCGTTGAGCGAGCCCATGATGTGCCGGTAGAAGTAGCTCGGATAGCCCCAGCTGGGGTCGAAGCGCGCGAGCAGCGCGACCTTGCCGGCGCCGAGCGTCCGCTGCGGATCGGCGGCGTTGGCGATCTCGGCCGCCAGGACGTCGAACAGCCCCTCGACCGACCAGTACTCCCACGAGGATGCGGGCGCTTCGATCCCGCCCGTGGTCATGGTGACCACGCGGCCATTGCGGACGACCACGGTGCGAACCTCGCTCAGGGCGCCGCGCATCTCGAGCTCCATGGTGTAGGACGCCGGCGCCTGGCTCTCCCAGACCTCACGTGCCTCGGCCAGCCGCTCGGCGGTCAGCTCCTCGGCCCGGTCCCTGCCGAGTAGCAGGAGCCCGGCGCCGGCGCCGATCACGAACGCCGCCACCAGCCAGGCCGGGCGACGGAGGTTGCGTGGCATCGCGCTCCGGACCCGCTCAGGGATGTGCCACGACCATAAGCGTCGGAGCCCGACTCAGCACGTACTCGAGCGAGCGGTTGAGGGTCTCCGGATCGAGGGCCGCGAAGCTCTCGTCGAACAGCACCAGCTCGGCTCTCTGCAACAGGGCGCGCGCGATGTAGAGGCGGCTCTTCTCGCCGTGCGAGAGTTGCCAACCCGACTCGCCGACCATCTGCAGGAGCCCGGCGGGCATCCGGTCGAGGAGCTCGCCCAGGCCGAGTGCCCGGCAGACCTCCTCGGCCTCCTGGAGGTCGGCGGCACGAGCCGGCCACTCCCGGCCCATCAGCAGGTTGAACGCCAGGGTCTCGGTGAAGACGTGGTTTTCGTGAAACTGGGGGGCAGCCGCGGTTCGGCGCCGCCAGCCCCAGTCGCCCAACGACTGCCGATCCAGGCCGCCGAGCAGCAGAAGCCCGGCGTCCGGCTTGCGCAGGCCGACCAGGAGCGCGGCGAAGGTCGACTTGCCGCTCCCCGAAGGCCCCTCCAGCAGGAGTCGATCGCCGACCGAGATCGAAAGGTCGCATCCCTTGAGAACCGGCTCCGGCCGGTCGCGGTAGCGGAAGGTCAGCTCGCGCGCCTCGAGCAGGCGCCCCTCACGGGTCGGCTCGGCGGACTCGCCGCGCGCCGCCAGGCCGGGGGGGACCCGCATCTTGGGACGCGCCGCGGCGTGGAAGAGCGGTGCGACGTTGCCCCACGAGACGATCGCCTCGGCCAGGTCCGCGAGGCCGCGTACCAGCTTCCAGAACGCCTTGTAGGCGAACAGGACGCCGCCGATGCCGACCGCCAGCAGTCCGGTCGAGATGTCGCCGGCGGTGAACGCCGGGATCAGGCAGGCGATGCCGACGATCAGCCAGCCCCGCGGGATCAGGCTCTTCAACAGGACGGCGCTCCGGTCCATCTCGCGCGACCGGTCCAAATAGCCCTCCACCGCCTGATCCTCGTCCTCGTGCCAGTCGTCGGGTCGCTCCTGCGCCAGCCGCGTGCGATGACCGACCATCTTCTCGACCAGCTCGTGGGTGATGGCCAGCCGCGAGCCGGTCCACTGCCGGCGCGCCGCCAGGTAGCGCCACCAGAGCCAGCCCGCGAGCGCGGTCCAGCCGACCAGCACCAGGCCGTGGAACCAGCCGGCCGCGCCGCCGATCAGGATCGGCAGCGCCAACAGCAGCTCGACACAGGCGATCAGGCCGACGTGCCCTCCGGTCAGCACCAGCGACTCGACCGCTTCGGAATCGATCACCCGGCCGAGGAACTGGCCGACGCCCTGATGCCGGATCTCCTCCGGCTCGAGCCGCAACGCGCCTTCGAGAAGTCGTCGCTTGAGCAGGGCTCCGGCGCCCGTGGTCAGACGCGCAAGCAGCCAGTGCTCGGCGACCCGGAACGGGGTAGTGCTGAGCAGGAGGAGCGCCCAGATCAACGCCAGATCCTGATCGAGGCGTCCCTGCAGCACGGCCCTGCCGAGGACCCACCAGGAGGAGAGGAGGAGCACCTGTTGGATCAGATGGGCGAGCACGCCACCGGCGGCGAGTCGGCGGAGGCCGGCCGCCTTTGCCTGTTTCATGAACGGGCTGCCCGCAGGCTGGCGGAGGAGCCAGCAGCCCTCGACCGGCCAGGGCCCGAGCAGCTCGCGTAGGATCGCTCGGCGCGCCCGCCCACGCCGACTCCCCTCGACGCCTGCGCGTTCGAGGACGGCGTCGACATCGGCGACTCGCTGCTCCTCGACCCCGCGCGCCAGAACGCCACGGAGCATTTCGACGTCGATCTTGTGCCGGCGATGATCCGGACCGAGCAGGACGACGCTCTCCCGGCCGGTACCGACCACCAGGGCGAATCGCTCGGCGCCGTCGAGATCGAGCTGCAGAACCGCCGGGGCCGCCTTGCGTAGGAACTCCTCGAGCTCGCCATAAAGCGCCATGATCGGCTCGCAGTCGAGGCGCAGCCACTCGACGGCCTCCTCGATCCAGTCACTGACCGAAGGTGCGCCGGGCTCACCCAGGGTGCGAGGCGGGCGCGGCAGCTCGGCGGGATGGCGCTCGAGGCCACTCACTCTCGCCAGGGTCTCCAGCGCCTCTCCGAGACGCTCTCGCGGCCAGACCGCCGCCGCCAGGGGGGCGTGCTCGGCGGCGGTCACGAGCGCCCCCCGGGCCGGCCGTCCTCGATCAGCGTTCCCCGTTCGATCCGTAGACGGCGCCAGCTCGAATTGGACCAGATCCGGTTCCAGACCTCTTCTTCGGCGCGCAGCATCCGGCGGTAGGGCCCCTCACGGGACGCGAGCTCGTCGGGGTGGCCGTCCTCGACGATGCGGCCGCCGTCCATGACCAGCACGCGCTCGAATCGCCGCGTCTCGCCGACGTCGTGGGTCACGCACAGCAGGGTGGCGTCGCGCCAGTGGCGACGCGCGCGCGCCAGCAGCTCGGTACGCTGCGCGCGCGCCAGACCGCGGAACGGCTCGTCGAGGATGGCGAGCCGGACTCCCTGGCGGAAGAGTCCGCGCCCCAGACGGACCCGTTGACCCTCGCCCCCCGAAACCAGGCCCCCGCACTCGCCGAGCTCGGTCTGCAGCCCGTCCGGCAGCTTTTCCATGACCCCGACCAGATCGGCCTGATCGATGACCGTGCCGATCTCCTGCGCACGTCCCTCGTCCTCGCCGTAGGTCAGATTGCGAAGCAGGGATCGGTTCCAGATCTGCACCTCCGGATCGATCCAGGCGGTGTCGCGTCGGAGTCGAGCGAGAACCTCGGGGTCGAGTGGCGAGCCGTCGATCACGACGCTGCCGGTCGCCGGGCGGTGCCAGCCGAGCAGCAGACCGACCAGGCTCGACTTGCCGGCTCCCGACGGCCCGACGATGGCGACGTGACTGCCCGCCTCGACCTCGAGGTCGATTCCCGACAGCAGCGTGTGGCCGCCGGCGCGCACCTCGGCGGCCGCGATCGAGATCTCGACGCCCGAACGATCGTCGCCGGGGTCGGTGCCCAGCTCGTCGGCGACCGCCTCCTCGCGCGCGCCGAGCGGCTCCAGCAGGCGCAGTGCGACGTTTCGATAGGTCGGATACTGGTGCGCCAGCAGCAGCGACGCGAGTCTCCCGAGGGCGAACAGATTGAGGCTCCAGAAAACCAGCAGCAGCACGCCGGTGCCGTGCCCCCGCGCGCCCACGAACCGGAAGAGCAGGAGCGCGATCAGCAGGAGTAGGACGACGTGCAGGACGGCGTCGAGAACGACTACCGTCCGCTCGCGCCCCAGGTGCGCTTTCGCCCATTCGACCAGCAGGCTCTCGTGCTCGCGCCGGACGGCACGCTCCGCGGTGTGGGTGCGTAGCGGCACCAGGCCTAGCAGTCCGCTCAGATAGAACCGCCCGAGACCGCCGAGATGATTGCGCACCCGCAGGTCGCGCTCCTGGAGCACCGGCATCGCCACCAGCGGCAGGCCGATCGCCGCGGCGGCGATCAGGATCGCGATCGGTGCCCCGCCGGGGTCGATCCAGATGATGCCGGCGGTGGTCATCAGCAGCTCGAGCATCGCCCGTGAGACCCCCTCGGCGAGCTCCGGAAAGAGTCGCAGCTTGTGGACGCTGTGCGAACGCTCCGCCATGTCCGAGCTCAGCCGGCTGTGGAAGTAGCGGTCACTCAAGCGAGGGACCTTCTCGAGAAAGGCGAGACGCAGGCGCGATTCGAGCTGGCGTCCCAGCCGCAGCACGCCCTGGGAGATCGGCAGATCGACCAGCAGCATGCCGATCAGGAACGCGAGCAGCACCAGGCCGCCGGTCAGGCGCTGATTGGCGGTGCCGAGCTCGTTGCCGAGGTCGAAGAAGCCGCGGAAGAGCAGGGCTTCGAAGACCAGGCCGCCGGCGGCGAGCACCATCAGGGCGAGGATCGCCGCCGACGCCAGCACCCCCTCGCGGCCGAAGAAGCGGAGCAGCTCGCGCCCTGGGCGCGGGCTCTCCTCGGTGAGGGCCGCCGCCAGCTCGGGCGACATGGAGCGGGCGCGCTCGGCTACCGAAGCCTCGGCGGGCGCTTCCGGCTCCACCGGCACCCGGTCCTTGATCCGTACCAGGACGGCGCCACGGAGGAGCAGCTCTGGCTCCGGGCCGCCGTCACTCTCGGGGGCGTCAGGCTCGGGGGGGCTCGAGACCGACCAGAAACCGGGTGGTATCGGCGACTCGTCCGATCCGTCTCGAGAGGTCTCGAAGAAGCTCTCGAGCACCCGCGCGGTGGTGCCGCCAGCGCGCAGACCGCCGGAGTCGATCAGGCTCTGCGCCATCCGCGTCGACGCGTCGAGAGCGGCCAGTGAGCGCCAGCTCGGGTCGTCCATGGCACTGTCGATGAGCGACCGCAGGCGCCTGCCGGCGACCCCGGTCGCCCTGAGGCGCGCATCGAGGGCCGCCAGGTTCTCCTCACCCCGCGCCCACTCGTGCCAGGCGGCCCGCGGTACTCGCTGCTGGTGGATGTACAGCTGGGAGAGCAGGGCGTCGTGGGACGGCCAGCGGCGGCCGGTGGCCGGATCCATCAGCTGGACGAAGCGCCCGAAGGTGCGCCAGACGATGACGAAGTGGGTCAGGCCGGCCGGCTGCCGGACCACGACCATCGCCGGTAGCGCTCGGGCGCCGGCCAGGAGGAGGTGGTCGGCAGGCAGCATCACCTGCTCCGCGGGCAGCCCGAGCTCGCAGGCGACCTCCTCGATGGTGTCGATCGACGTGCCGTCGAGGTCGGTCTGGCACGCCTCGCGCAGCCGGCCGTACGAGGCCGAGATGCCGTAACCCTCCAGCAGGCACTTCAGGCAGGCCGGGCCACAGTCGGTGGCCGAGGTCTGGACCGTCTCTGGAACCAGGAACTGGCGACGCCTCACGCTACGGCCTCCATGAGCGCGGAGGCACTAGGCTTCGCTTCCGGTGCGGGCCGGTTGGTCCAGCAGCTTGCCGACCGCGCGCATCAGCAGTGCCGCCGGTGACAGCCGGTCGACCTCCACCTCGACGTTGCCGACCATGCCGTGCTGGAGCTCGATGTTCGTCGGCCGCTCCGGATCGATGTCGAGATCGACGCGGATGCGCCCGTCGACGGTCTCGCTGTCGACCACCGCCACGGTCGCCGGGATGGTGCCGAATTGGGTCGACGGGAAGCCGTCAAGTCGCATCCGAGCGTGCTGGCCGCTCCGGATCCTGCCGACCGCTTCGGCTGGCTGGTACCAGGCGACGGCACCGATCTGTCCGGAGGGGACGATCCGGGCGAGCTCTTCCCCCGCCTCGACTACCGCTCCTTGCCCGAGGGTACCGACGCGCGCGAGCGTGCCGCTCGCCGGGGCGCGAATCTGACGCATGCCGACCTCTTGCTCCAGACTGCCGATCTGGGTCTCGATCGAGGCGATCTCCGCGTCGAGTCCGCCCAGATCGGCCTTGAGCTGCTCGATCGCCGCGTTCCGATCGGCGCTCGCGCTCGCCCGCTCGCGCTCGGTCCGCTCGGCGCCGGCGCGCAGCGACTGGACCTCTGCCTCGCGCTGCTCGCGTTCCGAGAGGGTCCGGTCGAGCTCCTCGTCCGGCAGCAGGCTCTCCTGGTGCAGCTTGCGGGCGCGATCTTCGTTGGCGCGCGCGAAAGTGGCGGCGCTCTCGGCCTGTCGCACCTTGAGCTGCGCCTCCTCGGCCATCGCCCGTGACGCCTGGAGCCAGATCGCCAATGCCTGCCGCTCCTGATCGATGCGGGCGATCAGGTCGTCCTTGCGATTGCGCAGGCCGGTCAGCTCGGCCGCGAGCGAGTCGCGCTCGCCCTCCTGCTGGAACGTCTCGAGCTCGACCAGCAGGTCGCCCTTGGCGACCCGCTGCCCGCGTTCGATATGCACGGCGACGACCTGGCCGTCTACCGGCGCATCGACAGAGAAGACCTCGTCCCTGACCTCGGCTCGGGCGTTGTCGCTCACCGCCCACACGGTCACTCCGCCCCAGAAGAACCAAGCGCCCCAGAGGCTCAACAACAGAGCCGCCACCAGTGCGCGCACCGTCCAGCCGGCCAGCCCGTCGGAGCGGAGAGCGCGCAGCGTGCGTGAGAAGTTGTTGGACAAGATCGCTCGGCCGCGCCCGTGCGCGGTCTCCAGAGAATACCTGAAGGCAGAAGAGGCAGCCCTCCTGGCACGGGCTGCCCGGTTCTGTCCGCTCCTGCTACCTGCTAACGCGAGGAAACCGATCGAGAGTGATCAGCGGGTTGTCCAGAGTATCAGGAAACGCCTACGGTTTCCGTCTCCTTCGACATGACCCGGATGCCTGCGACCCTCGGCTTGCTCACCGTCCTGGTGGCGTTGGCGGCGACTGCGACCGCTCTCGCACAGGGCGGCGAAGACCGGTCTCGCACCGCCGACGACGCCCCCGAGGTGCGGATCGAGCGAGCGCCCCCGCGCCCCGAAGATCAGCGCCGGCTGGAGCATCTACGAGCCTGGCGCGACATCTACCGAGCCCGGCTGGCGGCGACCAGGGGCGCGGCGGAGAACCTGTTCACCGAGCTCGAGTCGCGCTCGCTCTCGGCGCTCGGCCATCGCTGTCGGGAGCTGGTGGCGCGGGTCGCCGAGATCGACCGGACCGGACTCTTCGGCTCGGGCGACGTCGAATTGGACCGGATGGTGTTCGGCGCCCTGGAGCGATTTCGAGTCGGCGCCTCGGACTGCCTGGCCGGTCGGTTTCTCTCGTCGTATAAGCTCCTGCTGGAGGCGCACACGGGTCTCGAGTGGGCGGACGAGCGGGTCGCTTGGCTACTCCGGCCGCCGGTGCGGCTGCGCGGCCTGTCTCCGCCGGGCTGACCGCCGGCGGCCGATCTGTCTGCGAGAACGGTCGGTTGGCGAGGTAGAATGGGCCTCGGAGACCCGGATGCCGCTCTACGAGTACCGATGCGACGACTGCCAGACCCGGTTCGAGGTCTTGCAGCGCATGAGCGAAGGCGCCGCCGACCTGAGCTGTCCCGAGTGCGGCGGCAGCCGGCTCGCCAAGCAGTTCTCGACCTTCGCGGCGACGACGTCGACCGGAGGCTCGACGGGAGCGGCGGCGGGACGCGGGGCGCCCGCCTGTGGGGCCGGCTTCACGTGAGCCAGCTAGGTGCGCCGCCGGCGGCGGCAGCTGGAGCAATCCGCGCTCTGGTGATACTCATCGCCCTGGTGAGCCCGGTCGGCGCCGCCGACGAGCCGGGGATCTACGTGTCCGAGTTCACCGCGATCATGCCGGACTGGCGGCCGGTAGTCGAGGTCGACCTCTCGCCGCCCGAGGCCCAGGCGATGGTCATCTTCGAGGTGACTCGCTATCCCGATCCGGTCGAGCCGAGCGCCGCGCAGATCGCCGCCGCCGGGGACCTCTGGGAGCGCGCGCGCGCGGCGGTCGTCGAGCGGGGCTGGGACGATTTCGAGCAGGCGGTCGCCGACGGCTTCGAGTTGATGTTCGGCGACGACAATCACTACGCGAATCGCGACCACGTCAGCGATGGCCGGGTGCTCGATCCGGAGCGTCCGGAGTTCCTGATCTATTACGACACCGGCACTTCGAAACGGCTGGCGGGACTGATGTTCCTGGCGCCGCCCGGCGAGCACGGCCCGCAGATCGCCGGACCGATGACCGTCTGGCACTTCCACCTGTGGAAGCGCGAGGTCTGCCTCTGGCGCGAGCTGCTGCTCGATGGTCTGGCTGAAGACGGGGCGTGTGCCGACGGCATCGTCGCCCAGCGCAGCCCCGAGATGCTCCACCTCTGGTTCTTCGATCACCCACAGGGGATGTTCGCGACCGGGATGGACCTCGAGCCGTTTCAGATCCGGCAGCTGGAAGATCTGGAATTCTGAGCAAAGACAGTCACTTTTGATCGCTCGAAGTGCAATCCATCACAGCGCTGGCGGGCCTCGTCGCCGATCCTGGTATCGAGTCGTCGCGCGGCCGGGAGGGCGTCTTCGGACCTCTCCGAGACGGGCCCGCGGGGCGGGGGAAGGACTCTACAGAACAGATGACCGGCGCGAGATGCGTGAACTGCGGGGGAGTAATCCTCTACGAGGCGGGGCAGACGTCGTCGGCCGCCGCGCGCACCTGCCCGCGCTGTGAGGCCGTGGCGCCGGAGGACGGTGGCCGGCACCCGGAGATCGAGACGACGTCGATCGCCGAGGCGGTCGCAGCGCTCGGCTCGACCGTCGGGTCGAGTCCCTATCGCACAGGCACGATCGTGCTCGAGCCGGAAGAGACCACGGACTCGGATCCGGGCCGCGAGACCTCGTCGGTCGAGGTCGAGGTCAAGGTCAAGGGCTTTCTGACCCAGGAGGGGCTGGAGCCGGACGAGGCCGACTTCCGGCTGCGCGGTGTCACCGTGGTCGGTAGGCAGGAGGGAGACATCGTGGTCGACGATCCCTCGGTGTCGTCACGTCACTTCCAGGTCGAGGAGCGCGACGGGCAGTTTGTCCTGCGTGATCTCGGCAGTAGCAACGGGACCTTCCTGAACGACCGGATGGTGCGCACGGCTCCTCTCCAGAGCGGCGATCGAATCCAGGCCGGCTCGACTCTGTTCACCTTCTCGGTGCGGCACACGATCCCGACCTAGCTCGCGTCGGGCCTCCGGTGACGCTATCCTCCCGGGCGGTGGAGGAAAGGACAGAGGGGGTCCCGAGGCTGGGTATCGCTACCTGTCGGGAGCGCCCGGAGCTCCAGCCCGACGACGAGCTGATGGTGCGCCAGCTTGGCAGCCTGGACATCCTCGTCGCGCCCTGGGACGATCCGTCGGCAGCCTGGTCGACCTGCGACGGGGTGTTACTGCGATCGGTGTGGGACTACCACCTCCGGATCGACGAGTTCCTCGACTGGCTCGAAGCGCTCGCCGCGGCGGGTGTGACGGTCTGGAACCCGACCGAGCTGGTGACGTGGAACGCGCGCAAGAGCTACCTCGGTGAGCTGCAGGCAGGCGGCGTGCCGACCGTGCCGACCGTCTGGCTGGAGCCTGAACGAGCGCCGGACTGGCCGGAGCAGATCGGCGGCGCCGGGTGGGACGAGGTCGTACTGAAGCCGCTGGTCGGCGCCAGTAGCTTCCTGACCTGGCGCAGCTCGACTCGCGAGGCGATCGAGCGCGCCGACCGACTCGACCGGCTGGCGGCGCACGGTGGGGGTCTCGTGCAACCGTTCGTGCACGAGGTCGAGAGCGCCGGGGAGTGGTCGCTGGTCTATTTCGACGGTCAATTCAGCCACGCGGTGCGGAAGCGCGCCCGGGCCGGTGAGTTTCGCGTCCAGATCGAGTTCGGGGGCAGCGAGGAGCCCGCCGTGCCGCCGGCCGGGGTCCGCGAGCTCGCCGACGCCGCCCTCGCCGCGACGCCGGTCGAGCCGCTCTACGCGCGCGTCGACGGCATCGAGAGTGCTGCTGGTTTTCTGGTGAGCGAACTCGAGCTGATCGAGCCGGTCCTCTTTCTGGCCAGCGCCTCCACCGCGCCGGGCGCCTTCGCTGGAGCACTACTGGACAGGCTGCG
This sequence comes from Thermoanaerobaculia bacterium, assembly GCA_947259925.1. Taxonomy (GTDB): domain Bacteria; phylum Acidobacteriota; class Thermoanaerobaculia; order Multivoradales; family JAHEKO01; genus JAHEKO01. Next base: position 169,404 of record CAMYOG010000041.1, read on the forward strand.
AGGAGCTGGCTCGCGGTGAAGCCGTTCGAGACGCTCGCCCGTGCCCGCACTGCCGAGGGGTCGGCGCTGACGCTCCACCGCCGTGGCGGGGACTACTTCATCTACCTCGACGGCGAGGAGCTGATGTCGACGCGCCGCAATCACTCGGAGGCGGCCCTCGCGACCCTCGCCTGGCGGCAGCTCGGTCGCGTCGAGCGCCCCGCGGTGTTGATCGGTGGCCTCGGTCTCGGGTACACGCTCTGCGCGGCGTTAGAGCTGTTACCGCCGGCGGGTCGCCTGGTGGTCGCGGAGCTCTTCCCGGTGGTGGTCGACTGGAATCGTGAGTACCGGGAGGAGAGCTCCGCCGCGCTGCGGGACCGGCGCGTCCAGCTAGTGGCGGCAGACGTCGGCGCGGTGATCGCGACCAGCGTCGATCGCTTCGACGCCATTCTGCTCGACGTCGACAACGGCCCGGCGGCCTGGTGTCTGGAGTCGAACGCTCGACTCTACGGCCGGCGGGGGCTGGCGGCCGTCCGACGCGCGTTACGGCCGCACGGCGTCCTGGCGATCTGGTCGGCGTTCCCGGATCGGAGCTTCCTCAAGCTCCTCCGGTCGAACGGCTTCACCCCGCGCGTCGAGTCGGTGCGGGCGCGCGGCGACAAGGGCGCGCGGCACACGATCTTCCTGGCGACCCTAGCCTCCTCCGGCATCGGGCTCAGACGATCTTGATGTGCCAGGGCTCGTGACGCACCCCGTAGGGGTTCGTCTCGGTGTAGCGAATCGAGATGTAGCCGAGGTCGATCAGCTTCTGGAACTCGACCGTCTCACCGAACGCCTCGGTGAAGTTGCGCAGGCCGAAGCCAGCCTTGCCGATGTCGAAGTCGCCACGGGCGTGGAAGGAGTAGCCCGGAGGTGCCAGCGACCTGGACGCCTGCGAGAGATTGCCTTCGGTCTCCACCGCTTTGCGCAGGAAGAGCTGATACTGCTTGACGATGCTCCGGACCCCCGAGGTGAGGGTGATCGAGTCACCGACATCGCGCCGGATCTGGGTGAATTTCTCGAGCGAGTCGCCCTTTAGCAGGTAGTGTCCGCTACCGGCGATCTTGGCCACCGCCCGGTCGGGGATCCGTTCGGTCAGGTCGGTGATCACCTTCTCGCCGAAGAAGCCGTAGCGGCTGGCGTTGGCGTGGAAGAGCTCCTCGAGTAGGTCGAGCTCTTCCTTGGAGAAGATCCCGATGTCGGAGTAGTTGGAGCCGAAGGTGAGCAGCTGGTCGAACGACAGGAGATTGAAGTTGCCGTGTCCGACCAGCTTCTGGGCGCGCTCGACCCGGGCCGAGGCCGACTGCAGGATCGGCATGGTCTGCGGCTCGATGAAGTAGTCGTCCGCGTAGGTACGGTCGAACTCCTTGATCTTCTGCAGGTGGTCGATGTGGGCCCCTGTCGCACGCGACCCGGTGGTGCCGACCGAGCCCTCGTCGCGGAGCGGGTCGACGGCCGGAGCGGCCTCGGCGACCGGTTCGGACCGATCGGTCGATCGGCGACGCAGCTCCCACAGGCCAATGCAGCCGCCCGCTAGGGAGACGGCGCATGCCGGCAGGGTCTTGAGAAAAGTTCGACGGTCCACAGCTGATCTCTGGCCCAGGCCTCTACCGACTCTACCCCCTTTGAGCCGCCGCGCCTGCGAACTGTCACACAGGCGGGCACACTAACATGCGGCGGTCCGAGACCCCTGTTTGGGGCTCCGATGCGCCGCGCCGCAGCGGTGACGGCGTCCGGGTAGCGCTCGGCGCGCCCTAGCGGTCAGCGCCGTTCTTCAGCTCGGAAGCGATGTCGTCGATGGTTGCCAGGGCGATCTTGCGCACGACCGCGGTCACGGTCTCCTGACGCTCGCCCGCGAAACGCTCCAGGAGCTTGTACTCCTGGTCGGTGAAGCGGGCCGTTATCTTCTCGTTCCGGGCCCGGTCCGGCGGCTCGATCCGCTTGCGGACCCCCTCGGGGAGCAGGCTCTCGAGCTTCGGGACGCGATCGCTCATCGCCTAACTTCGCTCCTCGAGCTTGGCCTGGATCTCGCCGATGGTCGAGACCACCAACCCCCTGACCAGCGACGAGAGGGGCTCACCGCGCTTCTTGGCCTCGCGGGCGAGTAATTCCACCTCCTCGACCGTGAAGCGGGCCGTGACCTTGCGCTCTCTAGGGAACTCGACCTTGGGTGGCGTCACTCGGCTGCCCTCGAATCCAGTGAAGCCATGGTATCTCGAACCGGCGCGGACTCCATGGTGCTCGGTCGAAGGTATCGCAAAGTGCGCATGGGTCAGCGGTTAGCTGGCTCATGCTAATCGCGGCCCGGACAGATCGTCAAGGCGCGAGAGGGCGGACCGAGCTACCTGGCGAGCGGCGACTGCGCGCAGTTGAGGGCCCGCAACCGACTCGACTCGATGACCTCGACCGGAACGCCCTGGAGCTCGCGTGGGAGACGAGCGCCGCGCTCGGCAGCCGCCGGCTCGACGTAGACCCTGAACGCCGGAGCCTCGGGATTCGAGCTGGAGCGACCGATGCCCATGGCGTGAACTCCGTCGAGCGCGAAGATCTCCTTCTGGGTGCGCGCCTGGATCCGCTCGGCTAATCTCAGCTGCCGCTCGTCCAGCCCGGGCATCGCGGTGGCCGCCGTCAGGCCTCCGGTGGCGAGCTTCTGATCGCAGCCGACGAACTCGCCGTCCCCCTTTGGCTTCATCTTGTTGACCGCCTTCATCACCGCTTTCATCTGATTCGCGGCGGTGATGAAGGAGTTGCCGGCGAACAGGAGCCCGACCGGGTTCGGACAGGTACGGACGTCCTCGAAGATCACCGATCCCGAGTCGCCACCCGCGGAGAAGCTCCTGCCGCTGGTCGATTCGACGAAGAACTGCCCGACGAACCGCACCGAAAAGAAGCCGGCGGTGTCGGAGCACTCGTCCTGATACTCGACGTCCACGGTGACGCCGACCGCAGTGATCTGGCCCTTCCGGACGCCGGTCGTCCGTCCGCTCTTCTGCACCTCCATGCCGACGCGGGGACTGATCGGCTCGTTGCCGGGCACGCCGATTCCGATCACCGACCCGGAGTCGTCGAACGTCCCGGGGTCGAGCTCCGCGATCGCCCCATCGACCCTGTTCTTGCCCCGCAGCTTCATCCGCTTGTAGCCGGTGAGATGACCGACCTGGTCCCCGCTCCGGGCGTCACAGCGGGTGTCGAGGAACCCGGGCTGAGTGACCCGGTCGCCGGCCCGAGCCTGGTTGACCTGGGCGAGCACGTGATTGTTGCTCAGAGCGAAGTAGTCGGAGCCCTTGCGCACCATGCCGCCGAGGGTACCGCTGCAGCAGAAGATGAACCCGTTCGAGACCGTGAAGTCGTTGGCGTTGCCGCCGGAGGTCCCCATCTTGACCGGTCGCCTCTGGCGTTTGCGGTGCTTCTTCACTCCCCCCTGGGCGCTGAGCTCGGAGTCGGAACCCGGGTCGGGCTGTGCAGGTGCTGGCTCCACGACCAGGGCCGCGCCGAGCAGCAGGAGCAGAGCGATGCGTGCGAGCAGGCGGCTCGAGTGGGCAAGAGACGACACGGCAGAGGTCGAGATCATGAGTATTTCCTCTCAGTGGTGGGATCTGCTGGATTGTAGGGGAGGGGGGAGTGCTCGCACTGTAAAGAATGGCACTGACCCCACACGCTGCCGGGACCGGCTCCGACCGCTCGTCGGGCGGACATCGACCTAGCGCCATCGGTCAATCTCTCGGGCGTGTAGCGAATTCCATAGTCGGCCGCGCGCACCGAGACAAACATGGCGCAATCGTGGAACGAGCCGCTTGTGCTTCGACCGCGGCCGGAGACGCTCCGGCCGTGGCTCGTCGACGACCGATCCTGCTGGTAGAGGATGACGAGATCCTCTGGCGCTTCCTGGTCGCCCTGCTCGAGCTAGAAGCGTTCGAAGTGATCCGGGCCAGGTCGGGTGACGAGGCGCTCGACCTGCTCGAACGGATCGAGCCGCAGCTCCTGATCCTCGACGCCAACATCTCGTCACCGAGTAGCACCGAGTTCCTGCGCCGGCTGAGGCGCCGAGCCGACTCCGAGCGGCCGCCGATCCTCTGCCTGATCATGCCCGGGCAGTCGAGCCTGCGGCAGATCAATCGGGCGCTGGGGGTGGACGAGTACCTGGCGGAGCCGTTCGAGCCGGCGGCGCTCCTGCGCGTCGTTCGGAGGCTCGCGCTGCGAAGGAGCGCGGCTTGATTCGGCTCCTGCGTCACGAGCCGGCGGCTCTCGCCCTGCTGGCGGCGTTTGTGCTCTTCTTCGTTCTCCTGGTGCTGGTCGCGGGCGCTTTCCTGCTGGCGCATCATCGCTTCAGCGTTCGCCGCGAGCGCCGGCTCAAGACGGACATCGCCAGCGCGGCCGCCTTTCTCGCGCCGCGGCTGTTCGACGGTCCGCGCGCGGCCCGGGCGATCGCCCAGGCCCGTGACACCTGGGGCGCCCGGCCGGTGGTCACGGTCTTGCGGCGGATCCGCCAGGGAGTACGGGGGCAGATCGCCGAGACGGTCTCGCGGGCCCTCGAAGAGATGGGCACGGTTGGGGCGCTGACCCGCGCCGCGCGCGGCAGGGGCTGGGCCCGGCGCGCACGCGCGCTCAGGCTGCTCGGACAGTGCGGCGGTGACCAGGCTCGCGAGGTGCTGGTCGCGGCGCTCGACGATCCCGAGCCGCGGATTCGGCAGGCCGCCCGCGAGGCGCTGCCGGCGATCCGGGACGGCCGGTCCCTGCGCGCGGCGATGATCTCCTATCTGCGCGACGCGGAGCAGCGCACCGCCTGGCGTGCCGGCTTCTTCTCCAACGTCGCCGCGCACACGCCGGACGCTCTGCGCGCCATGGTCGCGGTCGGCGCCCTCGCCGCCAGCGACGAGAAGCTCGCCCTGGAGGCTCTGGCCGAAGTAGGAGACCTGAAGGCTCTGCCGCTGGCCGAGGCCCGCCTCGAGGTCGACTCGGCCGAGCTGCGGGCGACCGCGGCGCGCGCGGTCGGCAAGCTGGGTGGCCGCCGTGCGGTCGTCCTCCTGGTTCCGAGGCTGGCCGATCCCGAGTGGATCGTTCGAGCGGCGGCGGCGCGCGCTCTGGAGTCGTCACGGTGTGGCGCGCTCGCCTGCTGGGCGCTCGGAGACTGTCTGACCGACCCGGTCTGGTGGGTGCGGGCGAACGCGGCGCGCACGCTCGCCCGCCAGGGTGAGCTCGGTGCCCTGGCATTGGCCGAGGCGTCCGAGAGTGGCGACCGGTTCGCTCGTGAGTCGGCGCTCGCGGCGCTGGCTTCGCTGCGCACGGCACGTGCGTCGGTGGCGGCCTCGCGGTCGGTCCCGGCGCTCGAGGAGTCGCAGCCGACCTGGACGCTGGCAGCGGAGGGCGCGGCGTGACGTCGAGCGGCCTGATCCTGAGCGCGGAGATCGCCATCCTTTCGTACTTCGTGGCGATCAACGGGATCTATCTCTTCTTCACCTTCGTCGCGTTCCTGGATCTGTTCGCCCACCGACTCCAGGTAGGACGCGGCCACCTGAGGACCCTGCTCTCCGACAACACCTATCGACCGATCTCGATCCTGGTGCCCGCCTACAACGAGGCCGAGACGGTGGTCGAGAACGTCCGCTCCCTGCTGATGCTCGGCTATCCGGAGTTCGAGATCGTGCTGGTCAACGACGGCTCGGAAGACGCCACGCTCGAGCGACTGACCGAGGCCTTCTCGCTCTATCCGGTGCCGCCGGCGTTCCGCGCCGATCTGCCGACCCGAGCGGTCCGCCAGGTGCTGATGTCGGTCGACCACCCGAACTTCATCGTTCTCGACAAGGAGCGCGGCGGCAAGAGCGACGCGCTGAACGCCGGAATCAACGCCTCCCGCTATCCGCTCTTCTGCACCATCGACGCGGACTCGATCCTGGAGGGCGACGCGCTGCTGCGCATCGCCAGGGCGTTCGCCGAGGACGAGCGGGTGGTAGCCGCGGGCGGCATCATCAGGCCGCTCAACAGCGCCTCGGTCAGCAACGGACGGGTGAGCGCCGCGCCGGCCCCGATGCGGCCCCTGCTCCTCTGCCAGGCGCAGGAGTACGTGCGGGGCTTCCTGACCGGCCGCTCCTCGCTGGCGCGATTCAACGCCCTGCTGATCATCGCCGGTGCGTTCGGCCTCTTTCGCAAGGACGCGACCGTGAAGGTGGGTGGCTTCGACCACGACACCGTCTGCGAGGACATGGAGCTGGTCGCCCGTCTGCATCGTACGGCGTTCGAGGCCGACGACGAGGTCAAGGTCGTGTTCATCCCCGACCCGGTCTGCTGGACCCAGGTGCCGGGCGACTGGCGGTCACTCGTGCGCCAGCGCGATCGCTGGCAGCGCGGCCTGCTGGAGTGTCTCTGGAAGCACCGCAAGATGTTCCTCAACCCCCGCTACCGGCAAGTCGGCCTGCTGTCGATGCCGTTCTACGCCTTCTTCGAGGCGCTCGGGCCGGTAGTCGAGACCGCCGGCTACTTGCTCCTGGTGGCACTGCTGCTGAGCGGCAACTTCGATCCCGCCTTCGCTCTGCTCTTCCTGCTGCTCGCGGTCTGCTACGGCATGCTGCTATCGATCGCGGCGCTCAACCTCGACGATCTGCTCTTCAAGCGCTACGCCAGTACCGGCGATCTGGCGCGCATGATGCTCGGCGCGGTGCTCGAGTTCGTCGGCTACCGGCAGCTTCTGGTGGCGGTGCGTGCGTCGGCCTTCGCCACGGTCTTCTTCAGGGGCGGCGAATGGGGACGGATCGAGCGCGAGAGGCTCGGGCCGATCGCCGAGGTGGAGTCGCCGGGATGAGTCGCTCGGAACTCGCCGGCCGCCAACCGGCACGCCGGACTTCCGGCTCGAGGGCTCGCTGGGTGAGCCGGGTGCGCGTAAGCCACCACTCGACGGTTGGCGGTCGCCGAGTGGCGAGCGACTGGGGCCTGGCGCTGGCGGTGGCAGCGGCGGTGCTGGTCTACGTCTACCGGCACTGGCCGCTGCTCGAGACGCCGCTGCGCCAGGTCGTGGAGAGCCTCCGCTGATGTTGGGGTTGACGGTCCTCCCGAGCATCGGGCTGCTGGCAGTCTTCCTGGCGGTGTGGCCGTGGACGAGCCTCTACGACCGGCGGCCGACCGTCCGCCTGCTGGCGACGCTGGTCATGACCTCCGGGGTGCAGGTCGGACTCCAGATCGTACTGGGAGCGTTCGGCGTGCTGGCGGCCGAGTCGCTGTGGGTGGCGACCGGCTGTCTGGCACTCACCTCGATCCTGGTCTGGTCCCTTCGTGCCGGCAGCAGCGACGGCTGGTGGCCACGGCTCGCCCGACCGACCCTGCTCGGCAGTTTGCTGGGGACGCTGTGCGCGGCGACCTATGCCGGCCTGTTCGCGGCGGCGGCCCTGATCCCCCCCTACGGCTGGGACACGCTCGTCTACCACCTCACCGACGTCTTCCACATCGCCCAGACTGGAGCGCTCGAACCGTTCGCGCACCCGTCGATCCAGTACAGCTTCCCGCTGGTCGGCGAGCTGCATTCGAGCTGGTTCTACCTATTGTCCGGGGCGCGCGAGGCGTCGTGGAGGCTCGTCGGAGTGGCGCTGATCCCGCTCGCTCTGATGGCGGGTGTGGCGACACGCGCGACCGCCGAGGCGCTCGGATTCGAGCGCACTCGGCATTGGCTGCTCCCCGCCACCCTGTTGGCGCCGCTGTTCCTGATTCAGCCGCTGGCGGGCTACGTCGACGGCGTCTTCGCAGCGCTGGTGCTCGCGGCGTTCGCATTCGCGGTGTTGGCGGCGCGAGACGAGAGGCCAGGGCATCTCGCGTTCGTCGCCCTGGCGTCGGGCCTGGCGCTCGGTACCAAGCTGACCTTCGTCTACTTCTGCCTGCCGATCCTGCTGGTGCTGGCAGTGCCGCCCGTCTGGCGTGCTCTCGCCGAACGCCCTGTGGCCTGGATCGGTTCGCTGCTCTTGCTGTTCGCGGTCGGCTGCGGTTTCTGGCTGACCCGCAACACGCTCCGCCACGGCAATCCGCTCTTTCCACTCGAAGTGCGTGTGGGGAGCGTCAGCCTGCTGCCGGGACCGGCGGCCGTGCGACCGGGGGCGGGCGATCGCCAGCGCTTCGTCGGCTCGGCGGCCGGCTGGCTCGCCTATCCCTTCGGTGAGAGCTACCGCGGCCGGATTCAGTACTCGGTGGACAACGGTCTCGGTCCGCTGTTCGCCGCCGGGCTGGTGCTCTCGCCGTTCGCCCTGATCGCCGCCGGCCGCCGGCGCGATTGGCTGCTCGCCCGCGCGCTCGCCGCGCTCCCCCTCACCCTGATCCTCTGGTTCGCCGTGAGCCCGTTCGAGCATCCTCGGTACGTGCTCGCCGGCGTCGCTTTTGCCCTGCTGACCCTGGCGTCCGTCGTCGAGCAATTGGAGCGCGCGCCGCTGCGGATCGCGCAGGCGGCGCTGGTTCTGGGGGTCCTCTTCTCGGCGGTCGTGGGCCTCTTGAACGCCGCGCCCGAGCTGCCGCAGGTGGTCGACCGGTGGCGGGCGGAGAGCTGGAGCGCGGAGGACTTCTACCTCATGCAGTACGGCGCCGCGGGCGAGGCGTTCAACTGGCTGGCGAGCACTCCCGCGCACGGCTCGACGCTCTCCTTCGACCGGGGGCTATTCGTGGCGCCGCTGTTCGGCTGGCACGGTCGGAACCGGGTGGTCTACGCGGCGGGGCCCGGTGACCCCGAGAAAGGCGCCGCCCATTTCGTCGCGACCAGCGCCGACTGGCGCCGATACCTGCGGGAAGAGGAGGTCGATTGGTTCGTGGTCTGGCGCGACGGGTGGCTCGAGCAGCCCGAGCTCTCGATACCCGAGCGCTGGCTGGCGAGCTCGGCCGAGGACTTCGAGCTGGTGGCGGAGTTCGCGCGCTACGCTTCCATCTTCCGCACCGTGGAGGGGATCGGCGTAGAGGCGGATACTCCCACCGGTCCGAGCCTGGACGAGCTGTCGGTCGCCGATCGCTGGGTGCTCGAGTTCAGCGACGGGGCCGAAGGTCGGCCGGTCGCCGACCCCGCCGGTGGCGTGCGCATCGACTATCGCTTCACCACCACCGACAACGACTATCTCGATCTCCGATTCGATCTGTCCGAGAGCGGCTGGCCGAGCACCGCCGAGCTCGCCTTCGACCTCGAGGCGGAGCCGACCGCCGCCGCCCTGTACATCTACCTCAAGGAGGCCGATCCCCGTCAGCAGTGCCGGTTCCGGGTCGACCTCAGCACGCGCCGACCATCTGCCGGGGTCCGCCTCGACCTCGGAGCCCCGGAGGCGCGCACCAGCGACTTCGATCCGGAGCGGGTCGCCGAGCTCCATCTGGTCCTCGACGACCAGGTGGACGCGCAAGCCTTCGGCGGCACGATCCGTGTCAGCGACTTCCGGCTCGAGCTCCAGGAGGAGACGACATGAACCGATCGCGATCCACATCCACAGTGCCCGCCAGCGCCTGGATCCTGGTCCTGGTGATCCTGGGCTCGACGTCGGCCGGCTTCGCGGCCACTACCGATCCGGTGGACCCAGAGACCGCCGCCACTGAGACGATCGCTCGCGCCCGGGAGCTCGCCGGCGTGGGCAGGTGCGCCGACGCCATCCTGCTGCTGAATCGCGCCCTCGAGTGGAACGCCGACGCCACTGCGGCGCGCGGGCTACGAGCCGACTGCTTGCGCCGTGAGCAGCGGCTGGACGAGGCCTGGAGCGACTACCGCGCGCTGGCCTCGGCTCGTCCGGAGGAGGCCCACGCCTGGTTCTGGATGGGAACGATCGACCGCTGGCGTGGCCGTCATTCGGAGGCGATCGAGGAGTTCGGCTACGCTCTCAACAGTGACGACGGTCATCCCGACTCACTCAAGGGAAGAGCGCGCTCGTACCTGGAGCTGGGCCGACCGGAGGCCGCCGAGGCCGATCTGCGCCGTTGCCTACGTGAGCATCCGAACGACGCCGAGGCGGCTCGCCTGCTGGCGCGCGCGGAGCTGGCGCAGGGAGATCTGGAGAGCGCCCGGGACGCGCTCGGTGCCGTGTTCGTAGGTCCGCAGCTGCAGCTCGAGCTGGGGAGCCTGGAAGACGCCGCCGGTCGGCTCGGTCCGGCGGCCGAACACTACCGTCGAGCTTCTCGCTACCAGCGCACCGAAGTCGAGGCGCTGCGCCGACTCGGCGATGCCGAGCGCCGTCGTAGTCGCGATCAGGCCGCCCTGGATGCGCTGCGGCAGGTGGTCAGGGAGGAGCCGAGCGATCTCGGCAGCCTCTACTGGGTGGGTGTCTTGGCCACCCGCGACGGCAGGAACGGCGAGGCGCTGGCGGCCTGGGACGCGATTCTCGCCGTCGAGCCGGAGAACGTCGGTGCTCTGATCGGGCGAGCGCGTGTCCTCCACTACCAGGGCGATCGGAGGGCGGCGCTCAACCTGACCAACAAGGCGCTCGACCTGGAGCCCGAGAACGCCGAGGCGCTGACGCTGCGCGCCGGAATCCTGGCCGCCACCGGCCGGCTGCCCGAGGCGGGCGCCGACTACGAGCGCGTCCTGGGCAGCGATCCCGACAACGTCGACGCCCGGATCGGCTACGGCCGCTATGTCGACTCGAGCTCCTGGGGGGTGCGGGGCTTCACCGACGTCTCGCGCCTGGTCGAAGGGCTCGACGACGAGGGCGCAGTGGTCAACGGCGTTCTGATCCGGCCGACCCGCATCGAGTATCAGTTCGAGGGTGTCGAGACCTACTGGAGGTCGCATCTGGGAGCGGGCACCGGCATCGAGGCGACGCTCGGTCAGCGCCGGGAGACGGTGCGCAACCTCGACGGCGACTTCGAGATCTACGACTTCGAGATTCTGGAGGTGTCGACCGGACTGGACCACAGGTTCGGGGGCGGCTGGCAAGCGAGCTGGCGAGTCGGCGGCAATCGGTACGAGCCGAGGCAGCTGGGCACGATCAGCGAGGACGACCGCCTGGCAGGTCGCGTCGCACTCGGCTGGGCCGGCAGTCGCGATCGCGTCGTGGCCGAAGTGACGCAGGCGCCGTTCGTCTACCGGGGCTTTGCCGGCGATACGCAGTTTTCGATCTTCGATCAGCTGTCGGTCGGAGCCCGGTGGTCGCGCCAGCTCGCCGCCTCGCTCCAGTTGGAGACCTCGGCCTCGGTCTCGGACTTCGAACAGGACGAGAATCAGCTCTTCGGCAACCTGGCGTTCAGCTGGCAGCGGGGCGGCCGCCGGGCCGTGGTCGGCGTGCGCCAGACACCCTTTCCCGAGCGGTTCTTGACCGAGGACGGTCGCTTGAACTTCCTCGACTCGACGGCCGCGTACGCCCGACTCGACTCACGGCTCGGAGCCGGTTTCCGGGTCGAGGCGATCTCTGAGTACGGTCGGATCGGCAGCGCCCCCCGGCTCATCGAGATCGACGGCCAGAAGGTCGATGGTCCGTCGGAGCGCAATACGAGGGTCTACGGCAGAGCCGTCGTGGAGTGGTCTCCCAGGAAGATGAGAAGACTGTCGCTGGGGACGGCGTACTCGACCGAACGGTTCGATTTCCGATCGGCCGTCTACAACACGATCGATACCGACGGCACGACCTTCTACGTCGATCTCACCGGCGGGCAGGGGACCCGCTTCCACTACAGCGCGCGCTACGGTCGAAGCCTGATGAGCGACGATCGTGACGACAGCTATGACCGCGACGACGTCTACCTGCGACTCGAGGGCGAGGTCGGTCGCTCGCCCGCGCCCGGTGTCCGCTCGCTCTGGCTGGGTCTCGAAGGCCGCTTCAGCCAGAATACCCTGGAGGGATCGACCGAGAGCTACGACGAGGAGCGGCCCTACCTGAGGCTCTACCTCAAGATCCCGATCTAGACGGCAGGTCTCACCAGGCGAACGGCACCAGCTCGCACGGATCGCCCGCCACGGCGGGTGCCGCGTGGGCCGGGATCCTGAGCAGGGCGGTGCCGCGGGCGTAGGCCGCCTGGTCGTGCGAGCCCCTGGGAGCGATCGGCCGCGCGCGGAGCGTGCCGTCGACGATCTCGACCTCGGCCGGCAGGAAGCGATCGCGCCCCTTGGCTCCGGGAGCCGGGGCGGTCAGGGTACCGCTCAGAGCGCCGGCCAGGTAGTGGTCGGAGTGACCCATCAGGCAGCGGAGGAGGGGCCGGACGAAGAGCCAGAAGGTCACCATCACGGACGCCGGGTTGCCGGGCAGGCCGAACAGCCAACCGCCGTCATGGCGGGCGGCGACCAGCGGCTTGCCGGGCTGGATCGCGACCGCGTCGAACAGAATCGAGCAGCCCAGCTTGGCGACGATCGATTCGACGAAGTCGTATTCGCCCATCGAGACGCCGCCGCAGACCATCAGCACGTCCGAGGCCAGGCCTTCTCTGATCATGGCTTCGAGGACGTCGGGTCGATCGGGGGCGATCCCGAGGTGCCGGAACTCCAGGCCGAGGCCGGCGCCGGCGCCGATCAGGAAGTCGGTGTGCGAGTCACGCAGCTGACCGGGCCGCGGCTCGGCCTCGGGCGGCACCACCTCGTCGCCGGTAGTCAGGAAGGCGACCGACGGTCGCCTGAAGACGTCTGCCGCGGCGTAGCCATGGGTCGCCAGGAGCGATAGCGCGCCGGGAGTGAGGCGGTCGCCGCGCTCGAGCAATGGATCGCCGACTCGCAGGACCTCTCCGCGGCGGCGGATGTGCAGACCCTCGCCGCCCGCGGCGTCGAAGCGCACGCGGTCGTCGCCGCTGTCGGTCCGCTCGACCGGAACGACCGTGTAGGCTCCCGCCGGGCACGGAGCTCCGGTCATGATGCGCGCGGCGGTGCCCGGGGAGAGGTCGAATCCGGGCGGGTCGCCGGCGGCGATGGTCGCCACCACCGGCAGGCGGTCGCTCACGTCGACCGCGCTACCGACCGCGTAACCGTCCATCGCGGAGACGTCGGTGGCCGGAACATCGACGGTGGCGGGGAGGGCAGTAGCGAGTACCCGATCGCTCGCTCGTCGCCGCTCGAGGCGCTCCGGGGGGAGCGGTTCGAGGCTCTGTTCGAGCCGCTCCCAGGCCTCCCCTGGAGAGGTCAAAGCCATTGTTTTTCAAACACTTCCGTTGTGTCCTGGTTCACTTCGAAACAACCTGCCAATGCTATACTGAGCGGGGAGTCCATGACCGTGAGCCAGCGCTTTCATTTCAAGGCTTCGCTCTCCGAGAGCACCCTTCCGGAGATGCTCTATTCGATCCATCGCTTCCGCGTACCGGGGGTGATCGAAGCGCGCAACGCACAGACGACCAAGCATATCTACATCCGCGAGGGGTACGTCATCCACGCGGCCTCGACCGACCGCGAGGACAGCCTCGGCGCGCACCTGGTACGCCAGGGGAAGGTGACCGAGGACCAGTACAAGCAGCTCTCGCAGGAGCTCCAGAATGCCGGCCAGCGCCTGGGAGTTCTCCTGCTCAAACGGCGGCTCCTGACTCCCGACGCGGTGCGCAGGGCGATCCGCGAGCACATCGCGGAGATCGTGTGGAGCCTCTTCTTCTGGCGTGAAGGCGAGGTGAGCTTCAGCGTCGGCGAGTTCCATGGCCCGGAGATGGTCCAGATTCAGCTGCCGATGCGGCAGGTGATCGTGCGCGGCATCCGGCGCGCTCCGCAGGCCCGCCCGCTGGTCAGCCGGCTCGGGCGCAAGGACACGGTGTTCGAGGCCCGCTTCGGCTGGGAGGAGCTGATCGAGCTCGGACTCGACGGGGACGAGACCCAGATGCTGGAGCTGGTGGATGGCAAGCGGACGCTGTACCATCTGTGCGCCGAAGGTCCGCTGGCGCCGGCGGAGAACGCCAAGCTCCTCTACGCGTTTCAGGTCCTTCAACTGGTCCGCCGCACGGAGGCGGCCACGAGAACTGGACCGGTCAAGGTCCAGCTCAAGACCGGGGGCGACGCGCAACGCGCCTAGGTCGTCCCAAGAGACGGAATGCCGATCTACGAGTACCAGTGCGAGGCGTGCGGCCACCGCTCGGAGGCGATCCAGCGGCTCTCGGAGGACCCGCTCCGCGACTGCGATGAGTGCGGCGGCCCGATCCGGCGCCTGATCTCGGCGCCCGCGGTCCAGTTCAAGGGCTCGGGCTGGTACGTCACCGACTACGGCGGCCGCAAGAGCTCCGACAGCGCTTCCGAGGGCTCGGAGTCGAAGAAGAGCACGTCCACCGCCGAGAGCTCCTCGAAGAGCGAGAAGCCGACCGCGTCGGCCGGTTCCAAGGGCTCGGAGTAGAATGCGAGTTGACCCGATGAGCTGCCGAAGCCGACTGACGAAGATGGCACTGCTCCTGTCGCTGGCCGCGGCGAGCGCGGGCGCGACCTCGTTCGTCACCGTGCCGGACGAGGCGCTGGTCGACGGTGCCGCGGTCATTGCCCAGGTGACGGTCGAGAGCGTCGAGCCGGCTCCGATCGCGGCCCCTCCGGCGACCGACTACTTCGTGCAGATAGAGCGGCTGCTCAAGGGGTACGTCACCGGCAGCACGGTGGTCGTCCGGGTGCCGGGCGGGATCGGGCCCGACGGCATCGGCCTGCGCATCTGGGGCGTTCCCCAGTTCCGCACCGGTGAGCGGACCCTGCTCTTCCTGGCGCCGCGTGTGGACGGTACCTACGGAATCCTGCATCTGATGCTGGGCGCGTTCTCCGAGGTCGAGGCGGGCGGTTATCGGATCGCGGTCCGGGCACTCTCGGAGGCGCTCAGCCTGCCACTGTCATCGGCCGGCGAGACACCGATGGCGACCGAGCCCCAGCGTGACTTCGCCGGCTTCGTCAACTGGATCACCGACCGGGCCAATGGGCTCCGGCGACCGATCGACTACTACCTCGATCCGGCGCTCGCCGACCTTGGACGGCCGCGAGCAAGCGGACCCCTGCTCGAGGACCGCTGCACCCAGCTCAACTACAGATGGTCCGGCTTCGACCAGGACGAGGCGTTCAAGTGGAGCTTCGACGCGGCGGGCTACGACGGTCGCGGCGGTGGACGGGGAGCGTTCCTGCGCGCGCGGCGGCTCTGGAAGCGCGCCTCGAACGGGGCCGTCCGCTTCCAGAACGGCGGCGCGTTGCGCAATCGGGCCGCCCTGGGTGGCTTGGATGGCGTCAACCTGCTGGCCTTCGACGACCCCAGGGACGACGTCGCCGGCAGCTTCAGCTGTAGCTCGGGTGGCGTCTTGTCACTTACCGGCGTCTGGTTCGACAACGGTCGCGGTCAGTCGTGCGAGCGGATCGGCACCGGCCGCAAGGGGTTCCGCGACGGCCGGCAGTATCTGGAGATCCTGGCCGCCGACATCCTGGTCAACGACGGCGCCTCCTGCCTGCTCTCGAAGGACGTGCTGCTGACCGCGCGGATCTTCGCCCACGAGCTGGGACACTCTCTCGGTCTGGCTCACGTCGCCGACTCGGCTGCGGTGATGTCCGGCGAGGTCTCGAGGTCCTCGAGTCTCGAGCATCTCGAGGCGTCGGACGTCGAGGCGGTCTCGGAGCTCTACGACACGCCGCCGAGCAGGTGACGTGGCGATTCCGTCCGCGGACCAGATCCTGATCGACGCCGGCCGTGCGGTTCGCCGGCACGGCCGCGCCACCCTCTGCCAGATCGTGCGCACCGAGGGCTCGACGCCCGGGAAGGTCGGCTGGAAGCTGGTGATCTCGCCGTCGGGAGACTGCCGCGGCAACCTCGGTGGCGGGGCGTTCGAGGCACTGGTGATCGCGGACGCCAGACAGAAGCTGGCCGAGGCCGCGCCCGAGTCGGAGGTCAAGCGCTACTATCTGACCGAAGAGGCGGTCAAGGGCGAGCCGACCGGCATGGTCTGCGGCGGCCTCATCGAGGTGTTGATCGAAGTGCTGATGAAGCCCCCTTTGATGGTGATCTGTGGCGGTGGGCCGGTCGGCCAGGCGCTGGCCCGCAACGCCGCTCTGTGCGGCTTCGAGATCCGGATCGTCGAAGACCGGGAGGAGTTCCGGCGGCCGGAGCTCTTTCCGGAGAGCGCCTCGGTAGTCGGGGTGGAACGTGACTTCGAGCAGGAGTTCCTGCCCGACTCGGGTCAGCAGCTGTTCGTGGTGGTGGTTACGCGCTGCTGGGAGACCGACCTGGCGGCCCTCACCGCGGCCCTGCGGCAGCGCCCGACCCCCCTCGCCTATCTCGGCCTGATGGGCAGCGCGCGCAAGGTCGAGCACGTCCGGGCGGAGCTCGAAGACCGGGGCTTCGACCTGTCGGAGGTCGAGCTGCGCGCCCCGATCGGTCTGCCGATCGGCGGCGACACGCCGGCGGAGATCGCGGTCTCGATCCTCGCTGAGATCATCGCTACCCGGAGCGGGCGGTCGACCGCGCCAGGTCCGGCCACGGCCGGCACCGCGACGCCGAAGTAGCCCGGATGCGCCGCCGTGGGCGATCTGTTGCCGACCGCGGCGCGCGATCGTAAGCTAGGCGCCCGATGAGCGCGGCTGGATCCCCGTGGAAGTGTTTTACGGTCTCGGGCGAGATCGGCTCGGGCAAGAGCAGCGTCGCGCGGCTCCTGGCGGCGAGGACCGGAGCCGAATATCACTCGACCGGCAGCCTCCAGCGCCATCTGGCGAGCGAAAGGAGCATGAGCACCCTGGAGATGAACCTGCTGTCGGAGACCGATGCGACGATCGACGAGGAGGTCGACGGCTTCACCCGTGAGCTCGCCGCCTCGGGACGGGACTTCGTCATCGATTCTCGCCTCGCCTGGCACTTTGTTCCCGAGGCGCTCAAGATCTTCCTCCTGGTCGACACCAATCTGGCGGTCGAGCGGGTGTTGGGCGACCAGCCGAGTCGCAGCGAGTCCGAGTCGTACGGCGGCCCTGACGAGGCGGTGCGCGACATCCGGGCGCGGCAGGAGAGCGAGCGGCGCCGCTTCATCGGCACCTACGGTGTCGACCTCTTTCGCTGGTCGAACTACAACCTGGTCATCGAAACCTCCAGGATCACCCCCGAGCGCACGGTCGAGCTGATCCTCGAGCACCGCGCCGACGACCAGCCACGGACGACTCGATTCTGGCTGTCGCCCAGGTCGATCTATCCGACCGCGCCGGTCGAGGTGACGGCCGGAGCAGAGAGCGCCGGACTGCTCGATTCGATGCGCCGGGACGGATTCGATACGGCGTCACCGCTGCGGATCGTGGCGTCGCGCGACCGCGGCCTCTATGTGCTCGAGGGCCATCGGCGGCTCAGCTGCGCCCTCCGGCTCGGGTTGGCCGTCGTTCCCTGCCGGCTCGCCGGGCAGGGCGACGACGAGATCGCCCCGGGAACCACCGTTGCGGAGATGCTCGCCGCCAAGCCGCTCGCCGCGCGCATCCGCGACTGGGAGGAGAGCCACGACTTCCGCTTCAGCTCCCATCCCGACGGGCAACCCGAGCCACTGGCTTCGGTCGAGGAGAGCTAGGGATGCCAGGCCTGCAAGATGCAAGTGCTCACGGGACCTGCAGGCCTGGCACCGCCCTACGACTGGGCGGCCCGGACTTCGAGATCTTCGCCCACCTCGCTCTCACTCTGGCTGTCGCCGGTGAGGCCGAGCTTCTTGGCATAGTAGCGGAACGATCGGAAGCTGATTCCGAGTAGCTCGGCGGCCTGGGTCTGGACGCCGCGGCTGCGGTCGAGCGCTTCGCGCATCAGCTGCCGCCGGATGCTCTCCAGGTACTCCTCGAGATCGAGACCCTCGGCCGGCAGGTCGATCGAGGTGACGCGATCCGACTTGCCGTAGAGCACCTGCGTGGGGACGTCGTCCGTGGTCAGGACGTCGCTGGAGCAGAGTGCCAGGGCGCGCTCGATCACGTTCTCGAGCTCGCGGACGTTGCCGGGCCACGGATAGGCCTCCAGCTGGCGCATCACGTCGACCGAGACCCGCTTCGGCTCGATCCCCATCTCGTTGCTGTACTTTTTGATGAAGTGATCGACCAGGATCGGGATGTCCTCGAGCCGCTCGCGCAACGCCGGTAGCCGGATCGGGATGACGTTGATCCGGTAGTAGAGGTCTTCGCGGAACGTGCCCAGCTGGATCTGTTCCTGGAGGTTCTGATTGGTCGCGGCGATGATGCGCACGTCCACCGGCTCTTCCTTATGGCCGCCGATCCGGCGCACCTTCTTCTCCTGCAACGCCCGCAGCAGCTTGACCTGCATCGAAGGGTCCATCTCACCGATCTCATCGAGCAGCAGGGTGCCACCGCTCGCTTCGCGGAACAGCCCCTTCTTGTCGCGCACCGCGCCGGTGAAGGCGCCGCGCTCGTGGCCGAAGAGTTCGCTCTCGAGCAGCGTCTCGGGCATCGCGCCGCAGTTGACCGACAGGAACCGTCGGTTCGAGCGCGGGCTGGCGTAGTGGATGGCGCGTGCGATCAGCTCCTTGCCGGTGCCGCTCTCACCCTCCAGCAGGACCGTCGAGTTGGTGACCGCCACGCGCTGGATCAGCTCGAAGATCTCCTGCATCCTCCGGCTTCGGCCGATGATGTTGGAGAAGCCGTACTTCTGCTCGAGCTCCCTGCGCAGGTAGACGTTCTCGTCGACCAGCTCGGTCTTCTCGAGCGCCTTCTGCACGACCACTTTGAGCTCTTCGACGTCGAACGGCTTCGATACGTACTGATAGGCGCCTAGCCGCATCGCCTCGATCGCCGATTTGGTCGAGGTGTAGGCGGTCATCATGATCACCGAGGCACGCCCGTCGGCGGCCTTGATCTCCTTGAGCAGGTCGAGACCGTTACCGTCTGGCATCATGATGTCGCACAGGACCAGGTCGAAGGTGTTGTCCTTCAACTGGGCGCGAGCCTCGGTCATCGAGCTCGCCGCGGTGACGAGGAAGCCCTCGTCCTGCAGCAGCAGCTGCAGGAACTCGATCATGCTGGCCTCGTCGTCGACAATCAGAATGCTGCGAGTCGTCTCGTCAGCTGACATCTCAAGCCTCCGCCGCCAGTAGTTCGTTGGCGGTCAGCTCCCCGGTGCCCACTTCCTCGGCCGGCAGCTCGACGGTGATCACGCTGCCGCTGCCCGGCTGGCTCTCGAGCAGCAGCCGTCCGCCATGCTCCTGGACGATCTGGTAGACGATCGCCATACCGATGCCGTTGCCGTCGTCGAAAGTAGAGCTGAACGGGTGGAAGAGGTTGGTGCGCTCGCTCTCGGTCATACCGCAGCCGCTGTCGATGAAGTGGATGCTGTAGACGTCCTCCGAGAGCTCGGTCTCGAGCATGAAAGTACCGCCGTCCGGCATCGCCCGCAGGGCGTTGCGGGCGACATTCCAGAAGATCTGGCTCACCTGGTCGGGATCGGCCAGGATCAGCTGGCTCGGAGGCTGCAGATCGATCTCCAGGGTGTGCTCGTCCGATACCTCGGAGCTGTTGCGTAGCAGCTCCATGTTCTCGGCCAGCAAAGCCGCGATATCGAACCGCTGGACCGAGCGCTCATGGGGCTTGGCGAACTTCAGGAAGCTCTTGATCGTACGGTCGAGCCGCTGACTCTCCTTGAGCAGGATCTCGAGCAGCTTGCGCTCGCTCTGACGTCCCGAGAAGGTGCTCGAGAGCATCTGGCACGAGCCCGAGATCGCCGCCAGCGGGTTGCCGATCTCATGGGCGATCCCGGCGGCGAGCTCGCCGATCGCCGCCATGCGGTCCTTCAGCTGCAGCTCGCGCTGGAGCTTTTGCCACTTGGAGAGGTCCTGGAAGATCAGGGTATGGCCGCTGAGCGAGCCATCCGCGGTGGTCAGGGTCGAGAGTGAGAAGCCGACATTGCGCACCGTCCCCCCGAGCCGGTACTCGACCTCCCGCCGCGAGCGAGGGTCCGGCTTCGAGTCGGCCATGGTAGTCCACTCGTCGGCGGTCAACAGGCCGGTGGCGTCGATCGAGCGGCCGATCAGATCGGCCTCGACACGATCGAGAATGGTCTCGGCGGCCCGGTTGACGCTGGTGATCCTGGCGTTGCGATCGGTGGTGATCAGACCGCTCGGGATCGACTCGATGACGTCGCGGTGGACGACCTTGAGGTCGGCCAGGCTCTCGCGCTGCTCCTGTAGCTGCTCGGCGGTCCGGACGACCGTGTGCGACAGCCGCGAGGTCATCAGGGCGACGGCGTAGAAGCCGAACAGGTGAGCGCCCAGGTTGTAGTAGAGACGCCAGATCGAGCCGCCCGAGTCGAAGCCGCCGACCGGCGACTCGATGAAGCCGAAGAAGAGCGCGACGCCGACCAGCGAGTAGAGACACCAGGCGCCGGTCGCTACGATCGTCCCCGCGCGCCGCGTGAGCAGGGTCGAGGCGACGATGATCACGACCAGGTAGAGGATCGAGAACGGCGTGAACGGCCCGCCGAAGTAGTAGACCAGGCCGGTGGTCAGCAGGAGATCGCCGGCGAACTGGATGTACGCCTGCGGCCGGACCCAGCTGAGCGGCAGCCGGAGTAGCAGCATGTAGAGCAAGCTGGCTCCGTAGGTGCCGCCGGCGAGCAGATAGAGAAAGGTGAACTCCGCTCGCTGGATCTCCTCGGCTGCCAGTTGCAGAAAGAAGAACGGCACCAGCGCGCTCGTGATCACCACGATGCGCAGCGCAATCAGCCAGCGCAGTCTCTGCGCCAGGACCTGATCGCGCTCGCTCCGCGTCGTGCCGGCAGCCAGGAGCTGGCCGGCCAGTAACGGATCGACAGGCGCGGCGAGCGTCGACACCCTTGGTCTCTAGCCGATCGAGCCAAGGATCGTGTAGAGCGGCAGGTACATCGCCGCGACGATCGTGCCGATGATGGTGCCGAGAATGACGATCATGATCGGCTCGAGGAGCTTGACCAGGCCGGCGACGGCGGTGTCGACCTCCTCCTCGTAGAACTCCGCGATCTTCGAGAGCATCTGGTCGAGGGCACCGGTCTGCTCGCCGACGTGGATCATCTGGACCACCATCGCCGGGAAGACCTTGGTGTCCTTGAGCGGACCACTGAGCGTCTTACCTTCCTCGACGCTCTTGCGGACCGCCATTACGGCGTCTTCGATGATGGCGTTGCCGGCGGTCTTGGCGGTGATCTCCAGGCCGTCGAGAATCGGCACACCCGAGGAGATCAGGGTCGACAGCGTACGACAGAAACGAGCGACGGCGATCTTCTGGATCAGCATGCCGAGCACCGGCACCTTGAGCAGAAAACCGTCGATGATGCGCTTGCCCCGATGGGTCCGGTGGTAGGCGCGAGTGCCCATGATCACGGCGATGATCACCAGCGCGATCGCCCACGAGTAGGCGGCGACGAACTCGCTGGCGGAGACCACGGTGCGGGTCAGCAACGGCAGCTGGCCGCCGAGACCGGCGAAGAGCTGCGCGAAGACCGGGATGACCTTCCA
This sequence comes from Thermoanaerobaculia bacterium, assembly GCA_947259925.1. Classification (GTDB taxonomy): domain Bacteria; phylum Acidobacteriota; class Thermoanaerobaculia; order Multivoradales; family JAHEKO01; genus JAHEKO01. Next base: position 190,719 of record CAMYOG010000041.1, read on the forward strand.
GAGGATGATCCAGACTACGCCCACCGCGATCGTGATGACGGTGGCCGGGTAGATCATCGCCGACTTGACCTGGCCGCGGAGCTTGACCGTCTTCTCGAGGTAGGTCGACAGGCGCTGCAGGATGATGTCGAGGATACCGCCGGCCTCACCCGCGGCGACCATGTTGCAGAACAGGTTGTCGAACGCCGCGGGCTGCTTCTTCATCGCCTCGGCGAGCGAAGTACCCGACTCGACGTCGGCGCGCACCCGATCGATGATCTGTGCGAACTTCTTGTGCTCCTGCTGCTCGCCGAGGATCTCGAGGCACTGTACGAGCGGCAGGCCCGCGTCGAGCATCACCGAGAACTGGCGCGTGAAGATGGCGACGCGCTTGGTCGAGATGCGCAGTGGTAGCTGGGGCAGGAAGGCGATCTCCTTGCCCTTCTCTTTGACGGCTGAAACCTGGATCTGCTGGCGCTTGAGGGTCGCTACCGCCGCGTCCTTCGAATCGGCGAGCAGGACTCCCTCGAGCGTCTGGCCAGACCGGTCACGTCCCTTCCAACTGAAGCTTGGCATTGATTCAGCTCCTCATGGCCGCTTGGTTCTCGGGGCGCAGCTGGGTCATGGCCTCGGGACCTCGATTAATGATCTCTTGCAGCTCGTCGGGCATCGACGACCTGTTGAGTGCCGCTTTCAGGGTGATCTGGCGCTTGAAGTAGAGGCGCGCCAGTGACTGGTTGAAGGTCTGCATCCCATTGGCCGACTGACCGGTCTGCATCATTCCGTAGACCTGGTGAATCTTGTCCTCGCGGATCAGATTGCGGATCGCCGAGGTCGGGATCAGCGACTCCATCGCCATCACCCGGCCGACGCCGCTCGAGCGCGGCAGGAGCGACTGGCAGAGGATCCCCTCCAGAACGAAGGAGAGCTGTACGCGAATCTGCCCCTGCTGATGGGCCGGGAAGATGTCGATGATCCGGTTGATCGTCTGCGCGGCCGAATTGGTATGCAGCGTGGCGAAGGTCAGATGGCCGGTCTCGGCGATCCGCAGCGCCGCTTCGACGGTCTCGTGATCGCGCATCTCGCCGATCAGCACGACGTCCGGGTCCTGTCGCAGCACCGACTTGAGCGCGTTCTTGAAGCTGTGGGTGTCGGCGTTGAGCTCGCGCTGGTTGACGATGCAGCTCCGGTGCCCGTGCAGGAACTCGACCGGATCCTCGATCGTGACGATGTGCTCCCGACGCTCCTGATTGACCTTGTCGAGCATCGCCGCCAGCGTGGTCGACTTGCCCGAACCGGTCGGACCGGTGACCAGGACCAGGCCGCGGGGCTTCTCGCACAGCTTCTCGACGATCGGCGGCAGACCGAGCTCCCGGAAGCCGAGGATCTCGTAGGGGATCTGCCGAAAGGCCGCGGCGATCGCCCCCCGCTGATGAAACACATTGGCTCTGAACCGCGCCATCCCCTTCAGCCCGAACGAAAAGTCGAGCTCGAGATCTTCTTCGAGCCGCTGTTTCTGCTTGTCGGTGAGGATGGAGTAGACGAGCTTCTTGGTCTCCGAGGGGGTCAGTGGTGGATGGTCGAGTGCCTCCAGGATGCCATCGATGCGTATCTGCGGCGCCGAGTTCGTCGTCAGATGCAGATCCGAGGCGCCCTTCTCGGTGAGCACCTTCAACATTTCATTCAGAGTCATATTCACGTGGAAGATCTCCCCAACGGTCCATGGGCCCGCTACGCTCGTGGGCGATCTTAGGGAGGGGTGACAACGATTGTCTGTGAAGAATGTCGCATGGTGTCGCTCCCGGCGCCCGGGATTCCACAGAACGCGTTGAATCCCACCGGATAGAGACGGAGCCGGGGTGCCGATACCTGTCAGGAGCCGGGCGCTATCATCCGCGAATGCCGGAGACCGTCGAGCAGTTCGAGGAGGAGTCCTTCGGCAGGGCGTACGACCGCCGCTTGATGCAGCGCCTGCTCGGGTATCTGTGGCCCTACCGCGCGCTGGCGGTGGGAGCGGTGGCGCTGATCGTCGTCTCGTCGTTGCTGCAACTGATCGGCCCCCTGGTGACCGCCATCGCCCTCGACCTGTTCATCGACCCGGGTGGCGGCGGCGGGACCGACCGCTTGGCGGTGCCGACGCGGATCTTCGAGAGCGTGGCCGCCGCCGTCGGCCTGGAGCTCGACACCGGCAGCGGCCTGGCGCTGCTGGCCGCGATCTACCTCGCCTCGTTGGTCGCAGCGTTCCTGGTGCTCTACGGCCAGGGCTACGTCATGCAGCTGGTCGGTCAGTTCATCATGTACGACCTGCGGCGCGACATCTTCGGCCATCTGCAGCGCCTGCCGGTGGGGTACTTCGACCGCCGTCCTATCGGCCGCCTGGTGACCCGGGTCACCAACGATGTCGACGCCTTGAACGAGCTTTTCACCGCCGGGCTGATCGCCATCTTCGGCGACATCATGCTGCTCGGTGGCATCGTGACGGTCCTCTTCTGGCTCAACTGGAAGCTGGCCCTGGTGACGTTCGCGATCGTGCCGGTGCTGGCCCTGCTGACCCTCTGGTTCAAGGTGCGGGCGCGCCAGAGCTACCGCGACGTGCGGACCAAGCTGGCGGCGATCAACTCCTTCCTCCAGGAGCACCTGGGCGGGATGTCGGTCGTGCAGCTGCTGAACCGCGAGGCGCGCACCCGGGAGACGTTCTCCGAGATCAACGACGACCACCGGCTGGCGAACCTGCGCGCCATCTTCTACTACGCGGTCTACTACCCGGCGGTAGAGCTGGTGACCGCCTGTGGGCTGGGGCTGATTCTCTGGTACGGGGGCGGCCGGGTGCTCGCGGGCACGCTGTCGATCGGGGCACTGGTGGCGTTCCTCCAGTACGCGCAGAGGTTCTACCTGCCACTCGCAGATCTGTCGGAGAAGTACAACATTCTGCAGGGCGCCATGGCTAGCTCCGAGCGGATCTTCCGGCTGCTCGACCACGAGCCCGAGATCAAGGCCCCTGCGACGCCCTACCGGCCCGACCGGGTCAGCGGTGAGCTCGAGTTCGACCGGGTCGGGTTCAGCTACCTACCGGAGGAGCGCGTGCTCCACGACGTCTCCTTCCGTGCCCTTCCCGGCGAGACCGTGGCGGTGGTCGGCCACACCGGCGCCGGCAAGAGCACCCTGACCAATCTGTTGCTCCGCTTCTACGACGTCGACGCCGGCGCCGTGCGGGTCGACGGGGTGGACGTCCGCGAGTGGGAGCTCGAAGCACTGCGCGGCTCGATCGCCATGGTCCTCCAGGACGTCTTCCTCTTTTCCGGCACCATCGCCGAGAACATCCGGCTCGGCGCCGATCACATCGGCCACGCTCGCCTGCGCCGGGCCGCGGCCGAGGTGCACGCTCTGGAGTTCATCGAGCGGCTGCCGGACGGTTTCGAGAACCGGCTGCAGGAGCGGGGTGCCGGCCTGTCGGTCGGGCAGAAGCAGCTGATCGCGTTCGCCCGCGCCCTGGCATTCGACCCCCGAATCCTGATCCTCGACGAGGCGACCTCGTCGATCGACACCGAGACCGAGCAACTGATCCAGCTGGCGCTCGATCGACTGCTGGTCGGGCGAACCAGCCTGGTGATCGCGCATCGCCTGTCGACCATTCAGCGGGCGGACCGGATCCTGGTGCTGCACAAGGGGCGGCTGCGCGAGCAGGGCAGCCATCAGGAGCTGCTCGCCCGGCGCGGCATCTACCATCGGCTCTATCTGCTCCAGTACAAGGACCAGCTCGAGGGCGGCGCGGCGATTGGCGGAGGGGCGATTTGATCTGCCTGGTCTGCGAGCCGCTCCATCTTCGGATCGAGCAGCCGATCAACTCCTTTCAGCGGGAGTCGCTCGGAGACCCGCCTGACCCTGGACGCGCGCTGACGCAGCACGCCGAGCTGGTCGCCACGCTCGAGCGGCTGGGCGTGCGGGTGGTTCGTGTTCGTCCGACGGAGGAGACGCCGTACCAGGTGTTCACCCGCGATGTCGTGATCGGTGGTCTCGGCGAGCCGCTTCTCGCCACCCTGCGTGAGCCGCTCCGGCAGCCGGAGCTGGCCGCCGTGCGCCGCGCGCTCGAAGAAGCTTCGATACCGTTCGTCGAGAGCCGGGGTGGCTGTCTCGAGGGCGGCGACGTCGTCGCCCACGGCTGCGAGGTATTCGTCGGCATCGGCGACCGCACCGATCGGGCCGCCGCCGATTGGCTCCGGGAGCGCTGCTACGGGGAGTACGACGTGCACGTCCTGGAGATGAAGCCGGGCTTCCTCCATCTGGACATGATCTTCAACGTCCTCGGCGACGACCGCTGTGTCCTCTTCGCGGCGGCCTTCTCCCCCGACGCCGCCCGGCTGATTCGAGAGCGGTTCTCCGAGCGCCTCGAGGTCGACGCCACCGAGCAACGTGGCCGCTCGACCAACTTCCTGCCGATTGGAGAGGGGCTAGTCGTGGCCTCGACCACGATGGCCGCGCGGGTGAGGGACTACATCCGCGCCGGGGGCAGTGAGCTGTTCCTCGTGGAGTTCGACGAGATCCAGAAGGCCGGCGGCAGCGTGCGGTGCTCGACCTGCCTTCTGGACCTCTGACCCAAAGCCAGAGTTCCGGGCGGGGGCGTCCCTCTCCCCCCCGTGAGGGGTGGGAGAGGGAGTCGGGTACGGGGTGGTCGTGGAGGGTAAGGGGGTCGATCCTATGGAACCGCTTCGATCTCGCCCAGGAACTCCATCAGCTGCTCGACCCGAGTGCCCGACTCGCCGGTCGGGTAGGTGTACTGGACCGACAGCAGCCGGTACTCGCCTGGATGGATCGCGAACGCCCAGGTCTCCTCGACCTCGCCGTCCGGACCCATGTAGCTGCCGCGCGCCGTGTAGATCGTGCCGAACGGTCCGCCGAGTTCGCGGTTGCCGAAGTAGGTCCGATCGTCGGCACTCTCGAACCACGCCCGCCGCTCCTTGACGACGTCGACCAGATTGATGCTGCCCGCTTCGACCGGGCCGGCCGAGACCACCAGCGTCCCCGGTCCGGCGTCCCCGGGCGCTTCGAACGTCCAGGTTGAGCCCTCCGCCGAGACGGCGCGGAACGGTGTCGGAACCGTGGCGAGCGCCAGCCCGAGCTCGGGGTTCTCGGCTCGCTCGCCGGGTTGGTCGATCGGCGCCGCTGACTCCCGCTGACAGCCGCCGGCGAAGACCAGCGCGGCACACAAGACGATCAGGCTTCTGGCGCTGAGACTCATGAGCTACCTCCCGCGGAAGGGGACTTTCTCACAAAAGGAGAAGGAACGGGGACAGCTTCGACGTGCTGGACGCCCTGCTCGGAGCGGTCCCCGACTACTGGGGCTCGACGACGCCGCCCGAGTCGGGACCGCGTGGGTCGCCGGCGGCTTCGAACAACCCGTCGGCCAGACGGCGAGCGACACACACCTTGGCGGTGAAGTCGACGAGGGTGATTGCATGACCTCGCTCGACGAGCGCCGCCCGGGTCTCGGGGCTGAGGGCGTCGCTCTCCTGCTGGATGGCGTCGGGAAGCCATTGGTGATGAATGCGGGGTCGGTCGACGGCCTCCTGGAGGGGTAGCTCGTCGACGATCGCGCCGAGCGCGACCCACGAGGAGGAGGTCGGAATCTTCGAGCCGCCCTGGGCGCCGAAGACGAACCGCTCGTTGCCCCGCCAGGCGATCGTCGGAGACATCGAGGAGAGCATCCTCCGGCCAGGCGCGACCGTGTTCGCCTCGCCCTGCACGAGACCGTACAGATTCGGTTGGCCGGGCGCGGTCGTGAAGTCGTCCATCTGGTTGTTCAAGAAGCCGAGGCCTGCTACCCATAGCTTGCTGCCGAATCCACCGTTGAGAGTGGTGGTCAGAGCGACCGCGTTGCCGTCCCGGTCGACGACCGACAGATGGGTCGTCTCCTGGCTCTCGACCGGTGGTGGCCGATCGAGGGTCACCATCGCCCTCGAAGAGCCCGCGCGCTCGCGGGGCAGCTCGCGGGCGAGTCGGTCGAGCCGCTCGCCGTCGATCAGCTCGGCGGCGAAAGCATCGCTGCCGGCGGGATCGCCGAGCAGGAGCCGGTCCACGAACGCCCGCCGCCACGCCTCGGCGACCAGGTGGAGTCGATCGGCACTCCCGCGCTCGTGAGCGGCCCAGTCGACGCGCTCCAGGATGCCGAAGACCTGGGCCATGATGAGGCCTCCAGAGGAGGGTAGATCCATGCCCGCGAAGCTCCAGCCGAACGCTTCGAACCGGAGCGGCTCGCGCCAGACGGGTCGGTACGCGGCGAGATCGTCGAGGGTCAGGATGCCGCCGTGCCGAATCGAGGTGGCCACGACCGCCTCGGCGATCGGGCCCGAGGTGAGTACCTGCGGGCCGTGTTCGGCATAGGCCGACAGGGTCTCCGCGAGGCGCGGCAGGCGCTTCGTGCTGCCGATCGTCGGCGGCTCGCCACCGGGCAGCCAGATCTCGGCGGTCTCGGCGAAGGTGGCCAGCTCGTCCTGTCGCCGCGCGCTC
>CAMYOG010000042.1:0-110829 GCA_947259925.1 Thermoanaerobaculia bacterium
GGAGATCATCGCCGCCACGTAGGTGAGCGCCGCGGCGTTGAGCACCTTGTCCATCCCGACGCGCTCGCTCTCGGCGACGATCCCGTACTTGACCGCCAGCGCCTTGGCTCGATTCGAGGCATCGAACTCGACCGGCAGGGTGACGATCTGGAAGAGGAGCACGACCGAGAAGAGAACCGCTCCGATCAGGACGACGGTGACCCCGATCTGACCCGCCACACCGATCAGAATCAGCCCCAGGAACATCACCCAGTAGCCGAGCTTGGAGCCGATGTTGGCGGTCGGCACCAGCAGCGAGCGGAGACCGAGTGGCGCGTACTTCGTCGCGTGCTGGATCGCGTGGCCCGCCTCGTGGCAGGCGACACCGATCGCGGCGATCGAATTGGAGCCGTAGACCGCCTCGGAGAGCGCCAGGGTCTTGTTGGTCGGGTTGTAGTGATCGGATAGATAGCCGCGCGTCGGGGCGATCTTGACGTCGGTGATCCCGGCCTGGTCGAGCAGGCGCTGAGCCGCCTGGGCGCCGGTCAGACCGGTCATCGCCCGCTGCTGCGAGTACTTCTTGAACGCCGAGCGGGTGCGGAAGCTCGCCCAGATCGACAGCAGAATGGCGGGTGCCATCAGGATCGGATAGATCGGCTCGAAGATCATCGCTCTCTACACTCCTTCCGTCCCTCAGAACAGGGACCCTAGAGTCGCATATTCCAGTCGACAGCCCAAGGGGTCGGCCGCGCGAACGCTCCGAGGGGTCTGCGGGCGGCAACGGCGGCTAGAGGAGGGTCATCGCCTGGTCGGCGTACAGAACCGTCTCGGCGGCGGCTCCTGGATCGGGCTCGTCCAGCCGGGTGATCGAGATCGCCCGGATGCTGGTGGGAACGCCTCCGCTGCCGCTCAACTCGATCCGCTGCCGGGCCTCCACGGTGCCGAACGACGCGGCCTCGATCGGCTCGGCCTCGGTGATGAACCAGAGCTGATAGCAGGCGTCGGCGGCGCATGGCTCGAGGCCTTCGGCGGCGAGGAACCAGCCGTCCCGCTCGGGCGCGATCACCATCGTCGCGATCGCCTGGGCCAGGCGCGGATTCTCACCGACCGGCTTGAGCACGCAGAACTCGGCTCCGCGACTCGTCAGCATGCGCAGATGGCCCCCCTTCTCCGCCAGCGCCCGCCGGATCTCGGCCAGCTCCGCTCCGCTCTCCTCGACCCGCTGGAGCTGCGCCGACAGCTCGTCGATCGTCCGCTGCTGCCCCTGGAGCTGTCGGAACTGCATCGCTGTCAGGCCGAGGAGCGCGATCGCCAGAGCGGCGGCGATCGGCAGGAACCAGCGCGACCGCTGTTCGAGGGTGACCAGGCGATCCGAGGCGGAGATCGGCGGCGGCTCGGCGGCTGGTGGCTCCACGGAGGACGTGATCTCGGCCATCAGGCGCCGCTTCACCTCGGGCCCGGGCGCCAGCTCCTCGAGCGCCCGCGGCAGCAGGGCGAGGGTCTCGACGGCGGCGCGGTCGCTGACCTCGGTCTCCGGACCGAGCCGGTCCAGGGCCGCGAGCAGCTCCTCGTCTCGTCGGGAGATCGGCCGGTCAGCAGGACGGTCGTCGCTCACAGCAGCTCCTCGAAGTCGGCACGCAGCGCCCTTCTCAACTTCCTGATCGCCAGCAGGGTTCTGGTCTTGACCGTTCCCAGAGGTATCGAAGTCGCCTCGGCGATCTCACTCTGGGTCATGCCTCGGTAGAACGCCATCTCGAGCACCTGACGCTGCTCCGCCGGCAATCTCCCCAGCTCGTCCTCGAGACGGTCGCGTCGCTCCTGGTTGAATACGTGCGCCGGCCCCTCGGGGGATGCATGGGTCTGTGCTCTTTCCTTCTCGGCGGCATGGACGGTCCGCTCCGCGACCCTGCGGCTGCGCAGCCGATCGATGGCCCGGCTCCGGGTGATCAGGACCAGCCAGGTAGAGACCGAGGAACGGGTCGCGTCGTAGCGCTCGGCCTGATTCCAGACCTGGAGAAACGCCTCCTGCAGGATCTCCTCGGAGTCCCCGAGGTCCCCCAGCACCCGGTTGGCGAGCGCCAGGAGCATGCCTGCATACCGATCGTAGAGCGTCGACAGCGCCTCCGGCCGGCGGGCGACGATCTCTCCCAGGAGCCGGCGGTCCTCGGCGGCCGCGGCCTTGCGTTCCCGAGCTCGGGTGGCGTCTGGGGCTGGCATCGGGAGGGGGCCGAACGAGCTTCCTAAGATAGCATGCGCCGGATGGCCCTCGACCGCTCCGACCCGGCGCTGCGCGTCACCCTGATGCCCAAGGACACGAACGCTCTGGGCACCATCTTCGGCGGCATCATCCTCTCCTACATCGACCAGGCGGGCGCTGTGGAGGCGCTCCGCCACTGCCCCGGCAGGGTGGTCACGGTCGCCATGCACGAGGTCGAGTTCCATCAGCCGGTGTTCGTCGGCGATCTGGTCAGCTTCTACGCCGAGACCATCCACCTGGGGCGGACCTCGATCGGGGTCAAAGTGCTGGTCGAGGCCACTCGGCGGGGCTGCCGGAGCGAGCCGATCACGGTGACCAGGGCCGAGGTCGTCTACGTGCACGTCGACGAGCAGGGCAGCCCGCGGCCGATCGCGGCAGACGCTGGCCGCGCCGAGCCTGGCGGCCCCTGAGCGTCAGCCCGCGCTCTCGGCGAGCTCGGCCTCGTACGGCTCGTAGCACTCCCGGCAGCGCGCCTCGTAGGCGTCGACGTCGCCGACCAGCACCTGCTCCTCGCCGCCGGAGATCCTCTGGCTGTAGTGGGCGTTGCCCCCACATCTCACACAGACGGCGTGCATCTTGTCGACGAACTCGGCGAGCGCCATCAGCGCCGGCATCGGCCCGAACGGCCGCCGCGCGTAGTCCTGATCGAGACCCGCGACGACCACCCGAACGCCCGAGTCGGCGAGCTCCATGACGAGATCGACGAGGTCGGCGTCGAAGAACTGCGCCTCGTCGATGCCGACCACCTCGACACCCGGCTGGAGCGCGCGCTTCAGCTCCGCACAGCTGGCCACGGTCTCGGCCGCGAGCTCGCGATTGTCGCGCGTCACCAGTCTCTCCGGCGGATGCCGGGAGTCGGTCAGCGGCTTGAACACCTGCGCCCGCTGACGGGCGATCACCGCTCTTCGGAGGCGGCGCACCAGCTCCTCGCTCTTGCCCGAGAACATGCCGCCGGTGATCACTTCGATCCGGCCTTGTGGAGAGCTGTGTACGTTGCGCCTGCGCATCTTCGATCGGACCTCGAAGTGGCGGTGAGTCTATCCCGAATCGAGCGTCGCCAGATCGAGCTCCTCGAGACCACCGGCCGCGTGGTCTGCTCCTCCGGAGGCCGCGCCCTCGCCGATCCCGACCGTTCGTAGACCGGCCTCGGCAGCCGCCCGCACGCCCTCGGCAGCGCCCTCGATCGAGGCCACTTCGTGGGGATGAATCAAACGCTCGGGCAGGGGTGGCTCGCTGTTGAGCCGGTCGAGGGCCAACCGGTGGGCGGCTGCGAGCGAGTCGTCCTGCTTGCGGTCCTCGGTGCCGAGGATCACCTTGATGTGCGACGAGAGGCCCGCGCCGGCAAGAGCCTGGATCCCTCGGCTCTGGGAAGGCCGCTCACCACACCGAGGTGGACGCCGGCGGCGGCGCGCTCGACCAGCCCGATGGCGCCCACCAGCCAGTCCGCGCCTCGATCGCGTAGCCGCGCATGGTAGCAGGCGGTGGCGTGCGCCATCAGCCGCGGTGCCGAGCCACCGGCGCCCGCGCCCCGAGCCCGGCCGAGGACCGCCCGTAGCCAATCCTCGTACGGCGGCCGGCAGGGACACGCTGCCAGCAGCTCGTCGGTCAGATCGACGCCCTCCTCGCCAGGCACCTTCGCGAGCGCCTGGAATCTGGGTCCGAGCACGTCGACCAGGACGCCCTCGAAGCCGAAGAGGATCGCTCGCGGCACGGCCAACATCATAGTCTCGTCCGCTGTGCGGGAATGATTTGACAGCCCAATTGCGTAAGGCTATTGTGGATATCGGAGGCCGCCGGGCCACCGAGGAGGCCTGACTATGGAGCCGCAGGAACATCCCCAGACAGCAGAGACACCGAGCGACGCCGCGCCCGCCGGACCGCTCCGGCTGACCCAGAAAGCGGTCGACATGATCAAGCTCACCCGGGAGCAGGAGAAGCTCGACCCGGCGAGCGGCCTGCGCGTCGCGGTCCGGGGCGGTGGCTGCAGCGGCTTCGAGTACGCCCTCGATTTCGAGCTCGAAGCGCGCGAGAACGATTTCGTTCTCGAGTACGACGGGCTCAAGGTCTTCGTCGACGCGGTGAGTGCACGCTACCTCGAAGGGACCGAGATCGACTACGTCCTCGGCATGACCGGCGCCGGCTTCAAGTTCAACAACCCGAAAGCGACCGGGACCTGCGGCTGCGGCTCCTCGTTCGCCGTCTGACCGACAGGGGTCAGCTGGGCTCGAGCAGGCCGCGGTAGAGAGCCGCCGCTCCGATGCCGCCCAGGATCGGCCCCGCCAGATAGACCCAGAGGTCGGCGAAGTTGCCGGCCGCGAATGCCGGCCCCAACGTCCTGGCCGGATTCAGACTGCCGCCGGTGAGCGGCCCGGCCATCAGGACGCCGAAAGCAAATGTCAGGCCGATCGCCAGGCCAGCGAGGTTCCCCGCCTTGCCCGAGATCGCGGCGTTGAGCACGGTATTGACCAGGAAGAAGGTGAGCACCGCCTCGAGGAAGCAGCCCGCCGCCGGCGAGACGTCGATCGAGGCCTCTCCGATCCGCAGGCCGCGCGCCAGGGTCGTCGCGCCGAGGCCGGTCTCGGTTCCGCCCAGGACCCAGCGGAGCGCGAGCGCACCCGCGATTCCGCCCGTTACCTGGAAAACGATGTAGGAGACCGCGCGCCCCGCGTCGATCTTGCCCGCGACCCACACACCGATCGTCACCGCGGGATTGATATGGGTCCCCGACACGTGTCCGTACGCGTAGGCGAAGCCGACGATCACGAAGCCGTGGGCGAGCGCCACTCCGACCAGACCGCCGATCCCCAGGGCGCTGGCACCGGCGCCGATGAAGATCAGGGCGAACGTGCCGATGAACTCGGCCGCGAGCGCTTTCGACAGACTCTCCTTCATGTGCTCCTCCCTAAGAGAACTAGAAGACCCGAAAGTCGATTCGGCTAGGCCACCCCGCGGTGAACGAAGGGCAGCTCGGTGACTTCGGCTGCGCCGGACGCCAGCTCGACCGGTGTTCCGGGGTCAGACGCCTTGCGGTGGATCAGCGCCAGACCGATCGGCTGACCGAGTTGCGGCGAGAAGATCGGACTGGTGAGCTTGCCGACCTCCGCTCCTTCGAAGCTGATCCCGGAACCGGCTTCCGGCACCTCGTCGGCTTCGAAGCGGAGGCCGCGTAGGTGCCGGTTGACCTGTCCCCGATAGTGGATCCGCGCCACGATCTCCTGGCCGAGGTAGCAGCCCTTGGTGTAGCTGATCGCCTCGTCGTACCCGGTCTCTTGGGGAAGGGTGTCGGGATCGAGGTCGATCCCGGGAAGGAAATCGCCCCCCTCGACGCGCACCGCCTCGGTCGCCTGATGGCCGACCGCCGGCAGCTCGCCACCCGAGCGGCGGGCCATGAGGCCTCGAAAGAGCGCCTCGGCGGAATCGCGCGCGATGCGCAGAATCCAGGCGGCGACCCCCAGGTTGGGGTGGCTCGAGACCCCTACCTCGTGACCGAGCAGCTCGATCCGGCGATGATGCCAATCGTCCCTGGGGACGGGTGATCCGACCAGCCGGTCGAGGGCGCGCCCGGCGGTCGGCCCGACGACCGCCAGACAGAGCTCTTCCTCGATCTCACGAACCTCTACCCGATCGGTGATGACGTACTTCCGCATGTGCTCGACGATCGGCTGCGCCGCGCCCGGCGACAGCTCCAGCAGGAGCCGATCCTCTTCGACCAGGACCGCGACGTCGGCCAGGACCTTTCCCTTCGCGTCGGTGAAGAAACCATAGGTACCCGCTCCCGGGCCGGGCGCATGGACGTCGCAGGTGACGAGTCCGTTGACGAAGCGCACCCGATCCTCGCCGGTCACCTCGACCGTCGGTACCCACGAGCGGTCGACCAGCCCACACGATTGCCGGAGCGCGTTGTACTCGTCGCGCACCGAACCGAAGTGGATCGGCAGCTCCCAGCCGAGCGGCGTCGGCTCGAGCTCTGCCCCCAGACTCCGGTGGAGCTCCGCCAGGGGCGCCGCTCCGTTTGGCGCGGCTTCTGCGTCGGGCACGGCGCCATTCTACTCCGACCTCGCACGATAGAATCCGCCCGTGCGCCCCGGGCCGACTCACGCACTCGCCGATCGGAGTCTCTGAGCGATGTGCGGCATCGTCGGGCTGCTCGGTAGCGTTGGCCGGGAGACCGAGAGCGACCTCGAGCCCGCCCTGGAGGCGCTCCACCACCGCGGTCCCGACAGCCGTGCGACCTGGCTCGACGTCGATCAGAGGGTCGCCCTCGGCCACACCCGGCTGGCGGTCATCGATCTCTCGCCTGCTGGCGCCCAACCGATGGTCTCGGAGAGCGGCAAGCTGGTGCTGGTCTACAACGGCGAGCTCTACAACTTCGCCGAGCTGCGGCGGCTCCTCGAGGCGTCGGGCGTCGCCTTCCGGGGTTCTTCCGACACCGAGGTCTTGCTCGAGGCCCTGGACGCCTGGGGCGTCGAGCGGACTCTCGAGCGGGCCGACGGGATGTTCGCGTTCGGCGTCTGGAACCGGAGCGACCGGACACTCACGCTGGCCCGCGACCGGATGGGTGAGAAGCCGCTCTACTACGCACGCGCGGGCGGCAGTTTCGTCTTCGCCTCGGAGCTCTCGGCGCTGTGCGCGCTGCCCGGCGTCGAACGCCGCATCGATCGTGACGCACTGACCCTTTTCCTGCGCCACAAGTACATCCCAGCGCCGTACACCGTCTACCAGCGAACCTGGAAGCTGCCACCGGCGACGACCCTCGCGGTGCGTGATCCGCGGGAGATACCGGAGCCCGTCCCCTACTGGTCGCTCTTCGATCATCTCGCCCACGAGCGTCCGAGCCAGGTGTCACCCGACCAGGCGGTCGACGAGCTCGAGGGGCTGCTGATCGAGACGGTTCGCGAGCGGATGGTGGCCGACGTGCCGCTCGGGGCGTTTCTCTCTGGCGGCGTCGACAGCTCCCTGGTCGCCAGCGCCATGATTCGGACCGGCGCGGAGGTCAAGACGTTCACCATCGGCTTCGCCGAGGCCGAATACAACGAAGCCGACCACGCGCGGGCGGTCGCCGAGCATCTGGGCACGTCGCACACCCAGCTCGACGTCACGCCATCGATGGCGCTCGCGGTAGTACCGAAGCTGGCGTCGATCTACGACGAGCCGTTCGCCGACTCCTCCCAGATCCCGACCTTCCTGGTCAGCGAGCTGGCTCGCACCCGGGTGACGGTGGTGCTCTCGGGCGACGGCGGCGACGAGCTGTTCGGCGGCTACAACCGTTACCTGTGGGGTCCGAGGCTGCTGGCCCGAGGCGCTCGCGTGCCGAGTGCCGCCCGCCGCCTCGCCAGCCGAGTGGGGCTCGCCGTCCCGGTCACCATCTGGGATCGCCTGGCGGCACCGATTCCGAGTCGCTACCGACCCCTCCAGGCCGGTCTCAAGGTCCACAAAGCGGCCGGCGCGCTGCTCGACGACGACGCCCCTTCGATGCTCCACCGGCTTACCTCGCACTGGACGGACCCCTCCCGAGTGGTCATCGGTGGCAGCGAGCCGGTGACGACGCTGACCGATCCCGAGCGGTGGCCGGAGGTCGACGATCCGACGCTGCACATGATGGCGACCGACGCGATCACCTATCTGCCGGACGACATCCTGACCAAGCTCGACCGCGCGGCGATGGCGGTCTCGCTCGAGACCCGAGCGCCGCTGCTGGCCAAGCGGATCGTCGAGTTCGCGGCCGGGCTGCCGCTCGATCTGAAGATCCGCGACGGCCAGTCCAAGTGGCTGTTGCGCCGGCTGCTCGACCGCTCGGTACCCCGGCGCCTGATCGAGCGCCCGAAGGCCGGCTTCGGTGTTCCACTCGACATCTGGCTCCGAGGGCCGCTGAAGGGCTGGGCCGAGGAGCTTCTCGATCCGGCCCTGCTGCGCCAGGACGGCTACCTCCGGCCGGAGCCGGTCGGCGAGGTCTGGAGGCGACACCAGGCCGGGCGCGAGAACGGCGCCTACAAGCTCTGGGACGTACTGATGTTCCAGGCCTGGCTCCACCGAGAGGACGGAGGGGAGGCGCGCCGTTGGGCGAGCCAATCCGGGTCCTGATCGTCATCGGCTCGCTCGGTCCGGGTGGGGCCGAGCGGCTGGTTCTCGACCAGCTGCGCGCCGGCGATCGCTCCGAATTCTCGTACCAGCTCTTCGTGGCCCGTGCGCGTGCGCCGGACCTCCTCGACACGGCGCTCGAGACCGGCCTGCCGGTGCATCGCGGGTACGACTCCGAGCGGCCCTGGCCGCTCGTCCTGCGCTCGCTTCTGCGCCGGATGACGTTCGACGTCGTCCATAGCCACCTGCCACTCGCGGCGGTCGGCACCCGCCTGGTGGCGAAGCTGCTTCCCACTGGCGGCCGCCGACCGGCGCTGGTCTACACCGAACACAACCGCTGGCCGTCGCACCGGCTGCCGACCCGCTGGCTGAATCGCGCCACCATCCGTCTCGACGACCTGATCCTGGCGGTCTCCCAGGACGCGGCCGACTCGATCGGCTGGCCCGCCCGCCGCCCGGTCGTGGTCATCCAGCACGGCGTCGCGCCGCTGGCCGCGCGCCGCACCGAGGGGGCGCGCCGGCGGCTGCGCCAGGAGCTCGGACTCCCTGCGCAAGCGACGATCCTCGGCACGGTCGCCAATCTCCGCCGTGAGAAGGACCAGGCCAACCTGTTGCACGGCTTCGCCCAGGCGGAGCTGGATCCGGACGTGACTCTCGCGATCGTCGGTCAGGGGCCGCTCGAGGCCGACCTGCACGAGCTGGCGGCCCGGCTCGGACTGGGCGAGCGGGTCCGGTTCCTCGGCTACCGGAGTGACGCCGTCGAGGTGATGTCGGGGTTCGACCTCTTCACCCTGCCGTCCCTGCACGAGGGCCGTCCGCTGGCGCTGATGGAGGCGATGGCTCTCGGCCTGCCGGTGGTGGTCACACCGGTGGGAGGGATGGCAGACATGATCGAGGATGGGCGGAGCGGTCTGGTCGTGCCCGCGAGCGAGCCGTCGGCGCTAGCGCGCGCCTTCGAGAGGGTGACCGGCGACGCGGAGCTCAGGGCGGAGCTGTCGGCGGGCGCCGCCGAGGCCAGCCGCGATCAGGGTGGCCAAGCCGCTTTCGAAGCGATCGAGGCGCACTACCGGACCCTGGTCGGCGCGGCAGCGGAGCCGCGTTAAGATGCGCGGGTGCCGGCGACCGAGACGTTCGAGCTCAGCGATGGCGGCACCTCGCTGCACGGCGTCGTCACCCTCCCCGACCGGTCCGGGCCCCGGCCGACCATCATCATCTGTCACGGTTTCAAGGGCTTCATGGAGTGGGGATTCTTTCCCTACGCCGCCGAGCTTCTGGCACTGCGCGGCTTCACCGCGATCCGCTTCAACTTCACCGGCAGCGGCATGGCGCCGGGCGACGAGCTGGTAACCGACGTCGAGGCGTTCGGGCGGGCGACGTTTGGCGGCGATCAGGACGACCTGCGACGTATCGTCGCGGCCGCCGGCGTAGCGATCGCTCCAGGGCGGGTCGATCGCGCTCGGCTCGGTCTACTCGGACATAGCCGGGGCGGCGGCGGGGCCTTGCTGGCAGCCGCCGCGAGCGATGAGATCGCGGTGTTGGTCACCTGGGCGGCGGTGAGCACCTTCGACCGCTTCGGCGACGCCGACAAGGAGGCCTGGCGGCGCAATGGCGAGCTGCCGATCGTCAACGCACGCACCGGGCAGACGGTGCCGGTGCGGGTCGAGGTACTGGCCAACCTCGAGGCGTACGCCGAGCGCTACGACCTGCTCGCGGCGGCCCGGAGGCGGTCGGCGCCCTGGCTGATCGTGCACGGCGAGGTCGACCAGACGGTGCCGGTCGCTGACGCCGAGCGCCTGGGTGCCGCGGCGTCGGCTCCGAGCGAGCTTCTACGGCTGCCGGACGGCGACCACACCTTCGGCGCCAAGCACCCGTTCGCCGGGCCTACGCCCTCGCTCACCGAGGCGATGAACGCTACCCAGGCCTGGTTCCTCAGGTATCTGCGCGAGGAGGCAAGATCATGATCGTTCGACAGGATCGAGACGAGATCGCGGTGCTCAGGATCGAGCACGGCAAGGTCAACGCCATCGACCTCGAGCTGCTCCAGGCGGTCGGTGTCGAGGTCGGGCGTCTGCGCGCCGAGCCACCGCGCGGCGTGGTGCTCACCGGAACCGGCGGCAACTTCTCTGCCGGCCTCGACCTAGTCCGCTTCCTGGAAGGGGGCGACGACTACCTGCAGCGGCTGCTGCCGGCCCTGCACGAGGCGTTGGTCGGTCTGTTCACGCTGCCCAGGCCGGTGATCGCGGCGGTCAACGGGCACGCCATCGCCGGCGGCTTCGTCCTCGCGTGCGCGTGCGACTACCGCATCGTGGTCGACGGCCCGGCGAAGCTCGGCATTACCGAGCTGGCGGTCGGGGTGCCTTTCCCCACCGGGCCGCTCGAGATGGTTCGAACGGTCGTCGGCACACGGCGGGCGCGCGATCTGGCCTACAGCTACCGGCTCTTCTCGGCCGAGGAGGGCCGGGAGCTCGGGTTCACCGACGAGCTGGTCGCCGCCGATTCCGTCCTCGACCGAGCGGTCGCGGTGGCGTCTCGCTGGGGCGGCACACCGGCGACGGCGTTCGAGCTGACCAAGCGCCAGCTGCAGGAGCCGACCCTCGAGCGGCTCAGACGCCACGAGCCTAAATTCGACCCCGAGATCGCGGCCGTCTGGGGCGATCCGCAGGTGCGCGAGGCGATCCGGGCGTTCATCGAGAGGACACTGGGCAGGTAGCCGCAAGGAACTGTAGGATCGCGCCCATGGACATGCACTTCGACGGAGTGATCTACCAGACCTACGCCCGGGAGCTGGAGCGCCGAGCTCGCTACAGCCACCCGCCGTTTCTGATTCTCGACGTCCGCGAGGCAGCCGAGCACCAGGCCGGTCACATCGCCGGCGCCGTCCGTAGCTCGGCCGCCGAGCTCGCCGGCGGCCTGCCCACCAGCACCACCGCCACCACCGAGTTCTTCATCGTCGGCGCGGACCCGCTCGACCCGCGCGTTCGCGAGGCGAGCCTGGCGCTCAGGGCCCACGGAGCCCTCCGCTGCGTCGAGGTCTCCGGCGGGATGCTCGAATGGCGCCAGTCGGGCTATCCGGTCGAGAGCGATCGCCCGGCCGCCTGAATCGTCAATCGTCGCCGGCGCTCAACGCCTCGTTCGGGTCGACCAGGCCGACGATCGACTCGACCTCCCAGCTCTCCGACGACTCGTGGCGCCGGAGCCGCACCTCGAGGCGACGCATCTCGGCGGTCTCCGGGTCGAATGGCCTGCGCACCGGGACCACGCATCGGCACGCGTACAGACCGGGCTGATCGGCCAGCTCCTCGACGTCGGAGATGCCGATCGCCTCGATCAGATCGCGGGCCTCGAGCAGGTTGGCCTGGAGAAGATCGCTGATCTGTCCAGAAACGACGATTTCGCTCATATCACCGCCAATCCGGCGGCCTCTTGGTCGCCAAGAACGTCGAGATTCCGTGTTTGCAGTCGGCTGTCGCGCGGGCGGCGGCGTTGATCTCGGCCGCCCGCTCCAGGGCCTCGTCCAGCGACCGGCCGAGGTTCTCGAGCAGGAGCCGCTTGGTGAGGGCGATCGAGCTCGAGCTCGCGCGCTCTAATACCTCGGCCGCCAGGCGCTCCCCCGCCGCCGCCAGCTCCGCCGCCGGCACGACGCGATTCACCATGCCGATCGCCAGCGCCCTCTCGGCGTCGAGGAACTCCGGGTTGAGCAGGAGCTCACGGATGTCGGCCCCTTTCACCCGCAGCGGTAGGAACGTCGCCACCAGAGCCGCCACGAAGCCGATCCGGACCTCGCTGTAGAGAAACCGGGCGTCGTCCGCGGCGACGACGAAGTCGTGGGCCGTCGCTAGACCGCAGCCTCCGGCGACGCAGGCGCCCTGCACCAGAGCGACGGTCAGCGCCTCCTGGCGCAGGACCGAGTCGAACATCGCACGCAGCGCCTCCGCTTCCTGGCGGTTCTCCGCTTCGCCGGCGTCGAGCAGGCTCTCGAGGTGCTTGAGGTCGGCCCCAGCCGAGAAGTGGCGACCCTCGCCGGCCAGGAGGACGGCGCGCACTCCCTCGTCCAGGAGTGGGCGGCGGTAGAGCTGGGTCAGCTCGGCGACGGCGCGCGGCGAGAGGGCGTTGGCACGCTCGGGATCGCCGAGCGTGACCCACAGCAGGTCGTCCTGCCGCCGCTGGCGGAGGACCGCTGAGGTCTGGGCTACTGACTCGGAAGTCACGTACCTGCTCTTCTTACCAGCATTCGAGTCGGGTGAGAAGGGCAGGTTCCTCAGAGCCGGATGTCGAGCCGGCGCGTGACCTCCTTGATCAGATCGTCGAACTTCTCGTGCGCCTGACGCGGCAGATCCGCGATCGCTATCTGACCGCCGTCGATGATCTTCGAGAGAAGCGTCGCCACCACGACCCCGAACGCGAAGGCGACCATGCTGCCGCCGAAGGCCAGGAACTCGCCGTAGCCGTAGGTCGGAATCGACAGGATCGAGATCAGCCAGGAGATGGTCACGAACGTGATCGGTACCGCGACCATCGTCGCCATCAGCGACACCGGCGGTCCGGCGGGCTCCTCGCTGGCCTCGATCTGCTCGTCGACCGCCTGCGGCCGCGGCTCCGGCGACTGCAGCTCGGCGGCCAGCCATCCCGGCGGGACGTTCTGGTGCAGCGACAGCCGGCTCGCGAGCAGCTTGCTCGGCGGCAGCGGATCGCCCGCCATCTCGGTCATCTTCACCAGCAGCCGGCCCGCTTCGAGCAGCGGCTGCGGGTCGACGCCGGTCTCGACGTCCATGCCGTGGAAGAGCGAGACCAGCTCCTCGGTAGCGATGTTGCCGACCGACGCCTTGACCGCCTTGCTGCCGCCGATACCGCCGATCGAGCAGTCGAACGTGCGGACGCCCAGCTGATAGGCCGCCAGCGCGTTGGCGATCCCCTGCCCCCAACGGTCGTGCAGGTGGACGCCGAGCGCGTCCAGCCCGGCGGCCCGGCCGACGCGCGAGATGATTCGCTCCATGTCACGCGGCGACGATCGTCCGTCGGTATCCGAGAGCACGATCTTCGAGCAGCCCATGGCGAGCAGCGCCTCGCTGTCGCGCAGGATCGTCTCCGGATCCATCTCCTCCTTGCCCCCGGCGTCGCGGAAGCTGTACGACAGGTAGCCGCGCAGCCTGAACCCGTCGTGGCCCGCGGCCTCGGCCACCTCCCGGGCGGACTCGAACGCGCGCTCCTTGGTCATGCGCGTGTTCGACTGCGAGTACGCCTCCGATGCCGAGACGAACACGGCTACCGTGTTGACCTTCTCGTGGTCGTGCCGCTCGAGCTCGTGGTAGTAGCGGATGTTCGGCACCAGGACCGCGATCTCGGAGTCCATGTGCGGCATCGCCCGCAACATCTCCGGCGTGTCCTGCATCGCCGGGATGAAGCGTGGGCTAACGAACGACCCGACTTCCAGATAGGGCAGGCCCGACCGGGAGAGCGCCTCGAGCATCCGCAGACGCATCTCGAGAGCGATCACGCGGTCGCGATTGAGAATCTGCATGCCGTCCCGCAGGGTGACGTCGCAGATCTTCACGTCGGGTTTCATGGCTGCTCCACCCCGTGGATCCTGAAGCAGGCGTTCGCTCTCCCGAGCGGTCGAGAGGCGCCTTCGACGCAGCTCGCGGCCGCTCTGGGGCCGGTTGAAGCCTGCTCGAAACGAGCCATCGGACCGATGCAATGATCGCATCCGACCCGAATACCGGTCAAGGAGATAGCTGGCCGTGCATCTCCTCCCCGACCATCCTCTACAACGCCCGGCCGGCCCCCGACATTCCCGGGTCCGGACCCGCAAGTGCTTTGTCCTGAGCACTTGCTATGTCTGCAGCACGCCGGTCTTGAACTCGGGCAGCTCCGGATTGCAGGCCGCGCAGGCGAGCGACCTGGCGACCACTTCGCGCGTCTCGGCGGGGTCGATGATCGCGTCCACCCACAGCCGGGCGGCGGCGTAGCGCGGATCCATCGCCGCCTCGTAGCGACGGCGGATCCGATCGAGCAGCTCCTGCTTCTCGCTCTCGCTCACCTCCCGGGTCTTGAGTTGGATCGACAGCAGGGTCTCGGAGGCCTGGTCTGCGCCCATCACCGAGATTGAGGCCGACGGCCAGGCGTACAGGAAACGCGCCCCGTACGCCTTGCCGCACATCGCGTAGTTGCCGGCGCCATACGAGTTGCCGACGAAGATCGTGATCTTTGGCACCACCGAGTTGGCGACCGCGTTGACCATCTTGGCGCCGTCCTTGATGATGCCGCCCCGCTCGGCGCGGGTGCCGACCATGAAGCCGGCGACGTCCTGCAGAAAGAGCAGCGGGATGCCCTTCTGGTTGCACAGCTCGACGAAGCGAGCGCCCTTGTCGGCGGAGTCCGAGTAGATCACGCCACCGATCTGCAGTTCGCGATCGCGTTCGCCGGTGCCGGTTTTGCGGCTGACGATCGAGCGCTGGTTGGCAACCACGCCCACCGCCCAGCCCTCGATCCAGCCGGTGCCGCAGACCAGCGACTGGCCGTAGCTCTCCTTGTACTCGTCGAACTCGCCTCCGTCCACCAGGTGCGCGAGCAGCTCGTGGGCGTCGTAGGGGCGGGAGCGATCGACCGGGACGACGCCGGCGATCCGATCCGCGGGACGCAGCGGATCGACCGGCGGACGGCGTGCGAAGGCGGCCGTCTCGGGAGTCGCCAGCTGCTCGAACTGGCTCCGGATCTTCGCCAGACAGGAGGCGTCGTCGGGATGCCGATGGTCGACGACCCCGGAGATGTCGCACTGGACCAAGGCGCCACCGAGCTCCTCGACCGGCACCTCTTCGCCGATCGCCGCCCGGACCAGGGCTGGACCGGCGAGGAAGATCGAGCCGGTCCCTTCGATGATGTGCGACTCGTCGCTCATGATCGGCAGATAGGCGCCACCGGCGACGCACGGCCCCATGATCGCCGCCATCTGGAAGACCCCCTCGGCCGAGAGGCGCGCGTTGTTGTAGAAGGCTCTACCGAAGTGCTCCTTGTCGGGAAAGATCTCGTCCTGAAGCGGCAGGAAGACCCCCGCCGAGTCGACCAGGTAGACGATCGGCAGCCGGTTCTCGAGGGCGATCTCCTGCGCGCGTAGCACCTTCTTGCAGGTCAGTGGAAACCAGGCGCCCGCCTTGACGGTGGAGTCGTTCGCGACCACCACGATCTCGCGTCCGTGGATCCGCCCGATGCCGACGATCACCCCGGCCGCCGGCGCCCCGCCGTACTCCTCGTAGAAGCCGTAGGCGGCCCACAGTCCGAGCTCCAGGAACGGTGCCCCCGGATCGCACAGCGCGTCTATCCGCTCGCGCGCGGTCATCTTGCCCTTGGCGCGCTGCTTCTGCCATGCCTTCTCGCCGCCACCGCCGCGCAGGATCGCCTCTTCGGCGCGCAGCTTCTCCAGCTCGGCGGTCCAGTGATCCAGCCGCTGCAGGAACGCCTGATCTTCCTTCTTGCTCGATTCGATGACCGCCATTGCGCCTCCCACGGGGCAGGCGTGATTATACGTAGGGTGGCGTGCCCGGTAGGCTGCTACGATCCCGGCGATGCGCATTCGTCTGCTGGCGTTCGCGTCCGCCGCCGAAGCGATCGGTGGCGGCGAAGGGGAGCTCGAGCTGCCGGCGGGCGCATCGGTCGCCGACCTGAGAAGAGTGCTGGAGGAGCGCCACCCCGCCCTCGGCAGGCTCTGGGAGCGGCTTGCGGTGGCGGTCGACGGCGAGGTGGCGGGTCCGGAGCGGCAGCTGACCGACGGCTGCGAGGTCGCGCTCCTGCCCCCGGTCTCCGGAGGCTCCGCGGCACCACGCGCGCGGCTCGTCGACGGCACCATCGACCTCGCCGAGCTCACCCGCGAGATGTCAGACCCGGGAAGCGGAGCGCTGCTGATCTTCCTCGGTCGCCCTCGCGGTCGGACCGGCGAGCGCGCCGTCCGGAGGCTCGAGTACCAGGCCTACGAACCGATGGCCACGGCGGCTCTCGAGAGGATCGCGCTCGATCTGGAAGCGGCCGTCGCCGGTCTGTCGGTCCGCATCGTCCACCGTCTGGGCGCGGTCCCGATCGGCGAGCCGAGCGTCGCGATCGCCGTCAGCTCGCCCCATCGCGACGCTTCCTACCGTGCCAGCCGCGAGGCCCTCGAGCGCCTCAAGCGCGAGGTGCCGGTCTGGAAGCAGGAGGTCTACCAGGACGGCGGCACCGCCTGGCGCGAAGAGGAGCCTCTTAATTCGGAGACAGGTTGAGTATTGCATCGAAGATTACGAGACAAGCAAGCCTTCTTCTCAATGCCGTCAGTCGTCCGCTTCGCTGAAATACTCAACCTGTCCCCGAATTACGGGGCTGATGGAACCGGACCCTGATCCAGCGGGCGTAGTCGTCGTCGAGGGTCCGCCATTCCCGGCCGAGCTGCCGACCGAGCTCGTCGGGCTCGACCGAGCCACCGGCGGCGACACTCGCCAGAAAATCGCGGAACCGGGACGCCAGCTCGGGATCGGCGAGCAGGTGGCGGATCCAGAACGATGCCTGCGCGTAGTTGAGCTGATCGTCATCGGTCGCCACGAACTCCCGCCAGTCGAGGGCCAGGAGCTCCGCCAGCGGCTGGAGCTGGCCCTGGTCGACCGCGCGCCGGAGCGTGATCGCCGACGCCAGAGCACCGCGCCACTCCCAGCCGTCCCAGCGCTCCCGGCTCACTCCGCCCAGCCGCGCGGTCTCGAGCTTGCCCTCCGGATCGACCTCCGAATGCGCCAGATCGTCGGCCAGTCCCTCCTCGAGCCAAGCCGGCAGCGCCGGACCGAGCGCCCGCCGGTTGAGCAGGTGGGTAATCTCGTGGACCACGGTCGCGGCGACCTCCAATCGCTCTCTCCCCTCGAGGTCGACCGCGACGATCCCGGCTCCGGTCACCCCCGAGACGTTCAACCCGCCGAGCGAGATCTCGCGCTCCTGATAGGCGGCGAAGTCGTCGTGCCGCGCGAACAGGATGATCGCTCCCCGCGCGGCGCCGATCGGCGCTACGCCGTAGCGCTCCGCGTAGATCGTCTCGAGTGGCCGGACGAGCCGATCGAGAAACGAGATCAGCTCCGGATCGACCCCGCCGCTGACCAGCCGGTACACGCCGACCGACGCTTCGGACACTTGCGGGCCGACCAGCTCGCGGGCGAACGCCAGCCGCTCCGGGTCGGGCGGCTGGGCGGGCAGGGGGCCGGGCGGGAGGGGATCGCTGCCGAGCGGCGGCTCGGTGCTCTCCCGGTAGTCCTCGAGGTAGACCCAGCCGACCCGGCCTCGGTAGCGCACGCAAAACCAGTCCTGCCGCCGGTCGAAGACCCGCAGGTTGGCGACCCCGGCGGTGCGGCCGATCTCGATCGCACCCGGCGCCGGTTCGGCCAGCACCGGCGTTCCCTCGACCACCCAGACCACCGGCCGGGCGCCCAGAATCGGATCCGGCTCGGTCGAGCCGGTGTGGATCCCCTCGCGATCGATCACCACGATCTCGGGTGGCTCGTCGACCATGGGGGGCGGCTCCAGCGGCAGATACGCGTTACGAAACGCCGTCGCCCACTCCCCCACCACCGGCCATTCGGTCGCCCGGGCCACGATCTCCGCCTCGGGATGCTGGGTCAGCCAGGCCGCGAACGCCATCGCTCCCAGCAGGAGGACGAAGAGCGTCCGGCCGACCAGCGCGCGCATGCGTCAGTAGCGCGGTATCGACGGGTCGATCTCGAGGCTCCAGCCATCGATGCCGCCGACCAGGTGGCGGGCGTTCTCGAAGCCCTGATGGAGCAGGAAGTCGAGCGCCTTCCGCGAGCGGATGCCGGTGTGACAGTAGACGACGATCTCGGCACCGCGATCGAGCTCGTCGACCCGGTGCAAAAGCTCCTGGAGCGGAATCAGCGTCGAGCCCTGGAGTGCACCGATCGAATGCTCCATCGGCGTCCGTACGTCGAGCAGGACGATCTCACGACCCTGGTCCAAAACGGCGCGCAGCTCGCCGGGGGTTAGCTCTTCCGACGGCGGTCCCGCGGCGGTCGCCACCACGCTCGAACCCACACCGCAGAATTCCTCGTAGTCGATCAGCTCGGTCAGGGTGGGCGAGGTCGAACAGACCGGGCAGTCCGCCGCCTTCTTGAGCTTCAGCTCGCGGAACTTGAGGCGCATGGCGTCGAACAGCAGCAGCCGTCCGATGAGCGGCTCGCCGGCTCCGAGCGCCAGCTTGATCGCCTCGTTCGCCTGCAGCGAGCCGATCACGCCGGGCAGCACCCCGAGGACACCGCCTTCCGCGCACGACGGCACCGCCCCCGGCGGTGGCGGATCGGGAAAGAGGCATCGGTAGCACGGTCCCTTCGCTCCCCAGAAGACCGAGACCTGGCCCTCGAAGCGGAAGATCGAGCCGTAGACGTTCGGCTTGCCGGTCAGGACGCAGGCGTCGTTGACCAGATACCTCGTCGGGAAGTTGTCGGTGCCGTCGACGACGACGTCGTAGTCGCCGAACAGCCCGAGCGCGTTCGACGAGTCGAGTCGGTGGCCGTGGCGGATCAGGCTGATGTGCGGATTCACTTCCCGAAGTCGATCGATCGCCGCGTCCAGCTTCGGCCGACCGACGTCCGACTGACCGTAGAGGACCTGCCGCTGCAGGTTCGACTCGTCGACCGTGTCGAAATCGACCAGGCCGAGCGTCCCGACTCCGGCCGCGGCCAGGTAGAGGCCGAGCGGTGAGCCCAGGCCGCCGGCGCCGACGACCAGGATGCGCGCTCTCTTGAGCCGCTCCTGTCCGGCACGCCCGACCTCCGGCATGATCAGGTGCCGCGCGTAACGACGCAGCTCCGCGGGTGTGAGGCCGGCAGCGACTGCGGGGCTGAAGGTCGCTGTCATGACGCCTCGTACTCTACCTGCTCCTCGACCCAGGCCCCGCTCGCCCGGTCGAGCCGCCAGCTGCGCAGCCCACCGACCCCTTCGGGACCGAGCTCGACGATCAGGTAGCTGACCTCCGGCCAGGCCGCACTCAGATCGGCAGCGCTCGGCACCGCCGCGGCGTCCGGATGCGAGTGGTAATAGCCGATCACCGCGAGCCCGGCCGCTCGCGCCGCCTTCTGCGCCCGCAGCAACGCCTCGGGCGCGATCGCGAATCGGCGCCGCCGGCTCCCCGCGTGGACGTTCTCCTCGATCCGCAGCTCGCGCACGGCCGCCCGCTCCCCGGGCTCGCCGATCAGAATCCCGCACGCCTCCAGCGGGTAGCACCTGAGCGCATCACCCGCGATCGCGTCGCCGACGCTCCGCGGGAGCAGCAGGGTCGACTCGCCTATAGCGTCAGCCCCTTGAGGAACGCCACCACGATCGCGATCGCCGTGACCGCCAGCGCGGCGAGGGCTCCATACAGGTGGTCCGGCTTCTCGGGCAGGAGCGGATTGAACCACTTGGCGAGGCCGTAGCCGGCGACAAACCCTCCCAGGTGCGCCCAGTTGTCGACGCTCGGAAAGACCAGGCCGAAGATGAACAGGAAGACCGCCCAGATCCACGCCTGCCGCCCGAGATGCGCCGCCACCCCCCGCCGCCCGGCGTAGACGACGGCGCCCAGCAGCCCGAAGACCGCGGCCGAAGCGCCGACGGTCAGGAGCGCACGTCCCATCAGCAGCGACAGCAGTCCGGAGAGCAGACTGCCCTGGGTGATCGTGAGGGCGAACCCCATGAGCGAGGAGAGCAGAAAGCCGCCCACCGAGGCGAGGATGTAGATCAGCATCGTCCGGCCAGGGCCGAAGATCACGCTCGCGGCGGGAGCCAGCTGGCGTACCCACATCATGTTGAAGAGGATGTGGATCAGGCTGCCGTGCAGCCAGCCGGCCGACAGGAGGGTCCACCAGTGCCCGCTCACCACCACCGGAATCGCGCCCGCCGCGCCCAGTCGAGCGAGGCTCTCGCCGCTCGGCGACAGGAAGCCGAGATCGGGGGACCAGTTGACGCCGGTGGGCGACAGCACCAGGCTGACCAGATAGAGGAGCGCACACCCGAAGATCACCACCTGGCTGACGCCCAGGTCTGCTCCGAGTCGCCGCAGCGCGGGACCGAAGCCCCACATCCCCGGGTTGCTCCGCCCGCAGTGCCAGCACTCGGACTCGTTGATGCCGACCAGCTTGCCGCACGACGGGCAGACGACGGAGCCGGTCGTCTGGCGCTTGAACATCACTCGTCCGCGCTCTCGGAGTCGCCGGGCTCCTCGAGCGCCTGCACGATCTGGGTGACCTCCAGGTCGGCCTTGCGGATCTTGGAGCGGCAGAGCTCGATCAGCCGGGTCGCCTCCTTCACCCGCTCGCCGAGCTCGTCGATGTCGATCTCCTCCTCTTCGATCCGCCGGAGGATGCCCTCCAGCCGCTCCATCGCCTGGCCGAACCTGAGCTCGTCCGGTTTCTCAGTGCTCATCGATCCTCCACTCGACTCGTCAGCTCGCCGTCGTTCAGTATCGTCGTGATCCGCTCGCCCGGACTCGCCTGTCTCACGCTCCGCAAGATCCGACCGCGAGCGTCGCGCGTCATTGTAAAGCCCCGCTCCAGGGTCCGCTCGGGCGCCAGTTGGACGCACAGTCGACTCCAACCCTCGAGTCGGGCCTCGGATTCCCGGAGCCGCGCGCGCGCCAGCGCCGCGATCCGCCCACCCAGCCGCGCCGGTGCGGGACGGCTCCCGTCGAGCAGTCGGGGCGCCGCCTGGGTCAGACGCCGACTCGCGCCGGTGACCTGTGCAGCGCCGCTCGACAGCAACCGACCGGTAGCGCGCACCAGCGCCTGGCCGCTGGCGGTCAGGCGCTCTCGGGCCGCCGTGACCCGGAATCCGCTCAATCGCAATGTCCGCTCGACGCGCCGCAGCTCGGCACGCGCCCGCTCGAGCGGCAGCCTGGCCTCCCGCAGAAGCGCCGAGCGCACGCTCTCGAGCGCCGCCTCGGCGCGCTCGAGCCGCTGGACCAGGAACTCCGCCACCTTGGTCGGCGTCTTGAGAGAGGTATGGGCAACGAGGTCGGCGACCCCTTCGTCGATCTCGTGGCCGAGTCCGGTCAGCACCGGAAACTCGGCGCGCGCGATCGCCTCGGCCACCGCTCGTGAATCGAACACCGCCAGGTCCGATCGTGAGCCGCCGCCGCGAATCAGCGCCGCGCAGTCAGGCCGCGGCCGGGCCGCGGCGCGCAGCGCCGAGACGATCTCGCGCTCGGCGCTCGCCCCCTGAACGGCGGCGTGCACGAACAGCACCCGGAAACCGTAGGGGCTCTCCTTCAGGGTACTCAGGAAGTCGTGGTAGGCAGCGCTGTCCTCGGAGGCGATCAGGGCCAGCCTGAGCGGCACCGGAGGCAGGAGATGACCCTTGTTGCGGTCGAGCAGACCCGTCTTGACCAGCGCTTCGATCGTCTCGCGCCGGCGGGCAGCGAGCTTTCCCTCCGCGAAGGTGACGTCGACCTCGCGGACGACCAGCTGGATGCGGCCGAACGGCGGATAGAAGTCGAGGTTGGCTCGACAGCGGATCTGCTGGCCCTCGACGATCTCGAGACCGCTCCGCGCGAGAACCCGCTCGACGCGTTGGAGGTCCTTCCGCCAGACGACCGCTTCGAGTCGACCGACGATCTTGTCGCCCGCGCCCTTTTCGACCAGCTCGAAGTAGAGGTGGCCGCTCCGGTGCCGCTTGATGCGCTGGACCTCGCCGGCGACCCAGACCGAGAAGTAGGCCTGGTTGACGAGGTCGCGCACCTCCTCACAGAGGCGCGCTACCGAGTAGGTCTCCTCGAAGAGCGGCGTCTGGGTCAACCCGTGTCCACCGATCTGAGCATCGCGCGAGGCGGAACGATCCCTCGTGGGTCGGGTCCCACTCCTCCCGTGCGGCGGGAGACGGATCCGGCAATAGCCGGTAGCGGTTCACGGAGAGCTCGGAGCAAGCCTCGACGCTTCCCTGCGGAGCCTCGCTAGTGGAAGCCGACCAGCTCGTCCGAGCTCTCGAGCGGGATCGCCTTCGCCCAGCTGAGTGCGTTGCGGTCGCCGAGCGTCAGCTTGTCGAGGAACGCCTCGGCGTCGTCGCGGTTGTGGAAGAGGCGCCAGATGAACGTGTGGCCGGCTGGAGCCGTGAAGTAGGTGTAGTGACGGATGCTGTCGGTCAGGTCGAAGCCGAGGTCGGTCTCGCCGTTGATGCCGACGCACGCCGCGGCGATCCCCTTGTAGGCCAGGGTGAGCGCCTTGACCGCGTCCTCGTAGTCTCCCAGCTCCTCCTTCGAGAGCGGTGTGTGGAAGATCGAGATGCGACTCGGATCTTCCTCGGCCAGCAGGTTGTACGGAACATCGTAGCGATCCATCGCCTCGCGCGTCTCGGCGGTCATCACGAAGACGTCCTCGCTCCCCTCCACCTTGTAGGTGACCGCGAAGATGTCATCGTCGAACTCGGCGAACGCCTCGGCCAACATGCTCTCGTCTTCGATGGTGAAGTAGAAGAGGCTGTTCAGGTGCCTTCTCGGTGACATGGCTGGTGGAACCCCCGTTTGGAGTGGAAACGAGCCGCCGCTGCTACGACCCGAATGAATCTCGTCTCTGAGCTGTGGCCGCGGGTAGACGCGGTGCGCGCAGGCTCTTCATCATATCGCAAGAACCTGAGCTCGCGCCTAGGTGGCGGGCAGTTTTCGGCTCGCGGTCAGGATCACCAGCCCGATCACGATCACGAACGGCCCCTCCCAGATCCGCCAGAAGAACGGCAGCCCGACGGACCAGTCGATGACCAGCAGGGCGAGGCCGAACAGCGGCAGGGCGACGCCCAGGTAGGTCAGGGTCCCGCGATAGCGAACCGGGTCGAAGGAGATCACCCAGAAGAGGCCCCCGAGCAGGGCGTAGAACGCGGACGTCGAGCGCGCCAGGTACCAGACCACCGGCGTGTCGGGCATCTCCCCCAGGCCCAGGTCCGAGTGGATCGAGGCCATCCACGAGTCGGGAGCGACCACGAAAATCAGCGCCAGGAGCGACGCACCGCCGATCCACCGGAGAACGACCTTGAGGAGCGTCAGTTCGCCGCTGCCTCCGGGTCCGGCCGCGCGCGTCGATCGATCGACTCCATCCGCTGACGATAGCAGTCAGCTGGACCCGGAGCGCTCCAGGTAGTCGTCGAGCTGGCGCTTCTGCTCCGGGCTCAGCTGCCGGGCGTCGAGCTCGAGCTCCTTGCCCGGCTCCGGCATCGGCACCCGCGGATTGTTGAGCGCCGTATCCAGGCCGTCGCAGCTCGAGCCGAAGGTGAAGCGGGTGAAGTTCTCGCAGATCGTCACCAGCTGGCCGGCCAGCTGGCTCTCGATCTGGATCGTGAGCTCCTCCGACTCGACCATCGTGATCAGGTACTTCTCCTCCTGGCGCTCCAGCTTGACCCGGGTCCGGATCGTCCGCTCCTGGTTCGGCACCACGACCACGTCCGTCAGGGTGCCTCCGGAGATACCGGCGACCAGGATCTCGGCCTCGACGTCGGCCTCGCCCTCGAAGTGCACCCAGAGATCCGCCTGATGCTCGCCATCTTCGAGCGGCGTCAGCTCGAGTCGGTTTGCGAACAGCTCGAAGGTGTTGTTCTCGGACGTCGGGCGGACGACCACCGGACCGTTGCGCACTTCGCGCAGCTCGCCGCCCAGATCGGTGTAGGTCCCGTTGATCTCCTCGACCACGATGGTCGTGGTCTCCGGTTCGGGCGCCGCGGCGGAGACCACCGTCGCCAGGGCGAGGAGGCCGAGGAGGTGTCCGAGACGATTCGCGATCCCGCTCATGGGTAGTAGCCGGCGATGGTCCGTGCCTTGCGGCCGCCCTTCACCTTCACCTCGACGGCCCGGAATCCTTCCCCGGCGTCCTGCGGCGCGTCGGAATTGTAGGCGAGTAGGTACTGACTGCGAAGCTCCAGGTCGATCTCGGCATAGACCCCCCGCAGCTCGTGCGCCTTCTCGATGAAGAAGCTCCGGCCGCCGGTCTCCCGAGCCAGGGTCTTGAGCTTGCCGCGGATCTCGGTCGCCAGCTTGCCGACGTCGAGACCGATCGTGTAGATCACTACTCCACTCCGGCGCGCGTACTCGACCGCATCCCGAAACGGGTAGAAGCTCGCCGAGTCGTTGCCGTCCGAGAGTAGGATCAGCGCCTTGCGGCCGCGCAGACCCCGGAAGTAGTAGAGGCTGCTCACCACCGCGTCGTGGAGCGCGGTGTAGCCGACCGAGCGCAGCTCACCGAGCGCCGCCTCGACCGCGCCGACGTCGTCGGTCGGCGGAATCAGCAGCACCGGTTCCTTGGCGAAGCCGACCGCGAACGCCTTGTCGCGCGGCGTCAGGACCCGGTCGAGGAACTCGACCGCGGCGCGCTGCGCCTCCGGCAGCAGCATCGCCATCGAGCCCGAGGTGTCGATCGTGATGCCGACCGCGAGCGGCAGGTTCTCCACCAGCTCGAACTTCGCCAGCTCCTGCAGCCGACCGTCCTCGAAGACGCTGAAGTCCGAGCGATCGAGGTCGGGCACCGGCCGCCGGTTGTTGTCGAGCACGGTCGTCAGGAGCTCGACGAAGTTGACTTCCACCTCCTCAAGGTACTCGGGCGAGTTGAGGAACTGGATGTCCTCGGCGCGGCTGCCGTCGTCGAGGATCGCGGTCACTGCCAGATAGGCGGTCTGCCCACCGGTCGGCACGTCGATCTCGGCCGCCCACGGAGCGCGCTTCACCTCGTGCACCAGCTCGTTGTTGAGACGGAACTCGACCTGCTCGACCCGCCGCTCCTCGGGCACCACCACTTCGGCCCGCGCGACGACGCTGCCGGAGACCTTGTCGCCGGTACGCGGCTCCAGGATGCGGACCTTGAACGAGCCGCGCGGCCGATTGATCGCGACCTCGTCGGCGGCCACCAGCTCACCGTCTTCGTCGTACCCCTCGACCCGGATCAGCTGCTCGCGCGGGTAACGGGCGAGCCGCACCTCGGCGGTGAACGGCGGCGTCGTGCGGGTCAGCTGCGCCTCGCCGTCGACCAGGAAGACCACGCGCTGGATTCTCTCGCCGGTGACCAGGACGTCGGCGCGCCAGAGTCCGAGAATCAGATCGCTCTCGGGTGGCACCAGCAGCAGGCTGTCGCGCCCGACGATCCTGCTGAGCGCCATCTCTTCGCCGATCGCGACGATGGCGTCCTCCGGGACCGGCAGCTCGGCCGCCTGCTCGTCGGGCTCCTCGGGAACTGTGAACCCGCGGCTGAAGTAGAGCCGGCCGTCGCCCAGCTCGTCCTCGAGCCGGAAGCGGAGCACGAAGTCACGCTCCGGGCGGAGCGCCCGCTCGAAGGTCAGCGCCAGGGCGGCCTCGTCCTCGGGCGGCTTCATCTTGAAGCGCACCCGGAACTCCTCGAAGATCTGCCCGTCCTGCTCGATGACGCCGACCACGATCAGCCGCACCTCGGTCCGGTTCTCGCCGGTGAAGGTCTGGAGCTCGACGTCGGACGGCAGAGTGATCATCACCCGTGAGACGATCCGTTGGCGCACCTTGGCCGGAAACGAGAGGTCGATGCTCTCGACCGCGATCCGCGGCGGCAGCTCTTCGAGCGGTGTCGTGACCGCCTCGAGCGCCCAGGCTCCGAGATCGACCGGCGGCGCCAGGAAGACAGCGATCTCTTCGTTACTGACCCGATCCTTGCGGAAGCCGCTCAGACTGTCGATGCCGGTGGCCTCGTCCACCAGCTTGACGTCCTCGCACGCCCGGATGTCGATCCGGAACTTGAGCCCGTACTCCCCGAGCTGTCTCAGCAGGTAGACCATCTCCTCGTTGTAGAGCGAACGCTTGGAATCGAGCGGATGCCAGAGGCGGTACGGACGACCAGGTCGGGGCTGATAGAAGACCAGCTGGCGCTCGCCGTAGTGCCAGATCTCGAGCGGGTTGAGCGTCGCACCGCATTCGATCACCTTGCGTTCGCCCGGCTTGCCGTTTAGAAAGAGCACCCGTGCCCGTTGATCGATCAGGGTCAGGAACTCGGTCCGGGCCAGGATTTGACGGCGCTCGATCCCCTCGAGCAGCTCGTTCTCCGGGGTCGCCGGATCGGGATCGAGCCCCAGAAACTCCTCGATCCACGCCTGCCGCCCGGCGGCATCGAGCTCGCGGAGGCGCTCCCGCTCGTCACGCTCGACCAGTGCCGAGGCGGCGTCGAACAGGAGCTCGCTCTCGTCGACGGTGCGGACGAGCGCCTGGTCGGCGGCCAGCGCCGCGGACGACGCCAGCAGCGCGCAGACCAGCTTCGCGACGCTGAGCAGACCGGCCTGCCTGGGGTTCTCCATCGTCTCGTGCTCTCTCTGGCGCGCGTTCGCGCGCACTCTCCCGTGGTCGCTGTCTGCAAATCGACTGCCAGCCGCCCGGCTGCCATATAGTAGCCGCGCCATGGCCGCCAAGCGCCGCAACGACCCGATTCGCGACTGGCAGGACGGCGACAATGTCGCCGGATTCGCCTTATTGAGTCGGAAGGAGCGCCGCCAGGACCGGAACGGCCGTGAGTTCCTCGACCTCGAGTTGAAGGACGCGAGCGGCACGATCACCGGCAAAGCCTGGTCCGACAGCCAGGCCCTCGAGGGTGACTACGAAGCGCACGACTTCGTGGCCTTCCGCGGTACGGTCAAGCTCTACCGCGACCGCTTGCAGATCAGCGTCTCCGACTGCCGGCGGGCGGTCGAGGACGACCGTGAGCACGGCTTCGACGAGTCGAACCTCATACCGTCCACGCCCGAGGACATCGGCGAGCTGTGGGCGCGCCTCAAGCAGATCTACGGCGAGCAGATCAAGGATCCGTTCCTGCATCGGCTGGCGGCCGAGTCGCTGGCGGTCTGGGGCCGCGAGCTCAAGGAGCATCCAGCCGCCAAGTCGATTCACCACGCCTATCGCGGCGGGCTCCTCGAGCACGTTGTCTCGATGGCCGAGGTGGCAGCCCAGTTGTGTGATCACTATGACGAGCTCGACCGTGACCTCCTGCTGCTCGGCGTGCTCTTTCACGATCTGGGCAAGCTGGCGGAGATCGGGCCGATGCCGATCAACGAGTACACCAAGTCGGGACGCCTGGTCGGTCACGTCGTCTACGGCCGCGACATGTTGCGCGAGCGCTGCGCCGCAATCGACGGCTTCCCGGAAGTGGCTCGCCTCCATCTCGAGCACCTGATCCTCTCGCACCAGGGGCGTCTCGAGTACGGCTCGCCGGTCGTGCCGCTGACCGCCGAGGCGCTGGCGCTGCATTTCATCGACAACCTCGACTCGAAGCTGGCGCAGCTGCGCGACGCCGTGCGCGCCGGCGGCCAAGGCTTCCAGTACGTCCGCGGACTCGACCGATTCGTCTTCCTCGGCGAGGTCGAGAACCCGGACGGCGAGGCCGAGGCCGGCGACGAGCCGGCCCAGGCGCACCTCAAGCTCTGACCTCGCGCCCCTCCCGGCCGCGCGGAAACTCCGATACCTATTGACCATTCGGTCAATCGCAGCACGCGCTCGGAGACCTCCGCTGTGCTACCATCCCGGCCCTTAGTCGGTCATGTACACAACCGAATCTGGCGCTTAAGGCAGGGAGGGAACATGAGCGCAACCGCAACCGCCGTCAATCCGACCGGAATCGCCTCGATCGGTCTTCACTTCCCCGCTCTCTCGCTACCGGTCGAAGAGCTGGCCGAGCTACGCGGCCAGGATCCGGACAAGTACCGGGTCGGTCTTGGCTGTGAGGAGATGTCGATCTGCCCGCCCGACGTCAGCGTCGTCGAGCTGGCCACCGAAGCCGCGCGCCGCGCGCTGTCGCGCTGGGGCGGCTCGAAGGAACGGATCGGAATGATCGCCGTCGGCACCGAGACCGCGGTCGACATGAGCCGGCCCCTCAGCGCCTGGGTCGCCGACCGGCTCGGTCTGAGCGGGGCGATCCGCTCGTACGAGGTCAAGCACGCCTGTTACGGCGGCACTCTCGCGGTCCGCCAGGCCGCCGAGTGGCGGCTGTCGGGAGCCGCTCGCGACCAGGCGGCGCTGGTCGTGGCGGCCGACGTCGCGATGTACGAAGAGGGCGATCCGGGAGAGCCGACCCAGGGGGCCGGTGGGGTGGCGATGGTGATCGACGAGCCGAGGATCGCCCGCATCGACCCGGTCTCCTACCCGTGGAGCGAGCCGCAGTTCGACTTCTGGCGGCCGGTCGGTGAGAACTACCCCCGGGTCGACGGCCCGCTGTCGCTCGACTGCTACAAGCGGGCGGCGGAGAACTGCTTCAAGGCGATGATCGGCCAGCGCGACCCCGAGGTGGTGCTGCGCGAGTTGGCCGCGATCTGCTTTCACGTTCCGTTCCCGAAGATGGTGCGTAAGGCGTTCTACCGGGTCGGCGAGTTCCTCGACCTCAACGCCGAGCGGATCGACGGCTTCTTCCAGGAGAAGATCTACCCGACCATGATGTGGAACCGTCTGTGCGGCAACGCCTACACGGCTTCGCTCTGGATCTCGGTCGCGCGCGCCCTCAAGGGCCTTGCCGCCGGCGAGCGGGTAGCGGCGTTCTCGTACGGCTCGGGCTTCGGCGCCGAGCTGATGATGCTCGAGGCCGGCCCCGACGCCGCGGCCGGCGCCTGGGAGCAGGACGTCGAGACCGACTTCCGGGACCGCGAGCGCATCGACGCCCGCGGCTACTCGGAGCTGCGCGAGTCGCGCTCCTAGCCGGGGCTAGTCGGCCAGAAACTCCAGGATCGCCTCGAGTGCCCGCCGGTCGAGGATCATCTCGAAGTGGTCGCCGCGGACATGGCGCGTCGGTACTGCCAGCGCCGCCGACTCCTGTGGCGACAGCCAGTGTTGACTCGCTTCGGCGGCGTGGCCGTCTCCTCCGGTGGTGACCGCTGCGTGCAGCTCGGGGTTCTTGCGCAGCCGCTTGTCGCCCGTGAAGAGCAGCTCCCAGCCACCGGTGGCGCCCCGCATCAGGACCGCGCGATCCGGGGTCTCGTCGTCGACGTTCTGGATCGAGTAGTAGCGACTCTCGAAGCCCGCGACGTCGCGACCGAGGACCGCGTGCAGACGACGGCCGAGGTCGAGGAATCTCTCCAGAGCCGTGCTGCGCTCGGCGTCGTCACCGAAGATCGCTGCGGGCGCGCTCCGGTCCAGTCGCCCCCTGACCGCGGCGCCGAAGACCGAGAAGCCGTACTCGCGCCAGACGTCGGCGTCGAGCAGGTCGAGGTCGAGCGGCGCGCCCGCGCCGTCGACGAACAGCTCCTCGCGATAGACCGGCAGGTCCTGGAAGAGCGATGGGAAGGTGAACAGGACCTCGGGGAGAATCTTCCGGCCGATCCCTGGGATATAGCTCCGGCCCCGGTGAATCTCCCGCAGGATTCGAAGGCTGCCGCCGTTGGCGGTGCCTACGAAGATCGCCTTGGGGACGCGCACGGTCAGCGTGACCGGCGACCTGGCGGCCTCGGCGCTCTCGAGCGACAGACCGCCGTACTTGGCGAGGTAGCGGCAGATCTGACCGCCGGCGCTCTGGCAGATCAGGTCGACCTCGAGCACCTCCTCGCCACGCACCTGTCGCAACCGATCGAGCAGTCCGTAGAGCTCGGCCGCCGCGACCGTCAGGTCGTCTCGCCAGTCCCAGGCGAACAAGAAGAAGTCGTCCCCGGGGGTCGGCCGCGTCAGATCGCCGCGCCGGTAGCCGTTCGCTTCCATCAGCCGGACGATCGGTCCGTAGACCTGTTTGCGGATCAGGCCACCCAGCAGCCGGATCTCCTCGATGACGCCGGACGCCTCGAGCGCCGACCGACCGCGTTCATCGCTCGACAGCGGCCGTGCGAACGCGTAGCCGCCGTCGTGCGGCTTGAGCAGGTCGACGCCGCGCCCCCAGACGATCCGACCGCTCTCGGCGTCGCGTAGCTTGACGCCGGTGACGCCCGGCACCAGGACTACCGGTCGGCGGGTCGAGCGCTCCACCAGCGGCTCGAGGACCGGCGGCTCGGCGATCGAGCAGCCGAGCTGCAGCAGCACCGCGAGCGCGAGGCCCGTCAGTCCCGCGACCCGCGCCCGGCCCCGTCTCACGCCCAGGGTGCGCCGTACAGCATCAAGTAGATGATCACTCCGGTGAGCGATACGTAGAGCCAGATCGGCAGCGTCCAGCGGGCGATCGCCCGGTGCCGATCCCACCGCTCCCGGAGCGCTCGCACCAGCGTGATCACGGCGAGGAACGGCACCGCCGCCGCCAGCACGGTGTGGGTCGCCAGGATGCTCAGGTAGACGGTGCGGATGGCGCCGGTGCCCTGAAACCGGACCGAGCCGACCTGGTAGTGGTAGATCAGGTACGAGATCAGGAACAGAACCGAGCAGCCGAACGCCGTGCTCATGCAGGCACGGTGCGCGGCGATGCGGCGGCGCCGGACAAAGACGAAGCCGGCGATGAGGAAGAGGGACGCCAACCCGTTCAGGGAGGCGTTCACGGTCGGCAGATGGATGCCCTCGAACATGCCGCGCTACCCCGATCGTGCCGTCAGAGGATCCCGGCCGTGCGCGCGCGCCGCAGGACCTCGGCGCCGAGCAAGCGGTAGGCCTGGGCACCCGTGGACCAGCGCTCGTACTGGAAGATGGACATCCCGTAGGCCGGCGCCTCGGCCAGCCGGACGTTGATCGGGATCTCGGCGCGAAAGACCCGGCGGCCATACGACTGGCGGATCTGATCGACCATCGCCGTGGTCAGATGGGTCCGCTTGTCGACCATGTTCAACAGGATTCCGAGTAGCCGGGGCTTGGCCCGCAGTGACCTCTCGAGGCGCTCCCAGCCTCCGAAGAAGCGGTCGAGGGCCTCGTGGGCCAGGTCGTGCGGCACCACCGGCAGGATATACGCCGCCGAAGCCGCCAGACCGTTGATGGTGAGGATCGACAGCCCTGGCGGGCAGTCGATCACGATCGCGTCGTAGCGTCGACGGACCGGCTGGAGTGCGCGCCGCAGCAGCAGGTGCGGGTCCCGCTTGCGGGCCAGCCCCAGCTCCGACCCGGCCAGCTCCATCGAGCCGGTGAGGAGATCGAGGCCCTCGATCTCGGTCGGCCGGAGCGCCTCCCGGGCCGGCACACCGTCGACCAGGACGTCCGCCATCGAAGCCTCGCCGTCATCACGGTCGATACCCAGCGAGAAGCTCGCCGAGCCCTGCGGATCCAGATCGACGAGCAACACCCGGAGATCGCTCGCGGCGAACGTCGCCGCCAGGTTGACCGCGGTGGTCGTCTTGCCGACACCACCCTTCACATTCACCAACGACAAGATCATCGACACCTCCTGAAGAGCGGCCGAGTATATCGGCCGGCGGCCGGCCCGGGGCCCGGAACCGAACGGCGTCAGGATCTGGAGATCTGGACGTTCTACGTACACTTCCTTGTACGCTCAACGTACATATCCTCCCTGGCTCCGGCCCGAGACGGCCGGCGATCGTTAACGAAGTCCTGAGGTCTCGGAGCCGGCCCCACATCGGCACACCGCTTGCCTTGCGTCGAGCCGTCGGGGCGATCCAGCCTCGAGGACTCGTAGGAGAGACCAGATGAATCGAATCAAACGCTGGACGACCGCCTTGATCTGCCAGATGGATCAGGCCCTGGCGGCGGTCGAGAATCACGAGGCCCTGGCGGACAGCTTGATTCGCGATGTACGCCGGGCCACGGCACAGGCCAAGGTCCGGCTCGACCGGGTCCGGGCGGACGGCGAGCGGCTGCGCCGGTCGCTCGCCGAGCACCGCGAGGCCGAGGCTCGCTGGCGCGAGCGGGCCCGCGAATGCGCCGACTCCGACGAAGAGCGCGCGATCGATTGCCTACGGCGCTCGCGGGCGGCCGCCCGCGCGGTGCCCGAGGTCGAGCGTCGTCTAGCGCTGCACGAGTCGACCGAGCGACAGCTGGACGCCGACGTCGCCAGGGTCGAGGCTCGACTCGAGCAGCTCGTGCACAAGCGCAATCTGATGCGCACCCGTCAGTCGAGTGCGCAGGCGGCCAGCAGCGCTCACACGGCCGATTCTCTGGGAGACGGTGAGCTCGACCGGGTCTTCGACCGCTGGGAGACGCAGATCACCGAGCTCGAGCTCGAGGGTGGGACGGACGCCGACGTCGATCCCCTGCAGCTCGAGTACTCCGAGGCCGAGGAGCGACAGCAGCTGCTGGCCGAGCTCGCCGAGCTCAGGAACGGAGGTGAATGATGGCGCACTCCGAGTCGACCGCCGGCTCCCCTCCCGCCGTGCGTCGGTTCGCGGCCCTGTCCGGGATACTGCGCGGCCTCGGCGCGGCCATCCTGCTCAGCTCCGCTTCGGTCTTCTTGTTCCAGGGGTGGAGCACCGGCAACGACCTGCTGCGCTACGGCGCGCTGTTCGGGCTCTCCATCCTGTTGGCCGGCGCCGGGCTGGTCTGTGGAGTCACCCTTCGCGAGAGCAAGGCGGCACGCACCCTGCTCGGGGTGGCGCTCGCGCTGGTACCGGTCCACACGGTGGTGCTCGGCGCTCTGCTCTACTCGCGGTTCGCCTGGGACACCCCAGCCGGCAGTCGGGTGCCCGCGTTCGGCGTCTGGGTCGCCCCCAGTGACGGGTCGGCTCTGCTAGTGGCCGGCGCCGCGTTTATCCTGATGATGCCGATCATCCTGGTCGCGGCTCGTGCGCTGGTGCCTCCACAGGCCCGGCGAGCGACCGTCGCGACGGTGGTGCTCAACCTGCCGCTCCTATTGCCGACCCGCGACCCCGCGGCGACCGCGATCATCGTCGGTCTGCTGGCGGCTGCGGTGCTCGCGCTCGAGCTCCGCTGGGTGCCGTCGCAGCCCTGTCTCCGCACCTTCGAGGGGCGATTGCTGCGGGCGATGTTGGCGGTTCCGGCTCTGCTCGCCTTCGGGCGCGCCCATCTGCACGAGGCGCCTCCCTTTCTCCACGGAGCGGGCCTCCTGGTGCTCGCCGGAGCGATGTTCGCGCTCGCGCGGCGCGCGAGCGCCGACCGGACGGCGGCCGAGAGCATCGAGCTTCTGGCGCTAGTGCCCGGTGCGGTCGGCTGGTATCTGCTGATCTCGCCGCTCGCCCTCGGGTCGCAGCTCCTCTGGCTGACCCAGCCGTTCGCGGCGCTGCTCTTGCTGAGCTCGAGGTGGAGCACCGGCAGCGGCCGCAACTACCGGCGAGTCGCGGCCGCGGTCGCGGTCGGTGGCGCGCTGGGCAACCTGGTCGCCGATCCGGGAGTCGCCGCGTCGCTCCTCTGCCTGGGCGTCGGCATCGCCGTGCTCGCCCACGGCTTCTACGTCCGCCAGCAGCTGATCTTGCTGGCCGGGGGGCTGGCGACCGCCGCCGGCCTCGTCTACCAGCTGCGCTACGCGCTCGAGATCTACGCCTGGAGCCGCTGGGGCGTCTTGGCGGTCGTCGGCCTTCTCACGGTCCTGACCGCCGCGCTGCTCGAGCGCTATCAGGAGCGGGCCACCGCCTGGGTGACCGACTTCGGCAGGCGCCTCGGCTCGTGGCAGCTCTGATCGCCGGTCGCCGACCTATCCGGCCTTCATCCGGTTCCAGGCGAAGAGGCCGCCACCGACCAGCAGCGCCAGGGCGACCAGGAGCAGCCAGTTGGATTGCCGCTCGCCGCCGCCACTGGCCTGGCCCTGACCCTGCGCGACCGTTTCATCGGCACTGCTGGCACTGCTGGCACCGCTGGCACCGCCGGCGTCGCTCCCCTGGCCACCACCATCCTCACCAGCTACTCCCCCGTCACCGGTCTGAGCCCCAGCGCTGTCGCTCTCGATCACGAAGGTCGCGGTGTCGCAGGCGCTCACCGAGCCGCTCTCACGCGAGCCCTCGGCGCACGCCTCGTTCTCGAGCGCCATCCGGCAGGTGTAGGTCTGGGTGTCGCCCGCCGCCATCGCTCCGAGCGAGCGCTCGCAATCGGGCGCCAGCTCGTCGATCACCTCGACGGTATCGAGACTGCAGCCGTGATTGGTGACCGTGATCTCGAAGGTCGCTCCGCCCTCGTCCGCGCCGGCGAACGACTTGTCGATCTCGAGTCCGATCAGCTCGACCGTCGAGGTGTCGCTGTCGGTCACCGTCTCTCCGCCCGCCGCGCCCGAAGCGACGATCTCGTTCACGAAGCGGCAGTCGGTGACGTTCTCACCGCCGAGAGCGAGGCCGGGCGCGGTGCAGGTGTAGCGACGCGACGCTCCGGGTGCAAGCGACGCGAACTCGCGATTGCAGTCCGGCGACAGGATATCGGCCACCTTGACCTCGGAGAGCGTCAGCCCGCCGGTGTTCTTGACGAAGACCTCGAAGGTGGCATCGGTGCCGCTCGGCACGCCGCGCGTATCCGGACCCTTCTTCTGCTTGCGCAGGTAGATGCCCGGCACTCCCGGTCCGCTGCAGTAGTGGCTCGGATCGGTATCGGTCGCGTCGAGCTCGGAGACCCTCCCGACCGCCTTGACCGAGCCGATGTTGCCGTAGAGGCGCTGGTCCCGGCTGTTGCGGCAGACGCCGAGAACCGGCTCGAAGCCGAGATCGCCAGAGGCGAGATTCAACGCCGCGCCGCTCGCCGAGCACTCCATCGATTCACCCGGCTCAAGGGTGTCTCGCGGACAGCTGACCTCGACGCCGCGATCGTCGATCACGGTGACGTTTTGCAGCTGCTCGGTGCCGGTGTTGGTCACCTGATAGGTCCAGGTGACCGGTCCGCCGATCAGCAGGAACGGTATGTCAGAGCCGGTCGGCAGGTCGGCCTGGCTACCGTTGGTCAGGGTCTCGATATCGATCCGCGGGCCTGGCTTCTCGAGCTGTACGCTGCTGATCGCGCCCGAGCCGTGCAACTCGACGACCATCTTGAAAACGTTCTCGGTCGGTCCGAGGTCGACGTGTACGACGCCGTTGTCGCCGGTGATCGGCAGATTGCGGCTCTCGATCAGGCCGCCGTCGGCACCGTACAGATGCACCGCGGGGGTCTTCTCCTGGTCCTCGACGTCGATCAGCGTCATCCGATAGACGGTCAGCGGGCCGACCTCCTCCAAGTCGAGCGTGAAGCTCAGCTGGCGGAACTGGCCCTCGTCGTCGGGGTCGTCGATCAGACCGTCCCCGTCGAGGTCGGCGAGGCTCTCGGCGAGAATCAGGAGCTTGCCGAGCGGCTCAGGGTTCTCGAACGGCGCTCCACGGACACCGCCCCGGCCCTTCCCGGGAGTCGGTCGGTCCTCGGTGCCGAACGTCTCGTTCGGAGCGCCGAGGTCGAAGTCGTCGCCGGTCGGGTTGCCGGTGTCGAAAACGATCGCCGCGTTGATGCCCTCTCCGAAGCGCTCGTTGAAGCCGTAGACCTTGATCGGACCGGTGCCCTGAGTGCCGAAGACCTCGTCCACCACCTTGCCTACCGGCAGGCTGGTGAAGTCGACGACTTCGACTGCGGCGCCGGCGCTGGCCGCGACGAGCAGCAGGCACGCTGCGAAGACGAAGACGCTTCTGGAAATTCTCATGCATCCACCCCCGGGTAGGAGAACCTACGGCAGGTCGATCGCTCCGCGAGCGCTCGACGCTGGGAATCACGCGTTCCGGATAAGAAACATTTTAGCGCAACTCGACCGCCGCCGGGCTCGTCGATGCGCACATGCGCAAGTCGTTATCTCCTCTGTTTCCAAGGAGATGCGCAGATTTGGCTAACCGCCCTGCTCGGCCAGCCAGGCCTCGAAACCGCCCTGCTCGTGCACGGTGATGAAGCCCCGCATCCGATAGTGGCCGAGGCCGCAGAGCTGCGCGCAGGCGATCTCCCAGCATTCCTTCTCGGCCGCGCAGGCGGGCAAGGTCGCCGCCGCCGGCGTCGGCATCACCGCGGTGAAGTGGATCGGAGTCTCCATGCCCGGAATCGCGTCCTGTTTCACCCGCAGCACCGGCAACGCGAAGCTGTGGATCACGTCCTTGGAGGACAGGAGGACCGTTACCGGCCGATCGACCGGCAGGTGGAGCTGGTTGATCGTGACGATGTCGTCCGCACCGGCGGAATCTTCGGGGTCGAGACCGATCGGGTTCGAGGCGCCCATCAGCTCCGCCTTCTGGGAGCCGAAGACGCCGTCCGGCCCCGGATAGTGGATGTTCCAGGCGAATTGCTCACCGATCACCCGGACCGTCAGCGGGTTGTCGCCGGCGGCCGGCGGCGTGACCCAACGCGCCCACGCCGGGATGGCGAAACCGACGAGGATGATCGCTTCGGCGATCACGACCCCGATCTCGGTCCAGGTCGAGATCTTGGACTTGGCACCGACGTAGTCGGCCTTCGGCTGGCGTCCGGCGCGGTAGCGGAACAGCACCCAGATGAAGTAGATCCCCCAGCCGACGAAGAGCAGCGCCATCAGCCAGTGGACGATAGCGTTCATCTGATCCAGCTCGGCGCCGTGCGCCGACGCGTCGATCGGCATC
Source organism: Thermoanaerobaculia bacterium (assembly GCA_947259925.1). Classification (GTDB taxonomy): domain Bacteria; phylum Acidobacteriota; class Thermoanaerobaculia; order Multivoradales; family JAHEKO01; genus JAHEKO01. The sequence continues at coordinate 36,656 of CAMYOG010000042.1, forward strand.
CAGCGAGCCAGTAAGTCCTTCATCTACTTCACTCCTCCTTCAATGAGGCTGAATCGTCCGCGCTGTCGCTCCAACCGTCTGGCGCGAACTCGAAAGCTGACGAACAGAGCCCAGAAACCGATCTGCACGAAGACGACGAATCCGAGCAGCACCAGAATGCCGTTGTTCACTCCCGCCGCCATCGGCGAGTCGGGATCACCGAGGCAAACCGTGCACGCCGACGCCACCGCCGGCCAGAGCATGGCCGCCACGACCAGAACGGAGACTGCGAACCGCGGCAGCACGCTCAACCGAGCTCCTTGAGCTTCTGGAAATACCGGGTGCCATAGACCACCAGGCCCAGGCCGACCACGAAGAAGACCCCGGCGAGCACCAGCCCGCCCTTGTCGCCGAGCGTCAGATACTGCTGGACCCCCCACCCCGCCACCATCGCCGACAGCGCGATCGAAAGAGCGATGAACAGGACGTGAAAGATGCGCAGCGACATCGGCTAGCTCCCGGTCGACCCCATCATGCTGCCGAGCGGCAAGACCAGGAGCACCACGAAGAAGACCGCCGTGATCAGGAGCACGGTGTAGATCAGCTTGCGCTCCGAGATCAGGTGCATGAAGTAGCACGCCACCAGCGAGCCCTTGATGGTCGCCACCAGCAGCGCCAGCGCCACCGCGACACCGAAGCTGACGTTCATGTAGCTGATGGCCACCGTCACCGCGGTGAACGCGGCGAGCGCGAAGAAGACGTTGCGGTAGACCCGCGTCTCCTTCTTGATCTCTTCGACTGTATGTCCCCCCATCGGTCCTCCTTACAGTAGGTAGAGGGTCGGGAACAGGAAGATCCAGACCAGGTCGACGAAGTGCCAGTAGAGACCACAGGTCTCGATGCGGTTGGTGAAGCGCTCGGGCTCGGTCTGCCACATCTTGGCACCCGGACCGAGGAAGTAGGCGAAGACCACCATGCCGCCGACCACGTGCAGACCGTGCAGGCCGGTGAGCAGGAAGTAGGTCGAGTAGAAGTTGTCGGTCGACGGATAGATGCCGTGCGAGAACTTGGAGCCGTACTCGATCGCTTTGATGACCATGAAGATGACCCCGCAGCCGAAGGTCGCCCACAGATACATCTTGAACTTGCCGAACTCCTTGAGCCTCAGCGACGCCCACGCCATGACCACGGTGACACTCGAAGCGATCAGGACGAAGGTGTTGACCGTTGCCAGCGGCACGTTCAGCTTCTCGGCGCCGTGCGGCCAGTAGTCCGCACCGGTTCGCAGCAGGATGAGCGCCGAGAAGAGCGCCCCGAAGAGCATCACCTCGGAGGCGAGGAAGAGCCAGATGCCGAGCTTGGCGTTGTAGAGACCGGTGTCCGGCCGCTCTTCGACGGTGTAGGGAATCTGCATCTCGGTCAGCCCTCCTGCACCACCGCGTTCTGCGGCGTGAAGTCCTGGTCATGGCCGGGCACGCTGTACTCGTACGGGCCGCGGGTGACGACCGGAATCTCCGAGAAGTTGCCGTGCGCGATCGGCGGCGACGGCGCCGCCACCCACTCGAGCGTGGTCGCCTGCCAGGGGTTGGAGTCGACCTTCTTCCCCTTTTTGATGCTCAGGAAGAAGTTGATGATGAACGGCAGCTGCGCCAGGAGCAGACCGTAGGCCGAGTACGACATCACCTTGTTGAGGCCGAGCACGCTCTGGGCGTGGGCGTACTGGTCGCCGCCGTCGTAGAGCCGCCGCGAGACACCGGCCAGCCCCTGGATGAACATCGGCATGAAGACGCCGTTCATGAACAGGAGCGACGGCCAGAAGTGGAGCTTGCCCAGGGCTTCGCTCATCTTGCGGCCGGTCACCTTCGGGAACCAGTAGTAGATGCCGGCGAAGATCGCGAAGATCGTTCCGGGCGCGACCACGTAGTGGAAGTGGCCGATCACGTAGTAGGTGTCGTGCAGATGAATGTCGGTCGGCGCCAGTCCGAGCGGCAGGCCGGTCAGCCCGCCGATTCCGAACATGATCAGGAACGCCAGCGAGAAGAGCATCGGCGTGTTGAAGCGGATCGAGCCGCCCTTGAGCGACATGAAGAGGGCGGTCAGGATGACCACCGACGGCACCGAGATGATCATGGTGGTGGTCTGGAAGAAGGCGCTGATGGTGGTGCCCATGCCGGTCATGAACATGTGGTGCGCCCAGACGATGAACGACATGGCGCCGAGGAAGATCGCCGAGTAGACCATCGCCTTGTAGCCCCAGAGCGGCTTGCGGATGTTGTTGGCGATCACCTCGGCGACGATGCCCATCGCCGGCAGGATCAGCACGTAGACCTCGGGGTGGGCCAGGAACCAGAAGAGATGCTGCCAGAGGAGTGGACTACCGCCGCCGGCGTACGGTTGTACCTCACCGCTCACGACCAGGCCCTCGGGCATGAAGAAGCTGGTCTCCAGCACCCGGTCGAGGAGCTGCATGAAGCCCGCCGCCTCGAGGGGCGGGAACGCCAGCAGGAGCAGGAACGCGGTCACGAACTGCGCCCATACGAAGAACGGGAAGCGCATGTACGAGAGCCCCTTGGCTCGCAGCTGGATGACGGTGGTAATGAAGTTGACCGAGCCGAGCAGCGAGGAGGTGATCAGGAAGACCATGCCGATCAGCCAGAAGGTCTGTCCGGTGGTCGCCGTCACCGAGAGCGGAGCGTAGGAGGTCCAGCCGGAGTTGGCCGCACCGCCGGGCACGAAGAAGCTCACCGCCATGACCACGCCGCCCGACGCGTAGACCCAGTAGCTCGCCATGTTGAGCTTCGGGAACGCCATGTCGGGCGCGCCGATCTGCAGCGGTAGCACGTAGTTGCCGAAGGCGCCGACCAGGAGCGGCACGATCGCCATGAACACCATGATCGTGCCGTGCATCGCTCCGAGCTGGTTGTAGAACTCCGGCAGCATGATGCCGCCGGGCGCGTTGGCCTCGCCGAGCAGCCCACCGATGATCGGGATCGGCCGGCCGGGAAAAGCCAGCTGCCAGCGCATGATCAGCATCAGGGTGAAGCCGAACAGCAGGAAAACCAGAGAGGTCAGCGCATACTGGATGCCGATCACCTTGTGGTCCTGGGAGAAGACGTACTTCGTCCAGAACGACTCGTGGTGATGGTGCTCCTCGTGATGCTCCTCTTCTGGATGCTTTTCGAGAACGCTCATCAACACACTCCTCGAGATGCACTACTGGAGACCTGTTGCGGAAGTACCCCCCCTGCCCCCCGAAGCAGGCCGATTGAAATCGCTTGCGGAGCGGAGTCTACGACAGAGCCCGGGGGGTCGCAAGGCGGCTAGACGAGAGCCTCGAGACCGCCCGCGCAGCGCCCGCACGGCTAGGAAACCCGGGCGAGAATCCGCCTGATCTGGTCTATGTGCTCGAGAGTGTGCGGATGGGGAATCAGCGCCAGGCACTTCCAGTCGAGAGTCTCGGTCCACTCGAGCGCTTCGAGCTCGCCTCGCTCGTCTTCGATCTTGATCACCATCACCAGCGGTACCGTGGGGGTGAGCGGTAGATCGTCGTCGGCACGAAGCAACACGTCCAGAAAGCGGCGATGCATCGTCCGCAGCCAGGCGACCGTATCGGCCCACGATCGTTCGAGCGCCTCGGCCGAGATCAGGTGGGCCGGAATCGCGGCCCCGGGCGGCTCACCCTCGATCGCGGCTCCGAGTTGTTCGACCGCGGGCTCGAGGCTGATCGCCAGATGGTCGACGACCTCTTGAACGCACCATGTATCCGCATCTGGCGCCTGTGCCGCTGTCTCGCTGTCGATCGATGCGAGCAGACGCTCGAGCTCGGCGAACGTCCGTTCGACGCGCGATCGAATGGACTCGAGCGGCGCCTCGGTCCCCTTGCGACGCAGATATGCGAGCGCCCGCTCCTGTGCGGGATGCAGGGTCACTCGGCGGTCTCCCAGGCGAGGACAGCGCGCCCGCGCGGCGACAGCTCGTAGCCGATCGGGTAGCTGACGGTCAGACTGAGCGCCTTGAGCCGACGCACGCTCGCCTTGAAGACCCGCGTTTCGAGCCCGAGCTCGGCGGCCAGCTGGGAGGCGGCGGTGCGCGGCCGGCTCGCGATCGCCCGCAGCGTCGACTCGGTCCACGGTCCCCGCCGGCTGCGTCGATCCATCCGCTCGAGCTCGCGGCGAAGCTCGCTGAGCGCTTCCGGGCTGACGTCGGCCCGCAACGCGACGCGCGGGTCCTGCCGCTCGCCGAGATAGCGGAAGGAGACCGCGAAGACCCGGTCCGCGGGTCCGAGCTCGCGCCGACCGGTGCGGCCCAGTTCTCGACGGAGCTCCACCGCAGTCGTGAACCCGGCCGCGCGTGCCTGGCGCTCGCCGATCGAAGCCAGCTTCACGCGCTCGATCGACTCGACTTCCACTATGTCCGAGCGGCCGAAGCGGTAGCGCCCGCCCACCTTGACGCGAGCGCTCGCCCACGCCCGGAAGGTCACGGTCACCGAGCCGCTCCGGATCCCTTCGTGGAAACGCTCCTTGAACAGCATCGGGGCGCGTCAGCCAGCCGGTGCGCCGCGGCGGCCCGACGGGACGGGTAGCCTCGCCCACTCAGCCGTACCGATCAGGATCAGCCGGGACCAGATCTGGTCGACCGGCAGCTCGAAGAGGTGCGTCGGGCGACCGTCCACCAGATGCCAGCCACCGACGGCGAGCTCGGCCTCGAGCTGGCCCGGCGCCCATCCCGCATAGCCGGCGTAGGCCCGATAGGTATCGCTCTCCTCGGGCGCGCTGACCAGGCGCTCCAGCAGCTCACGGCTATGACTCAGATAGACGTCAGCGAACACCCGCTCCGCGCTCTCCGGCTCCGACGCGGCCTGGAGGAGCAGAGAGAAGCGCGCCGGCTCGACCGGTCCGCCGATGAACACCGGCTCGGCGAGCTCGGCCGGCTCTCCCTCGACCCCGGGCAGCACACTCTCCAGCGCGATCTCGGACGGCCGGTTGATGATCAGTCCGACCGCACCGGTCCGCCGGCCGTAGTCGACGATCAGGACGACCGTCTGGCGGAAGTTGGGGTCCTGGAGCTGACGGCTGGCGACCAGCAGCTTGCCCGGCTCGAGGTCGTCCGCCTGGTCCCCGACGCCTTGACACAGCGCCGGGGACGCCAGTCCGACCGTCAGGAGTGGCACCAGCCATCCGGCCGCTCGAGACCTGCTCCGTCTGGCCCACGTCATCCGCCGACTCTATCCGAGTCGTACGACGCCCGATTCGAGGCGCACGGTTGCCGCGGCGCCGGTCGGCGCGTATGCTGGCCCCCGGGTGAAGGAGGCTCGCTTCTATCTCGCCGGCGGGATCGTCGCTTTCGGCGGCCTGGGCGCCCTGCTGCTCGCCGGCACCAGTCGGGCGGCGGTGTTGCTCGTGCTCGGTGGACTGGCGACGATCGGCTTCGGCGTCTGGACGGCATGGCGCCGCTCGCACCGGGTGCGCGTGGAGATCGAGGACGACCACCTCCATCCGCGGCCGGTCCTCGACGAGCCCAAGGGTACGTTCGATCTCATCACCGGGATGGCCGTGCGGGTCTGTAACCGGCTGGAGGAGCCGGTCGGTATCCGGATCGATACGCTGCTCTACGAGCGCACTCGCTGGAAGTGGGATCGACCGGTCTCGGACGCCCGCCCGGTCCGTCTTCTGGCCTCTTCGGTGGTTCCCGGCAAGACATCCAAGTCGTTTATTGTCAAGAACTACACCCGCATCCCCGACAGCGTCGACGAGCTCACCACGAGTTATTTCGTCAAGCTTCTGATCGAGACCTCCGACTACGGCAAGAGCCTCCATCGGGTCTTCCTGCGCGAGCACTTCGAGCTCCCGAAGGAGATTCCCCTGCAGCCGGAGCCGGACGAGTCGATGGTCTCCGAGAAGGCTCCCCTCCTCCCCTTCTCCGAGCGCCTGGAGAGCGCGCGGCCGCCCGTGCGTCGGCGCTCGCTGGCCGAGCGCTTGCGCGCCCTCCGCAAGCGGCTCGGAATCCACCGGGCCGAGGAGGAGACCGGTGAGTTCAAGATCCACCGGCTGCACGAGAGCACCGACAGCCTCGACGGGTTGATCGACGAGATCAACGCCGAGCTCGAGAAAGAGCTGCAGAGCGGCGGACGCGGCTAGCGGGTCAGCTCAGCTCGCGGTGGCGGAAGCAGGCGGTCCGATGGTCGTTGACCATCCCCGCCGCCTGCATGTACGCGTAGCAGATCGTCGAGCCGACGAAGTTCATCCCGCGCTGCTTCAGGTCCTTGCTCATGGCGTCCGACTCGGCGGTGCTCGCCGGTATCTCTTCCAGGGTCCGCCAGCGGTTCTGGATGGTCTCTCCGCCGACGAACCGCCAGACGTAGGCGTCGAACGAGCCGAACTCCCGCTGGATCTTCAGGAAGACCCGAGCGTTGCGCACCGCCGACTCCACCTTCAGACGGTTGCGGACGATCCCCGGATCGCGCAGTAGCGACTCGATCTTGCGCTTGCCGTAGCGGGCGACCTTGGCGGGATCGAAGCCCGAGAAGACCTTGCGGTAGCGAGCACGCTTGTGCAGGATCGTCCGCCAGCTCAACCCCGCCTGGGCACCGTCGAGCACCAGGAACTCGAAATGGCGACGATCGTCGTGAAGCGGCACACCCCACTCGCGATCGTGGTACTCGATCATCAGCGGATCGTCGCCAGGCCAACCACAGCGCTCCAGTTCCGGTGACAGGATACTCATCTCCCTCGAGTCAGTTGCGGTGACAGGATACCTATCTGCCGGTAAACCCCGGTGACAGGATTCTCATCTCCCAAACGCTGGCGAGCTGAAGGAGCTGGGAGTTAAGTATCCTGTCACCGGAATTGGAGGGCCTGAGCGAAGTCGGCGAGCAGCTCGTCGGTGTCCTCGATACCGATCGAGACCCGGATCAGATCATCGGTGATGCCGAGCTTCTGGCGCGCCTCCGGTGGCAGACCCAGGTGGGAGCTGCGCGCCGGTCGTACGACCAGGCTCTCCACCCCTCCGAGACTCGCCGCGTGCAGCGGGATTCGCACCCGGGACAGGACCCGCTCGGCGCGCTCGGGCTCGCCGGTGTAGAAGGACAGCATGCCGCCGTAACCGGAGAAGAGCCGTGAAGCGATCCGGTGCCCGGGATCGGAGGCGAGGCCGGGGTAGTTCACCCGCACGATGTCTTCGTGGGTGTCGAGAAACTCCGCCACCCGCTGGGCGTTGGCGTTCTGCTTCGCGACCCTGAGCGCCAGGGTCTTCATGCCGCGCTCGAACAGGAAGGCGGTGTTGGGATCGATCGAGCCGCCCAGGTGAAGCAGGAGGTGCCGGACCCGATCGACGTGCTCCTTCGAGCCGATCACCGCGCCGGCGACGATGTCGCTGTGCCCGTTCAGGTACTTGGTGGCGCTGTGGACGACCAGGTCGATCCCGATCTCGAGCGGCCGGAAGTTGACCGGCGAGGTGAAGGTGTTGTCGATCAGGGTGATCAGGTCGTGGCGCTTGGCGAACGCGACCACCGCCTCGAGATCCCCGACCTCCATCAGCGGATTCGAGATCGACTCGACCAGGATCAGGCGGGTCTCGGGCCGGAGCGCGGCCTCCCAATCCGACGGACCACCGTTGACGGTGTCGATCGGGGTGTGCGCGACCCGCAGCCGGGGCCCGTCGTCGTCGAGCAGGTTCTGGGTGCCGCCGTAGAGCGTCTTCTGGGTCAGGATGTGGTCGCCCGCCCCCGCGAACGCCAGGATCGAGGTGCTGATCGCCGCCATGCCACTGGCGGTCACCAGCGCCGCCTCGCCCCCTTCGGCGGCCGCCAGGCGAGCCTGCAGGGCGAAGTGATTCGGCGAGTTGCTCAGCCGGATGTAGCGCACCTCGTCGTAGGCACCTTCGTCGGCCATCAGGTAGTTGGCCGACTGGAAGATCGGCGTCACCACCGCGCCGCCGATGTTCGGTCGGGGCGCACCGGCGTGCACCAGATTGGTCTCCAGGGTCTTGAAGCGGTGCGAGTAGTCGGTCATCGGTCGAGCTCCTTGCTTGGGTCCGGTGGGTCGAGCACCGAATCAGTCGGGATACCTGGCGTGGGATCGGATGCGGTCGAGCTGGCGATGGTGGTGCTCGAGGTGGCCGACCAGGAAGACCAAGGAGTCCTCGACCGAAAGGGGACCGGCGATCGGGTGCTTGAACCCCGCCTGCCCCAGCGCCTCGGCGTCCAGCGACTCGAACAGCCGGAGCGTCCTCTGTCGCTCGGTCGCCCACTGAGGCTCGAGATCTTCGAAGCTCACGGCGGGGTCCGGGGCCGCCGCCGGCACCGGGTTGCGAACCCGGATGCCGCAGAAGAGGACGCCCTTCACCGCCAGGTGCTTGAGGCCGTCCATCAGGCTCCGCCGCTTCGCCGGCTGTCGGTGCATCTTCTCGACCGCGCCGACGATGCCGGCCTGGACGAGGAGCAGGTGATGCGCGACCTCGGTCGGCGACCAGGAGTCCTCGGCAGGTCGGAAGCGGCGCTGCGCCTCGGTCATCTCGGCCAGCTCGGTCAGCATCCGGTCGAGGCCTCCCTCCAACCGCTCGTGGAGCTGGGCCAGGCGGGCGATCATCCGGCTCAGACGATCGCGTCGACGAGCATGACCACCAGCAGCGCCGGCAGGTAGACCACCGAGGCGAGCAACAGGCGCCGAGCCGCTTTGCGCGAGAAGGTGACCGAGAAGGCGACGCTGAAGCCCAGAAAGCCGAGGCCGAGGACCAGGGCGCCGACGAAGTAGATCGTCCCGCCCAGACCCAGCATCACCGGCAGCAGACTGACCGGGACCAGGGCGGTCGCGTAGAGCACGGTCTGTCGGCCGGTGCTCTCACCGTCGGGCTCGACGACCGGCAGCATCGGGAAGCCGGCGGCAGCGTACTCCTGCTGGCACAGCCAGGCGATCGCCAGGAAGTGCGGCAGCTGCCAGAGGAAGAGAATGCCGAACAACACGGCGCCGCCCGCCTCGATGCTTCCCGAGACCGCGGTCCAGCCCATGACCGGCGGCAGCGCGCCGGGCACCGCACCGATCACCGTCGCCAGACTGGTGCGCCGCTTGAGCGGCGTGTACAGGAAGATGTAGAGCAGTAGCGAGAAGGCGCCCACCACGGCGGTCAGCAGGTTGGTGCCGAGCGCCAGGATCGCCACTCCGGTGGTCGCCAGAACGACCGCGAAGAACAGCGCCGACTCGAGCGAGATCCTCCCCGCCGGCAAGGGCCGTCCGGCGGTGCGGCTCATCAACGCGTCGGTGTTGCGCTCCCACACCTGGTTGAGCGCCGACGCTCCGCCCGCGACCATCGCCGTTCCGACCAGGAGCGCGACCAGCACCGACATCTCCGGAAGGTCCCCAGCGGCCAGCAGCGCTCCCAGGACCGCGGTCACCAGGACCATCACCGTGATCCTCGGCTTGAGCAGCGCGATCCAGTCCGCCAGGCGGAACTGCGGCGGATGCGCGGTCAGCGCCTCGGACGGCAGCACCATCACGCTCCCCCGGCGGTGTTCGGTTGGGCGGTCGCGCGCTGCGGCGGCACCAGCACTCCGTCGGGCAGCCGCTCGTCGCGCCGGCCGCCCAATCGCCACGAGGCCAGCGTCGTCAGCACGGCCGTCGCCAGGAGCGTCGCCCCGGTCGCCACGTGCACGGTGTTCGGCAGGGTCGCCTTGCCGGTCAGGACCACCGCTCCGCCGAGCGAGATCTGGATCGCCACCAGGATCGCCAGCGCGATCCCGAGCAGCCGCAGGCCGGCGCCCCCGGCGCCGATCCGCCGACTGCGGATCAGGGTGACGACGATCGCGACCGTCACCACCACCGCGCCCAGCCGATGGGCGTAGTGGACGGCGATGCCGAAGTCCAGGTGGGGTGGGAAGAGCCCGCCGAAGACCAGCGGGAAATCGGGAATCGCCAGTCCCGCCCCGGAGTGCCGCATCACCGCGCCGAGCAGGATCTGCGCGAAGACCAGGATCGCCGTCAGGCGTGCGGCGCGGAAGAGCTCTGGGGATCCGGCGAGCGCGGGACGCTCACGCTCTGCCGCGCGCCACCAGCGGGAGGTGACCAGCGCCAGGGTCACCGTCAAGCACAGGAAGATCTCCGCCAGCGCGGCGTGGCTGACCGAGATCGGAGTGGGCAGGAAGAAGAGCACCGTCAGGCCGCCGAGGAGCGCCTGGGTCAGAACCGCCGCTACCGCCAGGTAGGCCAGCCGGCGCACCCATCGACGCTCTTCCCGGACCCCCACCCAGACGGCCAGCAGCACCGTCATCATGGCGACCGTGCCGGCGATCAGCCGATGGCCGTGCTCGGCGCGGACGGTCGAGATCGTCCACCAGTTGGGCGGGTTGAGCGAGCCGTACGAGAGCGGCCAATCGGGCACCGAGAGTCCCGAGCCGGTGCTGGTGACCAGGGCGCCTGCCGAGATCAGGAAGACGACGCAGCACGCCAGGATCACCGCGAACCGGTGCAGGCCCCGCTGATAGAACGGCGCGTTGGTCATGGCCCGGTGAGTCTAACGGGGTCAGGTCCCCCATGCCAGCACCGCCAGACGCTCAGTCGCACCCGGCGCTCGAGAACGCTGGCGGCAACGAGCGCCGGCCCCCGGGAACCCGAGGGCCGGCCGAATTCGGTGCCGTTACCGGGCTAGCCGGCGGGCGCGAAGTCGAAGCTGGCGGCCGCGACCGCGCTATCGCCGACCGTCACTTCCATCGTCTGCGTCCCGAGCGTCTCGTGCCACGCCTCGACCGTGTAGGTGCCGGCCGGCACACCGTCGATGGCGTACGAGCCGTCGTCGGCGCTCACCGCGAAGAACGGGTGCTCGACCACGCCCATGTAGGAGCTCATCCACGGGTGGACGTCGCACTTGAAGCGGACCATCACCTCGGACTTGTCGAAGGTGTGCTCGAACTCCATGTTCTGGAACGGCTGTCCCTTGTTGAACTCGGCGTTGACGGTCGGCAGCGCATGCACGTTGTGCAGGGTCGGATCGCTGTTGCGGATGACCACGGTCTGGCCGACCTGGACGCCCGACACGTGCGGGGCGTACATGCAGCCCTGCTGATCGAGGACCGCCGCCTCGGCGCTCACCGGGAAACTGCCGGACAGGCCCGACTTGATGTAGACGAAGACGTTCGCGAGCTTGCCCTCGGCGCCGGTGATGGTCTGGGTCTCCGCGCCTTCGGCGTTGAGGCCGACGCAGACCGGATCGGCGTCCATCGAGATCGCGGTGTCGGCGTCGCCGTTGGCGTAGGTGATCACGCCGGTGATGCCACCACTACCGGCGGCCGGGGCCGGGGCGGGTTCGGGTGCAGCCGCTCGCTCGGGCGCCGCGGCCTCCTCGCCGCCACCACAGGCGACGCCGAAGAGGCTCACTGCGAGCACACAAATCATCCAGAAACGATACTTTCTCATGTCAAAACCCTCGTTGTTGTGAGATTCAGGAACCGCCTTCGAGGCCCCACCAGATGTGGTCGCGCAAGGCGGCGGTCACATTATCTGCATCCGCGAGATACTCCTTGAGCTCCTCCTCGGAGTCGAAGTATCTGAGCATTCTGTCTTTCTCGGTACTCCACATCGGCAGGTCGATGCCCTGGGCGAGCGGCGAGCTGTAGCTGCCGTCGTCCTGCCGGCTGAAGAATACCGGCATCTTGGTGCCGCTGACCCAGCTGAGCGGATCCTTGATCCAGTCCGCCACCCAGTCGTGTCGCAGACGGTCCTGCGCCAGCAAGAGCGACGGCGCCAGCTCGGCGGCGCTGACCGCACCGGGCGCTACCGGTCCGGCGGGATGGCACTTGGCGCACTGGAGCATGGCGAAGACGCCCTTACCGACCGTCAGGCTGCGCCGATCCGGCCGCTCCGGCTCGGACAGGAACGCCTGGCGGTTCTCGCGCGCCGCGAAGTAGGAGAGCAGCATATTGACCTGGTGGTCGTCGAAGCCGAAGGTCGGCATCCGCACGCTCAGCCACGGGCGCATCGACTCGCTGGCCGGATCGTGCAGGTACTCGAACAGCCAATCGCCCTGAACACGCGCTCCCTGGGCGGCCAGATTGGGCGGCCACATGCCGGGATCGGTGATCGCAGTCTTGATCGCCTGGCCCTGATCCTCGATCAGATGGCAGCCCTGGCAGTTGTAGCGGGTGATCAGCTTGCGGCCCTCGGCGAGCGCGTTCGACTCCGGCCGCTGATCGGCGCGCCGGGCGGTGACCACCGACTCCTTGACGAATCCGAGCACGTTCGTGGTGACCGCCTCGGCCTCGCGCTCCGACATGCCGAAGTCCGGCATCCGGTAGAGCTCGTTGTAGTCCTTGACGCTCTCCTTGCCATGGTCCCAGATCCGCGGCTGGAGCATCTTGGTCTTGATCCAGTCGTGCCGCGTATGCGGAATGTCGTGGATGTGCCCGAAGTCGAACTGATGGACCGGCTTCGAGCCCTCCTCGGTCAGCTCGACGCCGATCGGTTTGGCGTCCTCGAAGCCGCGCAGGTTGTGGCAGCCGAAGCAGCCGTACTTGCGAATCGTCTGCCCACCGAGATAGACGTCGCGCTCCCGGTCGCTCATCGCGGCCAGGGTCGCCTTGCTCTGCTCGATCGTCTGGGTGTTCTGCAGGTAGACGACCGCCAGATCGTCCCGAACCTGACCGTCGACCTCCGGCTGGGTCAGGTTCTCGAATGCCGGGTCGCGACTCGCCATCAGGTAGGCGACCAGATCGGCGGCCTCCTGGTCGGTCAGCCGTAGGCTCGGCATCCGGGTCTCCGGGTTGAACGCCTTCGGGTCCTTCAACCAGGCGAACAGCCAGCCCGCATCGACCTTGGAGCCAGTGCGCACGAGATTCGGGCCGTGCATCCGGTTGATCTGCGGGAAGAGGTCGTCGCGGCTGGCTTCGGCATCGTTCAGATGGCAGCCGGTGCAGCCGATCGTGTTGAAGAGGTCCTCGCCCCGCGACTCGTCACCTCGCGGCGGGTCCGAATAGTCGATCACCTCGGAGCGGTCCCAGATGTAGGCGACCATCGCCTTGATCTCGGCCCTCTGGCGCTCTTCGTTCAGCTCACCGACGATGTTCTCGAGGAAGAAGAAGTGGGGCATCCAGGTGGTCGGATGGAAGTCGCGCGGCGCCTCGATCCACTGGTAGGCCCACTCCGGGCTGGTCTTGGATGCGACCCTCTCCAGACTCGGGCCGGGTCGCGGCACGTCGGTAAACGCCGGGTAGTCGATCTTGTGGCAGGCGAAGCAACCCATCCGCGACATCAGCTCGCGGCCGGTGTCCTGGAGCTCCGAGGAGGCGGTCCAGACATTGCCAGCGTGACAGCCGATGCAGCCCGCTTCCGTGTACTGGGCCGGCAGGATCGGAGTGTCCAGGTACTTCTGCTTCTGCCAGCCCCAGTCGTGCTTCCACTCGGCCTTCTGCTCCTCGTTGATCGGGCTGTGACCGGCGCGGGCGAAGTTCGTCGCCCGATCGAGCCCACCGTGGCAGGTCGTGCAACCGAAACGGTTGTACGGATGTGGCGATGAGGACGAGAGGAAGAGGTCGAGGCGCGGGTGGCTCCGGAACGGCTCCTCCCAGCCTTCGCCATCGAATCCCGCTCGCGCCGCGGCGACGTGGCAAGTAACGCAACGGTCGACACGGTCGACCGAGGTGAAGTTGATGTTCTGGTAGAGCCCGGGCAGCTGGACCTGGTCGATCCTCAGCTGCGGCTCGAGCATGTCCATGAGCGGCGCGTTGAGCACGAAGTAGTCGATGCTCTTGTCGAGCCCCGCGACCCGATTCTCGAGCGACTCGAGGCCGCCCCGCAGTTCGTCGAGCCGGTCCTCGTCCTCCTTCAGGCCGGCCATCTTGCGCTCGATCTCGGCGCGCACCATGTCGCGCTCTTCGAGGTAGGCCTCGAGCGTGATGCGGTCCTCGCCGTAGGTCTCCCGGCGCCTCTCCAGCGTCGCCAGGGCCGAATCGATCTTCTTCGGATCGCCGGTCTGGAGCGCCGCATCGTACTGATAGCGCTCGGTGTCCAGGTGCGACTTGGTGGTCCGCGCGTCGACGTCCGCCTCGTAGACCTTGTCGTCGAGGTCGGCCAGCCGGTCCTGCAGCTCTTTGAGCTCGGCCTCCTGCTCATCCAGCCGCGCCTCTTCGCTGCGAATCTCCTCTTCGATCGTGGCGATCTCTTCCTGGTTGATCCGCTGGCGCTCGGCCTCGGCCTCCTCGACCAGCTTCTGCCGCTCCAGCTCGCGGAACTCGGCCTGCAGCCGCTTCCACGGCTTGGCGTAGTCCTCGACCACCATCCAGATGGTGATCAGCAGGAGCGCCAGAGAGCTCCACGCGAACCACTTGTTCATGGCCGTGAAGTCGTAGTGGCGATCTGGGGTCTTCTTCGGAGCTGCCATGGCGAGCGCGTCGAGCTACAGGTTGAGGAAGAACTCCTGGATGTGGACGAAGTACTTCAGGTTGAGGAACCACCTGAGGTACATCTTGATCGGCATCAGCATCATCGTCAGGAAGAGGAACATGCCGACGTAGTACCGGGTCGGCCCCATCTTCTGGTAGAAGCCGTCGATGAACTTGTTCTTGATCAGCAGCACCGGCAGCACCAGGAAGTAGAAGGCGGTGAAGAGAAGACCGAAAATCTCGCGGACGAACCAGTGTCCCGGCAGACCGACGCCGAGGATCTTGATCCAGATGATCTCGGAGAGATCGACGTTGACCAGCGGCTCGACCTTGTTGATGTCCCAGTACTCGTAGGGCCCGAAGAAGTTCCAATTCGGCCCGCGCAGGAACGTGCCGATGACGATCAGCTCGCTCCAGAGGATGACGAAGCCGAAGAGGAACAGGACGATCTCGGTCTTCCTCTCCTTGAAGGTGTAGTAGCCGTTCCCCTTCTTGTTGGTATCGATGTAGGGGATCGCCATCAGCCCGACGATGATCAGGCCGGGCAGTACCACTCCCGCCATCCACGGATCGAAGTAGACCAACATCTCCTGGAGCCCCAAAAAGTACCAGGGTGCCTTCGACGGGTTGGGCGCCACCGAGGTGTTGGCGGGCTCTTCGAGCGGCGCCTTGAGCAGGATCGACCAGAGCACCATGCCGACGGTCAGGAGGACCATGCAGATGAACTCCGAGAAGACCAGGTCGGGCCAGGTGAAGATGCGGTCCTCGGATTCGCTCTTCTCGAAGGTCGGCTCGCCGGCCTCGATCCGCCGATCGTTCTGGTGCGCCTTGTACATCGCGTACCACCAGAAGAAACCGATGATGTAGATCATCATCACGATCGGCACGTTGTCCGGCTTGGCGACCACGACGAAGAAGTTCGGGTCGAACAGGCTCAGGCCGAAGAAGACCGTGATCAGGATCAGCATGATCCAGCCGCCGGCTTTGGTCCAGAGCGCCTTCGACCACATCGCCAGGCCGAAGAGGATCAGCGACAGCGTGAACGACCACTCCGGGTAGGAGAGGAAGTTGATGATGGACTTGATCGCTTCCATGCCTCGGTTCGCCGGTTACATCGGGCCCGAGATGCCGCCGTCCTTCCGAACTCTCCAGAAGTGAACGGCGATCAGGCAGGCGGCGACGAATGGAATCGCCACGCAATGCAGCACATAGAAGCGAATCAGGGTTCCGTTGCCGATCGTACGACCGGCGATCAGGCCGAAGCGGGCGTCACTGCCGACGTGGATCAGCTTGGTGCCACCGATCTGCAGGAGCGCCGCGCCCGGACCCTCGTGACCGAGCACCGGCGTCGCGCGCGCCATGTTCGACCCGACCGTGATCGCCCAGATGGCCAGCTGATCCCAAGGCAGCAGATAGCCGGTGAAGGAGAGCAGCAGGGTGAGCACCAACAGAATGACACCGACGTTCCAGTTGAACTCGCGCGGCGGCTTGTACGAGCCGGTCATGAACACCCGGAACATGTGCAGCCAGACGCTGATCACCATCGCGTGGGCGCCCCAGCGATGGAGCTCGCGCATGATGCCGAAGGCGACCGCCTCGCGCAGGTCGACCATGTCGAAGTAGGCATACTCGACGGTCGGCCGGTAGTAGAACATCAAGAGGATGCCGGTGATCGTCTCGACCAGGAACAGGAAGAACGCCGTGCCTCCCATGCACCAGGTGTAGCTCATCCGTAGACCCGACTTCTTGACCTTGATCGGGTGCAGGTGCAGGACGACGTTGCCGAGCATCGCCAGCGCCCGCTTACGGTTGTCGGTGGGGATGCCGACCCGGAAGATCGACTTCCAGATCTGCGACTTGACGATGCTTTTCTGGAGGTTCTTGAGCGCTTCCACTAGGGTCCCTTGGGGAGTTCTAGGCGGTCAAAAAGGAGCTGGGATCGTCCCACTGGCCACGCTCCCAGAGGAACTTCTGCGCCTTGTCGACCAGGACCTGGCCGTCGTCCGGGTCGATCGAGATGGCGGCACGCTCCAACGGCCGGGGAGTCGGCCCCTCGAAATTGATGCCGTTCCGATAGTAGCCACTACCGTGGCAGGGGCATTTGAACTTGTTCTGGGCCTCCAGCCAGTTGGGCGGACAGCCTAGGTGGGTGCAGATCGCGATCAGGGCGTAGAGCTGGCCCTGGTCGTTGACGATAAAGACGCCGTTGCTCTCGACGAAACGCTCGTCGACCGCGTCGGGCGCGAAGTCCGAGGGCGGTCCGACCTTGAAGCTGGTCGGCGGCTCATAGAGGACGTTCGGGAACATGAACCGTCCCCAGGCGGTGAGACAGCCGCCGGCCGCAGCGGTGAAACCGACCCAGGCGACCGCCGCCCACGAGAAGAAGCCACGCCGGCTCACCTCGGCGTCGGCCGCGGCCGGCTTCGCCGGTTTCGCCGGCTGGGCGCTCTTCGCCTCGCTGGCCTGGGCTGCGGGCTCAGGCTTGGTTTCTTCTGGCGTTTCTGTCATTCGGGTTGTGGGTCGGCGACGGCATGGAGGCTCCCCGGGAGCCCCCGACCAGAGCCGGTCTCAGCGTGTTGCCGGATTCTCGGTCGAACGGTTGAGGATGTCAAGAAGCCGAGACGGCAGCTCGGCACGAAAAATGCAGCCAAGCAACCCTCAATCTCGTATCTAGAATCGGAGATCGAATGTCGCCCACGCCAGCCGTTACCACCCTGCTCGTTATCGGATGGATGGTCTCCGCGAGCGGGCTCGTGCACCGACCCGCAGATGCGCAAGAACCCTCGGTCGTAGAACGGATAACGCCCTTCGCGCAGAGTACCGGCCACGCCCGGTGGTCGCCCAAGGGCGATTGGATCGCGTTCGACCGGCCCGGCGAGAACGGCTACACGCAGCTCTACGTCGCGCGAGCCGACCTCGCCGAGGGGATCGCCGAGGAGCGGTGCCTCACCTGCCACATGCACGATCTGAGGAAGCTCCATGTCGGCAACCCGACCTGGCACCCGTCGGGCGACTACCTGGCGGTCCAGGTCAGCCGGCCGGTGCGGCCCGGGGGCGAGCCGCTCAGATTCAGGGAGGTTCCGGGAGGCAACCTGGGGAGCGATCTCTACCTGGTCCACTTCGACGGCCGCGAGTACTGGAACCTGACCAACCTCGGCGAGCGCGGCGGTCGGGTCCAGTCGCCCCACTTTTCCCACGAGGGGAGCAAGCTGGTGTGGGCGGAGCGGACCGCGAGCGGCGGGGGCGTCTTCGGAAAATGGGTCATCCGCATGGCCGAGATCGAGTTTCGGCGCCAGGTGCCGCGGCTCAAGGGGACCAGAACCTTCAAGCCGGGGGCGCGCCAGCTCTTCTACGACACCCACGGCTTCACCACCGACGACCTGGGCGTCGTGCTGACCGGCAATCTCGAGCCGAAGCATCACGAGAGCGGCATGGACGTCTACCGGCTCGAGCTCGAGTCGGGCGCCATCAAGCGACTGACCCAGACCGACGCCGAGCTCGATCGGTTCGCCCTTCAGGCCCCCAACGGCAACTGGATCGTCTGGTCGAGCAGCCGCGACATCGGCAGCGGCGAGGTGAATCTCGAGCGTCGCCAGGTGACCGCGGTGCGCAAGGCGGATCTCTGGATGATGAACGCCGAGGGCTTGAGCGTCCAGCGCTTGACCCACTTCAACGACGTTCATTCACCGAACTACCTCGGGCCGACCTCGGTGCTGGCGACCAGCTGGAATCGTGACGGCGACAAGCTGCTGGCGCTGGCGCTTCCGGTAGGCTCGAACCGACCAGGGGACCTCTACCTGATAGAACTCAACGAACCGATCGGACGTTAGAGAGGTGGCTTCGGTGACCAGACGGTACGCCCGCACCCGACTCCTGATGGCGAGTCTGGTCGCCGTCACCCTGGTGGTCCCGGCGTCCGGACAGGAGGCGACCGACGTCTTCAGCGAGGTCATCGACGTCCGGGTGGTCAACCTCGAGACCGTGGTCACCGACGCGTCCGGCGAGCGGGTCCGTGGCTTGACCCGCGAAGATTTCCGGCTGATCGTCGACGGCCGCGAGGTACCGATCGACTACTTCTCCGAGGTGCGCGACGGCGTGGTCCTGCCCGAGGGCCTGGAGGTCGAGGAGGTCGAGGGCGATCCACCCTCGGGCGAGCAGCTGCTCGAGGCACGGCACACGAACTTCCTGGTGTTCGTCGACGACGTCTTCTCGATCGGCGCTCAGCGCAACCTGGTGCTCAAGAAGCTCGGCGAGCAGCTCGGGCTGATCGGGCCGAGCGACCGGGTCGCGGTGATGAGCTTCGACGGCAGCGACATCGAGCGCCTCTCGGGCTGGACGTCGTCACGCTCGGAGATCGCCGACGCCTTCGTCAGCGCCTCGGAGCGCAAGGCCAAGGGCGCCTTCAGACGCGCCGAGCGCGGCTTCGTCGGCCGGTCCTACTCGCAGCAGGAGAGCTACATTCGTCTGATCTCGGAGCAGCTGGAGAACCTGACCGTGGCCGCTTCCATCGCCATGCGCTCGGCGGCGCCGGCGACCGGGCGCAAGGTCCTGATCCTGCTCTCCGGCGGCTGGCCGTACCAGCTCGAGATCCTCGACGATCCGACGGTCCGCAACACCTTCCGCAACAGCGACAGCATGAACCAGCGGTTCATGGCCCAGCGCGAGCAGTTCGGACGCAACCTGTGGAGCTACAGCCTCGGGGTCGGCATCTTCCAGACCCTGGCCGATACCGCCAACCTGCTCGGTTACACCATCTACCCGGTCGACGTCCCCGGGCTCGGGTCGGGAGGCGACATCTCGGCCGGCATCCCGACCGCCGACCCCGTCGGCCGAGCGAGCGGCGAGAGTAGCGTCGAGGCGTCCCTGATGTTCCTGGCGGCGGAGACCGGCGGCAAGGCGATGCTCAACAGCAATCGAATGGTGGCGCTCGAGCGCACGGTCGCGGACACCAGCTCCTACTACTGGCTCGGCTTCACCTCGGACCGGCGCGCCGACAACCGCCGCCACCGGGTCCGGCTGGAGGCGCGCCGCTCCGGGCTCAAGGTCCGCACGCGCAAGGACTATGTCGATTTCTCGCGTCAGGTCGAGGTCGAGATGATGGTCGAGGGAGCGCTGCTCTTCCAGGAGCAGACCGAGCAGAGCGACTTCGACATCCTGGTCGGCGAGGCGCGACGTCTCGAGCGCAAGAAGGTCGAGGTGCCGATTCAGCTGGCGATTCCGGTCGAGCAGCTGACCCATCTCTACTACGGCGGCGAGTACCGCGCCAGGATGACCGTGACGATCGCGGTGAAGGACCGGCGAAACACGCTGTCGACCGTCGCGACGATGCCGTTCCAGACCAGCCACGAGGAGCGGCCGCAATCGGGCGACCTGATCACCTACGACATGGACGTCCAGCTCTGGCGCGAGCCGCACGATCTGGTGGTGATGGTGCAGGACCTCGCTACCGGTACCGTGCTGTCGTCGAGCGTCGAGGTGCGTCCGAACAAGTCGCGCTGAGTGCCGGTTCAGCTCTCGCGTACCGCCACCAGGACGAGGTCCGCCGACTCCCGGGGCAGGTAGAGCCCGCCCGACATGTCGCCGTGCGCCGCCGCGCAGCGAAAGCCTCTCGCCGCGAGCCGGCTCTCGAGCTCGGGCCGCCGCCAGGCGCGCAGTCGAACCTCCTTGGTCGCCTTGAGCTCGAGCGCTGGATCGTGGCCGGGGCGGAGACGGAGGGTCGTCGGCTGGAACCGGATGTGGTGGTCGTCGATCGGTGTCATCAGCCGCAGGAAGACGATCTCGCCCTCGCCCTTCGGATCGTCCCGGAAGTTGAGAGGCAGATGCCGGATCCCCTCGCCGAGGATGCGCTCGTAGTTGAGCAGCTGGACGATCAGCCGGCCCTCGGGCACAAGCCGCCTGTGCCAGGCTTCGAGACACCGGTCCAGAGTCGCGTCGTCGAGGTGCGGCAGAACGTTGCCGAGGCAGATCGCGGTGCCGAAGCTGTCGGCCACCAGCGTCGGCAGCTCGGCGAAGTCGCCCAACACGAATCTCGGTCCGTGCGGCGGATGCCGGTCCTGGTACTCGCGCGCCCGCTCGATCATCTTGTCGGAGCGGTCGACACCGGTGGTTTCGATCCCGAGCGAGGCGAACAGGAGGGCGTGCTCGCCGGTACCGCAGCCGAGGTCGAGCAAGCTCGATCCCGGCGACCTGGCGATCTGGCGCTCGAGGAAGGGGCGCTCGCGAGCGATCCGCTCGGGCCAGGCGATCAGGCGCCGGTAGCTGAACCTGCTGTAGGGATCGTCCGCGTCCGCCGGGGTCATCACCGTCCCGAATCGTGCAGCGCTCGCCACCCTTGCGTCAAGGCGTTGCCGGTGCATTCGGGCTCCTGACGGTCTCCTGACGGCACCCCCCTACGCTCCGAGCAACCGTGAAACAGACCGGCAAGGTCGCACCCGTCGGACAGGCCCGCTGCCAATCGGTGGACGGCCACTTTCCGAGGACCGCCTGGGCAGCTCTCCGCAGGTTCGTTCACCTTCCTTACATCCGAGCGATCGTCACCGCGGTCTGCCTGATCGCGATCGTCGGCAGCCTGGCGGCGCTGACGCTGGCGGTCAAGCACGATGTATCGGCGCTCGCGGTCTATCGCTATTTCGTCCGGCCGCACTTCGAGGAGGCCGATCTCGGTCAGAAGCTGCGCAGCGGCTCGACCGTCCTGCAGTTGGAGCCGTTCCTGCTCCTGCCGCCAGGCGTCACCCCCGGCGGTCTGGTCTACGCCGAGGAGCACGGCCTGGTCTTCTACGTTCACACCCCCCGGCGGCCACCGGCGGCCGCCCGAGAGCGGCGCGAGCGGACCGATATCTTCAACACGCTCACCTCTCTCTACTGGAAGGCGGACCTGAACGGGCTGACCCGCGAGCTGAACCGGCCGGCGGTGCGCCAGCGGTTGATCGACCGCGGCGCCCAACTGAAGGACCTCTACCTCTTCCAGCGATTCAACGGCAAGTCGGTCGACTCGCGTGCCCGCACCGAGGTCCTGCGCGCCGCGGTGCGCCAGATCCAGCTGGTCGCTCCGTACATCCCGGAGCCGTTCCAGCTCGACTTCGCCGAAGTGTTGCGCTTCTACGACCGCAACCGGACGGACGGCGAGTTCGTCGGGCTCTGGGAGGTCGCGACTCCGAGCCCCTTCGGTGTCATCGACGCGGCGTACGCACACGAGATGAGCCGGACCAATCACTACATCATCATCTCCAGACACGGCGGGCGGACGACGGTCAGCGACTTCTACCGCGGTGTGCGCTCCGACTACCTGGTGCAGCCGCTCGGGCACCCGTCCGGGCGCACTTTCTACCGTCTGACCGCACAACCGGCGTCCTGAGCTGCGGCTCGCGCTCGCCGCGGGCGATCGCGACGCCCGCTTCGAGCGCCTCATCGCGACCGGCCAGCACCCCGGCGACCGTCGGTAGCGCGGTCATCGTCGGAGTGACGCCGACCACGACCTGAGGTCACCGGCGGCCCGCGCCTCACGAAGGATGGCGGCGGTCGGAGCGATCGGCCGGTAGAGACGCTCGAGCTCGACGCCGAGGTCGCCGGCCGGCTCGGCGAGGATGCGCGCGGCTCCCACGGCCGCGAAGCGGTTCCAGTCGATGCTCGCCGCTTCGTCACCCGGGTGGAAGAAGCGCAGGTGCCCGTACGACTTGACGTAGGCGCGCGCGCGATCGAGCCGCGAGACCGGCAGGTTCTCGGCGGGCAGTGGCGGGCTCGGCGCGCAGGCGATCAGGACGACGGCGGCCAGAGCCGCCGGTACCGTACCGAGCAGACCTTCCAGTCGTAGTCGCACGCCTACCCAGGGTACGGCCGACAGGGGGTGGGCGTCTATTGCAGGCCGAGCGCCTGCTGCGCCTCGATCGCCGCCTGCCGCACCTTGAGACTCGGATCGTTCTCCGCCAGATCGTCCAGCATCGGGCGCGCGTCGGCACCTCGCACCGCCGCGAGCGCGCGGATGGCGCTGATCATCGTCTCCTGCTGCTGCTCGGGGGTGATCTCGGGCACCGCCGAGGTCAGCCGCCGGTCGAGCATCCGCTCGAGCACCGGCACGCCGGCGTCGCTCCCCAGCCGGCTGACCGCGAGCGCGGCGTTCCAGCGGACGTCGGCCTGCTGATCCTCGAGCAGCGGCAGCAGGCGGTCGACCAGACTCGGATCGCCCAGCTCGCCGACCGCGAACGCGGCCGTCTTGCGGATCCCGGCGTCGCCGTCGGTCAGGCCTTCGAGCAGCGGCGGGATCGCTTCCCGGTCGCCGACCGTGCCGAGCGCCCACAGGAGGTAGATGCGGGTCTGGCTATCGGCGCCCTCGAGCGCCTCGGTCAGCACCGGAACCGCGGCGGGATCGCGGGTGTAGCCGAGGACCAGGATCAGATACCGGCGGATCTCCGGATCCTCGACCTCGCCGAAGATCCTGATCAGCTCCTCCTTGGCGCCCGGCTCCTCGTTGAGCGCTTCGGGGTCGGCGAGCAGCACCTTGGACAGCTCGTAGGCCGCCTGGGCGCGCGTCGAGCGCCAGCCCGAGCGGAGGTCGTTCAGGTAGCCGCTGACGGTCTGCCGCTCGTAGGCGATCCAGCCGAAGCCGACGAATACCGCCACGCACAAGACCACGACCAGGAGCGGCACGATGAACAGCCCGACCAGGCCGCGCAGCAAGCCACCTTCGACCTCCTTCTCGAGATCGCGTGGCTGCGACTCCTCGGGCGTCTCCGGGCGTTCTTCGCTCATCGGCAGCTCGCCAGCTTATCAGCGCAACCGGCCGCTCGGCGGCGACGAAACGAGAGGGGAGGGCCCCTCACTCGAGCGGGTCGGATCTGAGGCCAGGAGCCAATCTGGTAGGGCGGGAGGCTGCGAGTGGGGGCGGGGGAGCCGGGCATGCCGGCTCTCCCGTCCTACCTTCGAGTCGTTCCGCTTCGCCTTGCACCCCCTCAGTCACTTCGGTATCTTTCGCCGCGGGCGGGAGCATTAGAGCCGTAGATGGCGCAGATTTTTCATCGCAGCACGAATACGATCTCGCGGCTCTCGATCTTCGGCGGCATTTTTCTGGTCGCTGGACTGATCGGGCTGTTTGCCGTGCTCGATCGATCTTCGTACAACACTGGCGTGGGCGTCGTGCTCGCTCAGCCGATTCCGTTCAGCCACGATCACCACACGGCGGCGCTCGGCATCAGCTGCGTCTACTGCCACACGAGCGTCGAGGACTCGGCGTTCGCGGGCATCCCGCCGACCGCGACCTGCATGAACTGCCACAATCTGATCTGGAATCAGAGTCCGATGTTGGCGGCCGTGCGCGAGAGCTATCGGACCGGTGAGCCGATCCGCTGGACCCGGGTGCACGACCTTCCCGACTACGTCTATTTCAACCACGGCATCCACGTGGCCAAAGGCATCGGCTGCGAGAGCTGTCACGGGCGCGTCGATCTGATGCCGCTGATCATGAAGACCGAATCGCTCCAGATGGAGTGGTGCCTCGACTGCCATCGCCAGCCGGAGTCACGGGTGCGGCCGCTGAGCGAGATCTACACCATGGGGTGGCGGCCCGAGCACGCCGATCAGGGCACTCGTCTGATCGCCGAACACGACATCAACAGCAAGGTGAGCTGCTCGACGTGTCATCGATGAGCCAAGGACGGCCCGCGGGCGCCCGCCTGGAGCTGGCGGACGTGCGACGCAAGCTCGCCGACCAGCGCGGCCGCGAGTTCTGGCGCAGCCTGGACGAGCTCGCCGGCACCGAGGAGTTCGAGGAGCTTCTCCACCGCGAGTTCCCGCGCGAGGCCGCGAGCTGGCCCGAGTCGGTGGACCGCCGCCGCTTCCTGCAGCTCGCCGGTGCGTCGCTGGCCTTGGGTGGCCTCACAGCCTGCACCCGGCAGCCGCTGGAGAAGATCGTCCCCTACGTCGATCAGCCGGAGATCCTGGTTCCGGGCCAGCCGCTCTACTACGCGACCTCGTTCGTCCACGGCGGCTACGCGACCGGGCTGCTGGCGGAGAGTCACATGGGCCGCCCGACCAAGGTGGAGGGCAACCCGGACCACCCCGCGGGGACCGGCGCGACCGACCTCTTCGCTCAGGCCTCGATTCTCGGGCTCTACGACCCGGACCGCTCCCAGGTGGTACGCGAGCTGGGCCGGATCCGGACCTGGGACGGCTACTTCCAGGACAGCCGGGAAACGATCCGCGCGCTCGATGCCGTCGGTGGCGCCCGGCTGCGCATCCTGACCGGGACGATCACCTCACCGACCCTGGCGGCGATGATCGGCAAGGTCCTGAGCGAGTTTCCCCGCGGACGCTGGCACCAGTACGAGGCGGCCGGCCGCCACTCGGCGAGCGCCGCCTCGCGCGCGGCGTTCGGTCGGGACGTCGAGGCGGTATACGATCTCACCGGGGCCGAGATCGTCGTCGCCCTCGACGCCGATTTCCTGACCGAGGGCCCGGGCCGGCTGCAGCACGCTCGCGACTTCGCGCGTCTGCGTCGGATCCGCCGGGGCAAGACGTCGATGAACCGGCTCTACTCGGTCGAGAGCGCGCCGACCCTGACTGGTACCCTGGCAGATCATCGGCTGCCGGTCCGCGGCTCCGAGGTCGCCGGGGTGGCGGCGGCGCTCGCCCGCCGGCTGGGGGTCGCCGGCGCCAGCGGAGCGAGTGAGCTCGGCGGCGGCGCCGCGGATTGGATCGCGGCCGCCGCCGAAGACCTCCGCGCGCACGCCGGCCGCTCGGTCGTGATTCCCGGCGAGTGCGCGGGCGCCGAAGTCCACACCCTCTGCCACGCCATCAACGAGGTCCTGAAGAACGTCGGCTCCACGGTGCGCCACATAGAGCCGGTCGTGGCCGAGCCGTCCGATCAGCTGGCATCGATCACCGAGCTCGTCGAAGACATGAACGCGGGCGAGGTCGACGTCCTGATGATCCTCGGCGGCAACCCGGCCTACGACGCGCCCGCCGATCTGGGCTTCAAGGAGGCGACGCTCAAGGTCGGGCAGCGGATCCGACTGTCGCTCTACGAGGACGAGACGTCCGAGTACTGCCAGTGGCATCTGCCCGCGGCCCACTACCTGGAGAGCTGGGGCGACGCTCGCGCCCACGACGGCACGGTCAGCCTGATCCAGCCGCTGATCGAGCCGCTCTACGGCGGCAAGACCGCGCTCGAGGCGCTGTCGGCGCTGACCGAGGAGGGCAAGCGCCCGGCCTACGATCTGGTGCGC
Organism: Thermoanaerobaculia bacterium; assembly: GCA_947259925.1. Lineage (GTDB taxonomy): Bacteria > Acidobacteriota > Thermoanaerobaculia > Multivoradales > JAHEKO01 > JAHEKO01. Next base: position 62,213 of record CAMYOG010000042.1, read on the forward strand.
GAGCACTGGGGAGGCGTCGTCGGCGCCGACGGCTTCGAGCAGAGATGGCGCCGCTGGCTCCACGACGGGTACCTGCCGGAGACCGCCGCGCCGGAGGCTGCCGTGTCCACCTCGGTGGAGGCGGTCGAGGACGCGGTCGCGGCGGCAGCCGCGACCGGTGACGGCATCGAGCTGCTGTTCCGACCCGATCCGACGATCTGGGACGGCCGGTTTGCCAACAACGGCTGGCTCCAGGAGTGTCCCAAGCCGCTCACCAAGCTGACCTGGGACAACGCCGCCCTGCTCTCGCCGGCGCTGGCCGAGCGACTCGGTATCGCCAACGAGCAGATGGTCGAGCTGACGGTCGAGGGCCGGTCGCTCTCGGCGCCGGCCTGGATCCAGCCCGGCCATCCCGACAACTCGGTGACGCTACATCTCGGCTACGGCCGCCGCCGAGGCGGCAAGGTCGGCGAGGGGACCGGCTTCGACGCCTACGCGCTGCGCGCGGCGCGGACTCCCTGGCTGGCAACCGGAGTGACGCTGTCGCCGGCCGCCGGCAGCTACCGGCTGGCCTCGACCCAGCTGCACAGCAATATCGAGCTCGAGGGGCGCGAAGCCGAGAAGCGACACCTGGTCCGGACCGGTACCCTGGACGAGTACAAGAAGCATCCCGAGTTCGTGCACCACATGGGGCACTCGCCCGACCCCGAGGTGGCGCTCTTCCCGGCCTGGGAGTACGACGGCTACGCCTGGGGGCTGGCGGTCGACCTGGGCTCGTGCACCGGCTGCAACGCCTGCGTGATCGCCTGTCAGTCCGAGAACAACATCCCGGTGGTCGGCAAGGAGCAGGTGGCGCTCGGCCGGGAGATGCAGTGGATCCGGATCGACCGCTACTATCAGGGCTCGCTCGATCATCCCGAGGTCCACCACCAGCCGGTGATGTGCATGCACTGCGAGCAGGCGCCGTGCGAGATCGTCTGCCCGGTCGCGGCGACCGTCCACAGCGACGAAGGTCTCAACGAGATGGTCTACAACCGTTGCGTCGGTACCCGCTACTGCGCCAACAACTGCCCGTACAAGGTGCGGCGGTTCAATTTCCTGCTCTACAGCGACTTCGAGACGCCGGTACTCAAGATGATGCGCAATCCGGACGTCACGGTGCGCAGCCGCGGCGTCATGGAGAAGTGCTCCTACTGCGTGCAGCGGATCAACCAGGCGCGCGTCGCGGCGCGCAAGGACCGGCGGCAGCTCCGCGACGGCGAGGTCCGGACCGCCTGCCAGCAGGCGTGTCCGACGGAGGCGATCGTCTTCGGCGACATCAACGATCCCGACTCCGAGGTCAGCCGCTGGAAGGAGGAGAAGCTCAACTACGGCATCCTGGAGGAGCTCAACACCCGGCCGCGGACGACCTACCTGGCGAAGCTGGCTAATCCGAGACCGGGGTCCGGTAACGGCGGCGGCCACGGCCCGACCTCCGAGGGAGACGACCATGTCGGTTGACGACCGGATGGTGCCGCACAAGCCGGCGGTCATCGCGCCCGGCCATACCTCGGCCACGGTCAGCGACCAGATCGGCGAGATCGTCTTCCGCAAGACCCCGCGCTGGTGGTACTTCGCCTTCGGCGGCTCGTTCGTCCTGGTCATGCTCCTGCTGATGGCGCTGACCAAGCTGCTGGTCGAGGGGACCGGTATCTGGGGTCTCAACAACCCGGTCGGCTGGGGATTCGCGATCATCAACTTCGTCTGGTGGATCGGGATCGGTCATGCCGGCACGCTGATCTCGGCGATCCTGCTGCTGCTCCGGCAGGAGTGGCGGACGTCGATCAACCGCTTCGCGGAAGCGATGACCCTGTTCGCGGTCGCCTGTGCCGGGCTCTATCCGCTGATTCACGTCGGCCGCCCGTGGCTCGCCTACTGGCTCCTCCCCTACCCCAACACGATGGGGATGTGGCCGCAGTTCCGCAGCCCGCTGGTCTGGGACGTCTTCGCGGTCTCGACCTACGCCACGGTCTCGCTGCTGTTCTGGTACGTCGGCCTGATCCCCGATCTCGCGACCCTGCGCGATCGCTCGCGCTCGCCGCTCAAGCAGAAGATCTACGGCATGCTCGCCATGGGCTGGCGCGGATCGGCCGCCCACTGGCACAACTACGAGACCGCGTACCTGTTGCTGGCCGGACTGGCGACGCCGCTGGTGGTCTCGGTCCACACGGTGGTCAGCTTCGACTTCGCCGTCGGCCAGCTCCCCGGATGGCACGCGACCATCTTCCCGCCCTACTTCGTGGCCGGCGCCATCTTCGCCGGTTTCGCCATGGTCCTGACCCTGGCCATACCGTTGCGGGCGGTCTTCAACCTGCACGACTTCATCACCATCCGGCACATCCAGAACATGTGCAAGGTGATGCTGGCGACCGGTCTGATCGTCGCCTACGGCTACCTTGTCGAGATCTTCATGGCCTGGTACAGCGGCCACTGGCTCGAGCAGTTCATGATCCTCAACCGGATCACCGGGCCCTACCGCTACCACTGGTGGGCACTCATCCTGTGCAACATCCTGGTCGTCCAGCTCCTCTGGATCCGTAGGGTGCGGACCAATCCGGTGACCGCCTGGATCATCGCGATGTTCGTCAACGTCGGGATGTGGCTCGAGCGGTTCGTGATCGTCGTCACCAGTCTGCACCGCGACTTCTTGCCGTCGTCGTGGGGGATGTACTCGGGCACCTTCTGGGACTGGGCGACCTTCATCGGCTCGATCGGCCTGTTCCTGGCGCTGCTCTTCCTGTTCCTGCGCTTCCTGCCGATGATCTCGATCTTCGAGATGCGCACGATCCTGCCCAAGGGCGAGAGCAAGAGCTGATGGAGTACGCCCGCAAGGTAGGCCTCTACGGACTGATCGCGGAGTTCGATACCTCGGATCGGCTGATCCACGCCGCCGAGCAGACGCGGGCGGACGGCTACCGGAAGCTCGACGCCTACACGCCCTATCCGATCGAGGAGGTCTCCGAGGCGCTCGGGCATCACGGCTCGCGGCTGCCGCTGCTGGTCCTGATCGGCGGCATCCTGGGTGCCCTGGGCGGGTTCGGACTCCAGTACTGGGTCTCGGTCATCGCCTATCCGCTCAACATCGGCGGCCGGCCGCTCAACAGCTGGATCGCTTTCGTCCCGGTGACCTTCGAGTCCACGGTCCTGCTGGCGGCCCTGGCCGCGGTGCTCGGCATGCTGGCGCTGAACGGCCTACCAAAGCCGTATCACCCGGTGTTCAACGCCGAGCGCTTCGCGCTCGCGTCGCGGGATCGCTACTTCCTGTGCATCGAGGCGGAGGACGAAAAGTTCGATCGCGAGGCGACCGAATCGTTCCTCCAGGGACTCGACCCGATCGGAGTCTACGAAGTTGAGAACTGATCGCATCGAGACCGTGCCGCTCGGGTCCCGCCAGGCTGGCAGAGCCGGGGCCGCCGCGACCGCCGGGCGGCGCCTGCGAATCGCGCCGGTCGCCTTGCTGATCGGAGTGGTGCCGTGGCTCGTCGGTTGCCGGCAGGACATGCACGATCAGCCGAGGTACGAGCCGCTCGAGGCGAGCTCCTTCTTCGACAACGGCGCCGCCTCGCGGCCGCTGATCGAGGGGACGGTGGCGCGGGGCCACCTGGGCGAGGACGTCGGTTTCGAGACCGGGCTCGACGAGAACGGCGCGGTCGTCGCCGACTTCCCGATGGCGGTCGATCTGGTCCTGCTCGAGCGCGGCCGCAACCGCTACGACGTCTTCTGCTCGCCCTGTCACGACCGGCTCGGCAACGGCCGTGGCATGATCGTCCGGCGCGGCTACAAGCAGCCGACCTCGTTCCACGACCCGCGTCTGGTCGAGGCCCGCCCGGGCTACTTCGTCAACGTCATGACCAACGGCTTCGGCCAGATGTCGAGCTATGCGCCCCAGCTCAAGCCCGCCGACCGGTGGGCGGTGGCGGCCTACATCCAGGCGCTCCAGCTGAGCCGGCGGGTGCCGGCCGATCTCCTGTCGGGCGAGGACCGCGCCTGGCTGGCGGGAGAGCCGACCGAAGTTCCGCAGCCGGAGAGCGACGACGGGGGGCACTCGTGAGCGAGCGCTCGACCTGGAGCGCCCCTGCCGAGCTCGCGCAGCTCGAGAGAAAGCTCTGGATGATCGGTGGCGCGGGTGCTCTGCTGTCGATCCTCGGCGCGCTGCTCGACCGCGCCCAGGCCGTCCAGTCGTACCTGGTCGCCTGGCTGCTCTGGGCCGGCGTGGCGTTCGGTTGCTTCGCGGTGATGGTGCTCCACCACCTCTCGCGCGGCGGCTGGGGGCTGATGGTCCGCCGGGTGTTCGAGGCCGCGACCAAGACGATGCCCCTGTTGGCGATCCTCTTCGTGCCGGTGCTGCTGGGACTGCCCCATCTCTATAGCTGGGCCGATCCCGAGGCGGTCGCCGCGAGTGAGTACCTCCAGCAGAAAACGAACTACCTGAACGCCTCCTTCTTCACCCTCCGGTTCGTCGCCTACTTCGTGATTCTCGGCGGGCTCGGGTGGCTGATCTGCCGCCGCTCCCTCGAGCAGGACGCGACCGGGGACCCGCGGCTCGCCCGTCGAATGCAGAGATTGGCCGGCCCGAGCCTGGGGATCTACGTCTTGGTGGCGACCCTCGCAGCCGTCGACTGGATCATGTCGCTCGACCCGCTCTGGTACTCGAGCCTGTTCGGCGTCTACTTCGTCGGCGGCCACGGCGTCTCGGCGTTCGCGTTCGTCATCCTGGCGGCTCTCTGGCTGTCGAAGCGCCAGCCGATGTCGCGGGTGTTCACGCATCGCCACTTCCACGACTACGGCAAGCTGCTGTTCGCGTTTGTGATGCTCTGGGCCTACTTCGCCCTGTCGCAGCTCCTGATCATCTGGTCGGGCAACCTGGCGGAGGAGATCACTTGGTACTTCGAGCGGATTCAGGGCGGCTGGAAGTACCTCGGCATGGCGCTCGGTCTGCTCCACTTCGGCCTGCCGTTCCTGCTCCTCCTGTCGCGCAACCTGAAGCGCGATGCGCGCCGCCTGGCGATCGTCGCCGCGCTCCTGCTGGTGTTGCGCTGGGTCGATCTCTACTGGCAGGTCGGTCCGGCGTTCCACCACGGCGGCCTGGCGCTCCACTGGCTCGATCTGACCACCGTAGTCGGCCTGGGTGGCATCTGGCTCGCGGCGGTCGCGAGGTTCCTCGGCCGCCACTCCCTGCTGCCGATCAACGACCCCCACCTCGAGGAGGCTCTACCCGGTGACTGACGGTCACGACCGGAGCTACGAGGCCGGGGTCGATCGCGAGATCAGCCTCAAGGGCATTCTCTATACCGGACTGGTCCTGACGGTGGTGGTCGTCGTCTTCGCCGCCCTCATGTGGTGGCTGTCGCTCGGACTGCGCTCGGGCCTGGAGGCGGCCGATCCGCCGCCGCCCGTGCTGCTCGAGGCGCAGGTCCAGGAGCCGCCGCCGGAGCCGCGACTCCAGACTTCGCCCGAGGCGGACCTGCGTATCCTCCGCCAGGAGGAGAACGAGATTCTCCACGGCTACTCCTGGGTCGACGAAGAGGCCGGGATCGCCCAGGTGCCGATCGAGCGCGCGATGGAGATCGTGGCTGCGGGAGGCTCGGTCGAGCCGGCTCCGGCGAGCGAGGAGGGAGGCTCGTGAGGCTCCGCTCGGCGTGGGCCGTCGTCGCCCTGCTGGCGAGCGCTCCGGCGCTCGCCCAGAGCGGACTGCCGAAAGAGCTCGAGCGGGTCGGCCTCGATCAGCGCGTCGGCGAGGCCGTGGCGCTCGACCTGGCGCTGACCGACCACGCCGGAGCGGCGGTCCGGCTCGGCGACTACTTCGGCGAGCGACCGGTGATCCTGACGCCGGTCTACTACGACTGCCCGATGCTCTGCACGATGGTGCTCGACGGCCTGGTCCGCAGCCTCAAGGCGGTGACGCTCGAGCCGGGCGTCGACTTCGACGTCGTGGCGGTGAGCTTCGACCCGCGGGAGACCCCCGAGCAGGCACGCGGCCGGCGCGAGCTGTTCCTCGAGCGCTACGGCCGGAGCGAGGCGGCGAGCGCGGCGCACTTCCTGACCGGCTCCGACGAGGCGGTCGCGGCCCTGATGGACTCGATCGGTTTTCGCTACAGCTTCGACCCGGAGACCGGTGAGTTCGCACACGCCGCCACCATCGTGGTGCTGACGCCCGAGGGCAAGGTCTCGCGCTACTACCCGGGTGTCGAGTACCCGCCCCGTGACCTGCGGCTGGCACTGGTCGAGGCGAGCGACGAACAGATCGGCGGCGTGGTCGACCAGGTCCTTCTCTACTGTTTCAAGTACGACCCGACAACCGGCCGCTATACGGCGGCGACCATGAACATCATCCGGGCCGGCGGTGTGATCACCCTCGCGCTGATGGCCGGCTTCGTCATCTTGAGCCTGCGGCGCGAGCGGCGCCGGGCGGCAGGAGCACGCGTTTGAAGTTCTGGCCCGAGCAGTCCCCTCTCTTCCCCGAGCGCGCGACCGAGATCGCGCGCGAGGTCGACGCGATCTACTTCTTCGGCCTCGGCATCGCGACCATCTTCTCGCTCCTGATCGCGGTGCTGGTGGTCTACTTCGCGGTGCGCTATCGCCGGCGGCACCCCGACGAGGTCGGCGAGCGCGAGCAGGCACCTGCCTGGCTCGAGCTGGTCTGGTCGATCATTCCGCTCGGCATCCTTCTGGTCATGTTCGCCTGGGGCGCCGACGTCTTCTTCAAGGCGCGGCGGGCGCCCGCCGACGCGGTCGAGTACTACGTCACCGGCAAGCAGTGGATGTGGAAGTTCCAGCATCCGCAAGGGGCCCGCGAGATCAACGATCTACACGTCCCGGTCGGCGTTCCAGTCAAGCTGATCATGACCTCGGAGGACGTCATCCACTCGTTTTGGGTGCCCGAGTTCCGGGTCAAGATGGACGTCCTGCCGGGCCGCTACACCACCCTCTGGTTCGAGGTCGATCGCCCCGGTATCTATCGGATCTTCTGTAACGAGTACTGCGGCGTCGAGCACTCGCTGATGCGCGGCAGCGTGATCGCCATGGAGCCGGCCGACTACGAGGAGTGGCTCGGCGGCGGCCAGCCACTGACGGCGCTGACCAGGACCGGCGAGCAGGTCTTCGCCGAGAAGACGTGCAATACCTGCCACAAGGACGAGGCCGCGGCGCTCGGGCCGTCGCTGACCGGGTTGTTCGGAACCGAGCGTGAGTTCCAGGACGGCAGCCGGACGATCGCGGACGAGAACTACATCCGGCAGTCGATCCTCGAGCCCCGAGCGCACCTGGTCATGGGCTACCAGGCGCTGATGCCTACCTTCCAGGGACAGGTCGACGAAGAGGAGCTGACGCTCCTGATCAACTACATCAAGTCCCTTCAGGATTGAGTCGATGAGCGAACTGGCGAACAACTTCGGACGACGGCTTCACTACTTGAACGCCGACTACGGCGTGAAGTCGTGGCTGCTGACGCGCGACCACAAGCGGATCGCGCTCCTCTACCTGGCCTCGATTTCGCTCTTCTTCGCGCTCGGCGGTCTGATGGCGGTCGGGATCCGGCTCGAGCTGGCGACGCCCGGAGCCGACCTGGTGCAACCGGACACCTACAACCGGCTGTTCACCATGCACGGCGTCCTGATGATCTTCCTGTTCCTGATCCCGTCGATCCCGGCGACCCTGGGGAACTTCCTGATCCCGCTGATGATCGGCGCCAAGGACCTCGCCTTCCCCAAGGTCAACCTGGCCAGCTGGTACGTCTACAACATCGCCGGGCTGTTCACCCTCTGGGCGGTGGCGCAGGGCGGTGTCGACACCGGCTGGACCTTCTACACCCCCTACAGCACGACCTACTCGAACTCGTACGTGGTGGCGACCGCGCTCGGGGTGTTCACCGTCGGCTTCTCGTCGATCATGACGGCGGTCAACTTCATCGTCACCATCCACCGGATGCGGGCGCCAGGGCTCACCTGGTTCCGGCTGCCGCTCTTCGTCTGGGCACACTACGCCACCAGTCTGGTGATCATCCTCGGCACGCCGGTGGTGGCGGTGACCATCCTGATGGTCGCGGCGGAGCGCATCCTGCGGATCGGTATCTTCGACCCGGCACTCGGCGGCGATCCGGTGCTCTTCCAGCACCTGTTCTGGTTCTACTCCCATCCGGCGGTCTACATCATGATCCTGCCCTCGATGGGCGTGATCAGCGAGCTGATCACCGCGTTCACTCGCAAGCGGATCTTCGGCTACAAGTTCATCGCCTTCGCGTCGGTCTCGATCGCGGTGCTCGGCTTCCTGGTCTGGGGCCACCACATGTTCTTGAGCAGCCAGTCGGTCTACGCCGGCGCGGTGTTCTCGGTGCTCAGCATGCTGGTGGCGGTGCCGTCGGCGATCAAGGTCTTCAACTGGACCGCGACTTTGTACAAGGGCAGCGTCTCGTGGGACACGCCGATGCTCTACGCGCTCGGCTTCATCGGCCTGTTCACCATCGGTGGCCTGACCGGGGTGATGCTCGCCACCCTGGGCATCGACATCCACGTCCACGACACCTACTTCGTGGTCGCTCACTTCCACTACGTCATGGTCGGCGGCGCGATCATGGGCTACCTCGGCGGCCTCCACTTCTGGTGGCCGAAGATCACCGGCCGGCTCTACCCGGTCTTCTGGTCCAAGTTCTCGGCGATCGTGATCTTCGTCGGTTTCAACCTGACCTTCTTCCCGCAGTTCCTGCTCGGCTACCTGGGCATGCCGCGCCGCTATCACGTCTATCCCGCCGACTTCCAGGTGCTGAACGTGATGTCGTCGGCCGGCGCGACGATCCTCGGCGTCGGCTATCTGATTCCGCTGTTCTACTTCTTCTGGTCGATGCGCTACGGTGAGCGCGCCGACCGCAATCCGTGGGGCGCGATCGGCCTCGAGTGGATGACCGGCTCACCACCGCCGACCCACAACTTCCACGAGCCGCCGACCGTCGACTGGGATGCCTACGCCTACCTGCCCGACACGCCGGGCGGTACCGGCGAGGCGTGGGACGCGGCCAAGCCAACTAGCGAGGCGCCGGAGCATGGCTGAGATCCACGCGCCGGGTCTGGCGCACCACTTCGACTCCTACCAGCAGCAGAAGGAGGCCGCGTTCTTCGGAATGTGGGTCTTCCTGGCGACCGAGGTGCTCTTCTTCGGCGGTCTCTTCTGCGCCTACCTGGTCTATCGGTCGGCCAACCCGGAGGCGTTCGCCGCCGGCAGCCGCGAGCTCGACATCGTCCTCGGGGCGATCAACACCGCGGTCCTGATCGGTAGCAGCCTGACCATGGCGCTGGCGGTGCACGCGGCCCAGGTCGGCAAGAGGAAGATGATCGCCGCCTGGATGGGCGCGACGATCCTGCTCGGCGGGACGTTCCTCGGCATCAAGGTCGTCGAGTACTCGCACAAGATCCACGAGGGTCACTTCCCGGGTCCGAACTTCGTCTGGCACGGTCCGGAAGTGAACGTCGAGATGTTCTTCAACGTCTACTTCCTGATGACCGGCCTGCACGCGCTGCACATGATCATCGGCATCGGCATCATGCTGGTTCTGATCCCGCTCGCCTGGAAGGGTCGCTTCACGCCCGAGAGCCACAACTACGTCGAAGGGTTCGGGCTCTACTGGCACTTCGTCGACATCGTCTGGATCTTCCTCTTCCCGCTCCTCTACCTGCTGGACGTCGGCTAGCGCGGGAAACTCGACATGAGCGAGCACATCACACCCATCCGCACCTACCTGCTGATCTTCTTCGCGCTGATGATCCTGACCGTGGTGACCGTGGCCGTCGCCATGGTCGACCTGGGAGCGCTCAACGACGTCGTCGCGATGGGGATCGCCATCTTCAAGGCGAGCCTGGTCGTGCTCTTCTTCATGCACGTCAAGAAGAGCCGCCTGATGACCAAGATCACGGTGGTGGCGAGCGCTTTCTGGCTGCTGATCCTCTTCGGCCTGACGCTCAGCGACTACGTAACCCGCGGCTTCCTGTAATCCGGGGACAGGTTGAGGATTTCACCCAGCCTTACTGCGCGTCGCGCGAACATCGATACTCGATGGGTCTACCGGTAATGAACTCGGGGACACAATGCTGATTTCGTCCCGACCCGCACCGGGGAGGACGGAATCAGTATTGCCTCCCCGGCCTAGCCGTAAGGCTGAGTGAAATCCTCAACCTGTCCCCGAATTAGCTGCGGGCGCTGAGGATCAGATCGACCGTCCGCTCCGGCGATAGACGCTCGACGTTCAGGGTCATGTCGAAGCGGAGCGGATCGCGAGCGCCAACGCCGTAGTGCTGGCGCATGAAGGTCGAGCGCGCGGCTTCGATCCTCTGGATCTCGTGCTGAGCGGCTGCGGGCTCGAGGCTGTGCTGCTCGGCGAAGTGCGCAACCCGGTATTCGAGCGGCGCGATCAACTGGACGCGCAGGCCCATCGAGGTGGGCAGCACACGGTCGAGACCGCGCCCGACGAAGACGCCGGAGCTCTGCCGGGCGAGCGATAGCACCGTCTTACACAGGCGGTGGAAGTAGTCGTTGCGCGTGAGTCCGTCTCGGATCAGCGGGTTGAGCACGTCCTCCCACCAGCCGACGTCACGCTCGTCCATCGACGCGTAGACCTGACGGAGGCGGCGATCGTCGCCAGCCATGGCGGTCAGGATCTGCTTGTCGAACACCGGCCAACCGAGCCGCTTGGCGAGCTGGTTGGCGATCGCGTCGCCCACACCGACCATGCGTGAGACGCAGATGAACGGCTCGACTTGCCGGCGCTGCTTGGCGGGCGTCGCGGGACGCTGCGAGCGCGCGAGCTCCCAGTTGCGCATCTGCCGATCGACCAGGGCACTGGTCGCGGGGTCCACGAGTCCTGCCACGTCGTCGTCCTCCCGATCCATGACAGCACATCGGTACGGTGGACGCGCCACGCCTCGGGGTGGGACCCCTCTGCGGTGGTCCCTGATCCGGGTCCAGATCCGGTGACAGGAACCTCATCTCGGCCCCGTTCGATGGCCTCGGTCCCCTCAACCGCCAGCTCCGCTGCGGCTGTTGAGACAAGTATCCTGTCACCGGATCTCTCATGGAAACGCTCGCGACGGCTTTCGCGCTCGGATTCACGGCAGGCATCAGCCCCGGTCCGCTGCTGACCGTGGTCATCACTTCGACCCTGGAGCGCGGCTTCGGGGCCGGGGTACGGGTGGCGATCGCGCCCGCACTGACCGATGGGCCGATCATCGCGATCGCGCTGCTGGTGCTCAAGGACCTGCCGACCGACTGGCTGCGGGGAATCACCACGGCTGGCGGCGCTTTCGTGATCTGGATCGGCATCCAGACCGTCCGCTCGGCCCGTCACGAGCTTCGCCTGGGGGACGAGCCCGGCTCGTCGATGCGCGATCTCGGGCGCGGCGTCCTGGTCAACCTGTTGAATCCACACCCGTGGCTCTTCTGGCTCACCGTCGGCGGACCGCTCCTGATCGCCGCCTGGCGCGACGGGATCCTCTGGGCGGCCGGCTTCCTGGCGGTCTTCTACGGCCTGATCGTCGGCTGCAAGATCGTGCTCGCCTGGATCACCGCACGCGGCCGGCGTTTCCTGACCGGAGCCTGGTACCGGCGGGTCCTGGCGGCCTCGGGGACCCTGCTGATCGGACTGGGCGGGTTGCTGATCTGGCAGGCCGTGCGCGCGTGAGACAATCCGCCCGATGTCGGCAGCGCTGTTCGAGCCACCGGAGCGATTCAACATCGCCGACTACTTCCTCGGCGATCGGATCCGTGAAGGCCTGGGCGACCGCGCCGCCCTGCGGCTCGACGACGCCCAGGTCAGCTACGCCGAGCTCGAGCGACTCGCCTGCCGCTACGGCAACGCCCTGCTCGAGGCCGGCCTCCGCCGCCAGCAGCGCGTCTTCCTGCTGCTCAAGGACGGCGTCGAGTTCCCGGCCGCCCTCTTCGGCATCCTCAAGATCGGTGGGGTCGCGATCATGGTCAACCCGGCGCAGAAGCCGGACAAGCTCGCGGCGCTGATCGACTACTGCGAGCCGGCGTGCGCCCTCGTCGACAGCACTCATCTCGAGGCGCTCGAGGGCGCCTGCGCCAAGGCGGACGAGCCGCCGAGAATCCTGACCGCTGGAACCGAGGGCTCCGACCACGATTCGATCGAAGGTCTCGTCGCCGCCGCCCCGGAGGAGCTGTCATCGGTCAACACCCATCGTTTCGACCCGGCGATCTGGCTCTTCTCGGGCGGCACGACCGGGCGGCCGAAAGCGGTCGTCCAGACCCACCAGTCGTTCGCCAATACGACCGAGTGCTACGCCAAGCGCGCCCTCGGCTACGGTCCGGACGACGTCACCCTGTCGATCCCGAAGCTCTACTTCGGCTACGCGACCGGGTCGAACCTGCTCTTCCCGCTCGCGGTCGGCGGCTCGGCAGTCCTTTTTCCTGAGCATCCGACGCCCGAGGTCGTCTTCGACAAGATCCGCCGCCACCGCCCGACCATCCTGATCAACGTCCCGACCATGATCCACAAGATGGTCGATCACCCGGACGCGGCGGAGCAGGACCTGTCGTCGATCCGTTTCGCGACCTCGGCCGGCGAGGCGCTACCGGCGCCCCTCTACCACCGTTGGCAGGAGACCTTCGGCGTCGAGCTTCTCGACGGCCTCGGCACCGCCGAGATGTGGCACATCTTCTTGAGCAACGTACCGGGCGCGGTCAGGCCGGGCACGCTCGGGCGGGTGGTACCCGGGTTCGAGATCAAGATCTGCGACGACGACGGTAACGAGATCGCCGACGGCGAGGTCGGCCGGCTCTGGGTGCGCGGCGACTCGCGCGCGCTCGGCTACTGGCGCAACCTCGAGAAGACTGCTCAGGCGTTCCAGGGCGAGTGGTTCGTCGGCGGCGATCTGGTCAGCCGTGACGCCGACGGCTACGTCACCTACAGCGGCCGCTCGGACGACGTGCTCAAGGTGGCCGGCAAGTGGCTCGCGCCGCAGGAGGTCGAGAGCTGCTTGATGAAGCACCCCGGCGTCGCCGAGTGCGCGGTGGTCGGGATCGAAGACCAGGCAGGTCTGACCAAACCGTACGCTTTCGTCCTGGCCAAAGGCGAGCCGGCGGGGCTGGAGGACGCGCTCAAGGAGCATTGCCTCGCCCACCTCCAGGGCTACAAGCACCCGCGCCGGGTGATCGTCCTCGACGACTTCCCCCGGACGCACCTGGGAAAGATCGACCGCGGCAGGCTCAAGCAGCTGGCCGGTTCGTAGGTCGGCCCAGACGAGGAAACGGCCCAGTCAGACTGGGCCGTGATCACTCGAGTGGTCCTTTTGGAGCCTCTAGACTCGGTCCCCTGTGGTCTCGTCCTGACCGGGGCGACAGTCAGCGACCCTCGAGCGTGCTGGATAGCCCTCGAAGACCGCCGTGACTGGAGTGCCACCGCCGGCCCGCGAGGGCTCTGGGTGGCCCGGTGGAGTCATTGAAGCTCCTCTTGCTTGTCCGAGCTCGAATGTACTCCTGTTCGCAGCCCGGGTCAAATCGAAGCTCATGCATCAGCTCCCGGCACCCAGTCCGAGCGACTCGAAGGTGCTCGACGTCTCCGGGTTCAGGTCGTAGTCGAACAGCCGCTCATCAGGCACCCAGGCGTAGTCGGAGAACTCGGCATTGAGGGAGACCTCCGCCCCCACCGCCCGGCAGTGGAAGAGCAGGAAGATCATGTAGACCGTCTTCCGGCGGCCATCGGCAAAGGTCTTCTCGTACTCGCCGTCCTTGAAGAACGCCGGCCGGATATCGGTGATCTCGAGGCCGACCTCCTCGCGCAGCTCGCGTCGCAGCGCCTCCTCCATCCGCTCGCCCGGCTCGACACCGCCACCGGTCAGTCCCCACTTGCCCGGGAAGACGCCCCGATCGTCGCTCATCCGGCAGAGGAGGAGCTGGTCGCGCTGGTTGCGGACCAGACCGACGACGATGACCCGCGTGTTCACGGGTCGCTCACGTGACCAACCGCTTCCGCAGCCACTCGGGGATCTCGAACTTCTCGAACGTGTCCATGTTGGTGTTGACGGTCACCTGCCGGCCGACGGCGGCCGGCTCGTCCTCGCCCGGGCGGAAGAGCCTGTAGGTCCAGGTCACCGAGGTGGTACCAATCTTCTCGGGCTTCACCTCGACGCCGACCCGGTCGCCGTACCGGAGCGGGCGCATGAAGTCCATCTCCAGATGGACGGTCGGGTAGGCCAATCGATGCTCCTTGATCAGCACCGGATAGTCGATGCCGACCACCTTCGAGAAGTACTCCTCGAGCGCGATGTGGATGTAGTTCAGGAAGCGCGGGAAGTAGACGATACCGGCGCGATCGACATCGCCGAACCGGACCGTGATCGTCGCTCGGAAGGAAGACGTCATACCGGCACCAGCTCGGGATAGGCCGGCGACCACATCGCCTCGGCGACCACTTCGTCGAGCGCCTCGTCGTCGAACCGGCGGCCGACGCCATCGAGGTCAGCCTGACGCACCACGGCCACCGCTACTCGTCGAGTCACTTCACGCAGCCGCGCCACTTCCGGGTAGACCTGCGAGCGCTTCATCTCGTCGGGTGTCAGCGCGTCGGCCAGCGCCTGCGCGGCGGCCGTGAACATGCCGTCGGTGACCGCGCTCGCTTCGGCGACCAGCGCTCCCAAGCCGACGCCCGGGAAGATGAAAGCGTTGTTGCCCTGACCGATGTGAATCTCGCGGCCGTCCCAGACGACCGGGTCGAACGGGCTGCCGGTGCCGATCAACGCCCGGCCCCCGGTCCACCTGACCAGCTCCTCGGGGCGGGCTTCGGCGTTGGCGGTCGGATTCGACAGCGGAAAGACGATCGGCCGCTCGGCGTTCTGCGCGACGGCGCGCACCAGCTCCTCCGAAAAGAGCCCCGGTTGACCCGAGGTGCCGATCAGCACGGTCGGCTCGAGCCGCGCGACGACCGCCTCGAGGCTCCGGTCCTCCACCAGGCCGTGGGCGGCCGCCAGCTCGGCGGGCCACGCCAGCGCCCCCTTGTAGGCGTCGAGGCGCTCGCGGTCGTCGACGATCAGGCCGCGCGAGTCGAGCACCGCAATCGCCCGGGTCAGGTCGTCGCCCTCGACCCCGGCGGTCACGAGGGCGGACTTGAGCTGCTGGCCGATGCCGATACCGGCCGCGCCTCCGCCGACGATCACCACCCGCTGCGCGGCCAGCTCCTGACCACCGATCCGGCAGGCGCCGATCAGGCCGGCGAGCGTCATCGCGCCGGTCCCCTGGATGTCGTCGTTGAACGACAGGATCCGATCGCGGTAGCGCTCGAGCAGCTCGAAGGCGTTGCTCTTCGAAAAGTCCTCCCACTGGAGGAGCACCCCCGGGAAAACCTCGGCCATCGCCTCGACCAGCTCGTCCACCAGCTCGGCGTAGGCGTCGCCCCGCAGTCTCGACTCGGGCCAGCCCATGTAGAGCGGGTCGTCGAGGAGCTTCTCGTTGTCGGTACCGACGTCGAGGCTGATCGGCATCACCTGGCTCGGGTGGACCCCGGCCGCGGCGCAGTAGATCGACAGCTTGCCGATCGGGATGACGATGCCGCCCGCCCCCTGGTCGCCGATACCGAGGATCGCCTGGTTGTCGGTGACCACCGACATGCGGACGTTCGAGAACGGACTGTTGCGCAGCACCTCGGCGATGCGCCCCCGGTGCGCCGGAGTGATCCAGAGCCCGCGCCCGCGCCGGAAGATGTGGCTGAACATCTTCGACGCCTGGCCGACGGTCGGGGTGTAGACGATCGGCAGGAACTCGTCGAGGTGCTCGAGCAGCAGCTTGTAGAACAGGTGCTCGTTGCGGTCCTGGAGCGCCATCATGCCGATATAGCGCTCGAGCGGGTCGTCCTTGCGGCAGATGTTCTCGTAGACCCGCTCGGCCTGCTGCTGCATGGTGCTGACGACGTCCGGCAGCAGGCCGTCGAGGTGGAACGTGCAGCGCTCTTCGGCAGTAAAGGCGGAGCTCTTGTTGTACATCGGCTGGCTGAGCAGCTCGGTCCCCCGGTAGGGGACCTCGACTCGGAGCCGGCCGTCGGGGAGCTTGGTGCTGCGGTACTCGGTCACGGCGACAGGTTATCCACTTTCGAGGTCGATGGAGATCACTTCCCTGTCCCCGAGTCCTTCTTCGGGGGCTTACCGGCGAGGTACTGGCCGGGCCAGGTCTGGTCGGGGTAGCCGTAGTCCGACGCGGCGGTCAAGGTCAGATACGGCTCGCGCAGGTGCGGGCGCGCCATCACCGCCAGGTCGGCCCGGCCGGCGGCCAGGACGGTGTTGGCGTGGTCGGCGCCCAGGAGCGCACCAACCGCGGCGACCGGGATGCCCGCCTCGTGGCGGATCTTCTCGGCGAACGGCACCTGGTACATCCGGCCGTAGAGCGGCTCGGAGTCGGGCGAGTTGCCGGCCGAGGAGACGTCCAGGATGTCGCATCCCTCGGTCTGGAGGAGCCGCGCGAGCTCGACCGACTCTGCGACCGTGACGCCGGTACCGTCGTCCATCCAGTCGGTGGCCGAGATCCGCACCGACATCGGCCTGGTCTCCGGCCAGGCATCGCGCATCGCTCGAAAGACCTCCAGCGGATAGCGCATCCGATTCTCGAGACTGCCGCCGTATTCGTCGGAGCGCCGGTTGGAGAGCGGCGAGATGAAGCTCGACAGCAGGTAGCCGTGCGCCATGTGGAGCTCGATCATGTCGAAGCCGGCGTCCTCCGCGAACCGTGTCGCCCGGACGAAGGCGTCGCGCACCCGGTCCATGTCGCCGCGGGTCATCTCGCGCGGCGTCGGCCAGTCGGGCCGGAACGGCAGCGCCGACGGCGCCAACGTCTCCCAGGCGCCTTCGTCCGCGGTCAGCGGCACGTCGTCCCCGTGCCACGGGTGACGGACCGAGCCCTTGCGGCCGGCGTGGGCGAGCTGGATCGCGATCTTCGCGGGCGAGCGCTCGTGGACGAAGTCGACGATCCGCTTCCAGGCGGCGGCGTGCTCGGCCGAGTACATGCCAGCACAGCCGTGGGTGATCCGGCCCTCGGCCAGGACGTCGGTCATCTCGGTGACCACCAGGCCGGCGCCGCCGATCGCCCGGCTGCCGAGATGGACCAGATGCCACTCGTTCGGCAGACCGTCGGTCGCCGAGTACTGACACATCGGACTGACCACGATGCGGTTGGCGAGCCTCATGTCGCGCAGCTCGAACGGGGTGAAGATCGGCGGTGGCGTCGAGCCGTCGGACGCCCGGGGCGCGCCGACGTCCTGCCGGTACCACTCGGCGACCTCGCTCACCAGCTTCGGATCGCGTGCGGCGAGGTTGTCGTAGGTGATCTGCTTCGAGCGCGTCATCAGATTGAACGTGAACTGCACCGGCGTCTGGCCGAGATACCGGGCCGAGTTCTCGAACCACTCGAGGCTGGTCTGCGCCGCCTTCTGGGTCTTGATGACGTCGACCCAGCGGGCGTCTTCGTAGGCCGCCAGCACCGCGGCAACGTTGTCGGTGCCGTGGTCACGGAACGATTCGGCGAGCGCCACCGCGTCCTCCATCGCCAGCTTGGTGCCCGAGCCGATCGAGAAGTGCGCGGTGTGGGCGGCATCACCGAGCAGGACGACGTTGTCGTGCCGCCAGGTCGCGCACTTGATGGTCGGGAAGTTCCGCCAGAGCGAGCGGTTGGCAAGCAGGCGATGGCCGTCGAGCCAGGGCGCGAACATCTCCTGACAGAAGGCGACGGTCGCCTCCTCGTCCTCCTGTACCAGGCCGGCGCGGTCGTAGACGTCCTGGTGACATTCGACGATCCAGGTGCCGAGCCCGTCTTCGAACGGGTAGGCGTGGACCTGGAAGAGGCCGTGCTCGCTCTCGTGGAAGATGAACGTGAACGCCTCGAGCGGCTTGTCGGTGCCGAGCCAGCAGAAGCGGCAGTGCCGCCAGTCGATCCGCGGCCGGAAGTACTCGCGATACATCTCGCGGACGGTGCTGTTGACGCCGTCCGCTCCCAGGACCAGGTCGGCATCGGCGAACTCGTCGAGCAAGCTCACCTCGCGCTCGAACTCGAGCTCGACCCCCAGCTCCCGGCAGCGCTCCTGCAGGATCAGCAGCAGCCTCTTGCGCGACAGCGCCGAGAAGCCGTGGCCGGTCGACACCGTGCAGGTGCCGCCGTAGAAGGTCTCGATGTCGCGCCAGTAGATGAAGTTGTCGGTGATCGCGCGGTAGCTCTCCGGGTCGGCCTCCTCGAAGTTCGAGAGGGTCTCGTCGGAGAAGACGACCCCGAAGCCGAACGTATCGTCCGGCTTGTTGCGCTCCACCACCCTGATCTCGCAGCCCGGATTCGCCTTCTTCATCAAGATGGCGAAGTAGAGGCCGGCGGGACCACCCCCGATGCTGACGATCTTCATAGCTGGCTTTTCGCCGACACGACGATTCTATCGGCCGCGACTAGGGTTGCCAGGCGTAGCTCAGCTTGAAGAAGACCGAGTTTCCGGTCTCGGTCAGGCCGGAGCCCGCCTCATCGAGGTAGTTCGCGGTATACCCGGCCCAGACCGCGGTGCGGGCGTTCAGCTTGTAGGAAAAGAGAAACTGGCCGAACAGCTCGTCGGTCGAAGGCTCGACGAGCTCGGAGTAGAGATCCGGATCGCGATCGACCTGCACGTACTGCGCGATCAGGCGCAGAAACGACCTCGAGTTGATCTGGTAGACCAGACGTAGCTCGCTCAGGTCGGCGGTGAACAGGTTGCCGGCTTCGATGTCGAGCTCCTGGCGGGTGTGAAAGAGGTTCGCCCGGAAGTGACGGCCGACCGTCGTCCGTGCCCAGACCTCGATCTCGCGCTCGTCACCGGGCCGCACCTCGTCGAAGTCGATGCCGTCGCCGGCCTCGATCTCGAAGCCGATCTCGAACGCCCGCGCCGGACGCACGAAGGCGAACAGCCGGATCGCGTCCTGATCGAAGAAGACGCCCTCGAACGTCCGCTCACCGGTCTCGACCTCCAGCCAGACGCTCGACTGGAGTTGTCCCTGGAAGCCGGCATAGGCGCCCCAGGTGTCCTCCAGCAGGAAGCCGTCCCGGGTCTCGGTACGCTCCCACTCGCTGCCGATCTCGAAGTTGGTGTACCAGTGGTCGCTGTCCCCGAACCACTCGTAATCGACCTCGACCTCGGCCTCCCTGAAATCGATCCGGCGGAGGAAGCCGGAATCGGCCCGGAAGCCGTCGCTCACGTCGCGATAGCTCGCTTCGAGCGACCAGTTGCGTGGATCGTGGGCGTACGAGACCAAGAGTGAGGCACCGTCGAACGAACCGAGTGGCTGGTCGAAGTCGCGGGCCACCTCCTCCGGGTACTCGGTCTCGGAGCGAAGGTACTGCACTTCGAGCGAGTCAGCCGTGGTCAGCCGCAGGAACGCGTCGACCCCGGCGACCGAGTTCGAGTAGTCGCCACCGCGACGATCGGTGACGATCATCCCAACCCGCGAGGACTCGCCGCCGACGTCCCGCGAGTAACGGACGACCGACGTCGTGTTCTCGAGATCCACCGTCTCGGAGTCCGACCCCTCGAAGCCGGGAAAGAGGAAGTTGGTCTGACCGTCGCGAACGACGAAGGAACCGATGGCGTGACGTCCCTGCTTGCCGGTCAGCTTGAGACCCCAGTCGGGATCGGCGAGCGTACGGGTGAAGACGATCCGCGAGGGCGTACCGAAGAAGTCGTTGCCCTCGAGGAAGAACGGCCGCAGCTCGGGGAAGAAGAGCGCGAACTGCTCGTTGACGTCGAGCTGCGCCACGTCGGCCTCGACCTGGGAGAAGTCCGGATTGATCGTGCCGCTCAGCTGCAGGTTGTTGGTGAAACCCCAGCGGACGCTCAGCCCGGGGTCGAAGTCCGGATCGCCGGACTCGAGCTCGCCGTCCGGAAAGTCGGTGCGCTCCGAGGTCCGGATGCCGGTCAGGGTCGGGGTCACCTCGAGGTTCTTGCCCGGGTCGACGCCCTCGAAGCCGACCAGCTCGACCTCTTGGCAGAGCAGGCACGGATTCGAGCGGTCGTACGGGGTGATCGCCACCCGCCGGAAGACCTCGCGCGGGATGTAGCGACGGAAGTTGAACCCCCAGACCTGCTCGCCCTCGCTCTTCGGAAACCGGAGTGACGAAAACGGAATCGCGACCTCGACCACGTAGCCGTCCTCGACCACGCGGCCGGCCGAGTCCCAGATCGCGTTCCAGGTCTGATCGGACCGCTGGGACGCCTCGGTGAAGACACGATCGATCTGGACGCCGAGCGGATTGACGTCGAAGATGAAGGCGCGGTTCTTCGAGTTGAACGGGTCGAGCGCGATCCCGATCGCGTCGTCGGACGGAAACGAGAGATCGCGGTCGGCGTATCGGGCTCGAAGCCGCTCCGGCGCGGGATCGTAGGCGTGGCAGCCGTAATAGAGGTGGCTCGGCGAGTAGAAGAGGCGGCACTCGGTCCGCACCGGCGCCTCGACATTCTCGCCCGGCCGCGTCTCGTAGGGGAGCCCGAAAACCAGCGCGTCCCGCCAGGCGGGCTCGTCGAGGCGGCCGTCGAGCTGCACCGGCAGATCGATGCGGGGGATGCGATAGCGCGCGGTCTCGGCACCGGTGGCGGCGGCCGCCAGCACCAGCACGACCACCGTCAGAAACCCCCGCATCGCCAGTCGGAAGGTAGCAGCGCACGGGCGAGGGCGCAACGCGCCTCGGACCGCCACGCTACTCCTACCGCCGGGCGTGGGTATCGTGACTCGCCCGTCCGAGGACGACTGCCGCGATCCGGCCGGCGTCGTCTTCCCCGAAGGCAATCTCGACGCGGCTCGGCGAGGCCACTACCGGGCTCGGCAAGATCAGCAGACGAATGATCACAGTCAACCGTATCGCCACGCCTCCGAACGTCGTCAAGGGATAGTATTTCGGTAGTCCCAGGGAGAATCGCTCGATGCGACCTCGAGTCCGCGTAACCGCCGTTCTGATGATGGTCATCGCCGCCCGGCTCGCGCTCGGCTCCGATGTCTGGACCGGCGGCGAGTCGGCGCGGTTCTACGATCCCGATGGCAACCTCCTACCTTTCGGGACCTACGAAGAGGTCGAAGAGTTCCTGCGCAGTGCCGAGATCGTCGCGATGGAGCGGATGACCCTCGGCACGAGCAAGGAGAACCGCCTGGTGACCCTACGCCAGGGGGAGCATCGAGCCCACGCGATCCTGCGCAAAAGATACGAGGTCAAGGACACGCCGACCGGCGGCTTCGTCGACTCGTATCTGTCCGAGCTGGCGGCCTACGAGCTGGCCACACTGCTCGGCCTCGACACCGTGCCGCCGGTCGTCCGACGCAAGGGCGGCAGCCTTCAGATCTGGATCGAGAATGCCAGTACCTACGCCGACCAGCGAGCGGCAGGGCGCGAGCCCGCCGACCGGGAGTACTTCGGTAGGCAGATCAGCGACATGGAGGTCTTCGACAATCTGATCGCCAACATCGATCGCAACCCGGGCAACATCCTGATCGACGGCGACGGCAGGGTGTGGCTGATCGACCACACCCGCAGCTTCGCCGGGCAGGAAGAGCTGCCGGCCCCGGAGCGGATCGTCGGCTGTAGCCGTGAGCTCCAGCGTCGGCTCCGAACCGTCTCGGACGAGGCGATCCGCCAGGCGGTCGGGCGGTATGCCAAGGGCCACACCTCGGAGCTGCTGATCCGGCGCGAGCTGGTGCTCGAAGTTCTCGACCGGCAGACGGCAGATTCCGAGCCGCGGCGGTAGACGCCAGGCTGGTAGCATCGTTTCGGATGCTCCCGACGACCGCGTTGCACTGGTCTCCCTCAGCCGCCTTCGAGCGTCGCCAGGGCCGCGTCCGCGTCCGAATAGAGCTCGAGCACACCGAGCAGATTGGTGATCTGGAGCACCGAAGCGATCTTGTCGGACAGCCCGACCAGCAGGAGTCGACCACCCTGACTGCTGATGGTGGTGTGCGCCGCCACCAGCTCGCCGATTCCGGAGGAGTCGAGCTTGGTCACGCGCTCCATGTTGAGCACGATGTTCCGGGCGCCCTCGTTGACAGCCTCGTGGATGGCATCGCGCATCATCGCGTCGGGTCCGATCGTCACCCTGCCGGTCACGTCGATGACGACTGTCTCGCTCATGCATGCTCCTCCCTGGCGGCCTCCGCCGCTCGTTTCCACCAACCTTCGGCGGACGTCGACGGTAGCTTCAGCATAGCAGGGCGCCCAACGGCAGGCTCGGCGTGAGCGAACAGCGCACCCAACCCAATCTTCTCGAGCGCTTCCTCGGTATCTTCACCCAGGTGCGCGCGGGCGAGGGCTGGCTGACGCTCTCCATGGGTCTGCTCGTCGGCCTCTTGTTCACCGCCTACTACCTGATCAAACCGGTTCGCGAAGCTCTGATCCTGCAGGAGGGCGGCGCCGAGGTGAAGAGCTACCTCGTGGCGGTGATGGCGGTCCTCCTCTACTTCCTGGTCCAGGGGTACGCCAAGCTGGTGTCGCGTTACGAGCGCACGCGATTGATCACCATCGTCACCTCCATCTTCATCGTCTGCCTGGTCGGGTTCTGGATCCTCGGCCGGGTGGGGGTGCCCTACCTGGGAATGGCTTTCTTCGTCTGGGTCGGCATCTTCAACGTCATGGTCGTCGCCCAGTTCTGGTCCTACGCCAACGACGTCTACAGCAACGAGGCCGGCAAGCGGCTCTTCCCGCTGGTCGGATTCGGCGGCATGCTGGGCGCGTTCTTCGGCTCGGACCTTGCCGAGCGGCTGCTGGAGTTCCTCGGCATCTTCGAGATGCTGCTGCTGGCGGCTGCCCTACTGGGCGCCTGCATCGTGATCACCAACCTGATCTCGCTCGCGGTCTGGGGAAGGCGCCAGATCCAGGTCAGCCAGAGCTCGCTCGCGGAGTGGCTGGCCGAGCGCAAGGCGAAGAAGGAGCGCGAGAAGCTCGCGTTCGGTCTCCTGAAGGAGCACCGTTACCTCTGGTATCTGGCGCTGGTGATCCTGCTGCTCAATCTGGTCAATACCACCGGTGAGTACATCCTCGGCCGTCTGGTCGAGGACTACGGCGACACACAGGTCGAGCTGGCGGTCGCGCAAGCCGAGGCGGCCGGAACCGAGCTCCGGTTCGGTGATCGGGACCTCGGAGACCCTGCCTCGGCCGAAGCTCAGCAGGCGTTCGTTCGCTCGACGATCGGCAACTTCTACGCCGGCTTCTTCCGCTGGGTGAACCTGCTGGGGATGTTCCTCCAGCTCTTCGTCGTCAGCCGGCTGGTGAAGTTCGGCGGCGTTCGGGCGGGCCTGCTCTGGCTGCCGGTGATCGCCCTGGGAACCTATGGTCTGGTCCTCTTCCTACCGATCCTGCAGTACGTGCGGTTCGGCAAGACCCTCGAGAACGCCTCCGACTACTCGGTCAACAAGACCACGGTGCAGATGCTCTATCTGCCGACCTCGCGCGACATCAAGTACAAGGCCAAACAGGCGATTGACAGCTTCTGTCACCGGGTCGGCGACGTCGGCTCGGCTCTCGTGGTCTTCGTCGGCACCACGATCCTGAGCCTCGACGCGCGCGGCTTCGCCCTCTTCAACGTGCTGGTGGTCGTGGGCTGGCTCTTCGTCGTCCGCGCCATCGCCCGTGAGCACCGGGAGATCGAGGCCGGCAAGCGTCCCGAGCTGACCGAGCCCGAGCCGGAAGAGGCGATGGCCGCCTGAGGCGCGACTATCCGCCGGCTTCGCCGGCGACCGAGTAGGTGAGTCTCGCGATCCCGCCGGAGCCGCTGAAGACCGCCTCGATGCACTTGACGCCTTCGACCGGCTCGAGGGGCTCTCCGTGCCGACGCGACATCAGACTGACGTGGCAGCCGGCCTCCGAGGCCTCGCGTAGCTCCGGATCGAACAGCATGGCGACGCCGTTGTCGTCCGTATGGACGCGGTAGCGAGCCAGGACCTGCTTCTTGCGCGCCCGCCGCTGCCGCTCCTCGATGCCGACGCTGTAGAGCCAGATGACCGCGTCCGGCTCCTCGACGTCGATGATCGCCAGGTCGTGGATCGTCACCTCGCCGAGATCCGCGAAGTCGATCAGCAGCCGGGCGCCTGCGTGCCCCTCGTCGTCCGGGACCGCGACCCGCCCGTCGGCGGCGGCGGGCGCCAGGTCGTCATCGACGATCAGCAGCTTGCCGAGATGCCGATCGTTCTGGCAGAGCTCCCCTCGGCGCCCACCCTCACCCTCACCCGGCCCTGGAATCGGATTGGGTGAATCGATCGGGAAGTCGAAGTCCCGATGGGGAGTCCCCAGGTCTACGTCATTGGCGCTGGGGTCGGCGGAGTCGAAGATCACGGCCGCGTTCTGCGAGAAGTGCGGGTTGATGCCGACGATGCGGATCGTCCGATCACTTCCGGGATGCGGCACGCTGGAGACGATCTGCCCTTTCGCGAATCCCTCGAGATCGAGCGTCACCTGCTCGACCGCACTCGCGCGGGCCCACTGGGTGCCACCAGCGGTCGCCACGACGACCGCCAGCACCCCGAGCACGAAGATCCTGCGCATGGTGTCCTCCTTCCTGTCAGGGCGTCTTCCTGTCTACACCCGACTC
This sequence comes from Thermoanaerobaculia bacterium, assembly GCA_947259925.1. Lineage (GTDB taxonomy): Bacteria > Acidobacteriota > Thermoanaerobaculia > Multivoradales > JAHEKO01 > JAHEKO01. Next base: position 86,784 of record CAMYOG010000042.1, read on the forward strand.
GCGATCCACGCGCCACCCGGGCGGGCGGCACGTGCTAACCTCCTCGGCCACCGTGACCGAGCCACCGGCGTCCAAGAGTGTGGGAGAACGAAGAATGAGACACAACGTCGCCTTGTTTCGCCCGGGCCGTCCCCTCCTGGGAGTGCTCGTCTCGCTGCTGTTGATCGGGACTCCTACCAGCGGGGCGTCGGCGCAGACGGACGCGGGTCCCGGAGATCTCGACGCCGCCGCCGCGCAGGGACCGAAGAAGCACCGGAAGCGTCAGGGCAGGCCGATCGAGCTCGGGACCTCGGGCGGCAACGTCAACGACGTCAGCCTGCTCTCCTGTTGCGGCGGCACCCTCGGTGCCCTGCTCATGAAGGAGGGCCGCTACTTCATCCTGAGCAACAACCACGTTCTCGCACGCGTCAACCAGGCCCAGGCCGGCGAGGCGGTCAGCCAGCCTGGCCCGAACGATCTCAAGTGCAACCTCTCCAGCGACGACACGGTGGGCACCCTGAGCGGTCTCAAGAAGCTCAAGTTCAACGGCAACAACAGGGTCGACGCGGCCATCGCCGAGACCGATCTCAATCAGGTCGTCGCCGACGGCGCGCTGATCGGCATCGGAGTGCCGGGCAACCAGATCGCCAAAGCGAAGCTCGGGATGGAGGTGGTCAAGAGCGGCCGCACCACCGCCGTGACGCGCGGGGTGGTCACCGACCTCAACGTGACCGGCAATGTCACCTTTCCTACCGGGTGTTCCCCCGACGCCGAGGAGGTCCAGATCCGCTTCTCCAAGGTCATGCTGGTCGAATCGACCGGCAACAAGCCCTTCTCTGCCGGCGGTGACTCGGGTTCGGTCATCTGGGAAGACGTCGAGCAGTGTCCGCGGGCGGTGGGCCTGCTCTTTGCCGGTAACAGTCTCTTCACGGCCGCCAATCTGATGAAGGGCGTCATGAAGGCGGTCAAGAAGATGAAGCCGAAGGGCGCGGCCGAGCTGGTCGGCTGCGACCCGGTGACCAGCTTCGGCGATCCGTGGCTCGAGGACCGCTTCGACCGGCAGGAGCGACTCGCGATGCGCGTGCAGGAGCGGATCGAGAACGGTGTCCTGGCGCTACCGGGAGTCACCGCGATCGGCATCGGCCGCGCCGGCGATTCCGACCGGGTGGTCGTGAGGGTCCACATGGAGGAGTCGCGACCGGAGATCGCCAGGGCGATCCCGGAGAACATCGACGGCGTGCCGGTCGAGCTGGTGGAGAGCGGCAGGCTGCACGCTTTCTACTGCCTGGACGAAGGGCCCCCCGGGATCGCCCTCGGTGGCCTCGAGACCACCGGCCCGCGCTGACCACCGGTCACGTCCGCCGCCGGCGCTCCCTGAGCCGGTCCCCGTCCCGGAGTGCCCGGCGGAGCAGGAACTCCACCTGCGCGTTGAAGCTCCGGAGCTCGTCGTCGGCCCAACGCCGGACGGCGTCGTGCACCTTCGGGTCGAGCCGAATCAGGATGGCTTTGCGCTTGGCCACGATCGGCTACCCGTGCCGCGTGCCCGGTCCCCTCAATAGAGGCTTCCCGCGTTGACCACCGGCTGCGGCCTGCTGTCGCTGCAGAGCACCACCAGCAGGTTGCTCACCATGTTCGCCTTGCGCTCCTCGTCGAGCTCGAGGACGCGCTGCTCCGAGAGCAGCTCGAGCGCATTCTCGACCATACCGACCGCGCCCTCGACGATCTTCTTGCGGGCCGCGATCACCGCCGCCGCCTGTTGACGCTGGAGCATCGCGCTGGCGATCTCCGGCGAGTAGGCCAGATGGCTGATACGCGTCTCGGTGACGTTGACGCCCGCCTTCCCCAGCCGCTCCTGCACCTGCTTCTTGAGCTTCTCCGAGATCTCGCCGGTGTGGCTGACCAGTGAGATGTCGCCCTCCTCGAAGACGTCGTACGGGTACTCGGTCGCCATGCCGCGGACGGCCGCCTCGCTCTGGATCTGCACGTAGTGCTGGTAGTCGTCGACCTCGAACACCGCCTCGGCGGTGTCGATCACCTTCCACACCACTACCGCTGCGATCTCGATCGGGTTGCCGCGCTGATCGTTGACCTTGAGCTTTCCGGTCTCGAAGTTGCGCACCCGCATGGAGACTCGTTTCTTGGTGTAGAACGGGTTCGCCCACCGCAGCCCCGGCTCCTTGGCGGTGCCGACGTACTTGCCGAAGAGCTGCAGAACACGCCCCTCGTTCGGCGCCACGGTGAAGAGACCGGCGAGGAGGAAGATCTCGACCACCAGCAGCACGACCAGACCGATGAGCCAGCCGGCCTCGCCGCCGTACTCCCCCAGCCAGACCGCGGCTTTGATCACTCTCCAGATGGTGAGCGCGATCACTATCAGTAGGAGCAGCAGGATCAGGATGCCGTTGGGCGCCCTCTTCTCTATCTCGTGAATCATCGTGGTTCCCCCTCTGTCGTGATATCTTCATGATATCACTATGATAGCTCTGAGGTCAAACCGAGCGCGCTCGCGCGCCCTGCGCCGAGGGAACCGGTGGGCTTCGATGCGATCAGATACCGCGCAGTCGGATGCTGCCGCCGCTCGAGCGCATCCGCAGGGTCGGGCCGCCGCCGTTCAGCTCGCCCTGGACCGAGCGCTTGCTGACCGCGCCGCGGACCGCCACCGGAACATCGAGCGTCACCCTGCCGCCGGTCGTCGAGGCGTCGATGTCGAGCGAGACCGTCTCGTCGACGTACGCGGTCACGGTCCCGCCTGAGGTCGACAGGGTGCCGCCCTCACCATTGCCCGCCGAGAATCGGACGCTGATCGAGCCGCCCGAGCTCTTGGCCTCCGCGTGACCGCCGATCTCTTCCAGTACGACCGAGCCGCCGGAGGTGTTGGCAAAAACGTCACCGGTGACGCGCTCGACCGAGATCGAGCCTCCCGACGTGTGAGCGCGCAGACTGCCCACGATCTCCTCGGCGGTGATCGGCCCGCCCGAGGTATGCGCGTCGACGTCACCCCGAACGTCGTAGATCTCGATCCGGCCTCCCGAGGTGTCGAGCAGTACCTCGCCCTCGAGCCCCTCGACCTCGATCCGTCCTCCCGAGGTCTCGAGGTCGACCGAGGTCTCGGTCGGCACGCGGATCTCGAACCGGAGGCCTCCGTCGCCCCAGTTGAACCAGCCCAGGCCTCGCCTGTCGGCCTCGATCTTCGCCCGTTCGCCACTCGATTCGAACGAGAAGCGATAGCGCTCCTCGATATCGCTACGGGTCGAGGTGACCAGGACGTGGACTCCGTCGGTAGCGCCACCCTCGACCGAGATCCGCCCCCCCTCGGCGTCGACGATCAGGAGCCCTCCCGGCGCCAGCTCCAGCTCCTTCTCCAGCCGAAAGTCGGCTCCGGCGGTTGCCGGACAGGCCATCAACAGACCGAGCACCAGTACCTTGAGCGCCGTACTTCGAGTCATACGCTACCCCCGTGAGAGATGGTCTCACTCGTTAGGACGCAGGCGGGCGCCTCGAGGTTTCATCGATCGGAGCTATCCCGCCAGGCGGGCGCGACCAGCCGGCGGCGGCCATCGACGCTGCGACGGAGCCCGGGCTCGTCGAGAGCCTCGCGGTCCCAGAGCTGACAGGTCACCTGCTTGTGCTTCTGGTCGAGTCCTTCGCAGTAATTGGTGTAGACGCAGCGGCGTACCTCGTCGCCGCGGCCGAGCCGGATCTTGCGGAACCAGTCGGGGTCGGCGAGGCTCTGCCGGGCGGCGGCCACGACGTCGGCGGTACCGTCGGTCAGCGCCGCCTCGGCCTGGTCGAACGTGCAGATCCCGCCGGCGACCACGATCGGCGTGTCGAGCCCGGCCGCGCGCACCCCGGCGCGCACGCGCGCGACCGCTTGGAGGTTGCGGCCGAACGGTCCGCGAGCATCGGAGATCGCGGTTGGCATGCACTCGTAGCCGCTCGGGCCGGTGTAGGGATACGCCGCCCAGCCGATCTTCGGCTGCTTGGCGTCCTCGAACTTGCCGCCCCGCGACAGCGACAGGAAGTCCATCCCGGCGCGGGCGAGCTCGCGGCCGAAGAAGACCGCGTCGTCCACCCCACTGCCACCCTCGATGCACTCGTTCGCCAGGAAGCGGCAGCCGACCGTGTAGCCGTCGCCTACCCGCCGCCGCACCTCGCTGAAGACCTCGAGCGGCAGCCGCACGCGGTTCTCCCGCGAGCCGCCGTAGCCGTCGGCCCGTCGGTTGCGTGCCGATAGGAACGAGGCCATGGTGTAGGCGTGCGCGTAATGGAGCTCGACGCCGTCGAAGCCGGCCTCGGCCGCGCGCTCGGCGGCGTCGGCGAACAGGCCAGGCAGGATCTCGGGCAGCTCGCGGATGTGCTCGAGATGGGTATCGGTCACCCGCTCGCGGTAGCCGAAGCGGAGCGACTCCAGCTCCCGCTCGTCCAGGACGTCATCCAGGGCGCCGTCCGGCAGCTCGAGGAGCGCCTCCCGGACCTGGTCGTCGGACAGCTCGCTGCCGACCGCCCGGCGATGCCGATCGGTCAGCCGCAGGTAGCGGCGCAAGAACTTCTCGGGGTCGGGCCGCCGCCGAATGGTCAGGAAGTCGATGATCTGGATGAACAGGCGGGTCTCGTCGCCGCTCGCCCTCCGCACCGTCTCGACCAACTCGGAGAGTCCCGGAACGAACCGGTCGTGGCCGACGCGCAGGAGCGGGCCGCTCGGGATGTCTCGAATGCCAGTCGCCTCGACCACGATCGCCCCTGGCCGGCCGTGGGCGAAGCGCTCGTACCATTCGAGGATCTCCTCGGTGACAAACCCCTCCTCGGTCGCTCGCCACGGCACCATCGCCGGCACCCAGGTCCGCTGGGCAAGGGTCACCGAGCCGACTTCGAGCGGGCTGAAGAGCTTGGACCCGACCGCCTCGTTGCGATCCGGCCACCGGGCGTCCGGGAGGTCGTGCTTGATCCGCTCGGGGGGCTTCCACACGCCGGCGATTGTAGCGGCCGTCTCCGGTCGCGCCTGCCCGCACCAACGGGTGTTTCGTCTCCGATCCTGGCCTGCGACGATCACCGCGGAGGGATCCCCGATGACAACCACTCCTCTGGAAGCGGCCGTTCGCGACTTCCTCGAACAGAAGCGCATCGCGGTGGCGGGCGTCTCGCGCTCAAAGAACCAGGCGGCCAACGCCATCTATCGCAAGCTCCGTGCGACCGACTACGAGGTCTTCGCGGTCAATCCGAAGACCGAGACCGTCGAAGGAGACAGCTGCTACCCACGGCTCGCGGCGATCCCAGGCAACGTCGACGCGGTGGTGATCGCCACCTGCCCGGAGGCCGCTCCGGAGGTGGTTCGGGAGTGCGCGGAGCTCGGCATCGAGCGGGTCTGGATGCACCGCTCCTTCGGCCGCGGCAGCGTCTCGGACGAGGCGGTGCGACTCTGCGAGGAGCACGGCATCCGGGTCATCCCGGGAGGCTGCCCGATGATGTTCTGTGCGCCGGTTGACCCCGCGCACCGCTGCATGCGCTGGTTCCTGAAGTTGACCGGCGGGCTGCCGAAGGCGGCCTAGGAGTCCGACACCGCGGCCTTGCTGCCGACCTCTACGGTCGCCTGATGGAACGATGCGACGCGGTTGATCTCGTCGCGGACGCCGACCGCGATCTTGTGCCGACCCTTCTCGAGCTCGACGTTCACCACCAGCGTGCGCGGCTCCTGAGCCGCCTCTTCGGCCTCGGTCTGCCTGAGGGGGATGACCTTCTCGCGCATCGGTGTGCGCCGCCCCTGGTCGTCCTCGGCCATCATCAGGACCCGGATCAACTGGTTCTGGCCTTCCTGCCGGGTCAAGGTGCCCAGGGCTCCCGGCGGCACGACGATCTCGACCGGCACCAGCCAGGTCTTCGCCTCTCCCGGCCGCTGCTCGCCGAGCCGGATCTCGGTACCGAGCGGGTTGTCCTGCCAGCCGAGCACCAGGGTAGCCAGGGTGCGCTCGGCCAGTCGCTCCTGGTCGGGGATCGCCCGGTAGCGTTGCCGGTAGCGCAGCGATCGGCCCTTCGCCGCCTCGCCGACCAGCTCGACGCGGATCGAGTGGCTCTCGCCGTCCCAGCCGGTCGGTGGCGCGAAGCCGAGCGAGTAGTAGTCGTGGAAGTCCTCGGCCATCCGCGCCAGCTCCGGCTCCGGGGAGTTGGCGTTGAAAAACGCCCTGCCGCCGGTCTCGTCGGCGATGATGAACAGTGAGCTCTGCAGGTTGCTTACTCGCAGCGTGTCGTTGCGCGCCGACGGCATGAACAGGCGCTCGCTGTACTCGACCGAGCTCGCCGAGTAGCCGGTCAGCCCGGTGGTGTCGAGGGCGTAGAGGGTGACGCGGTGGGCGTTGGCGTGCTCGGTCAGCTCCTGCAGTGTCCGGGTCTCGTCCCAGCGGGTCATGAAGCCGAACATCTCCTGCTCGCGCCGCGGGCAGAGCTCGCCCAGGTAGCTGTAGAGGTCGAGTCCCGGCCGCTGCTCGAGGCCGTCGCTCAGATAGAGCAGCGCTTTACGGCCCGGGATGCCGCCGAGCGAGCGGGTCAGGCCGAGGAGCCCCGCCTGGGAGGTCTGCACCCGGTTGCCGGCCATCTGGGCGTAGACGTCGACCGCGGCGATCATCTGCTCCCACCCGGCCTGGCACGGGTCACGCCCCAGGTCGCGGAACAAGACGTAGATCTCCTCGATCAGATTCATCGCCTGCCGGCGCTCGGAGCGCACCTGCGAGCCCCGCGCCGGCATCTCCGCGACTCGACCGAGGACCTCGCGCGCCCGCTCGGCCTCGACGGTCACGGGGGTCAGGATCTTCAGGCCGGGGTCGTAGACCGCAATCATGTAGCGGAGACCGGCCGCCGCCTGCGCCATCACGAAGCTCTCGACCTCATCGAGCACCCGGTTCCGGTGCGGTGGCATCAGCGCCGAGTTGTCGACGTAGACGACCACCGTCAGGGGCTCGCCGATCCCGGCCAGGGGCTCCCCGTCGAGAGTCGTGTCGAGCTCCACGACCGAGTCGACCGCCGCCGCCGTCGACCGGTCGACGATCCGACTGAAGTTGGTCACCTCCACCGACCGGCCGTCCTGGTAGACCACGAAGTCCTCCTGGCTCAGACCCGACACCCGTTTGCCCCGCTTGTCGGTGACGAAGACGTCGACATTCACCAGGCGGACGTCGACGGCCTCACCGAAGCTCAGCGGCGCCTCCTGGGCGACCGCGGCGGAGAACGCCAATAGACCGGACAGGAGAGCGCCGACGAGTCTCATCGCGTCCCTACTCTGCCAGAACCGGCTCTTCGATGGGTGCCGGCACGACCTCCGAAGGGAGCGAGATCCGCCGCCTCAGATACGACGCCACGGCGCCGATCTCGTCGCGCACCGCGACGCCGATCCAGTGCTCTCCGGAGCGCAGCTCGAGCTCGACCACCAAGCGGCGTCGGGCCGTCGAGCCGGCGATCGACCGCGGCAGCTCGATCGGGACGAGCTGCTCGCGAACCGGCGAGCGACGATTGCGGAGGTCGGGCGCCACCACCACTACCCGGACCAGGCCGCGCGCCAACGGCTCGCCCAGGAGGACCAGGCTGTCGAGCCCGATCGAGATCTCGAGCGGAATCCGGTGCGCTCCGCCATCGACCAGCTCGGAGTCGCCGAAGTCGACGTCGATGCCGAGCGGGTTCTCCTCCAGCCCGAGTACCAGGGCACCGACCGCCCGCTCCGCCATCCACTCGTCGCGCGAGACCGCCTGATAGGTCTTGCGGTAGCGGAGCGATCTCCCCTTGGCCGCCTCGCCCACCAGGCGAACGAAGATCTTGTGGCGCTCCCCGTCCCAGCCGGCGGCCGGCGAGAAGCCGAGCGAGTAGTAGTTGTCGAAGTCGCGGGCGACCCGGTCGAGCTGGTCTCGGGGAGAGTTCGAGTTGAAGATCGCCTGGCCACCGGTCCCCTTGGCCATGATGGCGAGGCCAGCCTTGTAGTTGACGTCGCGCACCTGATCGTTGCGCGGCGACGGCTTGTAACCGTACAGCGGCCCCGGCTGCGGCGAGTCGATCTGCTCCGTCCCGACGATTACCGTGTGGTCTTCCGGAGCCCATTCGACCGACTCGATCGACAGGCTCTTCAGACCGGCGGTCTCGAGCGGGTAGTAGGTTACCGAGTGGGTGTTGGCGAAGGCGGTCAGCTCCTCGAAGAGCGCGCTCTCATCGTGCACCAGGGCGTTGCTGGTGGCTTCCAGGGTACGCGTCGGGCAGAGCTCGCCGATGTAGTCGTGGAGGGCGAGACCCGGCATCTGCTGTAAGCCGTCGCTCAGGTAGAGGATCGCCTTGCGCCCGGGAAGTCCGCTGAGCGAACGGGTGAGGCTGATCAGTCCGCCCTGCGCTTCGATCAGCCGGCGGGACATGGTCTGCGCGAAGCCGTCGATCGTGCTGACCATCGCCGACCAGCTCTCGGCGCAGCCGCCCAGCTCGCGATGCAGATCGATGAGCGTATGCAACACCTGGCGTCGCTCGGCGACCTCGCGCAACCCGCCGGTTCTGCTCCGCCGGACCTCTGCGAGCCCCTCCAGAATCGGCTCGACCCGGTCGGAGAACGGCACCAGCACCTCGAGCTCGGTGTCGAAGGTGGCCAGGCTGTACCGGAGATCGGTCCTCTCCGCCTGCGCCGCGAGGAATTCGATCAGGTCACCGAGGACCCGGTTGCGGTGCGCGGCGATCAGGGTCGAGTTGTCGACGTAGATCACCAGGGTCAGCTTCTCGTCCAGCAACGGCGGCCGGCCCTCGAGGGTGGTCGGCAGCTCGGCGATCGCCGGGTCGGGGCTCGCGGCACGGTGAGCGGTTTCGCTCTTCTCGAAGAAGTGGGTCAGCTCGACCTGCCGGCCATCGTCGTAGACCTCGAAGTCGGCCGCGGTGAGACCGCGGATTGGCTCGCCCTTCCGGTCGGTGACGAAGATCTCGACGTTGACCACTCGCACGTCGACCAGCTCGGCGAATCCCTGCTCGGGCTCCGAGGCGCCCGCGAGCACCGCGGCGACCAGGAACCAGCAGCAACCGAGCAGGATCGGTGTCTCTCGAGCCATCGGGTCTGGGATACCGGCAAGCAGGACGCGTGCCGGGAGCGTCTCCGGTCAGCTCCGGCGCCCGGGATGAGCGAGCAGGCCTACTCCGCCTGACCTCCGTCGCGCGGCGCAGCTTGGTGGCATCCGGGCGCGACGGCGGACTCCGTCCAGTTTCCTGGACGGTACCGGTCAGTGAACCGTAGCTCGCCGGCGCCGGGCCATCGCCTGACGCCGAGCGCGACCGCGCTCCAGCCCCGCTCCTTCCGCGCGGCCCGCAGCGCCCTTCTGCGCGCTCAGGTGCCGGGCGAGCGCCCGCACGGTCGGAAATCTGAAAATGTCGGTGTTCGACAGTTCAAGCATGGTCGTCTGCTCGATCTGCTGGCGGGCCTGCAGAGCCAGGAGCGAGGTCCCACCGGCGTCGAAGAAGTTCTCCCAAGCGTCGACCTTGGGCACCCGCAGCACCCGCGCCCAGACGCCCGCGATGGCCTCTTCGAGCTCGGCTTCCACAGTGTTCGACGGGGCTTCTCGAGCTACCGGTATGGCGCTGTCATCCATGGGAACCGACGAGCCACCGGTTGCCAGCACTTCGCCGGGGACACCGATGACCGTCGTCCCCGCCGGGACGTCGTGGATCACCGCCGAGCCGGCACCGATCGTGGCCCATTCCCCGATCTGGATCTCGTAGATCACGGTCGCGTTGGGCCCGAGGTAGACACCTTGCTCCATGACCACCCGAGCGTTGATCACCGCGTTCGAGGCGACGACGCACCCCGGCCCGAGCCGGCTCTCGTGACCGACCACGCCACCCATGAAGACGACCGAGCCCTCGCCGATCGAGACCTCCGGGCCGATCGTGGCGTTCTGATAGACCATGACGTCGCCCGGAAGCGTCGCTCCGAGGCAGTCCACGTCCGGACTGACCAGGCTGGCGAACGGCACGCCGAAACCGAGGATCCGCTGGCGGGCGGCGACGCGACCCTTGGTAGTCCGAGCGACCAGGCTAGCGACCTCCGAGGTCGCTGGATCGACCTTCGCCAGCTCGTCGAAGGAGCCGGCAATCTCGACGCCGAGCAGGTTCTGGCCGTGTTTGGCCGGATCGTCGTCGAGCAGCACGATCCGCTCCCAGCGGCGCCCTTCCCGGTTGATATTCAGGGCCAGGCGTACGCCTTCCGAGTTGCCGGCGCCACAGAGAAAGAGCGTCTTCACCTAGGCCCGTTTCTCCTCGAGCTCCGCCGGCTCTTCCAGAGGTTCGGCGAACGGCCCCTCTTCTGGACGGAGACGCGTCGCTGCGCCGGTCATCCAGTCCTTGCAGTCCTGGCAGCGTTCCGGCAGCTCGTTCCATCGGTGCTCCAGATGGAGCTGGCGGTAGGCGCCGAGCCGCTCCCAGAGAACGGCCAGGGGCTCGTGCCAGGCGTTGCCGGCACCCTCTTCGCCTTCCGTGTCGCCGGGGCACCTCGGCACTCTCCCGTCCCAGAAGACATGCATCATCGTCAGCGACCAGGGACAGGGGATCCGCTCCTCGTCCGGCACCTCCATCTGGGTGCCGAACGTGCCGCCCCAACTCAGCTTGTTGCGCACCTTGACGATCGCACCTCGCTCCAGCCAGTAGTCCTTGAACGCGTCCAGCTCTTCCTCGTTCTCGTCCATGACGATGAACTGGACGTGCACCTCGGGACCGGACTCGCGCTTGGCCCGCTCGGCGAGCAGGTGCTCGACGTTGGCGTACAGCGTCTCGTGGTCCCCCAGCACGCGGACCGATTCGTAGGTCTTGGCGGTGAGGCCATCGATGCCGAAAACGATCAGATTGAGTCCGGAGTCCAGGATCGGTCCGGCCAGGTCCGGAGTGAGCAGCTGCCCGTTGGTGTTCAGGTTGAGCGACTGGAGGCCGACCTTCTTGCCATAGGCCAGCATCTCGAGGAGCAGCTGCGGCTCGAGCAGCGGCTCGCCGCAGAACGAGAACCAGACCTCGGTCGAGGGCGCCGTCGCCGCGATCTCATCGGCACACTTCTGCCACAGAGGCATCGGCATCGTGCCTTTCGGCCGCTGCATGAACGGGTGGTGACACATCGTGCACGCGAGATTGCACTCGGCGCACAGCTCTACTGCGAACTTCCTGGGAAAACCGAACTGACGAAGCGTTCCAGCGATACGGTCAAGCTCTGGATTGATCATTCCTTCCCCCCGAGAAGACCTACGACAACAGATTAGAGAATCGGCTTCCTCGGTCGGCGGACTGCAGGTCTCGACCGCCGGGGTGCCACGCTTCAATGCTCCGAGAGTCGAATAGTGGGGCCGTTGGGCACCCCTAACAACACCCGATCGGGTGGGTGGCTTATTGTGCGCCCTCTATAAGCCAGTTTCTTCCTGCATTTATCCCTACCCGAAGGGGTAGGTAGGCCCCCGAAATTCACGCCGGTTCCGGCCGCCCGTGCTGGATCTCCATCCAGTCGAGGGTCGCTTCGGGCGACATCCCGTCGGCGAGCGCCGATGCCAACTCGCCGATCATGGCAACCGCTTCTCGGATCCGAGGAGACCAGAGCACCGCGCCGTTGAGTCGCACGAAGTTGCCGTAGCTTCCGGCCGCCGAGAAGATCGGACCGGGCGTCAGACCGATGTTGCGGCGGGCGGCTAGCGTATGGACCTCCATGGCGTCGATGCCCTCGGGGAGACCGACCCAGAGGACCGTCCCCGCCCGAGGGGCGCTCACCACGGTTCCCTCGGGAAAGGTCCGCGAGACGAGCGTCGCCATCCGCCTCAGATTGTCGCGGATCGTCTTGCGCAACGATCGCAGGTGATGGTCGTGTGCGCCGCGCTCGAGGTAGGCGGCGACCGCGAACTGGCTCGGCGTCGCCGCGCAGACCGTCGAGGCGAAGCGCGCGCTCATGATCTCAGCCAGGAGCGGGCCGGCGGCGATCCAGCCGACGCGGTAGCCGGGCGCCAGCGTCTTCGAGAACGAGCTGCAGTGCAGGATCACCGCGTCGCGATCGAACGAGCGCAGCGACCGCGGCCGTGCGTCGGTGAAACAGAGATCGCCCTGGGCATCGTCCTCGATCAGCGGCACGCCGTAGCGCACCGACAGCCGGGCCAGGCGCTCCTTGGCGTCGGTTGCCATGACCGCGCCGGTCGGATTGTGGCCGTTCGGGGTCACCACACACGCCGTCACGCGGCGGTCGCGAAAGACCTCTTCGGCCGAGTCGAGGTCGAGGCCGGCATCGGGCAGGGTCGGGATCTCGAGCGCTTGCAGATGCTGACTCTCGAGGACCTTGAGGACCGCGAAGTAGGCGGGCGACTCGACCGCGACCGCGTCGCCGGGCCGGGTCACCGCACGCAGGCAGAGACCGATCGATTCGACGCAGCCGGAGGTGATGACGATCTCCTCGGGCGTCGCCGTGAAACCCGCCTCGAGGAGCCGCCGAGCGATCGCCGAGCGCAGCTCGGCCGGGCCCTGGGGCATCATCTGCATGAGCGCCGGTCCCGCTCCGCGTACCGCCGCCGACAGGAACCGGCCGAGCTTCTCGGTCGGCAGCAGGCTCGGATCGGGAACCGCGTGGCCGAGCGGCACGTGGTCACCGGCGGCGCCGGCTCCGAAGACACCCCAGGCCATCGAGCTGACCCGCACGGTCGTGGGGACCAGACCGGAGCCGCTCTGACGGCTCTTCGGCAGCCGCTCGCGCGCGTCGGGCCGGACGTAGAACCCCGACTGAGGCCGGGCCTCGACCAGACCGAGGTCCTCCAGCCGGCGATAGGCCATCAGCACGGTGGAAACGCTAACGCCGTTCTGCCGCGCGGACCTACGGACCGAGGCGAGCCGCTGACCGGCGCCGAGCGTGCCGGCACCGATCGCCTCGACCACGGAGCTGACCAACCGCTCGTAGAGATAGCGTGATCTCGACCGGTCGTGAATGGTCACATCGGGCGTCGCGGGCATCGAGCGTCTCCGAACGTTGGAGGGCCCGAAGCCCGCGAATCATTTCTCAAACCTCCAGGAAAGGCCCGGTCGGGGCTCTTGGGTATCCCCGACCGGGCGCTGAAGAGCTCGCAGAATCTCGAGCTCGAAGTGCGTTACTTCCAGTTCAGACGGGCGCTGATGCGCCAGATCCTCGGGCTGAGCGTCTCGCGCAGGAAATCGGCGCTGGTGACGTTCAGGCGACGCTCCCGCTGTATGGTGTAGTTCTCATTCAGCAGGTTGAAGACGTCGAGACCGAGGGTGAAGCTGACATCGCCGGAAGCGGCAAACTCCTTGTCGACGCGCAGATCGACCGTGAACAGGTCGTCGACGCGGAAGTCGTCGAGCTCGCTAACCGCGAGCAGGTCACGGGTCTGACCGTCCGGAGCCGCGACACCCTCGAGGAAGTAGGGCAACGGATAGCCCTCGCGACCGAAGATGTTGGCGGCGACGTTGAAGCCCCACGGCCGGTCTGGAGCGACCTGGTACATGCCGTTGACGTTGTACTGCCAACTGCTCTGCAGCCAGACGTCGGCCTTGGCGCCCGAGCCGGCGCTCTGCTCGGCGAAGATGCCGCCGTCGATCGAGCCGCCCATGGCACCGTTGCAGCCGAAGCCACTGCCGTCGTCCTCGCAGACGTTGGGGCTGGTGAACAGCCGCGCGCTCTCGGGCACGTCCCACTCGGCCTCACCGAACTGGACGTAGCCGCGCAGCATCCACTGGTTGGAGAGCCGCTTGGTGAAGTTGACGTTGTAGCCGACGTAGTCGCGCTCGCGGTCGCCGTTGATCAGCAGCTGCCCGCCGGTATAGCTCAACGACTCGTCGAGGCTGTAGACCGGCACCGTGTAGGCGACGCCGTTCGGCAGGGTGCCGGCCTCGACGCGGTCGAGTGCGTAGTCGTTGCGGGTCGCCACACGCACGACGCCGTCGCCGTCGCGAACGAACGAGCGCAGCTCGGTGACGTCCGAGACCTGGCGGAAGGTGACGCCCCCGCCGATGACAAACTCCGGCATCAGAGCGTGCTCGACGCTCAGGATCAGCTCGTCGGTCACCTCCGGATCGAGGCCCGGATCGGTCTGATTCGGGCTGCTCAGGGCCAGCGGATCGCTCAGATCGAAGCCGACGGTGCCGATGATCTGCGCGCTGTCGGGGCCGGGTCGGCCGCTCTCGAGGATCGAGCCGTCCGGACCGACCACCGTCGTGGCGCCGTTGAAGTCGCCGCTGCCGTCATCGTCGAACCAGGCGAACTGTAGGTACGACGGTCCGGCCGGATTGGTACGCGATACGTCGCTGATCTCGAGCTGCTCCGCGAACCTGGCGAGACTCGCCCGCAGGAGGGTCTTCCGCTGGTCGCCGAGCGCGTAGGTGATCCCGACACGCGGCGAGATCGTGTCCCAGTCGAACGGAGCGTCCTCGCCGGGGTAATCGAGCGTCGGATGGAGCGCCGGGAACCAGAAGTTCTCGTCCGCCGTGGAGGCGAGGTTCTCGCCCTCCTGGAGGTCGTAGCGCAGGCCCGCGTTGATCGTCCACTGGCCCGCCGACAGCGTGTCCTGGAGCCAGATCGAGCCATAGGAGAGCTCGGTCTCGGAGGTCAGGCCGCGCTGCGTGCGCAGGAAGGCAGGGTTCTTGCCCGGCCCGAAGAACTCGGCCGACCAGACGTTGTTGTTCGACCAGCCGAACGGGCTGTTGTGCTCGAACTCGCGCAAACGGGCGCCGAACTTGAGCTCGTGACTGACCGTACCGCTGTTGAAGAAGTACGAGCCGTCGAGCTTCACCTCCTGGGACGGACGGCTGGAGCCGCCGTTCCAGAACGAGCCCTCCCAGACGCCGTCCGAGTTCTGATGGGCTTGCGGCGCGTCGTTGCCGAGGGCTACGAACGCCTTCGACGTCAGCGAGAAGCCGGCGTCGACCTTGGAGTAGCCGCCGGTCAGGAAGAAGTTCGAGTTGAAGACGTGGGTGTCTTCGAACTTGATGATCGCCGAAGGACCGCGCTGATCCCAGGTCGTCTCCTGAGGGCGGGTCGGTCCGGCGTTGCGTCCGAACTTCTCCTTGTCACCGTTGTTCCAGGAGCCCACCGCTGAGTTGTTGCTCGAGATCTGCGCGTTCACCTTGAAGGCGGTGTTGGTCAGGATGGTGTCGTCGGGCTGGACGTCGTCCGGCGAGGCGCCGCCGGTCAGGTTCTTGATGTCGTTCTGACCGTGCGAGCCCCAGAACCAGAGACGGTCCTTGACCACCGGCCCGCCGGCCTCGAAGCCCCACTCCTCGATCTTGTTGATCGAGTTGCCGATGAAGGCGTCCTGGCTGTCGGCGAGCTCACCCGGGTTGATGTCGGGGCTCGACTGCTGCAGAAACAGCAGACCGTCGGAGTCGGTGACCAGGAACCTCGCCGAGCCACGGAACTCGTTGGTGCCACGCTTGGTGACCATGTTGATCGAGACGCCGCCCGAAGTCTTGGTGATCTCAGACCCACCGGTCTCGAACTGCATCTCGGTGAACTGATCGAAGTCGTAGTACGTCGCCGAGGCGCCGATTGCGGTCATGTCGGTCACCTCCACGCCGTCCACGAGGAAGGCGTTCTCGTCCTGGGAGAGCCCCGGACCCCGGAAATTCGACTGCTGGCCACTCTCGTTGCCGCCGACGTTGATCCGGTCGACGACGACGCCCGGGGTCTGGGTCAGAACCGCCCAGGGATCGCGAGCGGTCGGGATCTTCTCGAGCTCGATCTGGCTGATGGTGGTCCCGGCCGCGACCTTCTTCTCGTCCAGTAGCGGACTCTCCGAGGTGACGGTGATGACCTCCTGGATCGACGAGCTCATCTCGATCTCGACCGTACTGTTGCGCGCGGCGCGCACGTTGATGCGCGCGTACTCGACGGTCGAGAAACCCTCGAGGCTCGCTTTGAGCGACCAGTCGCCGGGATCGAGCTTCACGAATCGAACCTCGCCTTCCGAGTCGGTCACTCGGACCTGGGTCGCCCCGAAGCCGGACAGCTCGACCGTCACACCGGGCAGCGGCTCGCCCGAGGTGTCGCTCACCCGGACATAGGCGTTGCCGGTGTTCTGCTGTGCGAGCACACCGGACGACACTCCCACCAGTAGGAAGACGCCGAGGGCGACCGCGGTGAATCGAAGACTGCTCTTCACTTGAGACTCCTTTGCTGTGGTTGTCGGTCTGGCTTCCACGATTCGAACGGCCCCCCCAGGTGCAAGGGGGCAACCTGTTCGCTTCGGTGGCGCTCGGACGCGTCTCGGTGAACGCGCTCGAGGGACCAATCTCCGTCGCTCTCGTACCAGCCGCGGGAGCGCTAGAGCGGACCAGGTGGCGACCCTTCAGCGACTTGGATCGCGCTCTTCAACTGGCTGGAGAGAGCGCCGCGAGGCCACCGAAGGCGAGAATCTCGTCGAGACCAGAGCGGCACCCACGACTGACGTTCAGGCGCTCGCCGGAGTCGAGCACCACCACGTAATCGCCATGCTTGCGCCGCTCGACCGCCCGAACCTTGGTCGCGTTGACGATTGTCGAGCGATGGATCCGCACGAAGCGGTGGTCGAGACGCGCCTCGAACTCGCGGATCGGCTGCCGGACCACGTATTCCCGGTCGCCGAGGTTGACGCGCACGTAGTTGCGCAGGGCGTCGACCCAGCAGATCTCCTCGACTTCGAGGAACGCGTAGGAGCCATCGGAGCACTTGAGCGCCAGCCTGCCGCGTGGCTCCGAGCGCTGTCGCAGCTCGGCTAGCAGGGTTTCGATGTGATGGCGGAGGTCGTCGGCCTCGGTCAGCTGTGTCGTCATTCGTTGCCTCCGATCAGCTTGGAGCTCAGGCCGAGGTCAGCCTTCGGGAACGGGTCGCACGGCGCGCCAGCGCCTTCGAGTCAAAACCATAGAGAGTCACTCACCCCCGCGGTAGACACAGAAGGGACGAATTCCGACCAGCACAGCTGGGACGAGTGGCCCCGGCTCGGGGACCGGACAGCGCCGCTCGCGCGCCGATCAGGGCCGGCGCGCGATCAGGGCGACATGCGCCGGCCCGAGCCGCAGTGAGCCCAGCGAGCGCCGTAGGCGGACCCTGAATCCGACCCTCCTGAGCTCGTCGGCGATCTCGGTCCCGCGATAGAGGCGCAGTCGGTGAACCTCCCGGGATCGACGCTCGACGCCTCGCACCCGACGGCGAATGTCCAAATTGCGGGTCAGGAGGCGCCGTCCGGTGTCCTCCTCGGCCCTGCAATGAACCGACCAGTCGTCACCGCGTCTCGTGAGCTCGTACGATTCCCGGGCGGCGGTACTCGGCTCGCGCAGGTCGAAGACGAACAGGCCGCCCCGATCCAGAGCACGATAGACCCGCCGGCAGAGCGCCAGGAGCGAGCGCCGCGTGTTGGCTCCGTCGAACAGGTACGCGAGCGGCTCGCCGAGCGCGGTGACCGCTCGGCAGGCTCCCGGATCGAAGGCGGTGAACGAGCCGACCTCGAAGCCTGCTTCGGGCACCCGCGTACGCGCCAGCCGGATCATCGCCGGTGAGATATCGATGCCGAGGACGTCGTAGCCGGCATCGACGAGGGCTCGGGCCCAGATCCCGCTACCGCAACCCAGGTCGACGACCAGACCGGCGCCAATGCCGGAGCGTGCCAGGAGGTCGAGCAGGAAGGGAGCCGCCTGGCGGGCGAACTCGCCGAACCCTACGTCGTGGATGTGGGCGAGGTCTGTGCCATAGGGGTTCATCGGGTTGATCGGATCGCCCCCATCTCCCTCGGTCCCTCTTCCACCCGCCCGGGGAAGAGGGACGCCCCCACCCGGGCTGATCGGATCGCCCCTGTCTCCCTCGATCCCAGGCACGCTCGCGGGCAGCCGGTCACCGGGGGTCGGAGCGTAGGAGCTCCCGCGCGATCACTAGCTGCTGGATCTCGGTCGCGCCTTCGTAAATGCGCAGCGCCCGGACCGCGCGATAGAGCCGGTCGACGGTGCTCTCGGCCAGCACTCCGGCGCCGCCGTGGATCTGGACCGCGTCGTCGACGATCCGCTGCGCCGCCTCGGTGGCGAACGCCTTGGCCATCGCCGACTCCCGGGTCACCCGCCGGTCGACGCCGGCGGTGTCGGCCCGCCAGGCGGCACGGTAGGTGAGGAGCCGAGCAGCATCGAGATCGGTCGCCATGCGCGCCAGCTTCTGCTGGGTCAGCTGGAAATCGGCCAGCGCCTGTCCGAACTGTCGTCGCGAGCGCGAGTAGGCGAGCGCTTCGTCGAGCGCCCGGCGCGCCATGCCGCAGGCGGCGGCCGCGACCGTCGCCCGCAGCCGGTCGAGCGTGCCGAGGCCGACCTTGAAGCCGTCGCCCTCCGCGCCCAGAAGGGCCGAGGCCGGAATCCGGCAGCGGTCGAGCTCGAGCTCGCCCAGCGGGTGGGGCTCACTCAAGACCTGGGCGCCGGCGAACCGGAGGCCATCGGTCCCGGCGGGGATGACGAAACAGGAGATCTCCGGACGGCCGTCCGCTCGCTCGCCGGTGACCGCGAACAGCGAGTAGACGTCGGCGATGCCGGCGTTCGTGATGTAGTGCTTGCCGCCGGTCAGCTCGTACCCATCGCCGTCGCGGGTCGCGCGCGTCTGCATGCCGGAGAGGTCCGAGCCGGCTTCCGATTCGGTCATCGCGAAAGCGGCCATCACGCTGCCGTCGGCGACCCCCGGCAGCCACCGCTCGCGCTGCTCGGCGTTGCCGGCGAGCGAGATCGGCATCGAGCCGAGGCGTTGGAGCGCGAACACGTTGTCGGCCAGCGTCGAGACCGCGGCGAGCGCCTCGCGAATCAGACAGCAGGCGCGCAGATCATCGCCGATCGCGTGCTCGCACCAGCCGCTGGCGCCCAGACGCCCGAGGATCTCACGCGCCTGCAGCCGTGCCTGGTCGTCATCCTCGGGCGGCTCGAGCGGGGCGATCTCCGTGGCGGCGAACGCGGTTATCTCGTCCGCCAGCGCCAGATGGCGGTCCTCGAGAAAGGCTCGGACGGCTCCGATCTCCAGCACCAGTCGATCGCCCACTACCCGAACTTCGGCTTGCGCTTCTCGACGAACGCGTCGTACGCCTCGCGGAAGTTCGGATCCTCCATGCACGCCGCCTGGATCTCGGTCTCGGCCGCCAGCGCCGACTCGAGGTCCATGGTCGCCTCGCGCAGCACCATCTTCTTGGTGATCTCGAGCCCGAACGCCGGACCCTGTGCCAGCCGCTGCGCCCAGTCGCGCACCTCGTCCAGGAGCCCCGCCGCCTCGACCACCCGGTTGTAGAGCCCGATCCGGTAGGCCTCGCGAGCGTCGATGAAGTCGCCGGTCATCAGCAGCTCCATCGCCCGCCCCTGCCCGACGATGCGCGGCAGGAGCCAGGAGGCGCCCATGTCGGCGCCCGACAGACCTACCTTGGTGAACAGGTAGGCGATTTTCGCGTGCTCCGAGGCGATCCGGATGTCACAGGCGGCGGCGATCACCGCGCCGGCGCCGGCGACGGTGCCGTTGAGCGCCCCGACGATCGGCCGCCGGCAGCGGAGCATCGCCAGGATCAGGTCGCCGGTCGTGCGGGTGAAGTCGAGCAGCCCGCGGTAGTCGCGCTCGAACAGGGCGCCGATGATGTCCTCGACGTCGCCCCCCGAGCAGAACGCCCGGCCGGCGCCGGTGAGGACGATCGACCGCACCCCCGGCTCGGTGTCGAGCGCCCGGAAGGTGTCGCGCAGCTCCTCGTAGACCTCGAAGGTGAGAGCGTTCAACCGGTCGGGTCGGTTGAGCGTGATCGTCGCGACCCCGGTCTCGGCGTCGTGCTCGTAGCGGAACGATCCCGTCTCCATCGCCATACCTCAGCTCGGCAGGACCGCGATCCCCTCGATCTCGACCAGCGCGTCCGGCTCGAGCAACGACTTGACCTCGAGCAGCGCCATTGCCGGGAAGTGCTTGCCCATCACCCCCCGGTAGGCCTTACCGACCGCCGACAACTGTTTCAGATAGATCTCCTTGTCGACCACGTAGATCGTCAGCTGGGCGAGGTTCTGGGGCTCCCCGCCCGCGGCCTTGATCACCGCCGCGACGTTGCGGAGCGCCTGCCGGAACTGCTTGGTGAAGGTGTTGCCAACCAGCTCCTGCTTCTCGTTCCAGCCGACCTGACCGGCGACGAAGAGCAGACGGCCGCCGGCCGGCGCCAGCATGCCGTTCGAGTACCCGCTCGGCGCTCCGAGCTCGATGGGGTTGATCGGCAGAAGCTCTCTCACGACTGTACTCCTCCACCATCCAGAACCAGCGACTGAGCGGTCACTCCCTTGGCGCGCTCGTCGCAGAGGGTGACCACCAGGTAGGCCACCTCCTCGGGCTCCATCAGCCGGTTCTGCGGCGACATCGCGCGCAGGTTCTTCATCACCCGGTCGGCGTCGTGGCCGGTCTTCTCGACGATGTTGGCCACCGAGCCCTCGGTCATCGGCGTATCGACGTAGCCGGGACAGATCGCGTTGACCGTCACGCCGCTCGGAGCGACCTCGGCGGCGACCGAGCGGGTGAAACCGATCACCGCGTGCTTGGAAGCGGCATAGGCCGCGATGTAGGGCGCGCCCATCTTGCCGGCGATCGAGGCGATGTTCACGATCCGCCCCCAACCGCGCTCGACCATCGGCCCCAGGAACGCCTTCGTGCACAGGAACGTGCCGGTGACATTGATCTCCTGAATCAGGCTCCACTCCTGGAGGCTGAGCGCCTTGAGTGGCGCCGAGCGGGCGATGCCGGCGTTGTTGACCAGGATGTCGACCGCGCCGAGCCGGTCCCCGGCGGCTGCCGCCAGCCGCTCTATCTGGTCGGGATCGCCGACGTCACAGGTCACCGCCCACGCCTCGCCGCCCTGCTCGCGCAGCTCGTCCGCGACCCCTTCGATCTCGTCCGTGGAGCGCGCGCTGACCACCACCCGGGCGCCCTCCTCGACCAGCGCGGCGGCGACCGCAGCGCCGATGCCCCGGCCGCCACCGGTGATCACCGCGCCCCGTCCCGCCAACCTTCCGGTGTCGCGTTCGCTCATTCGTCCTCCGAGCCGCCGGCGACTCGGGCCTCTACCGACTCCTCCAGGATGCGCCCCAGGGTCTCGATCGTCGCATGTCCCTCCTCGGACGTCGCCTCCGCTGGCCACCCGAAGTAGGCGTCCGGCCCGCCGGCCTCCTCGAAGGTGCGCTTGCCGGCCCGGATCGCGTCCGAGAGCGACGCCGGATTCGGCTCCAGCGCCGTGCGTACGTCCTGTCGCACCAGATCCGGGCGCGCCGCCAGGACGATCGAGCCCTCGAACCTGCCGGCGTGACAGGCACCGCTCTTGAACTCGTCGGTCAGCCGCGACGCCCACGGCTTTCGAGTCAGGTCGGGAAACGCCACCGCAACCCCCGCCTGCTCGAGCTCCTCGACCGCCGCGTGCAGGGCACCGAGATGCGCCGGATCGAGGTGCGCGTTGGCGATCGCCAGGCAGCGGCAGGGCGGCAAGCTCTTGCCGATGTCGACGATCAGCTGGCTGACGACTTCGGGTCGGACCGAGATCGTGCCGGAAAAGCCGGCGGCAAACGGCGCCGCCGAGTAGTCGAGCGCCGGCAGCACCAGGGGCGTCCAGCCGGAGGCGTGCAGGTGGGCCGCCCCGCCTTCGGCCATCGCCCCGGAGATGATCCCGTCGGTCAGCAGGGGCAGATGGGGGCCATGCGCTTCGGTCGCCCCGGTGGGGAGGATGGCGACCAGACGATCCCGGTCCAACGAGTCGACTTCGGTCCAGGTGAGATCGGACAGACGGAAAGCCCGCACCGCCGGGACCATAGCATGTGGTGGGTTAGCATGCGCCCCGTGAGCGAGCTGCTGAAAGGGTACCCACGGGTGATCGAGCTACCCCTCGAGTGGGGAGATATGGACGCCTTCCAGCACGTCAACAACGCGGTCTATTTCCGCTGGTTCGAGAGCGCGCGGATCGCCTACTTCCAGGACGTCGGGCTGCTCGAGCTGATGGAGAGCACCGGGGTCGGACCGATCCTCGCGTCGACCGAGTGCCGGTTCCGGATCCCGCTCACCTATCCCGACACGATCTCGGTCGGTGCGCGCGTGCCGCAGATCGGCGACGATCGGTTCGTGATGGAGTACCTGATCCTCGGCCACGCGAGCGGCAAGGTCGCCGCCAACGGCACCGGACTGATCGTCACCTTCGACTATCGTGACGGCGGCAAGGCACCGTTGCCGGGCGACCTGCGCGAGCGGTTGCTGGCGTTCGAGGGCGAGGTCGGCAACCAGCCGGGTCCGATGCCGGGTCGATCGTGATGCGGTTCGAGGTCGACCGGGCGATCTGGGAGCGGTTCCCGGGACTGCGGGTGATTCTGGTCTGGGCGGACGGGATCGACAATCGGGCCGAGCGCCCCGAACTCCGCCGGGAGCTCGACGCGACGATGAGCGCACTCGGCTCCGCCTGGGAATATCCGAACCCACAGTCCCATCCGCACATCGCCGCCTGGCGCGACCTGATGAAGAGCCTGGGCTTCTCGGGCAAGAAGTTCCCGAGCTCGATCGAGGCGCTCGCCCGGCGGACCCTATCCGGCAAAGGGCTGGCATCGATCAACCCGTTGGTCGATCTCTACAATCGGATCTCGCTTGCCCACCTCGTGCCGGCGGGTGGCTGGGATCTCGCCGACTTCGACGGCCGGGAGCTCAGGCTGGTCCTGACCGACGGCGGCGAGCGGTTCCGGGCGCTCGGCACCGACCAGACCGTCGGGGTGGAGCCGGGCGAGGCCGCCTACCTGGTCGGCGACCAGGTCGTCACCCGCCACTTCGTCTGGCGCCAGTCCGACCTCGGCAAGCTGACCGAGGCGACCGAGTACGCTCTGCTGATCTCGGAGTGCCTCGAGGAGGTCGACGACGAGACCGCTCGCGCGGTCGCCGCCGAGCTGGAGGGCGGGCTCCGCGACCACTTCGGGGTCGAGCCGCGCTCCGCGGTGTTGACCGCCGGGGCCGGACCGCTGTCGATCGACTGAAGGAGCGTTCCATGGACACCGCTGAGATCTCGGCCGCCTTCCCGTTCGAATCGAACTACGTCGAGGTGCTCGGATCGCGAATGCACTACGTCGACGAAGGCCCTCGAGACGGCGCGGTTCTACTCCTCCTGCATGGCAACCCGACCTCGTCCTACCTGTGGCGGAACGTGATCCCGCATCTGACGCCGCGGGGCCGGGTGATCGCGCCCGACCTGATCGGCATGGGTCGCTCCGGCAAGCCCGATATCGGCTACCGGTTCTTCGACCACTCCCGCTATCTCGAGGGTCTGATCGAGGCGCTCGGCCTGAGCGACATCACGCTGGTGCTCCACGATTGGGGCTCGGCGCTCGGCTTCCACTACGCGCGCCGGCACGAGCACAACGTGCGCGGGCTCGCCTTCACCGAGGCGATCCTGGCGCCGGTCCGCTGGCGGGACTTCCCTGGGAAGTTCAAGACCGCGTTCAAGCTCTTCCGGACCCCCTGGGCCGGCGCCCTGATGATCAGCGGCATGAACGTCTTCGTGAAGCAGGTGTTGCCGCAGTCGATCGTCCGCGAGCTGACCGACGAGGAGATGCGGCACTACCTCGAGCCCTACCCCACCTTTGCCAGCCGCAAGCCGGTGCGTCAGTGGCCGCGGGAGATTCCGATCGAGGGCAAGCCGGAGGACGTCCACGAGGTCGTGGCGACCTACAACGCCTGGCTGCAGAAGACCGAGCTGCCGAAGCTCCTCCTCTACGCCAAGCCGGGCGCACTGATCAGAAGGCGTGGGGTCGAATGGGCGCGTGAGCGCTTCCCGATCCTCGAGACCGTCGACATCGGGCGCGGCCTGCACTTCGTCCAGGAGGACAACCCGGACGGGATCGGGAAGGCGATCGTCGAGTGGTTCCGGGGACTCTGAATTGGGGGACGCATGTGTCCCCCAAGCGGAGCAAGATCCTTCCTCCATCTTCCTAGTCAGTGCTCCCGGAAACAGAATCTGCGGAGTGCGGGGGCAGCCCAGGCAAGCGCTGGGAGGGCCGCTGAAGGCCGCGAACGGTCACAGCGCAGCCGCAGAAGAGGCGACCGCTCCCGCCAAAGGCCTCAGAAAGGGAGCCG
>CAMYOG010000042.1:110894-139149 GCA_947259925.1 Thermoanaerobaculia bacterium
CTGCAGACCCTTCCCCCAGCTTCCCAGTCAGCTGCTCCCAGAGAGAGACTCCGCAGAGGGACCTCTCCGGGGGCAGTCCAGGCAAGCGCTGGGAAAGCCGCTGAAGGCCGCGAACGGTCACAGCGCAGCCGCAGAAGAGGCGACCGCTCCCGCCAAAGGCCTCAGAAAGGGAGCCGTCCCCAGGAGGGGTCCCTCTGCGGAGTCTCTCTCTGGGAGTAGCTGACTACCCCCCATAAACGATGCAGGACGTCGCCTTGACGATCAGGTAGATCCGTCTGCCGGGCTCGAGCTCCAGCCGGTCGCACGCACGCTGGGTAACGGTGACGGCGACCTCCGGACCGTTCGAGCCGAGCGCCGCCGTCACCAGCCGCAAGACGCCCGATTCCTGGATCGAGCGGATCTCGGCGGCGAGCGCGTTGCTCGCCGAGACGCCGGACAGGACGCCGGTCGACAGGGTGATCTCACGTGAAGAGAGCCCGATCAGCACCTCGGCGCCGATCGGCTGGTCGATCCTCGGGGTGACCAGCTCGACGTCGCTCGGCTCGTGCGTGCCAACCCGCACCCGGCTCGTCTCCTCGCCGGTCTCCACCACCGTGCAAGGCAGGACGTTCTCGAACTCGTGATCGGGGCCGACCAGGGTGTCGAGTCGCTTGAGCATCTCGCTCGACGGTCCCCGGGCGACGACCCGGCCGCGCTCGAGGGTCACCATCTCGTCGCACAACGCCTGCACCTCGGCCGGCTCGTGGGTGACCAGCAGCACCGGAATGCTCAGCTCGTCGCGGAGGCGTCGGAGGTACGGCAGCACCTGGCGGCGGAGCCGCAGGTCGAGCGAGGCGAGCGGCTCGTCCAGGAGCAGCAGGCGGGGGCCGGAGCAGAGCGCCCGCCCGAGCGCAACCCGCTGGCGCTCGCCTCCGGAGAGTGCGGTGACCCGGCGGTCGAGGAGCGGTGTGAGCTCCAGAAGCTCGCAGACGCCGTCGAGCGACGCTTCGGACGAGCCGCCAGCGTCTCGAGCCCGTCCGGCTCCGGCCAGCAGGTTGCGTCGCACGTCGAGGTGCGGAAAGAGGAGCCCGTCCTGCGGCACGTAGCCGACCCCGCGCCGCTCCGGCGGCACGTGAACTCGCTCCTCGCTGTCGAGCCAGACCTCGTCGCCGAAGCGGATCAGCCCACGGGCCCGCGTCAGTCCGGCGATCGCCTTCAAGAGACTGCTCTTGCCGGCGCCCGACGGCCCGAAGATGCCGGTCACCCGCGAGGCGCTGTGGAGCTCGACCTCGAGATCGAAGCGATCGAGCGGCAGCGAGAGCTCGACGTCCAGTTGGCGGACCGTCGTCATGTCCGTCCGGAGTCCTCCGCATGTGGCCTGGCGAGGTGCTCCGCTACCAGGATGGCGACGAAACCGACGATCACCGCGATCGCCAGCAGCACGTACGCCTCACGGTGATCGCCCACCTGCTGCGCGGCGTAGATCGCCGAGGCCAGGGTCTGGGTCTGTCCCGGAATGCTCCCGGCGATGGTCACCGTCGCCCCGAACTCACCCACGGCACGGGTGAAGCCGAGGATGATCGCCGCCAGCAGCCCCCGGCGCGCCAGCGGCAGGGTGAACCGGACGAAGGTCTGAAGCCGGTTGTAGCCGAGCGTACGCGCCATCATCTCAAGCCGCGGATCGACCGCTTCGAAGGCGACCTGTGCGGTGCGCACCACCAGCGGCATCGCCATCACCCCGGCGGCGATCACCGCACCACGCCAGGTGAGGATCAGGTCGAGATCGAAGCCGAGCGTCTCTCGGCCGAGAGGACCGCGCGCCGACAGGAGCTTGAGCAGCAGATAGCCGACCGCGGTCGGTGGCAGGACCAACGGCAGGCCGAGGAGCGTCGACAGGAGTCTCTTGCCGCGAAATCGGGAGCGCGCCAGCCGGTACGCGAGTAGCAGGCAGGGGACGAGGATCAGCACGGTCGCGGCGGTCGCCACCTTGAGGCTGACCACGAGGGCGCTCCAGACACTCTCATCCACGCGGCACCACCGGTACGTCGAAGCCGTGACGCTCGAAGATCGGCCGCGCTTCCTCCCCGGCCAGGTACTCGACCAGCTCGGTCGCCGCCTCGATGTGCTCGCTCTCCCGGGTCACCGCAGCGAAATATCCTATCGGCGGCGTGCTCGACCCGGGGATCTCGAGGAGCGACCGCACCGCCGTCGAGCTCAAAGCGTCGGTCCGGTAGACGATCCCGACCGTGTCGTCACGCGCCTCGACCAGTGCCAGCACCGCGCGCACGTCGGCCGCCGGCGCGATTCGCTCCTCGACCTGCGACCAGAGCGGCCCGCTGTCGACCGCGACTCGCTCGAGCGCGGCGCGCGCATATCGGCCCGCGGGCACCGCCTCCGGATGACCGATCGCCAGGTAGCGTACGTCGGCCGAGGCGAGAGCCCCGAGCTCGGCGAAGGCGAGCGGACTGGTCGTCGCCGCCACCACCACCAGCTGGTTCGACAGGAACCTGACCGTCGACTCCGAGCGCACCAGGCCGGCCCGCTCCAGGTACTCGACCCAGAGCGAGTCGGCCGACAGGAAGACATCCGCCGCTCCTGGTGATGCCTCGAGCTGCAGGGCCAGGACGTTCGAGCCGGCAAAGTTGAACTCCAGCTCGCGACCGCCGAGGCGCCGGTACTCGCGCGCCTGCTCGAGCATCACGTCGCGGAGGCTCGCCGCCGCGAATACCGTGAGCGGCTCGGCCGCTCCGTCCTGAGCGCGATCGGCCTCGCCGCACGCCCCCACCAGGAGGGCAACCAGGACTGCACCCCGGCACAGCCGGCGAGCGGCGCTCGCCGGCGATCGGGTCTTCGTCACTTGAGAAGGGTAACCGTTTCCTGCTTGGTCAGGCGACCCTTGCGCACCTGGCGCTGGCGACGCTTCTCCCGCGCACTCCCGGCGATCAGATCAGCGCTGCCGGCGGGCACCACGGTGAAGGTCAGCTCGCTGCCGACCGCCGCCCGACCGCGCAGCTCGGCCGGCGTCAGACCCGGGTCGTCCCCGGCGTGGAAGCGGCCGTCAGCAGGGCCGTAAATCCAGCTCTTCTCCCGCCCGCCCTCGATTCCCCTGACCACCAGCTCGATCGCACCGGCATCGGCGAGCTCGATCATGTCGTCGATGCGGCTCGACTGCTGCAACGCCGCGCTGATCGTCACCTGCTTCCCCACCGCGGCGTGGGCGTCCTGGCTCGGAGCCCCCGGCGGGTCGCCCCGCTCGACCACGAAGTCGGAGCCCGACCAGGCGAGCATCAGCGCCAACAGATCGGCGACCTCCTTGTCGTTGCGGACGTCGAAGACCTCCGAGCCGACGAAGCGGGCCAGCGAGTCGATCGCGCCGTCGTGGAAGAAGCCGAAGCCGGAGCGGCTCTTCTTCTTGGTGAACTCCATCCCGACCTTGTCGTAGGCGTTGCGCAGGTGCGGGATCTTGAAGCCGAGCTGCTCAGAAGCGTCGTCGCCGATCAGCAGCAGATTGGCTTCGCCGTTGGGGCCTGGCGGGATCGGCGTGAACGAGCCGTCGCCCTGGGGACGCGCATTGGTCCCCGCACCGGTCGGCAGAGAGTGGCACTCGATGCACTGGATACCGCTGTCGAGCGCGCGGTTCCGGAACAGAAAGAGCCCGTTCTCGGCGTTGCCGTTCGGCAGCCTGCCGCCCGCCCTGCCGAATCGTCCGTGCTTGAAGTGGCCGTCGAGCTTCAGGTTCCTGGGCAGCGAGTTGTCGAAGCTCCGGAACGGGTTGGGCGGGAAGTGAATGCTGGCCAGAAAGTTCTCGAACTGTTTCATCTGCTTCCGGCTCAGCTTCCGGTCGTCGCCCAGCAGGTCGACGAACGCGCCGGCGAACTCCTCGAGGCCGTCCCGGTCGCCCCGCCAGTGATGCGGCTCCTTGCCGATGATGTCCTGCATCGTCTGGGTGGTCATCGGCCCCTTCATCGGGTGCCAGTCGAAGTCGACGTCGGCGTTGCGCCCGGACGCGTCGATCATCTCGCCGTCCGGCACTCCGAGGTCCCAGGCCAGCCGATCGGTCCGGGCGTCGACGTGGCAGGAGGCGCACGCGACGTGGCCCAGCCCCGAGGTCTTGTGGGTGTCGTAGAAGTGGGGGCGCCCCTTGCGGATCGATCGTGGCGTCGGATCGAAGAACTTCACCTTCTGGATCTGCCGCGCCGCATCGACGTCGACCACCGACAGCGTCGCCGAGAAGCGGTTGAGGACGTAGAGGAGGCCCATCTGGTCGTCGAGCGCGAGACCGGTCGGACCCTGGCCGACCTTGATCGGACCCCTGACCCGCCGCCCCGCGGCATCGATCTCGATCACGTTGTTCGAGCCCATGCCGCTCACCCAGCCCCGCGAGCCGGCTCCGTTCCAGACGATGCCGCGCGGATCGCCGATCGATGTACTGCGCTCGGCCTTGGCGATCTGTGGCGCGGTGTAGGTCAAGTGCGGATTGAGGTCGGCGATCGTCGGCGCGGCACCACGCGAGCCGATCGCGAACACCACCCGCAGGAAGACGCCATTCAGCACCGGCTCGAAGCGCACCTCGTTGATCGCGTCGGTGCCGACGACCGCTACCCGGCCGGTGGCCGGATTGACCGCCAGGGCCATGTTGATGTTCATCAGGCCCTCGCGGTAGCTCACCCTCAGGCTGCCGGCGTCGATCTCGGCGACGTCGCGGTCGATCACGTCCCAGCCACGCACCCGCCGTGAGCGTCCGGCGCGCGAGCCGCTGACGAACTCGGTCCAATCGCCGCCGTTGTCGTCCATCCACCGACCCTGGGAGTTCTTCTTGACGATCAGGGAGACCGGTGGCGGCGGCGGCAGGTGGGCGGCGATCGGCGGATCGAAGCCCGAGCCCGAGTTGGGCGGTGGGTTCTGGCCACCGTACGGACCGCCGGGATCGCTCACCACGTTGGCCGGCAGCGAGCCCCGGTCGGCGATGTCGATCACCCGGAAGCCACCGGCGAGGACCGTCGACCGGTTGCCCGATTCGAAGATCGCCGCATAGACCTTCCGGCCGTCCAGGCTGACCGCCAGGGCGCGCGGCTCCTCGGCGTCGATCTTGACCGTGCGCGGCGAGCGCGACAGGTCGGTCGGATCGAACACCAGCACCCGGTTGGTCGCCGAGCAGGAGACGAACGCCTGCTCCGGAGTGCCGGCGAAGACCACGTCGGCGGGCTCGTCGTCGGTCTGGAGAGTCGCCCGGACACGCCGGGTCGCGACGTCGACGACGCTGACCGTGTCCGACAGCTGATTGACCACCCAGACCTCGGCGTTGGAGCGGAACCGGACCGACACCGGATCGAGCCCGACCGAGACCGCCGCGATTAGCCTCGGGCGACCGCTGGCGACGTCGAACAGCAGCAGTCGATGGTCGGCGGTGTTGGCCACCGCCAGCGTGTTGCGATCCGGGCTCAGGTCGATCGGGTGGACCTGGGGCGTCTCGAAGTTGACGAACGTCGCGGCCGCCGGCTCCAGGCCGGCCGCCCAGAGGGCGACCAGGAGAACGGCGGCGGCGGTTCGGGCTCTACTCATGCTGCTTGCTCGGCTGCTCAACATCGCAGGAGATCGGTTCGCTCGCGAATCCTTCGCCCCGCCCGCCCGGAGCCTACTCGATCCGTCGAGCCGATGCCGCGCCGGGCGCTTGCGACGTCCTGGTGGTTGCCCTACCATCGCCTCATGTCCGCCGGCGATTCGGGAAGCAAGGCGCTCACCTACACCGACTACCTGAAGATCGACCAGCTGCTCGAGCTCCAGCGGCCCTTGTCAGAGGGTCCGGAGCACGATGAGACGCTGTTCATCATCATCCACCAGGTATACGAGCTCTGGTTCAAGCAGGTTATCCACGAGATGGGGCTCGTCCAGCGGTCGCTCGAGCGGGGCGACGAGGCGGCGGTGCTGAGCACGCTCAAGAGGGTGCTGACGATCCTCAAGACGCTCGTCGGCCAGGTGGACATCCTCGAGACGATGACCCCGATGTCGTTCGCCTCGTTCCGGTCGCGGCTCGAGTCGGCGAGCGGCTTCCAATCGGCCCAGTTCCGCGAGCTCGAGTTCATGCTCGGCAAGAAGCACGCGAAGAAGATGGCCGACCATCCCGAGGGCTCCCGGGGCCGGGAGCGGCTCGAGGCGCTGCTCGACCAGCCGACCCTCTGGGACTCCTTCCTCCGCTTCCTGGCCGGCAAGGGCTACGGCTTGCCCGACGAGGTCCTCGAGCGTGACTTCAGGGAGCCGCCCGAGCCGTCCGAAGCGGTGCAGAAGGTCCTGGTCGAGGTCTACCGGGACGACCACATCCTCGAAATGCTGTGCGAGCGGCTGGTCGACCTCGACGAGGGTCTCCAGGAGTGGCGATACCGCCACGTCAAGATGGTCGAGCGGACGATCGGCCAGAAGCCGGGGACCGGCGGCTCGGCCGGCGCCACCTATCTGCGGAGCACGCTGCACCGGCCGCTCTTTCCGGACCTCTGGGCGATCCGCACCGAGCTATGATCTCGAGCGCCCAGGAGCTCCATTCCGAGCCCAACGCTCTCGCCTCGCACTACCGCCGCTTCCGCGTCAGCGAGCGGCTGCTGCTCACCGGCCACTCCCACCAGGCCTGGCCCGACCGCGCGTTCGAGGGTCAGCAGCAGGCCTGGCTGGACGCGGCGGAGCACGTCGACGACAAGTGGGAGCGCGCCTTCGAGCGCGCCGACCGGGTGCGCGACGGGTACCGCAGGCTGCTCGACGACCCCAGCGGGCTCTACTCGCTGAGCGAGAGCACCCACGATCTGCTGGTCCGGTTTCTGTCGGCCCTGCCCTGGCGGGACCGCGACCGGATCGTGACCACCGATCAGGAGTTCTACTCCCTTCGGCGTCAGCTGGCGCGCCTCGAGGAGGAAGGGATCGAGGTCGTACGGGTCGCCGCCGAGCCAGCGGAGAGCGTCGGTGAGCGGCTGGCGGCGGCGGTGACCGATCGAACCGCGGTTGCCTGCCTGTCGACGGTCTTCTTCAGCAGCGCGCGCATCGCCGGCGACCTGACGCCGCTCGCCGAGGCGTGCCGGCGGCACGGCGCCGAGCTGCTGCTCGACGTCTACCACCAGCTCAACGTCGTGCCGCTCTCTCTGCGGGAGCGCGGCCTCGAGGACGCCTTCGTGGTCTGCGCCGGCTACAAGTACCTGCAGCTCGGCGAGGGCAACGCGATCCTGAGGTTCCCGCCCGACTGCGAGCTCCGACCGGTCGCCACCGGCTGGTTCGCCGAGTTCGGCGAGCTGACCGCCGAGAAGGTCCCCGGTCGGGTTCTCTACAACGCCGGCCAGGATCGTTTCGCGGGTGCGACCTACGACCCGACCGCGCACTACCGCGCCGCCGAGGTGTTCGGGTTCTTTGCCGAGCAGGGGCTCGACGCCGAGCTCTTGCGACAGGTGAGCCAGCATCAGATCGACCTGCTCCGGCGGTGCTTCGACGCCCTCGAGCTGGCGCCCGAGACGATCGATCGCGACCGCGAGGTCCCGCTCGAGAGCCTCGGCGGCTTCCTGACCTTGACCACACCGCACGCCGATGAGACCTGCCGGCGGCTCAAGGAGCACGGGATGCTCACCGACTTCCGCGGTGACATCTTGCGGCTCGGTCCGGCGCCCTACCTCAGCGACGACCAGCTCGAGCGAGCGGTCACCCTCCTGGGCCGCGTGGTGCGGGAGATCGCGTGAACAACGGCGACCGGGAGCAAGCGCTGGCACTGCCGCTCGAAGAGCGGCGCCTGCTCGGCTTCTACGACCGGCTGCGCCGTCGCATCGCCGGCTCCGCTGGTGACCGCGGCGGCAAGGTGGCCGGAACGGCGGCCGAGGCGCTGCTGGTCGTCCCCGATGTTTTCATCCTGATGGCACGGCTGGCCCTCGACCGCGAGGTTCCACAGTCGAGTCGGCGGCTGATCGGTGGCGCTCTCCTCTACTTCGTCCTGCCGGTCGACCTCTTCCCGGAGGCGTTTACCGGCCCGGCCGGCTACCTCGATGACCTGGTGATCGCCTGCGCGGTGCTCGGTGAGGCGTTCGGGCGAGACCTCGAGGGCTTCGCCGCGCGCCACTGGTCAGGCTCACGGCGCTTCGCCGAGGTGCTCGGCGACGTCGGTCGCACCGCCGACAGCCTCCTCGGCGCCGACCTCTACAGCCGCGTGCGCCGCTACCTCTCCCGCCGGGGCGTCCAGCTCTGAGCGCTAGCTGATGGCGTCCTGCCAGATCGCCGTGAGCGCCTGGTCGAGATCGCGGGTCGGCCGCCATCCGAGGCCGTGGAGCCGGCCGACGTCCGCCACCTGCAGGGCGGCATCGACCGGCCGGAACTTCTCGGGGTGCGTCTCCACGCGTACCTGCAGGCCCGAGATCTCGATCAGGCGATCGAGCAGATCGCCCAGCCGCCGCGCGCGGCCGCTACCGAGGTTGTAGATCGTTCCCAGCTCGGCGCGCTCGATGAGCACGGCGTAGGCGTCCGCGGCGTCATCGCGGTAGGTGAAGTCGCGCCAGACCGCCAGGTTGCCGACCCGCAGGACCGGCTCGGCCTCGCCGCGATGGATCTCGGCCAGCTGGCGCGCAAACGACGGCAGCGCGAACATCGGCGCCTGGCCGGGTCCGAAGACGTTGAAGCACCGGACGATCAGCCCGCCGGTGGCAAGGACCAGCTTCTCGGCGGCCAGCTTCGACTCGGCGTAGGGGCTCCGCGGTGCCGGCTCGCGGAGCTCGGAGATCGGCTGCTCGTCTTCGGGCACGCAGCCGTACACCTCGGAGCTCGACGCCAGGACGATCGGCACGCCCGCCGCCACCCGCACCAGGTTCTCGGTTCCGGTGGCGTTCACCCGGTGATACTCGTCCGCGGCCTCGAACGACCGGCCGACGTGACTCAGACCGGCGAGATGGACCACCCGGTCGGGGCGGAACGCCTGCACCGCGGCGCTCAGCGCCTCGATGTCGAGGAGGTCCGCTCTGAAGAGGTCGATCGCCAGCTCCGGCCCCGACAACTCGACGTAGGTGCCGCCGACCGCGTGGCCCCGCGTCTGGAGGGTCGCGGCGAGCGCTCGGCCGACGAAGCCGGATACTCCGGTGATCAGAAGACGCAATTAGGTGCCTGGCTCGGGCTAGAAGTTCTCCTCGCGGCTGCCACCGTTGATATCGAGGAAGGTGCCGATGTTCTTGAGCGAAATGGCGAGCCGGACCTCCTTGTCGTCGACTCGCGTGGTCTTCAGCGTGTTGTACTCGAGCAGCACCGAGAAGCACTGGCCGAAGAACTCCAGCCGGTGTCGCTGCGCCTGCATCACCTTCAGGACGAAGTCGTAGTTCATCTGGCTGCCCAGCCGCAGCCGGGCGGGAACCAGCTCGAAGGAGGTGAACAGCCGTCCCTGGTGACTGGTCGTATTGTCGAGCTCGACGTCCCGGCGAGCGAACCAGGTCAGTCCGACGCTGTGCTGGCCGAAGCGGGTGCCACCCGAGATCGACCCGGTATCGATGTCGTCGAACAGGGTGCTGTAGGTCGAGCGGGCCTCGAAGTTGGTACGCAGCGACGGTGAGTAACGGAACCGCATGCCGATCCGGCTGTGGCGTTTGGCGAGGGTGCGGTCGCGCGAGACCTGGAACGGCTGATCCTCGTTGAGCGAGAACGCCTGGCTGATCTCGAGGCTCATGATCTCGCGGGCACCCAGCAACGAGTCCTCCTCGGCTGGCTTGGCGAGCAGTCGATTGACCAGCGAGTAGGTGATAATGCTCTCTTTGCGGATGTTGTCGATCGAATCGAAGATCGGCACCAGCTCCTGATCCGACGGCTCACCGACGAAGTCGTAGGTGATACGTGGCTCGACGATGTGCTTGAACTTGCCGAAGGCGCCGATCTTCTTCTCGAAGATCCGCGAGATCGAGGGGCCGATGATCGAGACGTCGCCGAACGGGAAGGTCCGGGTCAGCGACTCGCCGGTGAGCATCGTCCGCTCCTGGTTCAGGCTGTCGTCGTAGTAGGTGGCCCGCCCGCCGGCGCTCACGCTCATCGATAGCCAGGGCCAGTAGCTGAGCGGTACGGTCAGCTCGGGTGCCAGGTCGGCGCGGCCGTAGCTCACCTTCTCGGTTCCGGTGCGTTGGGCCGAGAAGTAGTGGGCGGAGCTGGCGACTGACAGGTAGAGCGGTAGCCCGAAGAGCTGTGTCGGCCGCATCAGGTACTCGATCTCGGGCAGCTGCCGTTGGGTCTGTGTGATATCGCCGCGAATCAGGGTCTCGAGCTCGTCGAGGACGAAGTTGAACGAGTGCGAGCCCCAGTTGCCGGTGATGAAGGCGGCCGAGTTCAGCCGCCGGAGCGAGATCTGGTTGAAGTTGCGCTCGAAGTCGGGGAAGAAGTCGAAGTCCGAGACCTGGATGACCCTGACTACTCCACGCATGCCGCGCGGCAGGTCGCTGGTCTCGTGGCTGACGGTCCACTTCCAGCGGGTGTCGTCCTCGATCGGATCGTCGATGGCGTAGCCCTCGAGCTCACCGGCGGTGCCCAGCGTGGGCCGGTACCGGAACTGGGCGCCCACCCCCAGGTAGTCCTCGCCGTAGATGTCGGTAAACAGGGTCGCGTCGTAGCTTTCGCCCAGGGTCTGGAAGTAGGCGAGTCCGAGCAGGTAGCCACGGCGGTCGCTGTAGCCGATGTTGGGGAACAGGAACCCCGACTTCCGCTTCTGATTGGACGGGTAGAGCATGTACGGAAGGTAGAGAATCG
Organism: Thermoanaerobaculia bacterium; assembly: GCA_947259925.1. Classification (GTDB taxonomy): domain Bacteria; phylum Acidobacteriota; class Thermoanaerobaculia; order Multivoradales; family JAHEKO01; genus JAHEKO01. The sequence continues at coordinate 121,605 of CAMYOG010000042.1, forward strand.
GCATCTTCTTTACCTTCATCGTGGTGTTGCGCACCCGGGTGTAGCCGTCGGCGTTGATACGGATGTTGCCCGACTTGAAGCTCCAGACCGGCACGTCGCCGGCACACGAGGTGACGACGCCGTCGCGCAGTACATAGACGTCCTCACCGATCTTCTCGATCTCTGCTCCCCGGAAGTACATGTCCGGATCGACGAATGCCGCGGCCTCGGTGAACTTGCCGGTTTCGGAGTTCATGTCGAAGACCAGCGTCTCGGCCGTCAGCCGCTGCGGACCCTGGTCGAGAATGACGTTGCCGCGCGCGGTGACGACCTTGGTCTCGAGGTCCATCTCCACGCGGTCACCCTGGAACTTGTAGTCCGCGTGCATCATCTCGACACCGCCGCTGGCGACCACATAGTCGGCGCGCAGGTACTCGAGGTCGCGTGCCGTGCCGCGCGCGGTACCACCGCCCGACGCCGAGGCGAAGGGGATCTCGTAGCTGATCCGCTGCTCGACGCCCGGCAGTCCGGGCAGCTCGAGCTCGTCTTTCGGCTCTGCCGCGGACTCCTCGTCCACCGGTTCCTCGACCTCCGACTCCTCTAACGCCGGCTCTTCGGTGTCGCCGTCGTCCGGGTCGGCGCTCTCGACCTGAGGCTGGCCGGTGCTCTCGGCCAGCTCCGGCTCGTCCGGGGGCGGGGTCTCCTGGGCGCTCATCGGAGCGACCGCAACCACCAGCGCGAGTGCGATCGCCCTTCGCAGCGCCGTCACCCGTCGAGGCTCCTCTCGATCACCAGCGCGGTGGCCTCGCCGCCACCGAGACAGATCGCGGCGCAGCCCCGCCGCGCGTTCCTCCGTTCCAGTGCGTTGAGCAGAGTGACCACGATGCGCGCCCCCGACGCCCCGATCGGGTGCCCGAGGGCGACCGCGCCGCCGTGCACGTTGACCACCTCCTGAGAGAGCCCGAGCTCCTGCTGGAAGGCCATCGCGACGACCGCGAACGCCTCGTTCACTTCCCAGAGATCGATGTCGTCGACGGCCAGTCCAGCCCGCTCGAGCGCCCGCTTCGCGGCGCCGGCCGGTGCGGTGGTGAACCACTCCGGCTCCTGCGCGAACGACGCCTGGGCGACCAGGCGCGCGATCGGCTCGAGGCCCATCGCCTCGGCTCGCTCCGCCGTCGTCAGCACCAGCGCGGCGGCGCCGTCGTTGATTTTGCTGGAGTTGCCGGCGGTCACCGATCCGGCCTTGTCGAACGCCGGCTTGAGGCTGGCGATCCGCGACAGGTCGACCCGGAGCGGTTCTTCGTCGCGCTCGACGATCTCCGCGTCACCCTTGCGGCGCGGCACCTCGACCGGCACGATCTCGCTCGCGAACGAGCCGTCTTCCGCCGCCTGTCGGGCGCGCTCGTAGCTCCGCAGCGCGAACTCGTCCTGCTGCTCGCGCGTGAAGCCGTACTCCTTGACGCAGAGCTCGCCGCAGTTCCCCATGTGCATGTCGCCGTAGGGGTCCCACAGCCCATCGTGGATCATCGAATCGACCAGGTTGCTGTTGCCGAGACGCAAGCCGGCGCGCGCTGCGGGTGCCAGGTACGGCGCTCGGGTCATGCTCTCCATGCCGCCCGCGGCGACGATCTCGTAGTCTTCGCAGCGCAGGTCGTTGGCGGCGGTCATGATCGCGCGCATCGCCGACCCGCAGACCTTGCCGACGGTCACGGCGCCGGTCGAGGGTGGACAGCCCGCTCCGAGGACCGCCTGCCGCGCCGGTGCCTGGCCGACGCCGCCGGTGAGCACACAACCCATGTAGACCTGGTCGATCGAGCCGGGCTCGACCCCCGAGCGCTCGATCGCCCCCCTCAGCGCTGCCGCCCCGAGCTGGGGCGACGTGAGGCTCGCGAAAGCTCCTTGAAACGATCCGATCGGCGTTCGGGCACTGCTCAGAATGACAATCTCTTGCATCGGTTTTGGCTAGGAATCGAGCTGTTTTTGGGGGTCTCGCCTCCGCAAAATGCTAGCACAGCGCCTGCGGTTGACAGCGGCCTCCGCGGGGGCAAGAGTAGCCCTCGGAATGCCGTGCGCGCTGGGTATCGATTTCGGCGAGAAGCGCATCGGAATGGCGCTCTCCGACCCCGAGGGCCGGGTCGCTGTCACCCTGCCGACCCTCGACCGTACCGACGACAAGAGCGCCATCCGAGCGATCGCCGAGATCGTCGAGCGGGAAGGGGTCGAGCTCCTGGTGGTCGGCGAGCCGCGCAATCTCGACGGCAGCCGCGGAGCGGCGGCCGAGCGGGCCGCCGGCTTCGGCCGCAAGCTGGCACGTGCCACCGGCCGGCCGCTGCGCCTGGTCGACGAGGCGCTGACCAGCCACGAGGCCGAGCGGCGGCTGCGGCTCGCGGGCGTCGACCCGCACCAGCATCCCGAGCGGATCGACGCGCTCGCCGCCCAGCTTCTCCTTCAGGAAGCTCTCGGTCTGGTCGAATGAGACTGCTCCGCTGGACGGCCGTTTTCGTACTGCTGGTGATCCTGGCTGGCGGCGCGGCGGTCTGGTGGGCGCGACGGGAGCTCGCCCGTCCCCACGCTGGCTACGACGAGCCGCAGCTGATCCAGATCGAGCCGGGAACCAGCGCCGCCGCGATCCTCGAGCGGCTCGAAGCAAGGGGAGTGCTGGCGAACGCCGATCTGGCGCGTCTCTACCTCGTGTACGTTCTCGGAGAGCCGTCGCTCAAGGCCGGCGAGTACCGATTCGAGAGCCCGCTGACGCCGCCCGAGGTGCTCGACAAGCTGATCGCCGGAGAGGTCGTCACCTACCGGGTCACGGTGGTCGAGGGTCTGACCGTCGAGGAGACCGCCCGCCACCTCGCCGACGCGGGCTTCGGCGACTTCGAGCGCTTCCTGGAAGAGATGTCCGAGCCCTCGAGGATCGCCGATCTAGATCCCGAGGCCGAGGACCTCGAGGGTTACCTCTTCCCCGACACCTACGCCTTCGCCCGGGGAACCGGCGAGGCGGAGATCGTCGACGCCATGGTGCGCTCGTTCCGCGATCGCCTCGAGGGAGAGCTGGCCGCCGCCGGCTACGAGCAGAGCCCCGAAACCCTCCGGGAGCTGGTCGTGCTCGCTTCGATCGTCGAAAAGGAAGCGGCTCTGGACGAGGAGCGCCCGACGATCGCTGGGGTGTACGCCAACCGCCTGGAACGGGGTATCGCCCTGTACGCCGATCCGACGGTGATCTTCGCGCTCAAGCGCCTCGGGCGCTGGGACGGCAACATCCGCAAGCCGGACCTCCAGATCGATTCGCCCTACAACACCTATCGGTACCCCGGGCTGCCGCCCGGCCCGATCTGCTCTCCCGGGGTCGCCAGCCTTCTGGCCGCGCTCGAGCCGGCCGACGTGCCGTACATCTACTTCGTCAGCCGCAACGACGGCTCGCACGTCTTCGCCACCACGCTCGCCGAGCACAACCGCAACGTCGACGAGTGGCAGAAGCGGTACTGGCGCGAGCGCTGGGCGCGCGAAGGCCAGCGCTAGCGGTCGCCCGGAAGTAGTGCTGCCGCTGAGCGCCGGGCGGCCAGGAAGTGGAATCCGCAACTGACGAATCGTGCGCGGACCGTTAAAAACTACTCCATGGCTCTGCACGATCCTCGTCCGCTCGATCTGAACCCAGACGAAGAGGTGGGTGGGGGCGGCTCCGGATCCTATTCGAGATTCGGTTCCTACCTGCTCTTCAAACAGCTAAAACGGGATGTGCTGGGAGAGGTCTACCGTGCCGGACAGCTGGGTGCCGACGCCATCGAGCGCGTCGTCTCGCTGAGGCTGTTCAACGGGGCGGAGATCGACGGGATCGCGTTCAGGAGCGCCTGCCAGGACCGGGACGCACTGCGATCGATCCTGAGCGGCGGACCGTTCGGCGAGATCGTCGACATCGGCTGCGAGAACGGCGTCGCCTACGTGGCGCACGAGTACGTCTTCGGCCGCAGCCTGGCGGAGCTGCTGGCGCAGTCGCGGGCGAAGACCTATCCGGTGCCGCTCGAGCACGCTGTCCACCTGATGGACCGGATCGCGATCGGACTCCAGAACGCCCACGAGACCCGCCTGGGCGACAAGCGCATCACCCACGGCTATCTGATCCCGGACTTCGTGCACGTCTCGAGCGAGGGCGAGGTCACGTTGACCGGCTTCGAGTCGACCGAGGGCTTGCTCGAGCTGGACTCGTTCGGTCCCGCGCGCATGGCGTTCGCCGGGTACATCTCGCCCGAGGTCAACGCCGGTCAACCGCCCACCTCGGCCGACGACGTCTACTCCCTCGGGTCGATCTTCGGCGAGCTGCTGACCGGCGGGCCGGTACCGGCGCTCAATCCGGCCGAGTCGGATCGGTGGGTGCAGTCGGCGATGCTGGCGAGTGAAGCGACTCCCCTCCCCGACAACCTCCGCCACATCCTGCGCGAGAGCCTGCTGCCGCGCGATCAACGGATTCAGAACGCCGAGCAGTGGCATCGCGCCCTGGTCGAAGCGACCCAGGCCGGCGGCGCGACGTCGACCACTTTCGACCTCGCCTTCTACGTCCATACCCTCTTCGGCGACGAGCTCGATCGAGAGGCCGAGCTGGTCAAGGCAGAGATGCAGTCCGAAGTTCCGCCACCGGGCTCCGCGGTCGCCGCGCCCCCCCGAGCTGCCGATCCGAAGCCTCTTCCCGAGCCCGAGCTCGCACCGGTCGTTTCAGAGCCAGCACCGATCGAGCCGGAGCCAGCGCCCATCGAGGTGGAGCCGGCGCTCGAGGCCGAGCCGGAGCCGGTCGAAGTAGAGCCGGCGGCGCCGCCCGTCGCGGACCTCTCGGTGCCCGAGGACATCGAGCCTCCGATGGCCGACGGGGAGCCCGAGACCGCGCAGCCGGCGTGGCCGAAGACCACGGAGTCGAAGGCCCAGTCGGCGCCCGACGACAGTCCCTACCGCCGTTGGGTCGCCATCGGCGCCATGGTCCTGCTCGCGCTGGTCGCCGGAGGCGTCTTCCTCTACTTCGGACCGATGAGTCTCGATCGGGACGACCCGGCACCTCTCCAGGTGAGTGCGGCGCCCCGCCTCGATCCGACCACCCCCGCCGTCGACGGCGCCGACTCGGACGAGGCCATCGACGGAATCTCGGCGGTCGCACCACCTCTATCGCCCGAGGAGCTGGAGTCCCAGGTGCGGTCGCTGGTCGCGAAGCGTGCCGGCGACCTCGAGGCGAACCTCAAGGCCGAGTACGATCAGCGGCTGGTGAAGCTTCGCCAGCAGCTCGAGGAGGCCAAGACGACGACCGATCCGGAAGTGTCGAGCGTCGACGGGACCGAACCCGCCGAGGAGGCCGCCGCCCCCGCGACGGCGACTCCGAAGGCCCAGCAGCCCTCGAGCCCGGCCGGCAGCCCCGCCGAGGCAGAGCCGGTCGCCACCGACCCGCCACCGACTCCGGTTCGCCGGGAGCAGGCGACGCCCGAGCCGATCCAGGAACAGCCCGCGACTCCGGCACCGCAGCCCGAGCGGACCCCGACAGTGACCCGGCGGGCTCCGGTCGAGACCGAGGCGAGCGCGCCGGAGTCCGAGTCGACCGCGACCGAGCCGGGCGCGATCGTCCAGCAGGGGCCGGGGGTGACACCGCCCAGACTCCTCCGGCAGCCGCACGTGATCTACCCGCCGGCGGCGGCGCGTCTCAAGCGCCAGGCGACCATCAGGGTGCGCGTGCTGGTCGACGAGAGCGGTAAGCCGATCGAGATCGAGCAGCTGACCGAGGAGGTCGGGCTGGGCTTCGACCGGGCCGCCCTCCGCGCCGCCAAGACGACCCGCTGGAGCGTCCCCGAGAAGAACGGCGTGCCGGTCAAGATGTGGGTCGAGCTGTCGATCGACTTCCGGCCCTGAGCTCCGGCCGCAAGCGGCCGGAGCCTGTCCAAGTCGCCTGACGGCTAGGGCAGGTGAACCTGCATGCCGCGCTCGAGGCGGGAGGCGTCGCCGGAGATCACCGAGCAGATCGCCAGCTTCTCCTTCACCTCGTCCGCCCGTAGCCGCGCGAGCTCGTTCATGCTCTGGTCGAGCACCTCGCCGGTGGCCGGATCGCGGATCACGTCGACCTCACCGACCACGAACACCTGGCCCGAGCCGACGCCTTCACGGGTTCCGCGGTTGACGTAGATCTTGCCGTCCTTGATCAGAGCGACGCTGCCGGTCCAGGGGATGTCCTCGAGCTGGGTGGTCATCCAGTCGACCGCTTCCGCCACCGCGTCTTCGATCGCCTTGCCGACGTTGTCGTGCTTGTAGCCGCCGACATCGCCGCCGAAGCTACCGTTGTAGTAGCCGACCCTGGCGCCCTTGCGATGCGACTTGCCGACGACGCTCGACGAGGCGACCACCTGGCCGGTGGTGGAATCGACGATGTAGATGGTCGCGTTGATCTCGGCCTTACCCTTCTTGCCGCCGAGCCGGATGTTCTTGTAGCGAATGCCGCCACCGCCGCCGGTGGTGTCGTCCTGGACATGGGTGATCGCCCCCTTGACCAGCAGCTGAGCTGGCGTCATCTGACCCATCACCGGCGTCTTGGCGCCCTGCGCGGTACGACCGCTGGCGGCGAAATCCTGCTCACGCAGTGCTTCGACCCGCATGTCGCTCTCACCCAGGACGATGAACTCGCCGGTATCGTGGAGGCGCTGCGTCAGCACCTCGCCCCAGCCCCAGCCGAGGTCCCACTGGCCGTGCCATCCGGCCTTGTTGTCGAACTCGCTCACGGTGATCGTGTACCTCATGCCCCCCTCGGCGGCGAGCACCGGGAGCGCCGTCACGAGCAGTAGGGCGCCTAACGCCAACGAAATCCGTTTCTTCATCTGATTCTCCTCTCGCGTCGTGCGCTCAGTTTACGCGGTTGCAGCCCCTATTGTAGAGGCTCTCCGCGTTCCGAAGTAGTTGCAAGTCCAGGGCCAGGGGCGTCACCATCTCGAAGACGATGATCGTCTCCCGTATCGAAGGCCGCCTGCGGCTGGTCACCCAGCCGGATCACGCCCGGGTGGCCGCCGAGATCCTCACGCTGTGGCGCGCCGACGGCCTCCCGGACCACCCACGGCGCGCGGAGCTGCTGTTCGCCGTCAGAGAGCATGACAACGGTTGGCAGGAGGCTGACGCGGCGCCGCGGGTGAACCCCCGCACCGGCGAGCCCTACGACTTCCTCGACCTGCCCGATCAGCTCCGGCTGGAGCTCTGGGAGCGGGCCTGCGCGCGCTACGCGAACGATCGCCCGGGTGCGGCAGCGCTGATCATCCGGCACGCTCTCTACCTGCATCGGGATCGGACCGAGCAGGAGGGGTGGAGCGGACCGCTCGCCGCACTCGAGGAACGGCTCGACGAGCGGCTGGAGGCCGCCGGTCTCGAGCGCGCCGATCTCGAGTGTGACCACCGGTGGCTTCGCCTGGCGGACGCGATCTCCCTGCGCGCCTGCGGCGTGCTCGGCGACGACTTCGCAGACAGCGGGACCCGGGTGCAGCGGACCGATCGCGGTCTTGAGCTCGATCCCTTCCCGCTCGCCGGCGCGACCACCTTCACCATCCCCTGCCGTCTCATCCCCGACCGGCGCTACACCAGCGACACCGACCTCACCATCGAGCTCGCCTCGTCCCCCTGGACCGAGCTCGAGTTCCGCCTGGTACCGGCAGACTAGCCCCGAGCCCGCGTCGGATCGCCTAGGTCGCCAAGCGGGGGGCCGAGGCGTACGTCTGTAGGCCGCAGGCGCCGCGCCCGCCGGTTGTTGCCAGTGGCGGGCCCGATATCGATCGCTATCTAGCGTAGCGGCCCGAGCGTGCGTCAGATCGATTCACCGCAGCGGCAGGTGCCGAGGCGTACGTCTGTACGCCGCAGGTGCCGAGCCCGCGAGGACGAGTCGAGATGGCGTGCGATCGGGCCGCTACGCTAGATAACGAGGGCGGTGCGCTTTTCCATTCTAAGAAGCCACGCCTTCTTCTTCGGCCCGGCGACGTAGCTCCCCTCGCCCGCTTTGGTCGTCACCACGCGGTGGCACGGGATCACCAGCGGCAGCGGGTTGACCACCAGCACCGACAGCACCTTGCGGTAGGCCTCCGGGTCTCCGACCCCCGAAGCGATCTGTTGGTAGGTGCGCGTCTTGCCGTGCGGGGTCTTGGCGGTCTCGTTGAGGACCCGCTTGGCGAAGTCGGAGAGGTCCTTGCCGCTCAGATCGTAGGGGATGTCGATGCCCCGACGCGCGCCGGCCAGGAACTCCGAGAACTGACCTAGGACCTCGTCCAGGAGGTCCGACCGATCCTTCGGCTTCAACGAGCTCAGAGGTGTGTAGAGCTTCCGCGCCCGACCCCTGGGGACGATCACGACCTGGCTCACCGCATCGCCGGTCAGCTCGATACCGAGTGCGCCGAGAGCCGACGGGATGAGAGTGCGAACCGGCTCGGGCCTGGCTTCTTCCTCGGCCAGGGAATCTGCCTGTTCGGACATCCAAACGGACAATATCACGGTCCGATCGGGGAAACCCGGGTAATTCCTACCCGGATCAGTCTCCGGGGCCTTCGTCGCTGCTCAACGCCACCTTCACTTCGGCCTCGTCCCCGGCCTCGACCGAGAAGTGCACCCGCTCGGTCTCGTAGCCCGGCCGCTGAACGTCCAGGAAGTGCTCACCGGCGTCTACCATCATCCCCGAGTGGAGGTTCGACAGCTCGGCGGCGCTGCCCAGGAAGCGGCCGTCCAGGTAGACCGAAGCGTCGACCGGAGCAACCTCGAGCTTGAGCCTGCCGGGCTCGATCCGGAGATCGAGCTCGGAGGTGGGCTCGGCCGATTCATTCCGGCGCGCCGTGCGTTCCTGCGGCCTTCGCTCGGCGGAGGGATCGCTCGCCCGTGCCCGGCGCGGTGGCAGATCGAACAGCTCCTCGGGCGGAGTGGAGGTGCCCTTTGCCAGATCGAGCCGCAGGGCGCGCACCGGGCCGGATCGGATCGATACCGTGCGGGTGGCCGTCTCCCAGCCGTCGCGATAGAAGACCAGCTGATGCCTCCCTTCGCTCAGCCAGAGGTAGCCCGGATGCCCGTCGAACTGGCCCGAGTACCCGACGAACTGACCGTCGACGTAGACCTCGGTCTTGCGCGGCTTGATGCCGAGGTCGAGAGCCCCCAGGCGGGTGTCCGACGAATACGCCGGATACCAGACCATTCCCCACGGATAGAACGGTCGGTCGTAGTGCCAGTAGAAGCGCGAATAGGGCCAGAAGTGACCGAAGCCCCAGTAGCCGTACCGGTAGCGATGGGGATGACGCGGATGGTAGCCATGATGTCCGCCCCCGCCCCCACCGGGCGAGGTGCTGGGTGGGTCGTTGCCCCCCGGATTGGAGGGAGGCGGTGCCGGCGGTGCCGGCGGCGGCGAGGGCGGCGGGCTCGGCGGGCGCTCGGTGACCGGGAGTGGGCGCGAAGGCGGGCTCTCGCGCTCCTGGCCGGCGAGCGGCACGGCGGTGAAGCCGGCCGCAACCAGAAGCACCAGTAGCGCCGGCAGCATCGATCTTCGTGAGCTGTGATGGAGATTCCGCATGACGACCTCCCACAGCAGGACGCTGCAAGGCGCAGACCAGCGTGACTCCCTGGAAATCGCTGGTTTCACCGGCTTTGTGAGCGGTGAGCCGAGTTGTTCCGTCCTCTGGAGAGGGCGCTCACCCGTCGCTCGCGGTGACCTCCAGCGACCGCGCCGTCGGCCGGGTGGCGAGCAGCGTGGCCCCGGCGTCGGCGAGCGCGCGCTCCACCGCCGGCCGCGCATCGGGAGGCGTGAGCACGGCGACGCAGCCACCGCCACCCGCACCGCAGACTTTGGCTCCCCAGGCACCCGCGGTTCCGGCTGCGCTCAGGAGCGACTCGATGCCCGGCGTCGTGACCTCGGGTGCGAGGCGCCTGCGATGCGACCACTCCAAGCTCATCAGTCGACCGACCGAGTCGAGATCGCCGGCTTCGAGTGCGGCCGGCATCGCCGCCGCCGCTTCGGCGATGCCATCGAAGGCAGCGATCACCTCGGGATCGCCTTCCAACCGGCGCCTGACCACCTGCCAGTTGTTGCCGGCGGAGAAATGGGTCATGCCCGAATAGGCGACCACCAGGGAGTGCCCGAGCCGCTCCAGGTCGACGTCCAGCCGCCGGGTCATCGCGCCGCCCGCCGCGTGACGGATTTCGAGCACACCGCCGAGTAGTGCGGCCAGCTGGTCCTGCTTGCCGGTCGGCAGCTCCATCAACCGGGCCTCCAGATCGCGAGTCAGCGCGCTGATCGCCTCGGGAGGAGAGACCGGCCTGCCGAGCAGGGTCTCGCCGGCGGCGATCGCGGCCACCGCGAGCGCCGAGCTCGCCCCCAGGCCTCCACCGCGGGGCGACCCGCTCTCGACGCGCATCTCGGCCGGCGGCAGACCGAGCTCGACAGCGATCAGACCAAGGAGAGCGCTCTCCGGTCGAGCGGCGAGCTCGGCCGCGGACGCCACCTCGACCGTCTCGTCGCCCTGTCTGAGCAGGTAGCCGCCCTCTCGCTCCCGGAGCTCGACGACCGCCGCCAGATCGATCGCGACGTTGACCGTCCGGGCGCCGGTGTGCAGCAACCCGAGAGGCCAGATGTCGAGCGTGCCCCCTCCGAGGTCGACGCGGCACCAGGCGCGGCCTAAGACGGACGGCGCCAGCTCAGCTCCCGGCGCTCTCGATCCGACCGGACCCGGTCGGCGCAGAGTCGATCGAAGCTCCACCGGCCGCCGATCGGCTCTCGACCGACGCCAGCAGCGCAGCCGTCGGACCGCCTTCGGCGAGGCTCGCTCGAAGGGTGTCTCGCCAGATGGTGAACTCGTCCAGGTTGTCGACCGGAATCGGCTCCGCCGGAACGCTCTTGAGCGACAGCGGATCGATCCATCGGCCGTGCTTCTGCACCCGGTAGTCGAGGTGGGAGCCGGTGGCCAGGCCGGTCGATCCGACGTAGCCGATGGTGTCGCCCTGACTGACGCGCTTGCCCGACCTGACGCCCGAGGCGAACTTCGACAGATGGAGGTAGGCGGTCAGGTAGCCGTTCGGGTGGCGTACCTTCACCGTGCGACCGCCGCCCCCGTCCCAGCCGGCGAACGAGACGACGCCGTTGGAGGTGACCCGCACCGGCGTGCCGGTCGGTGCGCCGTAGTCGACGCCGTGATGAGGACGGTACCGCTTCAGGACCGGATGGAACCGACGATTCGAGTAGCGCGAGGTGATACGCGAGTAGCGCATCGGCGAGCGCAGGAACATCTTGCGCAGCGGTCGACCGTCAGCGTCGTAGTAGGACGGCGCATCGCCGAAGCGGTAGGCCTCGAGCGTCTTGCCCAGGTTGGTGTAGTGGACGGCGAGGATCTCGCCCAGATTGCTGTAGCTGCCGTCGACATAGATCTTCTGATAGAGGATCTCGAAGCGATCCTCGAGGCGCAGATCACGATTGAAGTCGAGGTCCCACTGGAAGACGTCCGCCATCAGCACGGCGAGCCGCGCGTCGCCACCGGCGCGCTCGATCGACGACTCGAGGGCGCCCACCAGCACACCCTTGACCACGTCGAGCTCGGTCCGGCGCTCGAACTCCCGCCAGCTGCTCTGCCAGCTGTCCGCGGCGCGCGCGACTCGCACCCGCCCGCGGGAGGCGAGCGTCAGCTCGAAGGCGGCGACCCGCTCGGTGCCGGGCTCGTAGACCACCGCGTAGCCGTCCTCGGGCTTGAGCCGCCGCAGATCGGCGTGCTCGGAGAGCTCGGCGACGATCGCACCCACTTCTCGTCCCGACAGCCCGAGCTCGGACAGGACGCCGCCCACGGTCTGACCGCTCCGGAGCGGCAGCTCGAGCGGCACATCGGCGGCGATCACGTCACTCCGCCATCCGGCGCCGGCCCGGGCTAGCGTCTCCACGCCGTCGTTGTGACGGATCGTGCGACCGAGTGGAAACGGCGAGTCCGCGGCGGAATCGATCTTGCGGGCGGCCGTCTGAATGCCGATAGCGATCGCCAAGAGAGCGATCGGCAACCCCCAACGCAGCGGCCGTGACGTCAAGAGATTCCTTCCATCCGGAGACGCGGAGAACGGTGCTGAAGGCGCCGCCATGCTAGCACGCCGGTACCGGGAGCTCAGCCGATGGCGCGCTCGATGACCGCGTCCGGATCGCTCGGCAGCTTGCCCGCGAACTCGGTCTCGCCGTCGCCGAGCACGAGCAGAAACGGCAGCGAGGTGACCGCGTAGCGCTTGGCGAAGACCGCCTCGCGATCGAGGTAGACCGGCACCGCCAGTCGCTGCTTGCGGACAAACACGCGCGCCTTGTCGGGCGTCTCCTGGAAGTTGACCGTGATCACGCGGGCGTGCTTGCCCCAACGCGCCTCGAGCTCCTGCACGCGCTCGCCGAGGTTGCGGGAGCGGGGCGACCAGGAGGCCCAGACGACGATGATGGTGTAGCCCTCGGCGAGGTCGGCCTCGGTCAGCCGGCCACCGTCCAGTCCGGGCAGGCCCTGGTCCTCGTCGGCGGCTCGAAGCTGAGCCGGGGGAACGATCAGGGCCAGCAGCAGGAGCAGCCCGATCGGCAGCGTGCGAACTCTCGTCGTTCGAACCATGGCTCTACTCTTGGCTCTGCAAGACCCGAGCCGGCCGGGCCGCCGGCCGCGCCTCAGAGCAGCTTCCGGCGGTGCGGAAAGCTGGTCAGGATCCGTTCCCGCAGGCTCGCCGGCGCGCTCTGGCGGGAACAGCGCCGCCGGACCAGCCGCAGGATTCGCTCGGTCCGATGGATCTCCTGCGCGCACGGTGGACAGTGGTCCATGTGCTCGCGGAACGAGATGAGCAGCTCCTCCTCCATCTCGTTGTCGGTGTAGAGGAAAACGACCTCTCGTACCTTGCGGCAGTCCATGCCCTAACCAGTTTCGGCGATGATGTGCACGCGAGTCCCAGCCTGTCCGAGTCCTCTCACTCTAACTCCTGTGCGGTGCTCGGATATTTCAGCCGGCCGGGCGATTCTCAGTTGGGAACCTCGTCCCGTCGGCTGCGCATCTTGCTGGGCTCGCCGGAGCGGATGTAGCCGTGCTCCTGGGCGTACTCCAGCATCGCCTCCTCCATCAGCTTGCGTCCACGGTAGAGCCGGCTCATGACCGTGCCGACCGGGACATCCAGAATCTCGGCGATCTCCTTGTAGGAGAAGCCCTCTAGATCGGCCAGGACCACGGCCATCCGGTAGTCGACCGGCAGCCCGTCCATCGCCCGCTTCACGTCCTCGTCCAGGACGCCCTCGAGGAGCTCCTGCTCGGGGCTCTTCACTCCGCGCGTCGCCTCGTCGCTCACCTGGCTCTCGAACGAGTCCTCGATCTCCGAGAAGTCGCTCTGCGGCGGGATCGACTGCTTCTTGCGGTAGCTGTTGATGAAGGTGTTCTTGAGGATCTTGAACAACCAGGCCCGGAAGTTGGTCCCCTCCTGGAACTTGTCGTAGTACTTGTAGGCCTTGAAGTAGGTTTCCTGGACCAGGTCCTCGGCGTCCTCGGCGTTGCGCGTCATCCGCAGGGCGGTGTTGTAGAGACCGTCCACGAACGGCATCGCTGCCGCTTCGAAGTCCCAACCCCGCTTCTGGTCCTGCCCGGTGGCCGCGCTCATACCTCAGTCCTCGCACTCACTCTACGCACGGAGCGTGCCAAGGATTTCACGTCTGGGCATCCCGGAGCCCGCCGTTCTCGACCCTCCGGCTCACGAAAGGTTAGACGAAATGCGACCGAGTCGGTTCCGGGGAGCCCCCTTGCCGAGGCGGGCGGGACCTTCCCGGGCGTCAGGGCAGCGGTATCAGGCTGGCCTTGGCCAGCTCGACCAGCGGTCCCGGAACGAGGCCGAGCAGTACCGTAACGATTGCGCAGATGGCGATGGTGCTCGCCAGACCGACCGCCGGCATCGGCCGCGGGGTCGTGTCCTCGCTCGGCTTCAGGTACATCTGCACGACGATGCCGAAGTAGAAGAAGAGCGAGATGGCGCTGGTCAGCACGCCGACCAGCGCGACCCAGATCCAGCCCGCCTCGACCGCGGCGGCAAACAGATAGAACTTGCCGAAAAAGCCGCCGGTGGGCGGAATACCGGTCAGGGCGACCATGAAGACCAGCATCGACGCGGCAAGAAATGGCGATCTGCGCGCCAATCCGGCGTAGTCGCTGTAGGTCTCTCCGGCGTACTCGCGCTGCTCTAGGATGATCACCGTCCCGAACGCGCCGAGCGTGATGAAGGCGTAGGCGAGCAGGTAGAAGAGCACCGCCCAGAGCCCCTCTTCGCTGGCGCAGAGAACGCCGATCAGGATGTAGCCGGCGTGGCCGATCGAGCTGTAGGCCAGCATTCGCTTGACGTTGTCCTGGGTGAGCGCCGCCAAGTTGCCCCAGATCATCGAGATGCACGCGACCAGGGCGGTGATCAGCTGCCAGTCGGCCTTGAGGGCAGGCAGCGCCTCGAACAGGATCCGGATCAAAATCGCGAACGACGCGATCTTGGAGGCCGAGGCGAGGAACGCGGTGACCGGGGTCGGAGCGCCGACATAGACGTCCGGCGTCCAGACGTGGAACGGCGCGGCCGCGACCTTGAAGTAGAGCCCGATCGCCAATAGCAGCCAGCCGACAGCGATCAGGATCGGTTGCTCACCGGTGGAGACCAGATCTCCGAGCCGCGCCGCCAGCTCGCCGACGTGCACCGTGCCCGTGGCTCCGTACAGGAGCGAGATGCCGTAGAGCAGGACGCCGCTCGACAGCGCGCCGAGGATGAAGTACTTGAGGGCCGCCTCGTTCGACTTCCGCTCGCGCTTGAAGTAGCCCGCCAGGATGTAGCTCGACAGTGCCATCAACTCGAGCGAGATCCAGATCGAGAGCAGGCTGTAGCCGCTCACCATGAACAGCATGCCGGTCGCCGCGAAGAGGATCAGCGAGTAGTACTCGCCCGGGCGGTAGCCGCCCTCCTCGAGGAACCTGCCCGAGATGGTCACCGTCAAGCCGGTGGCGATCAGCAGCAGCAGCTTCAGGAACAGGGCGTACGAGTCGAGCACGAACATCCCGGCCAGGAACGCCTCGCTGCTCCCTCCCTTGCCGTAGGCCCACAGAACCAGCAGCGCGGTGGCGACGAGCGACAGCAGAGCCACCGCCGCGGCTGGACGGTTGCGGACGCCACGTCCGATCGACCCCGCGACCAGCAGCAGCATGGCCGCGACCGCGAGGAAGATCTCCGGCGCCAGCAGCCAGAATTCCGTGGGATCGATCATCGTCTAGCGAGCTCTCACTGGCCGGGCGCCGCCTCCGGCAGGCGCACGGCTTCGGGTTCCTCGGTCACCGCCATGGTGGTCTGCTGGGCCGCCTCGACGATCTCGACCACGTAGTCCACCGGCTTCTCCATCGCCCGGAAGAACGGCTTCGGATAGAGACCGATCCAGAAGCAGAGGATGACCAGCGGCATCAGGTACAGCAGCTCGCGACCGTTGAGGTCCTTCAGGTCCTCGTTCTCCGGATTGGTCATCGGACCAAAGAAGACCCGCTGGTACATCCAGAGCATGTAGGCCGCGCCCAGCACGATGCCGAGCGCGCCCCAGACCGCCCACCACCAGACGCGGTGGAACGCGCCGACCAGAATCGTGAACTCGCCGACGAAACCGTTCAGGGTCGGCAGCCCGATCGAGGCCATGGTGATGATCAGGAATACGGTCGCGAAGGCAGGCATCTTGGAGGAGATGCCTCCGTAGTCCGCGATCAACCGAGTGTGTCGGCGCTCGTAGATAACGCCGACGAGCAGGAAAAGGGCGCCGGTCGACAGCCCGTGGTTGATCATCTGCAGAACGCTGCCGTTGATGCCCGCCGGGTTGAGGGCGAACATGCCGAGCATCACGAAGCCGAGGTGGCTGACCGAGGAGTAGGCGACCAGCTTCTTCATGTCCTTCTGCGCCATCGCCACCAGCGCGCCGTAGACGATGCCGACGATCGACAGCCCGACCATCCAGGGCAGCAGCTCCCATGTCGCGTGCGGCAGGATCGGCAACGAGAACCGGACGAAGCCGTAGGTGCCCATCTTCAGGAGGACGCCGGCCAGGATCACCGAGCCGGCGGTGGGCGCCTCGACGTGGGCGTCCGGCAACCAGGTGTGGAACGGGAACATCGGCACCTTGATCGCGAAGCCGACGAAGAAGGCGAGGAAGATCCAGAACTGGAGCTCGGGCGGCAGCGACAGGCCGATCTCGTGGAACTGCGGGATGAAGAAGCTCCGCGGATTGCCCAGTCCCTCGTAGCCGAACAGGCCGGTCGAGTTGTAGAAGTAGAGCGCCAGGATACCGAGCAGCATCAGGACCGAGCCGACCAGGGTGTAGAGGAAGAACTTGATCGCCGCGTAGAGCTTCCGCGGGCCGCCCCAGACGCCGATGACGAAGTACATCGGCAGCAGCATGACCTCCCAGAAGACGTAGAAGAGGAAGAAGTCCATCGCCATGAAGACGCCCAACATGCCGGTCTGGAGCAGCAGCATGAAGACGTAGTACTCCTTCTCGCGCTCCTTGATCGCCGACCAGGACGACAGGAAGGCGAGCGGACCGAGCAGTGTCGTCAGCAGGACCAGCAGCATCGCGATGCCGTCGACGCCGAACTCGTAGCGGACTCCGAGCGAGGCGATCCAGGGGAGGCTTTCGCGGAACTGGAACAGCGCACCCTGTGGATCGAACTCGAACCAGAGCGGCAGCGACAGGAAGAAGTCGAGCGTCACCACGCCGGTGGCGAACTTCTTGATCGCCGCTCCGTTGGATCCCTTCATGAAGAAGACGACGAAGAGAGCCCCGATCAGCGGCACGTAGCAGACGATGCTGAGAATCGGAACTTGATGAACCCAGTCGAACATGACTACTCCCTAATGGACTGTGACGTCCAGGCGGTTGGTGACTGGCGTTGCGGATCGGTGTCGGCGAGACCAAGCCAGGCTCCGAGCCTTTGCGCGTTGCAGTTCATGCGACCCCTAGACCACTCGGAAGACCACGTAGAAGCAGACCAGCGCGAAGACCCCGATCGCGACCACCAGGGCGTACTGGGAGACCAGGCCCGTCTGCAGGGTGCGCAGGAAACGCGACCAGATCTTCAGGATCCAGCCGGTGAGATTGACCAGTCCGTCGACGACGTACTTGTCGAAGAACCCCGAGATGAGCGAGCTCGCCACCGTGAAGTGGCGACTGCCCATCACCAGGAAGCCGTCGATGAAGCTGGCGTCGAACCGGAAGAGCGACCGGGCCGTTCCCCAGGTGCCGCTGACCACGGTCTTGTCGTAGAGCTCGTCGACGTAGTACTTGTTGAGCAGCAGGTTATGGACGGCGGGCTGCTTGCCGGCCCACTCCTCGCCGCCCGCGAGTCCCCGCCCCTTCCAGATCGACCGGGCGATCAGGATGCCGGCGATCGCCACCGCCACCGAGACCGCCATCAGGATCACCTCGGTGAGAACGCTCGCGTGGTGCCCGTGCGTGTCGTGCCCGACGTCGGCGATCACCGGATGCAGGAAGTGCCCGAACAGGTTCCAGTCGATCTCCCCCAGCTTCGGGATCCCCAGTAAGCCGCTCAGGACC
>CAMYOG010000043.1 GCA_947259925.1 Thermoanaerobaculia bacterium
GCTCACCACCTGGCGGTCGACGATCGACGTCTCGGAGAGGCTCTGATCGTCCGGACCGGTGCATCCTGCGGGCGCGATCTGCGACGAATCGGGGTCGAGCATCAGGGACGAGACGTCCACCGCCTCGAAGTCCGAGCCCTTGACCGTCGCGAGCTCGGAGACCAGCTCGTCATTGTCCCAGCGCTCGTCGGGCACTCCGGAGATGTACCAGGCCGAGCCGTTGTCCGCCAGCATCATGCCGTAGCGCTTGAGCGCGGTGAGGATCACCTGGACCGCCGGCGAGAAGCCCGAGACGTCGAAGCCGGCCTTGAGGCGAAAGCGCTGCCCCATCGGCGGGTACTGGGGGCCGGTCAGGGACGACGCGAAGTGGCGCGCCGGCCAGACGTAGTCGCGCCGGGTCTCGGGAACGGTGAACCGGAGAGCGTGCTCGATCGCGCCGGCGTCGACCTCTTCCCAGCGGACCAGGCCCGGCAGGATCGGCAGGCCGGCGGCGTCGGCCGAGGTCCAGGTCTCCGGACGCAGCGCGTGGGAATCGAGCGGGAAGACAGCGCCCGAGCTGGCGTCCCAGGAGGCACCGCCGCTGATGGGGAAGGCGTAGAACATCTCGTACAGAGTGCAGGTGTCCGACTCGAGCACCAGGACGTGACGGTCGCCGGTGGCGCTCGGACCGCCCTCGATCGGCGCGTCCGGCGGGATCGGGTACGGATCGGGATCGCTCTCGTCGTCGTAGAGGAACGACACCGGCACCAGCGGCTGCGTGCCGGGCACGGCGACGAACGGGATGCCGATCGGCGCGCCCGACCCGGGCGGCCACTCGCCGGATCCGAAGTCCGGATGCATACCTATGCCGGCGCCGATGGTGGCGATGTAGGCGTCCGAGGAGGGGTCCACGGGCAGCTGATCGATGCGCGCGTTCCAGATGCTGTCCTGAGGGTAGACCTGGCACCCGGCGACGGTCGGGGCGGCGGCCGCCGCCGGAAGCGCGGCGACCAGGACGCTCCCGAGCCAGAGCGCGGCGAGTCGGTGCCGAGCCGTGATTCGCATCGGTACCCGCAGCTTGGTCCAGCGCCTCCGGTCGTGCGGTGAAGCGCTCCACAGCTTGCGGCGTGCGAGACTGACGCGCGCCGCCATGAAGAGGACGATCCTGATCTACAGCCTGGCCATCGCGGCCGCTGCCCTCGTGCTCCAGTGGATCGAGTATCAGTACACGGTGCGGGTCTTCTCCACCGAGATCTACATCGGGCTGATCGCCCTCTTGTTCACCAGCCTCGGCGTCTGGGTCGGATACAAGCTCACCCACCGGTCCGCGGCAGCGCCGTTCGAGCGCAACGCCCAGGCGCTCGAGTACCTCGGAATCACCGAGCGCGAGATCGAGGTGCTCGAGCTGCTGGCCGAGGGTCGCTCCAACAAGGAGATCGGCGAGGAGCTGTTCGTCTCCCCGAACACGGTCAAGACGCACCTGGCGCATCTCTACGACAAGCTCGACGTCTCGCGCCGGACCCAAGCGATCCAGAAGGCGAGATCGCTCAATATCCTCCCCTGAACGAGTGATTCGGGCAGAATCATCCGTTCGGGTGATGCGCGCGGCGACCCCCCTGAGTACCTTCGCCGGGTCGATCCACGAACCCGAACCAGGAGGAGCCAGCAATGCAGAAAACGATCCTCACCTACGGCGCGATCACCGGCGCGGTGATCGTCGCCAGCATGGTCATCGGCACGGTTCAGGCCGCCAACTCGACCAAGGAGCCCACCAGCTTCTCCGAGTGGGCCGGTTATCTGGTCATGATCGTCGCCCTGAGCGTGATCTTCATCGGCATCAAGCGCTACCGCGACCGCGAGCTGGGCGGCGTCATCAGGTTCAGCACCGCCTTCCTGGTCGGCCTGGGCATCACCCTGGTCGGCAGCATCGTCTACGTCGTCGCCTGGGAGGTGAGCCTCTCGGCGACCGACTACGCGTTCGCCGACGACTACGTCGCCTGGGTGATCGATCAGAAGAAGGCCGAGGGGGTGAAGGGCCCCGAGCTCGAGGCCGCGATCGTCGAGATGAACGCCTACAAGGAGCGCTACGCCAACCCGATCTTCCGGGTGCCGATCACCTTCCTCGAGATCTTTCCCGTCGGTCTGCTGATCACCCTGATCTCGGCGCTGGTCCTGCGCAACAACAAGGTCCTGCCGGCGACTCTCTGAGTGGGCCGGTCGGCTGCGGGGGCGCGGTACAATCGCGGCGAGGCCGATGTCCGCACCCCCCCAGAATCCGCTCCACGAGCGCTACGCCTCGCGGGAGATGGCGGCGGTCTTCTCGGAGAAGAACCGCTACGGCCAGTGGCGACGGATCTGGATCGCGCTGGCCGAGGCGCAGATGGAGCTCGGTCTGCCGATCGTTCCGGAGCAGATCCAGGCACTGCGCAAGGTGGCCGGCGACACCGATTTCGAGCGGGTGGCGGAGATTGAGCGCGAAACCCGTCACGACGTCGTCGCCCATCTGCGCCACTTCGCGGAGCAGGCACCCGAGGCCGGCGGCATCCTGCACCTGGGGGCAACCAGCGCCTTCGTCACCGACAACACCGACGCCCTGCTGACCCGCGAGGCGCTGCAGCTGCTCGAGGTCCGGCTGGTCACCGTGGTCTCCGAGCTCGCGTCGTTCGCCGAGCGGACCGCGGCGGTGCCGACCCTCGCCTACACTCACCTGCAGCCGGCGCAGCTCACCACGGTCGGCAAGCGGGCCTGCCTCTGGCTCCAGGACTTCCTGAACGATCTCGCCGAGATCCGCCACCGGCTGCGCACGCTCCGCTGCCGGGGCGCCAAGGGGACCACCGGCACCCAGGCGAGCTACCTCAAGCTGTTCGACGGCGACCACGCCGCGGTGGTCGAGCTCGACCGGCTGGTCAGCGAGAAGCTCGGCTTCACCGAGCGCTACCCGGTCACCGGCCAGACCTATCCGCGCAAGCAGGACTCACAGATCCTGGCGGCGCTCGCCGGCACCGCCGAGTCGGCCCACAAGTTCGGAACCGACGTCCGGCTGCTCCAGGGCCTCGGCGAGCTGGCCGAGGGGTTCGGCAGCAAGCAGGTCGGCTCGTCGGCGATGCCCTACAAGCGCAACCCGATCCGCTCCGAGCGGATGTGCGCCTTGGCCAGGCGGCTCCTGACCGACAGCCTGAACGGACCGCTGACCGCCTCGACCCAATGGCTCGAGCGGAGCCTCGACGACTCGGCCAACCGGCGCCTGGTCCTGCCCGACGCCTTCCTGACCGCCGACGCGGTGCTGACCGTCGCCGCCCACCTGGCGAGCGGGCTGACCCTCCACGAGGAGACGATCGAGGCACGGGTGCGGCGCGAGCTGCCGTTCATGGTGGTCGAGAACCTGATGATGGAAGCGACGGCGAGCGGCGGCGACCGCCAGCAGCTGCACGAGCGGCTGCGCAACCTGAGCCTCGAGGCGCATCACGCGGTCGCCCGCGGCGAGGAGAACCCGCTCTATGAGAGCCTGGCCGCCGATCCCGAGTTCCCATTGAGCGCCGAGGAGCTGCGGGCGATCGACTCCTCGAGCCTGACCGGGCGGGCCGCCGAGCAGGTGGCCGAGTTCCTGCGCGACCAGGTCGAGCCGGCGATCGCCGGCAGCCGGACGTTCGAGGTCGAAGAGCCGCGGGTGTGAGAGAGCTCGTCGTAGCGCTGCTGGTCCTGGGCGTCATCGCGAGCTGCAGTGGCAATCGCAAGGCCGAGTCGGCCGGTGTCGGCTACGAGGAGAAGGGCGTCGCCTCCTGGTACGGTCCCGGCTTCCACGGCAAGCGCACCGCGAACGGCGAGGTCTACGACATGGACGCGATGACCGCGGCCCACAAGAGCCTGCCGTTCGACGCCATCGTCGAGGTCCGAAACCTCGACAACGGCCGCACGATCCGGGTGCGCATCAACGATCGCGGGCCGTTCGTGCGCGGCCGGATCATCGACCTCTCGCGGGAAGGAGCCAAGCGCATCGGCATGCTCGGTCCGGGCACCGCGCGGGTGAAGATCCGAGTGGTCGATCGAGCCGAGCCGATCGAGCGGACCGGCAGCTTCTGGGTCCAGGTCGCCGCGTTCCGAGACCGGTCCAACGCCCGGGAGCTGGAGGCGAAGCTCGAGCGGCTGTTTTCGGGCGTTCGCATCCGCAGCCAGGACGGCTGGTTCCGGGTCGGCTTCGGCCCGTTCTCGAAGCGCAGCAAGGCCGACGAGATGGCCCGCAAGCTCGACCGGCAGGGCCATCCGGCGATGGTCGTGGGCGGCTTGTAGCCGGGTGCGCGACAACGACCGGAGTCGCTCGGGAGCGGGGTCGCGCTGGCAGGGACGGCTCGGCTACCTGGCGCTCGGATTGGTGATCTGCGTCGCCTGCGTCACGATCGAGACAATGGCGGCTCGAAATGAGCACTGGTTCGCGAAGCCGGTCTTTCCGGCGCTCCTCGGCAACTCGTTCTGGCTGGCTCTCCTGGGCGTGCTGGCGGCGCGCCTCTACTTCGGACGGGTCGTGCGGCCGATCCCGTTCGCGGTCGGCCTGTTCGTGCCACCGCTCTTGCTGGTGGGGTGGCTCCTCTACGGGCCGACCGTCGCCGATCACTGGCACCGGACGGAGTTCGACGCTGCCACCTGGCGTGCCGAGCCGCCGCCGGACGAGTTCCACTGGCCACCGCGCCTGCGAATGGTCGACGACCTGATAGAGAGCGGCCGGCTCGACGGTCTGACCCGCGGTCAGGTCGAAGAGCTTCTCGGTCCCAGCGGCGACCTGAACGTCGACCGCGAGGGGTGGGACCTCCTCTACTACTTCGGCCCGGAGCGAGGTCTCTTCCGGATCGACTCCGAGACCCTGGTGATCGGTTTTGGCGCAGACGGAACCGTCGAGCGCTACTGGATCTACCGCGACTAGGACTCGAGCTCGGCCACCCAGGCCTTGATGCCGGCATCGAGCCGGCGCCGGTCGTCGTGACGGACGAGGGCGTCTTCGACCAGCCGACCGACCAGCTCCGCCAGCGACAGACCCGACTCCTCCCAGAGCTTCGGATACATCGAGATCGAGGTGAAGCCGGGCAGGGTGTTGATCTCGTTGAGGTAGAGGGTGCCGTCGTCCTGGAGCAGGAAGTCGACCCGCGCCATGCCGAAGCCACCGATCGCTCCGAAGGCGCGGACGGCGAGCTCGCGGATCTCGCTCTCGACGGCGGGATCGAGCTCGGCCGGGACCAACAGGCCGGCGTTGTCGTCGAGGTACTTGTCGGCGTAGTCGTAGAACTCCGCGCCGGGAACGATCTCTCCCACCGCCGACGCCTCCAGGTGCGGGTACCCGAGGACCGAGCACTCGAGCTCGCGGCCTTTCACCTCGGTCTCGACCAGCGCGGCGTCGTCGAAACGGAGCGCGAACTGGACCGCCGCACAGACGTCCTCGGCCAAATCGACCCGCCGGATGCCGACGCTCGAGCCACCGCCGCTCGGCTTGACGAAGACCGGCGGTGGCAGCGAAGCGAGTCGCTCGTGGACCTCGTCCGGGGCGCGGTCCAGCTCGACCCGGCGGACCGCAACCGACGGCACCACCGGCACCCCCGCCGTCTCGAGTACCCGTTTGCAGAGGATCTTGTCCATCGCCACGGCGCTGGCAGTCACGTTGGCGCCGACGTACGGCAGGCCGAGGATCTCGAACAGGCCCTGGAGCGTGCCGTCCTCGCCCCAGGTCCCGTGGACGATCGGAAACACCAGGTCGACCGGTGTGGTGACGAACGCCGCGAGGCTGGGGGCGATCGGAGCGCCGACCGCCTCGAGCACGTCGACCTCGCCGGTGAGCGCTGGGGCCGACGCCTCCGGATCGAGCCAGCAGCCGTCGAGTGCGATCCCGAACGGCACCACCTCGTGCCCGGCCGCCTCGAGCCCGAGCGCGACCGTGCGCGCCGAGGTGATCGACACCTTGTGCTCGACGCTGCGGCCACCGAAGACGAGGGCTACCCGCACCGGGCTCATCCCGCGTCCACCAGGCGGACCGAATCGACTTCCGGCAACGATCCGAGGCTCTCGAGCACCGCCGGCTCCGGCTCCTGATCGAGGCGGATCACGGCCATCGCCTTTTCCTGCGAGGCGCCACGCGCCAGATGGATGTTGGCGATGTTGGCGCCGGCGTCGCCGAGGATCGTTCCGATCTTGCCGACCACCCCGGGCACGTCGCGGTTCTGGAGCACCAGCAGCCGACCTTCGGGACGGAACTCGAGGCGGTAGCCGTCGAAACGGACAACCCGCGGATCGGAGTCAGCGAAGACCGTCCCCGCGAGCTCGCTGTCGCCGCCGTCGCCGGTCACTCGCACGCCGATCAGGTGCGGGTACTCCCCCGCGTGCTGGTGAGTCGCCCGGACGACCTCGATGCCACGTCCGTCGGCCACCCGCTCGGCATTGACGTAGTTGACCCCCTCGCCGAGAAACGGGGTGAGCGCACCCTTGACCGCGGCGATCGCGACCGACGCGTGGAACGCTTCGTCGACGCCCCAGAGGTCGACCTGCAAGGTGTGGAAGCTGCCGCCCTGGAGGGCGCTGGCGAGCAGCCCGAGCCGCTCGGCGAGCGACAGATACGGCTCGCCGCGCGTCCCCGCGGAGCTGAACGGCAGGTTGACCGCGCTCACCGCCAGCGAGCCGTCGAGGGCCGCCAGCAGCATCTTGGCGGTCTGGGTGCCGACCCGCTCCTGCGCCTCGCGCGTCTGCGCGCCGATGTGCGGCGTCGAGACGACCTTCGGATGGCGGATCAGCTCGAAGTTGGTCGGTGGCTCCTGTTCGAAGACGTCGAGCGCCGCGCCGGCGACCCGGCCGCTCTCGAGCGCCGCGAGCAACGCCGTCTCGTCCACCACCCCGCCGCGGGCGCAGTTGACCACCATGGCGCCCTCTTTGAGTCCCGCGATCCGCTCGGCGCTCAGGATGTTGCGCGTGTGCTCGGTGAGCGGCACGTGCAGGGTGACGAAGTCGGCCTGCGGCAGCATCTCGTCGAGCGGCAGCAGC
This sequence comes from Thermoanaerobaculia bacterium, assembly GCA_947259925.1. Classification (GTDB taxonomy): domain Bacteria; phylum Acidobacteriota; class Thermoanaerobaculia; order Multivoradales; family JAHEKO01; genus JAHEKO01. The sequence continues at coordinate 6,994 of CAMYOG010000043.1, forward strand.
TCGATCTCGAGTCGCTTGGCGACAGCGGCGTCGAGGTAGGGATCGAACGCCAGCACCTTCATCTCGAAGGCTCGGGCGCGCGCCGCCACCGACTGGCCGATCCGGCCGAGCCCGATCACGCCCAAGGACTTGTCCTGGAGCTCGGTGCCGATGAACTTCTTGCGCTGCCACTCCCCGCCTTTGAGCGAGCGATCGGCCGCCGGCACGTTGCGCGCCAGCGCCAGCATCAGGGCGAAGGTGTGCTCGGTCGCCGAGATCAGGTTGGCGGTCGGCGCGTTCACCACCAGGATGCCGAGCTCGGTGGCGGTCACGACGTCGACGTTGTCGACACCGATACCGGCGCGGCCGACAACCTTGAGGCGCCGTCCGGCGCGTAGAAGCTCGGCGTCGACCTGGGTACCGCTGCGCACCACGAGAGCGTCGAACTCCGGCAGGATCTCGGCGAGACGCGCTTTCTCCTCGACGGTCGCCTCGTGCACGTCGGCGCCCGACTCGCGGAGCATCCGGAGTCCCTCGGGGTGGATCGGATCGGAAATCAGGATTCGATGCATTCTGTTGTCACTGCCTCGCGGACACTCGCCGCCTCGCCGGCGGCCAGGATTTCGTCGATGATCGGAAAGAGATCGTGCAGATCGGCCGGTCGGATCTCCCCCATGTGCCCGATCCGGAACGTCGTCGGCTTCCACTGCCCGTAGCCGCCGCCGACGACGTAGCGGCGCTCGGCGAGCTCCTCGACCAACTTACCGGGCGCGATCCCTGCCGGCGGTCGCAGGCAGGTGAGAGTCCACGAGCGGACACCTTCGGCCGCGGTGAGCTCGCATCCGGCGCCGACCGCCCAGGCGGCGGTCAGCTCACTCATCTGGCGGTGGCGGGCCCAGCGAGTCTCCAGGCCCTCGTCCAGAATGACGTCGAGCTGACGATCAAGGGCGTGCATGTGCGGGATCGCCGGCGTGGTGATCGTGCCGCCGGCGCGGTGCTGGTCGCGGTAGCGCAGGAGATCGGTATAGAAGCCGCGGTGCGGCACGGACGCGGCGCGCTCGGCGTAGCGGTCCGAGATCGAGAACAGGGTGAGACCCGGCGGGAGCGCCAGCGCTTTCTGGACTCCGGCCAGTACAAGATCGAGCCCCCACGCGTCGGTCTCGATCGGCGCTCCGGCCAGTGAGGAGACCGCGTCCACCAGGAGCACGGCGTCGCTCTCCTCGCGCACGGCTCGGCCGATCTCGGCGAGCGGGTTCATGACGCCGGTCGAGGTCTCGTTGTGGACGACGGTCACGACGTCATAGCGCTTGCGCCGCAACGCCTCGCGGACGAGATCGGGGTCGACCGCCGCTCCCCAGGGGACCGCCAGGCGGTCCGGCTTCCGGCCGAGCGACCGGTTGATCGCCTCCCAGCGCTCCGAGAACGCCCCGCAGGTGAGGTGGAGGACCGACTCCCCCGGCGCCGAGACGAGGGCGCTCTCCATGACCAGGGTCGAGCTCGAGGTCGCGATCAGCACGTCGCCCGAGGTTCGGAAGACCTGCTGGAGACGCGGTCCCAGCGACGCGTACATCGCCTTGAAGCCGGGCGATCGGTGGCCGCTGATCGGCGTCGTCAGACACTCGAGAATCTCGGGCTCGACGTGAGCCGGCCCGGGTAGGAAGAATCGTCGTGCGCCAGAGTCGGACACCTGGCGAGGATATCCTCTGGCGAGGCGGTCGTCAGCCCGGACGATCAGCGTACGGACTCGATCGCCAGCCCGATCTCGAGCTGCAACCAGTCCCGGTCCGCCGTCATCGCCGGGATGCCCCGCGCGAGCGCGAGCGCGAGGCACGCTCGGTCGCCCAGCGAGAGGCCGAGGGACCGGGTCGCCGGCACCAGCCGCGCCGCCAGCGCCGCATCGGCAGCGCCGAAGGGAACCACCTCGATCGGTGTCGCTTCGATCCGTCGAGCCACCAGGTCCGGATCGTGCCCGTCGCGAGCGAACCGCCCCAGGACCTCGCTCAGGTTGACCGCGGAGAGGCAGCCACGCTCGATGACCGCCCCGACGCGCTCGCCCCCTGCTTCATCGAACAGGAACGCCAGCAGGGCCGAGGCGTCGAGGGCGATCATTCGCGGCGCGCCTCTCGTCGGCGCTCGGCGATCAGGCGCTCGACGGCGTCGGCCGGTTTCTCGCCGCCGTACAACCGGTCGACCCACCCGGGCAGCGAGCTCGCGTCGGCCGGCGCGGCCCGGCCACACGCCTCGGCCAGGATCGCCCGCGCCTCGGCCTCCATGCTGCGGCCGTTCCGTGCCGCCCGGACTCTCAACCGCGCGTGGACCTCCTCGGGGAGGTTGCGGATGTTGAGGATCGCCATCTGCGTAGGCATTGTAGGCAGTGTAGGCATCCTTGTCAAGAGTCTCGGCAGCTATGAGGACGATTTCCGCCCTGCCGGTCTCCCCGCCCGGCGCGACTCGGACCTCGAGCCAGAGCGGGATCAGAAGGGCCGGGGCTTGCGGAGGGCGCGAACCAGCTCGTCGGTCGAGTGCTTGCGCTCGCCACTCCCGGTGTGCACCGTCCAGCCATCGCCTTCACGGGTGAGGAGCGGGGCGTCGACCTCGCCGGCCACCAGGACCAGGCGACAGCCACGGAAGTGCTCGCGGAGCAGGTCGCGCAGGACCGGCTCGCCGCGCATCGGTTTGACCGCGACCGCCAGGCTCGGTCCGACGGCCACCGCCCGCAAGACGTCGAGTGAAGCGGGCGTGACCAGAGACGGTGGCACCGGATCGGTCAGATCGAGGTCGAGCCAGCCGACTCGCCCGCCGTCCGCGCGGATGGCGCTGATCAGCGATTCGAAGCCGGCCGCGTCCTCTTCGGCCCGAAGCACATGGATCCGCTTCACTCGCCGGCCTCGGGGTAGATCAGAGTCTCGCGCCGCTCCTCGCGGAAGGCGGACTCGTCGGCCGCCCAGCTCCCGAGCCAGTCGTCCAGATCGCCGTCGCCCTCGAGGGCCAGCCGGAGTCGATCGTCGCCGGAGAGCAAGTCGATCGCTGGAATGTCGCCGACGAACTCGTACGGCTCCCGGCGCCACTCGAAGCCGTTACCCATCACTTCGTGCAGTGCGGCCACTACTTCGACTCCCGTCCGAAACGCTCGGAAGACCTCCCGATCGGTCATCACGACGCGCACCCCGCCACACACCTCGCCGGCGTGCTTCTGATAGTGCGGCCGGAAGTAGGTCGGTACGAACCGGACCCCAGGCAGATCGGCGTCGTTCAGTCGGTTCGCCAGGCTGGGTGGCTCGATCCCCGGTGCGCCGATCAGCTCGAATGGACTGGCGGTCCCGCGACCTTCGGAGATCTCGGTCGCCTCGATCAGGCAGCCGCCCGGGTAGATCCAGGTCGTCTCGACGGACGGGATGTTGGGCGACGGCGCGACCCAGGCGCGGCCCGACGCTTCCCAGTCCATCTCGCGCGACCAGCCCTCGAGGTTGATCACGCGTGGCGCTTGCGACCAACCGGCGCGGCGCGCCTCGAGCAGCACCAGCTCTCCCAGGGTCAGGCCGTGCCGGACCGGAATCTCGAACGCGCCGATGAACGACTCGAAGCCGGGGCGCCGCCGGTTGCCCTCGACCACCGCTCCGCCGAGCGGGTTGGGGCGGTCCAGGATCCAGACCTCGCACCCGCTGGAGAGCGCCGCTTCCGCAGCCCAGACCGCGGTCGCGGCGTAGGTGTAGTAGCGGCTGCCGACATCCTGGAGATCGACCACCAGAAGATCGAGACCCGCGAAGGCTGCTGGATCGGGACGCAGCGAGTCCGCGCTATCGCCATAGAGCGACAGGATCGGAACTCCGGTCCATGGATCCGCCGCGTCCGCCAGGCCGACCATGTCCTGCTCGTGGCCGTGGTAGCCGTGCTCGGGCCCGAAGAGCGCCGCCGGGTCGGGTGCGCCCGCCCTTCTGAGTGCCAGGTGAGCCGGTTCGAGCCGAACGGAATCGACCGAGGCTCCGTGAGCGAGTAGCCCGTAGCTCCGACCTCCGAGGCTCACCGCCTCGTCGAGCAGGACGTCGAGTCCGGTGCGGATCATTCGGCCTGCCCGGAGCCCGTCCGCCGGAAATCGCCGCGGGTGCCGCCGGTCTTGCGCTCGAGCCGCAGATCGGTCACCACCGCCTGTCGCTCGACCGCCTTGACCATGTCGTAGAGCGCCAGCGACGCGGCCGAGCAGGCGACCAGCGCTTCCATCTCGGCTCCGGTCCGAGCGGTGACCACCGTGCGGCTGTGGATCCGGACCCCACCGGCCACCGGCTCGATCTCGACCTGGACGTCCTCGAGGGCGAGCGGATGCGCCAGCGGGATCCACTCGGAGGCGCGCTTGGCCGCCTGCACGCCCGCCACCCGGGCGACCACGTAGGCGTCGCCCTTGGGCAGCTCGGCCAGCCGACGGACGGTCTCGTCGCTCAGGAGCACCCGGCACGAGGCCTCCGCGGTGCGGCGCGTCACCGGCTTCTCCGAGACGTCGACCATACTGGCTCGACCGCCGGAATCGAGGTGGCTGAAAGGCTCTTCTTTACTCATTCTGAGGGGTTTACGGCGACTCCGTATGCTAGCATCCCGCCGCTTTGCCGAGCCCCGAGATCGCGGTCGTAATGCCGGTCCTGAACGAGGAGTCGGCGGTCGCGAAGATCCTTCCGCAATTGCTCGACGAAGCCGATCGAGTGATTGTCTGCGACGGTGGGAGCGGCGATCGAACGGTCGAGGTGGCGACCGAGCTCGGCGCCAAGGTGGTCGACGGGCCACCGGGCCGGGGCCACCAGCTGAACCGCGGAGCCGAGGTCGCGGGGGGCGACGCTCTCCTGTTCGTGCACGCCGACACCGCCCTGCCGACCGGCTCGATCGAGCGCGTGCGCCAGGCGCTGCGCGACGGCGCTCCAGGCGGTGGCTTTCTGATCGAGTGGCGCTCGGAGCGTTCGATCATGCGGCTCGGCGCGCGGCTCACCAACCTGCGCACCCGGCTCACCTGCTGTCCGCTCGGCGACCAGGCCCAGTTCTGCCGTCGCGATCTCTTCGAGGAGATGGGCGGCTTCGCGGACTGGCCGATCCTCGAAGACCTCGACTTCGCCCGACGGCTCAAGCGCCGGGGTCGCGTGGCCCTGCTCGAGCCGCCGGTGACTACTTCGGTCCGCCGCTATCAGAAGCGCGGCATCACCCGGACGGTCGCGACCAACTGGCTGATCTGGCTCCTCTACTTCGCGGGGGTCTCGCCCGAGCGTCTGGCCCGGCTCTACCAAGACGTACGCTGACTCGGCGGCAGCGCCTAGCGAGCGAGAGAGACTCGAGATGGATCTCGTCTCTCTTCGACAGGAGTCTTCGCCTTGTCTACCTCCTTACCTTCTGTACAATTATGTAAGGAGCGTTTCATGGCGCAATCGACCATCACCTCCAAGAACCAGACCACGGTCCCGAAGGAAGTGCGCGAGAGGTTGGGCACGCACCCAGGCGACGTTCTCCACTGGGAAGTCGAGGATGGTCAGGCTCTCGTCCGGCCGGCGGCGATGGCCTTCCTCCGCCGCAAGGGCACTCTCGCAGTCGGGCGCGGCTCGACGGTCGAGGACGTTCGTCGCGCTAGAGAGCGGCGCGGTAGCCAGGACCAGTGAACGGAGTTGTCGTCGACACCAACGTTGTTCTGTCGTTCCTGACAGATCGCGATCCCGGCCAGCAGCGAGCTGCGGCGAAGCTCTTCGGCCAGGTAGCGACCGCAGACGTGCAGATCGTCGTCCCACAGGTCGTTCTCACGGAGATCGTCTACGTTCTGGTCAACCTCTACAAGATCTCGGAAGAGGAGGTTGCGGGGCTGCTGCGGGAACTGCTCACCTTGCCGCACGTCATGGCCGAGAACCATGTCTCCTGGAGCAAGGTACTTGCGACCTGGCCTGATCGGGTGCCCGATTTCGCCGACGCGGTGTTGGTGACCGTAGCGAGAGCTGGCGGACACAGCGTCGCGAGCTTCGACCGGAAGCTCACTCGTGGCCTGGGTCGACTCGGCGTCTCGGTGCATCCGCTGCGTTGACGAATCAGCGCTTGCGCAGCACCTGCGCCGTGAACCCATCGTTCCGGCGCGCAGGCAGGAGCCGCCAGAGGCCCGGGCCGGCGATGTGGTCGTCGGCCGGCGGCTCGAGGCGTCCTTCGAGCGGCAGCGGCTCGTACTCGCTCCGGTCGCGCAGGAGCTGGTCGATCAGCTCCTTGTTCTCCTCGCTCTCGATCGAGCAGGTGATCGCGACCAGCAGGCCGCCGGGACGCACGAGATCCGCGACGCCGCCGAGCAGGTCGAGAGCTGCCGAGGCCAGCCGCCCGATCTCGGACGCGCTCAGCCGCCACTTGAGGTCGGGGTGCCTGGCAAGGATGCCGGTTCCCGAGCACGGCAGATCGACGATCACCCGGTCGAACTGCCCCCCCAACGCCGGCCGCGCGGCGTCAGCCGCCAGGACCGGCAATCGCCTGCGCAGCCGCCGGCAGTTCTCCCTCAGGGTCGCAACCCGTGCCGGTGAAGCGTCCGCCGCGACGATCCTAAGCGCGGGCTGCGCGGCGAGTAGCGCGAAGCTCTTGCCGCCGGGAGCGGCCGCGGCATCGAAGATCGACTCGCCACCCTGTGGCTCCGGGATCAGGGCCGCCACCTGACTCGCCTGATCCTGTATGTAGAAGTCACCCCCGAGATAGGAACGAGTACCGAGGGGATCGCCCGAAGTGACTTCGAGCGCGTAGGGCGAGAGGTGGAGAGGTCGTGTCTCGACCCCTTCGCCCGCCAGCTGGCGGGCCAGCTGGGCGCGCCCGCCGCGGTCGTCAAAGGCGAGCAGGTGAAGACCACCTCGGCGGTTGTTGGCGTCTAGGATCCGGGCCGCCTGCTCGACGCCGTAGGCACTCTGCCAGCGCTCGACCAGGAAGCGCGGATGACTGGTCTCAATGGCCAGGCGCTCGACCGGATCGCCGATCTCTACCGGCCAATCGGTCAGATCGGGCGAGCGCGAGATCCGTCGCAGCACACCGTTCACGAACGAGACCGTGTGCGGCGCGCGCCGCTTGGCCTCGTCGACCGCCTCCGAGACCGCCGCGTAGGCAGGCACGCGATCGAGGAACAGGAGCTGATACGCGGCCAGGCGGAGCGGCGCGTGCAGCTCGGCGTCGATCTTGGTCAGCGGCCGGCCTGCGGCGGTGGCGATCACATCGTCGAGCCGAGCGCGCCAGCGCAGGGAGCCTTGGACCAGCTCATGCAGGAGCCGCCGATCGCGCGGTTCGAGGCCTCGCTGCGCCTCGGCCAGCGGGCCGCTCAGCGCGGTGCGCGACGACAGGGCCAGATCCAGCAGTCGTGCCGCTGCCTTGCGGACCGGCGGGCTGGACGCCCCGCTCAACCGAAGGTCTCTCCAGCCGTGAGCCGCTCGCCGTTGACGAACTCGGCCGCCGAGAGCGCCTTGCGGCCGGGGCGCTGGAGACGCTCGATGCCGAACACGCTGCCGCCGCCGCAGGCGACGGCGAGCCGGTCGTCCCGGAGCCCGAGAATCTCACCGGCAGCTGCGTCGGTCGCGGACTCGGCCACCTCTCCCCAACCGATCTTGACCGGCAGGTCGCGCAAGGTGGCCGTGAGCCCGGGCCAAGGGGTGTAGGCGCGCAGGCGGTTGAAGATCGCGTGCGCGTCGAGCCCCCAATCCACCCGCCCATCCTCCTTGGTCAGGAGCGGCGCGAACGTGGCGAGCTCGTCGTCCTGGCGCCGCGGCTCGAGCTCGCCGGCTTCGAGCAGACTGATCGTCTCGACCATCAGCTGGGCGCCGATCGTCGCCAGGCGCTCGCCGAGCTCCGGCGACGTCTCTTGGCCACCGATCGGCGTCGACCTCTGCAGGAGGATCGGCCCGGAGTCGAGCTCCTTCTCCATCAGCATGGTCGTCACCCCGGTCTCGGTCTCGCCGTTGGCGATCGCCGCCTGGATCGGCCCGGCACCTCGATAGGCCGGCAACAGCGAGCCGTGCAAGTTGACGCAGCCGAGTCGGGGCAGCTCGAGCAGCCACTCGGGAAAGATCTGTCCGAAGGCGACCACCACCGCCACCTCGGGCGCTTCGCCGCGGGCCAGCTCCCGGAAGCTCGGTGCCCGCACCCGTCGCGGCTGCGAGATCGGAATCCGACGCTCGAGCGCCCACTCCGCCACCGGTGGCTCCCGCAGCTTCTGTCCCCGCCCCACCGGTCGTGCCGGTTGGGTGACCACTCGCGCCGGTGCCCTCCCCGCCGCCTCCAGGGCGTCGAGCGTCGGTACGGCGAACGCCGGCGTTCCGAAGAAGAGGATCTTGCCGCTCATCCCACGAGTCGAGAGTACTAGCCCCACGGCATAGGAGAAAGCTGGTGAGAACGTCGGGCTAAGAGTGCCTGTCCCGCTCGGCTTCGTGCATTGCCGGCAGCTCGTGAACCTCGCCGGCGGCGGCGAGAAAGGGGTCGACGGTTCGGACCGAGCCGTAGTGGCGGCCGTGCTCGAAGTCCTCGGACAGGATCTCGGGCAGGGCGTTGACCTCGGCGTAGGCCCAGAGGCGGACGTCGAACCACTACAGCCCCTACGCCGAGGCGCCACGGAGCAAGGGTGCCAGGCCTGCAAGATGCAAGTTGCACTCAGCTCTCGGCCTCAGCTTGCATCTTGCAGGCCTGGCACCTCTTCTCGTGCGGCCCTACTCCTGGGCGAGATGCTCGTCGATCTCTTCGAAGTAGTTCTTCGGCACCAGGACCTTGCGCGGCTTGCTTCCCTGGGGCGGGCCGAGCAGGCCCTCGCGCTCCATGATGTCGATCAGCCGCGCGGCGCGCGAGAAGCCGACCCGCAATCGGCGCTGTAGAAAGCTCGCCGACGCCTGGCGCTCGGCGACCACCAGGCGCGCCGCGGTGTCGAACATGTCGTCGTCGTCGCCGCCGCCGCCGGCGCTCCCCCGCTCCTCCTCGGCCGATTCGAGCACCTTCGGATCGAGCTCGGGCTTGCCACGCTTCTTGAGCCAGCGGACCAGCGCGGCGGTCTCCTGCTCGGTCACCAGCGAGCCGTGGAGTCGCGCGACGCGCGATGTTCCGGGCGGCATGAAAAGCATGTCGCCCTTGCCCAGGAGCTTCTCTGCGCCGACCTGATCGAGGATGGTGCGCGAGTCGTGGCGGGTGGCGGTCGCGTAGGAGATGCGGCACGGAAAGTTGGCCTTGATGGTGCCGGTCAGGACGTCGACCGAAGGCCGCTGGGTGGCGACGATCAGGTGCAGGCCGACGGCGCGGGCCATCTGCGCTAGACGGGCGATCGACGACTCGACGTCGGAGCCGGAGACCATCATCAGATCGGCGAGCTCGTCGATCACGATCACGTAGTACGGCAGCGGCCGGAGGTCGTCATGGGTGATCGCCGACTCGCCCTCGTTCAGAGAGAGTCGTTGCTGCACCTCGGGGTCCTGGATCGCTCGGTTGTAGAAATCGATCGAGCGAACGTGGACCTCGGCCAGCAGCCGGTAGCGCCGCTCCATCTCGGCCACCGCCCAGCGCAGCGCGTTGGCCGCCTTCTTCGGCTCGACCACGACCTCGGCCTTGAGGTGCGGGATGTTCTTGTAGACACCGAGCTCGATCCGTTTCGGATCGATGAAGATGAACTGGACCTGTTCACGCGTCGCCTTGTAGACGATCGAGGTGATCATGCTCTGCAGGCCGACGCTCTTACCCGACCCGGTGGCGCCCGCCACCAGCAGATGGGGCATGGTCGCCAGGTCCGAGTAGTGCGGCTCGCCGTGGATGGTCGTCCCGAGTGCCATGGTGAGCGGCGACGGAGACTTGGCAAAGCCTTCCTGATCGAGCAGATGGCCGAGGTGGATGACCGCTCGTTTCGTGTTCGGCACTTCGATGCCGAGGGTCGACCGCCCGGGCATCCGATCGATGCGCACCGACTCCGCTTTGAGCGCCAGCGCCAGATCGTCCTGCAGATTGACGATCTGACTCACCTTGACGCCCGGCGCCGGCTGGAACTCGAAGACCGTGATCACCGGCCCCGGACTGATGCCGTCGACGGCCCCCTCGACCCCGAACTCGGCACACCGGGAACGGATCACCTCGCCGAGCCGAACCAGCTCGGTCTCGCGGATGTTCGACACGACCGGCTCGAGATTGAGCAGATTGAGCGGCGGTAGCTCGGCCTTGGGAGCGTCCTCGTGCTTGAACGCGATTCGTCGCTGCGGCCGCTTCGCCTCGGCTCTCGCCCTGCGTCTAGCCGGCTGCTCGGGAGGTGCCTCCTCGATCTCCGGCTCGACGCTGACCCGGCGGATCGAATAGTCCGGCTGGCCGTCTTTGCGCTTGACGCGCAGCGGCAGGTCGAGCGCCGGGGCGATGCCGGCTCCGACCGCGACCCCGGACTCCTGGCTCTGCGCGACCCGCTGCATGTGCTTCGCGACCACGCGCCGGCGAGCCTCGCCCTTGCGGAAGCGCTCCTGTTGGCGGGACCAGCTCAGGATGCCCCGATCCCACGCGCGCCGCAGGCGCGCGCTCCAATCACGGACCAGGTCTTCGAGAGTCGACTGCACCAGCAGGGCGATGCCGATGGCGACGAACGCCACACAGACCAGGAAGGCGCCGGTGAAGCCGAGCTGGCGGGTGAGGCCGGAGGCCGCGAGCCGCCCGATCGCGCCACCCGAATCGATCTCGATGCCGCGCCAGACGATCTTGCCGACGGTCAGCTGCAGCAGCCCGGGCAGCGAGAGCAGGACGACCGCCGCACCGATCCCCCGGCCGGCGATCGGCGGCAGTGAGCGACGCCGCACGCGGCGCCAGCCGGCGACGCTCAAGAAGAGGGGCAGGGCGAGGCAGCAGATCCCGACCACGCCGAAGGCGACCGCGGAGATCTGAGCACCAATCGGTCCGACCAGGTTGTGGAGCCTGGAGCCGCCGCTGAGCTCGAACAGCAAGCTCGGATCCTCGGGGTGATAGGTGACGAAGCTGAGCGCGGTCAGGACCGCCAGCAGGAGCAGGGCGATGCCGGTCAGCTCCGCACTCTTGTCGGGCGGTAGCCGCGGGCGAGCGGACTTCGGGCTTGCGGACTTGGCCAAAGTTTTCGACCCTTTCTTGGGTAGCGAAACTCTAGCATTGATAGACGATTAGCAGCAATTCCCTACAAAGTGCTTGAGGGTAGGCCGGCGGTTGCATCCACAAACCAGCGGTGGAGCCGGACGAACTCCTCGACGCCGAGCGCCTCCGCCCGCGCCAGGTTGCCGAGCGACAGCTCCGCGATCGCGGCGTCGGCGCGCTCTCTCCCCCAGGCGCCGGCGAGCGAGTTGCGCAGGGTCTTGCGCCGCAGGGCGAACGCCGCGCGCACCGTGCGCGCGAAGCTGGGCAGCTCGGCGAACGGCACCGGCGGCTCGACCATCTCGAAGCCGACGAAGGCGCCGTCGACCTTCGGCGGCGGCCGGAAGGCGGCGCGCGGGACGGTGCCCAGACGGAGGGTTCGGGCGCGCACGGCGACCAGGACGCTCAAAGAGCCGTACTCCGAGGTGCCGGGCGTTGCCACCAGCCGCCCCGCCACCTCCTTCTGCACCAGGAAACCCGCCCGCGGGACCGATCGAGCCCTCACCAGGAGCCGTTCGATCAGAGGCGTCGCGACGTTGAACGGCAGGTTTCCGGTGACGAGCGCGCCCTCGGGGAGTCCTTCCCAGGGCAGCTGGAGGGCGTCGCCCACGATCAGGGCGAACTGGGCCTCTCCGAGCCGCCGGCGGAGCTCGAACGCCCATTCCCTATCGACCTCCCACGCCCAGAGGCGCGCTCCCCGCTCGAGCAGAGCGCGGGTCAGAACCCCGCCGCCGGGGCCGATCTCCACCACGCGCTCTCCCGCGGGGCGCAGAAAATCGATCAGCTCGACACAGCGGGACGCCTCCGTCAGGTGGTGCTGACCCAGCGGCTTCCTGAGCGGCGGTTGTCCCACCTCGGTACGATATCTCGCATCGGCAGTGTTGCATTTCACTCTGGATTCACGGCTCCTTTGCTAAGGTTCTCAAGGAGCTTGTGGAGTGAGTAAATGACGAGGTTCCACTGCCTGGAACCCGCTGAGCTCGAGGCGTTTCTCGAGCGTCGGCGGGCGACACCCGCGTTCGGCCGGGATATGAGCCTGGCCGAGAACCTGAGCACAGTGCTCAGAAAGGCGAACGAGTTCGTGCCGTCGGAGGCCGGCTCGATCCTGCTCGACAACCCGAACGCCAAGCGCTCCGACCGGTCGCAGAACTCGCTCACCTTCATCGCCTCGTTCGGCGATGCCTCGGAAGTCCTGCTCGGCAAGGAGATCTCGGCGGTCGACGGCATCGCCGGTCACGTCTACCGGGAGGGGAGATCGTACAGCGCCTCCAACCCGAGCGACGACGAGCTCTTCTACCCGCTCTTCGACGAGGACAACCAGTATCAGACCCGCTCGCTGGTGGCGATCCCGATCCGGATCGAGCAGGAGGTGTGCGGCGTGCTGGAGCTGGTCAACCGCAAGTTCACCGACGGCGGCTACACGCAGCACGACGTCAACCTGCTCGAGATCTTCGCCGGCTTCATCTCGGTGTCGATCCAGAACGTGCTCGACGGCCGGCAGGCGCAGGAGATCGCCAAGCGCGACAATCTGACCGGGCTGTTCAACGATCGCTTCCTCCACATCGCTCTTTCCGGCGCGATCGAGCGCTGCCGCAGCCAGGACCAGGATCTGGTCCTGCTCTTCCTCGACCTCGACTTCTTCAAGCGCGTGAACGATTCCCACGGTCACCTGGCCGGCAGTCAGGTCCTGCAGGAGGTAGGGCACCTGCTCCGGCAGTTCGAAAAGGGCCGCGAGTTCATCGCCGCGCGCTACGGCGGCGACGAGTTCGTGCTGGTCCTGCCCGGCTGCAACCTCGGCGAGGGGATCGAGGTAGCGGAGACGATCCGCGAGGAGATCGTCTCGACCACCTTCTGCTCGGTGCGTGGCGAGATCCAGCCCGATCCGCTCTACCTGACCGGCATCACCTGCTCCGTCGGAGTCGCCTCGCTCCGCCATCACCTAGCTGGGGAGATGTCGCCCGAGCGCTGCAAGAGCACCCTGCTGCGCCTGGCCGACTCGGCGATGTACGTGGCCAAAGAGACCGGGCGGAACCGGACCGCCACGGCGAGCGAGCCGGTCCGGCGGCGCGAAGTGGGCTGAGCGGAGCGTTTCCGGCCGGCGACCGCGTGCTACGCTGCCGCCGGGCCTCGGCATGCGAAGCGGAGCCAGGATCAGACATCTGTGCGTGGCTCTGGCAGCCGCCCTCGGCCTGAGCGGCAGCGGGCCGCTCGCCGCCCGGGAGCCCGAGCCGCTCAACGTTCTCCTGGTCGTCTTCGACGACATGCGCGGCACGCCGACCCAAAGGCCGGTCGAGCAGCCGAACCTGGACCGGTTCGCCGAGCGCTCGATGGAGTTCGCTGCCGCCTACGTCCAGCAGGCCGCCTGTAACCCGAGCCGCACGTCGATGCTGACCGGCCTCCGGCCGAGCACCACCGGCATCGTCGACAACCAGGTCTTCTACCGGCGGCTCCTGCCCGACGTCGTGACTCTGCCGCAGCTGTTCCTCGCCAACGGCTACTTCACCGCCAATGTCGGCAAGATCTTCCACAAGGGGCAGGTCTGGCGCGATCGCAACACCTGGCGCTCGCAGTCGTTCCCGACCGGGCGCCGGATCGGGCTCAAGGGCACGGGCCGCCGGGTGACCGGCGGCCGGTTCAAGAACGACCGCTGGCTGGCGGCTCGGGGCACCGATACCGACCAGCCGGACGGCGCCGCCGCGGTCGTGGCGATCGAGCTGCTCGAAGAGGTGCGGGACGAGCCGTTCTTCATCGCGGTCGGCTTCCGCAGGCCGCACCCGCCGTACCGCGCGCCGAAAGCCGACTTCCGGCGCTACAAGCTGCCGAGCTTTCCGAGCAAATGGGACGATCCGCCGGGAGTGGAAGCTCCGTCCGCGGTGATCCCCAACCGGACGACCGCCGGCGTCCTGAGCACCATGACCCTGCGCGACCGGCGAGAGCTGATGCGTGGCTACCACGCCAGCACCACCTTCGCCGACCGTCAGTTCGGCAAGCTGATCGACGCCCTCGATCGCCTCGGTCTCTGGGACTCGACGATCGTCGTGGTGGTCTCCGACCACGGCTATCATCTCGGCGAGCACGGCTGGTGGGGCAAGAGCACCCTGTTCGAGGAGTCGCTGCGGGTGCCGCTCCTGGTGCACACACCGCGCGCGCGTACCGCCGGCAAGCGAACGACCAGGACGGTCGAGCTACTAGATCTCTACCCGACCCTTGCCGATCTCGCCGGGCTCGAGGCGCCGCGAGGCCTGGAGGGACGGAGCCTCCGCCCGCTGATCCGCAATCCGAGCCGACCCTGGTTCCCGGCGTTCTCGCAGGAGAACCGCGGCGACACGATCGTCAGCTCGGTTCGGGACGACCGCTGGCGCTACAGCGTCTTCGGACCGGGACCGGACGACGTCGAGCTCTACGATCTGGTCGACGACCCCGCCCAGAAGGTCAATCTGGCCGGGAATCCGGCCTACGCCGCGATCGAATCGGCCCTCGCCGAGCTGCTCGACAGCGACTGAGCGGCGGCCGTCCTTGTGCTACTCTGGCCAAGGGGTCGGGAGTCCCTTCTCCAACTCAATCCGACGGTGAGGAAGCAAGCATGACGTTGACGCGCCAGCTGGACCGGGTCTCGCCCCAAGACGTTCACGAGCTGCTGGGAAAGCACATGCTGGCCGACGGCCTGTCGATGGTGCTCGACATCGAAAAGAGCCGCGGATCGGTCCTGGTCGACGCCCGCGACGGCCGCGAGATCCTCGATCTCTTCACCTGCTTCTCGACCTGTCCGCTCGGCTACAACCACCCCGGGCTGGACGATCCGGACTTCCGCGAGCGGCTGCTGCCGGCGGCGCTCAACAAGCCGTCCAACTCCGATCTCTACACCACCCAGATGGCCGACTTCGTCGCCGCTCTGGCGCGGACCGTACCCGACAGCTTCAACCAACGGATGTTCTTCATCGAGGGGGGTGCTCTGGCGGTCGAGAACGCCCTCAAGACCGCCTTCGACTGGAAGGTGCGCAAGAACATGGCCGCCGGCAAGGGCAAGAAGGGCCGCCAGGCGATCCACTTCCGGCAGGCCTTTCACGGCCGGAGCGGCTACACCCTGTCACTGACCAACACCGATCCGACCAAGACCGAGCTCTTCCCCAAGTTCGACTGGCCACGGATCGACGCGCCGGCCCTCGACTTCCCTGTCACCGACGAGGTGCTCGAGCGGGTGCGCGGCGCCGAGGCGGCTGCGATCGCCCAGATCGAGCAGGCGCTGGTCGACAATCCCGACGACATCGCCTGCCTGGTCATCGAGCCGATCCAGGGCGAGGGTGGCGACCGGCACTTCCGGGGCGAGTTCCTGCGTGCGCTGCGGACACTGGCGGACGAGAACGAGTTCCTGCTGATCTTCGACGAGATCCAGACCGGTTTCGGCACCACCGGCCGCTGGTGGTGCTTCGAGCATTTCGACGTCGAGCCGGACGTCTTCGCCTTCGGCAAGAAGACCCAGGTCTGCGGCATCTGCGCCTCGGAGCGGGTCGACGAGGTCGACTCGGTCTTCAAGGTCTCGAGCCGGATCAACTCGACCTGGGGCGGCAACCTGGTCGACATGGTGCGCTGTCACCGCTACGTCGAGATCATCGAGCAGGAGGACCTGCTGGCCAACGCGGCGCGGGTCGGCGAGCACCTGCTGGCGCGACTGGGCGAGCTGGCCGAGGCCTTCCCGGGCAAGGTGACCAACGCGCGCGGCCGCGGCCTGTTCGCGGCGTTCGATGTCGAGGACCACGCGACCCAGCGCCAGGCGATCAAGGCGATCGTCGAGCACGACACCCTGGCGCTCACTTCGGGCGAGCGTTCCATCCGCTTCCGCCCGGCGTTGACCCTGACCACCGGAGACGTGGACGAGGCGCTGCGGCGGATCGAGCGCGCCCTGGCCACGATTTTCTAGGGCATTTCCGCACCGCCTCCACACCTTTTCCACAGACTTTCCGCAGATCGGGAGCCTGAGCATGACCGTTCAAACAGCAGACAGAGTCAGTTCCCTTCTCGCCTCGCTCGGCGTCGAAGCCGAGAACCCGGGCGCCTTCGATGGCAGCTGGATCGACACCTCCGGCCCGCTGATCGAGTCGATCAACCCGACCACCGGCGAGCCGATCGCCTCGGTGCGGAGCACCACCCGCGAAGAGTACGAGCGCGTCGCCGCCGCTTCGGTGGTCGCCTTCGAGCAGTGGCGGACCTGGCCGGCACCCAAGCGGGGCGAGGTGGTCCGGCAGCTCGGCGACGAGCTCCGTCGCCACAAGGATGCGCTAGGCGGCCTCGTCACCCTCGAGATGGGCAAGATCCTGAGTGAGGGCCTGGGCGAAGTGCAGGAGATGATCGACATGGCCGACCTCGCGGTCGGCATGTCGCGCCAGCTCTACGGCCTGTCGATGCACTCCGAGCGGCCGGAGCACCGGATGTACGAGCAGTGGCACCCGCTCGGGCCGGTCGGGATCATCACCGCCTTCAACTTCCCGGTGGCGGTCTGGGCCTGGAACGCGATGGTGGCCGCCGTCTGCGGCGACTCGATGATCTGGAAGCCGTCGGCGAAGACGCCGCTGACCGCGGTCGCACTGACCCGCATCGCCCAGCGGGTGCTCGAAGCCAACGACGCGCCGGCGATCTTCGGACTGGCGATCGGCGACCGCAACCAGGTCGGCAAGCCGATGACCGAGGATCGGCGAATCCCGCTCATCTCCGCTACCGGCTCGGTGGCGATGGGCCGCTCGATCGGCAAGGCCGTGGCCGAGCGCCTCGGCCGGAGCCTGCTCGAGCTGGGTGGCAACAACGGCATCATCATCACCGACGACGCCGACCAGGACCTCGCCCTGCGGGCCGTGCTGTTCGCGGCGGTCGGCACCGCCGGCCAGCGCTGCACGACCACCCGTCGGCTCTTCCTGCAAAAGGGTATCGCCGAGAGCTTCAAGACCCGTCTGGTCGACGCCTATAAGTCGATCACCCCGGGCGACCCGATGGAGGCGTCGACCCTCATGGGCCCGCTCGTCGACGGCCGGGCGGTCGAAGACATGAAAGCGGCGATCGCGACCGCGGTCGAGCAGGGCGGCCAGGTTCTCTGTGGTGGCGAGGCGATCGAAGGGGACGGCTACTTCGTTCAACCGACCCTGATCGAGGCCAACACCCAGATGCCGATCACCTGCGACGAGACGTTCGCGCCGATTCTCTACATCTTCGAGTTCGATCGACTCGAGGACGCGGTCCGCGATCACAACTCGGTGCCTCAGGGGCTGTCGTCGTCGATCTTCACCACCAACGTCCTGTCCGCCGAGCGCTTCCTGTCGCCCGCCGGCAGCGACTGCGGCATCGCTAACGTCAACATCGGTACCTCGGGGGCGGAGATCGGTGGCGCCTTCGGCGGCGAGAAGGAGACCGGCGGCGGCCGCGAAGCGGGCTCGGACTCGTGGAAGATCTACATGCGGCGTCAGACCTGCACGATCAACTACGGCGACGAGCTGCCGTTGGCGCAGGGCGTCGAGTTCGACGTCTGAGCGGGCCCGGCTCTCCATGAAGAGAGCCGCGATCGCGGGAGCGCTGAGATGGGCACGAGACGTCATCGATGGCATCAAGCGGCTGAACTTCGACGCCCTATGGAGACTGGATCGTTCTCGTGGTCGCGTTGATGGCGGACGCCCTGGTGGTCCTCTTCGTCTTCCTCTGGCTCAACCAGGCCCGGTAGCAGCGACCCAAGCTCGGGTGCCCGAGGGAGCCTTGCCACAATCCTCGACACCGATTTTCGTGATGTGCTCGAGCCTCGAAACCGACATCCGGCCTCCCTACTCTGCGGGTGCCACCGCGCGGAGCGCGCGCGGCACGACCGAAACGTCGACCGGCTCGCTTCCGACCTCGCCCTCGATCTCGCCGTCGCTGCCGAGCAGGACCGGCGGCTCCGCGCGAATCCGTGCCCTTGCGGTGCGGACGATCGAGACCGCCGGGTGGTCGACGTGGCTTCCCCCGAAGACTCGCGGAAAGACCAGCAAGAGGGTCGGCTTCGAGACCCGGGCGACCGTGACCAGATCGAGCAGGCCGTCGCTCATGCTCGCCGCGGGTGCGATCCGCATGCCGCCGCCGTAGATCGGCGCGTTGCACGCCGTGACCAGCATCGCCCGGTCCTGGTAGCGCCCGCCGTCGTGCTCGACCGTGAACCGCGGCGCCTCGAAGCCGACCAGGGTCCGGAGCGCCGCGACGATGTAGGTCAGGCTGCGCGGAATCCAGCGCGGTTGGGAGTTGCCGGTACGCGTGACCGCGCTGTCGAAGCCGAAGCTGGCGTAGATCCCGCCCCAGACGGGTTCGCTTTCGGGACGATCGACCCGCACCAGATCGACCTCGCGGGCGGTGCCGTTCAGGGCGAGCTCGAGCGCCGCGTCGACGTCGGGCGGGACGCCGAGCGACATCGCGAAGTCGTCGCCGCGGCCCGATGGAACGACCGCGAGCTCGGTCTCCGAGCCGGCCAGCTCCTGGATCACATAGTGCACGGTGCCGTCGCCGCCGACCACGACCACCCGCTCGACCCGATCGGCGACCGCCTGCCGCGCCAGCTCGCGCAGATGATCTGAGCTCCGCGACACCTCGAACTGCGCACCGGCTTCGGAGAGTTTCCCTCCCAGCCCGAAGCGTCCGAACAGACGGCCACCCCGGCCTCCGCCTGAGGTCGGATTGAAGAGGAAGCGGTGGCGCGCCGGCAAGCCGGCCGCCTCCCGATCGGCCTCGCCGGGAACGATCGTGTACGAGTACTTGTACCTCTCGTTCATGGTCGGCTCGTAGGAGCTGGTGAAGATCTCATCGACCCCCAGCGTGATGCCCGAGTCTTCGGCGTCCTCGACCATCTCCGACTCGCGGTAGTAGACGAGCCTCTGATCGCTGGCGCATTCGAGGAGGTAGCGAGCGATGCTGCGACCGACCCGCTTCTCTTCTTCCGTCCCGAAGTACCAGTGGAGGTGGACGCGAAGCGTTTCCCGCCCAGTTTCGGGCGTCTCCCACTCCAACGCGTCCCCGACCCAGAGGCGCTCGACCGTCGTCAGCACCTCCTCTACCTCCATCCGAGTGGCCAGGCCGAAGGTGATCGTGT
Source organism: Thermoanaerobaculia bacterium (assembly GCA_947259925.1). Taxonomy (GTDB): domain Bacteria; phylum Acidobacteriota; class Thermoanaerobaculia; order Multivoradales; family JAHEKO01; genus JAHEKO01. Next base: position 26,144 of record CAMYOG010000043.1, read on the forward strand.
CGCTCACGACGAACTCCGCACGCCGCCGACTCTAGTTGAAGGGATCCAGCGGCTGGGCTAATGCGGTGACAGGTTACTCATTTCGCCTCAGGAAATGAGTAACCTGTCACCGCTTTCTCGAGCTAACTGACGATCGGGAGCGGCGAGGCCAGATCGCGATTCTGGGCGGTGAGGGCGTGGCTGTAGCGGGCCGCCAGCTCCGCCGTGTCCTCGCGCGTCACCAGTCGCTCGTACAGGTTGGTGCGCTGGCGGGGTGTGTACCCGGCGCTCTCGATCAGATGCTCCATCTCGTCCTGGCTCATCCGGTACGCGGTGCCAGCCGCGGAGACAACGTTCTCCTCGATCATGATCGAGCCCATGTCGTCAGCACCGAACTTGAGGCCGAGCTGGCCGATCTTCTTGCCCTGGGTCACCCAGCTGGTCTGGAAGTGGGTGATGTTGTCGATGAACAGGCGCGAAACCGCCAGGGTCTTCAGGTACTCGTCAGCATAGGTCTCGGGGACGTCTTCCATCTCCGTATGCTCGTGCTGGAACGTCCAGGAGATGAAGGCGGTGAAGCCGCCGGTCTCGTCCTGCAGATCGCGCACCCGCTGGAAGTGCTCGACCCGCGGCTCGAGCCCCTCGCCCATGCCGTACATCATGGTCGCCGAGGTGCGCAGGCCGTGGGCGTGGGCCTGGCGCATGATGTCGATCCACTCCTCCGCCGAGGTCTTGGTGTAGGCCAGGACCTCCTTGCGGACGTCGTCCGAGAGGATCTCGGCGCCACCGCCGGGGATCGACATCAGGCCGGCTTCCTTGAGCGCACCGATCACGTCGTAGAAGCTCATCCGCTCCTTGCGGGCGATGAACTTGACCTCGGGCGGGGAGAAGGCATGGAGATGGACGTCCGGATAGCGGCCGCGCAGCTCTCGGAGGAGATCGGTGTAGTAGGAGAGCGGCAGGTCGGGATGCACGCCGCCCTGCATCAGGATCCCGGTGCCGTTGAGGGCCAGGGTCTCCTCGATCTTCCGGCCGATCTCGTCGATCGACAGCAGATAGCCCTCGGCATCTCCGGGAGGCCGGTAGAAGGCGCAGAAGCGGCACTTGTAGACGCAGACGTTGGTGTAGTTGATGTTGCGATCGACGTTGTAGGTGGCGACCGCGGGATCGTTGTGCCGCTGCCGGACCTGGTCGGCGGCGAGGCCGAGATCGATCAGATCGCCCTCGAGCAGGAGCGTATGGGCATCGCCGGCGGAGATCCGGGTACCGCCGACCACGTCAGCGAGGATCTCGTCGACCGGGCGGCCCGAGGGAGCGAGATTCATGCCGGGGCTACTCTACGGAATGGGCAAGCGCCCGGCAAGGTCGCGATCCGCTACCCGTGGCCGGGCTCCAGATACCGCCCCGCGAGGCGGTGCGCAACGTCCGACGACGACCCAGAATGCGGTCATGAACGTAGCTACGACAAGGCCGGTATTCTGGATTCTGGCAGGCATTTTGGCCCTCCTCCTGGCCTGTCTGGTGCTCAGCACGTCGGCGGCGTTCGCCGAGCAGATCGAGGAGCCACAGGCCGAGACGCCGGACGCGGTGGAGCCCGACAGCGGTTGGCAGGGTGGTCGCGGCATGCGCGGAGGCGGATGCTGTGGGCACTGCGGCGGCGGCGCGAGTTGCTGCGGTGGCGGCCAGGGGATGCGCGGCAGCGGCGGTATGGGCCGGGGCATGCACCACGGTGGGATGAGAGGGGGCATGGGCCGGGGCATGGCGGGTCACCGCTCCGAGATGCGCAACGCCCACGCGTTGATCGCCGCTCATGACGCGATCGAGCGCCGGGTCGAGATGCTGCCCGACGGCATCCGGACCGAGACCACTACCGACGATCCGGAGCTTGTAGCGGTGCTGCAGCAGCACGTCGCCGAGATGGCGAGGCTGATCGAGGAGGGTGGCAGGATCCGCAACTGGGATCCGCTGTTCTCGACCATCTTCGATCACCGCGAGGCGATCCGGATGGAGATCGAGAATCTCCCTGACGGCGTGCTCGTCACCGAGACGTCGGACGATCCACGCGTCGCGGCGCTGATCCGGGCGCACGCTGACAAGGTCGACGACTTCGTCGCCCGGGGCGTCGATGCATACCGCGAGTCGACTCCGCTGCCGGAGGACTTCCTGGCCAGCGACGCGGCCGAGGAGATGGGACTCCCCTGCTGGACCGGCGTCGGCTAGCGAGCTAGGTCGCTCGGAACCTGAGCGGGCGCACCGACTCGATCATCCCGTGAGCCGCGGCTCGACGGAAGTATTCCTCGAGCCCGTGCAGCTCGTCCTCGCCGAGCGTGAAGCTCAGGTTGCGGCTCAGGTACTCGGTCACCGTGGGCAGCTCCAGACCGAGCTCCTCGGCCGCCTCGGCGCTCACCTGCTCGATCGCCTGGAGCCCCGAGCAGAGGCTGCGCTCGAAGACTTCGCCGAGCCCCGGAGCCTCGACGCCCGACCGCACCGCCCAGACCGCGAAAACGAACGGGAAGCCGGTCAGCTCGCGCCACTCCCGCGCCAGATCGTGGATCAGGTAGCGGCCACGCTGGACGTGTAGGGCCGGGTCACCGATGACCAGAGCGGCGTCGGCCTCGGCGAGCATCCGGTCGACGTCCGGCTCCAGGTCGACGGCCTCCGGGGTCAGGCCGTAGCGCTCCTCCAGGAGGATACGGACCAGGGTCGCCGAGGTGCGGCTGTTCCGATCGAGCGCCAGCTTGCGAATCTCGTTCGGCGGCTTGCGAGAGATCAGGAGGACGCTCCGCACCTCCCGTTTTGCCGCGACGCAGAGCCGCGGCAGGACCTCGAGTCCGTCGATGCGCTGGAGCTCGATCGACGGGATGAGGCCGACGTCTAGCTCACCGGCCGCCAGCAGGTCGGCAACCCGAGCGGGCGGATGGTAGGAGGCGACGTAGCCGTCCGGAGCCTCGCCGCGCAGGAACGACCAGGCGAGCGGACGGCTGTTCAGATAGTCGACGATGCCGACCTTGATGGGCATAGAAGGAACGGGAAGCGCTGTAATTCGGGGACAGGTTGACTATTTCGAGGCAGCTTACGCGCCCAGCCTGCCACTCTCCTTTTCCGATGGGCGTGTAAGTCGCCTCGAAATAGTCAACCTGTCCCCGAATTACGGCCCCTACTTGGACATCGCGGCGAGGAAGTCCGCGTTGGTCTTCTTCTTCTTCAGTTTGTCGAGCAGGAGCTCCATGCTCTCCACGGTGGAGAGCGGATTGAGCACCTTGCGCAGTACCCAGACACGCCGGAGATCGCTCTCGGTCATCAGGAGCTCCTCCTTGCGGGTGCCCGACTTGTTGATGTCGATCGCCGGGAAGACCCGCTTGTCGACCAGCTTGCGGTCGAGATGGAGCTCCGAGTTGCCGGTACCCTTGAACTCCTCGAAGATGACGTCGTCCATCCGACTGCCGGTGTCGACCAGCGCGGTGGCGATGATCGTCAGCGAGCCGCCCTCCTCGACGTTGCGGGCCGCGCCGAAGAAGCGCTTCGGCCGGTGCAGGGCGTTGGCATCGATACCACCGGACAGCACCTTGCCCGACGGCGGCTGGACGGTGTTGTAGGCACGCGCCAGGCGGGTGATCGAGTCGAGCAGGATGACGACGTCGCGGCGGTGCTCGACCAGCCGCTTGGCCTTCTCGATCACCATCTCGGCGACCTGGACGTGGCGGGTCGCGGGCTCGTCGAAGGTCGACGACACCACCTCGCCCTGCACCGAGCGCTGCATGTCGGTGACCTCTTCGGGCCGCTCGTCGATCAGCAGGACGATCAGCGTCGCCTCGGGGTTGTTGCCGGCGACGGCGTGGGCGATCGACTGCAGCAGCATGGTTTTGCCGGTGCGGGGCGGCGCCACGATCAGCGCGCGCTGGCCCTTACCCATCGGGGTGATCAGGTCCATCACCCGCGACGACATGTCGTTCTCGAGCTCGAGCACCAGCCGCTCCATCGGATAGAGCGGGGTCAGGTTGTCGAAGAAGATCTTGCTGCGCGCGACCTCCGGATGCTCGAAGTTGACCGCCTCGACCTTGATCAGCGCGAAGTAGCGCTCCCCCTCCTTGGGCTGCCGTACCTGCCCCGAGACGGTGTCGCCGGTCCGCAGGTCGAAGCGTCGGATCTGGCTCGGGGAGACGTAGATGTCGTCCGGCCCGGGCAGATAGTTGTACTCGGGCGCGCGCAGGAAGCCGAAACCGTCCGGCAGGCACTCGAGCACGCCCTCGGCGAAGATCAGACCGCTCTGCTCGGTCTGGGCCTGGAGAATCTTGAAGATCAGCTCCTGCTTGCGGAGCGCACTGGCGCTCTCGACGCCCAGATCCTTGGCGATCTGGGTCATGTCGGCGATGCTCATCTCCTTGAGCGTGCGGATGTCGAGCGCGGTCTGCGAGCCGTCGGCTGCAGCGGTCTGAGGTGGGCCTGCTGTCTTGGTCATGAGAAACGATGCCCCTTCTTTAGGTGACTCGATGGAGGGAACGGCCCTGAGGTTGCTCCAGAAAGGCCGAGATCGCTCGCCAGAGCTCTCGCACCCCTTCGCCCGACCGGGCCGAGAAGGTGACAACCGGCACCTCCCTGTCGGGCAATAGAGCCTTGCGGATCTTCGCGATGGCCGCGTGCCGCTTGCTCCGTCCGACCTGGTCCGCCTTGGTGGCGACCACGGTCGGCAGGTAGCCCATGGACACGAAGTAGTCGAAGGCCTGCACGTCGAGCGGGGTCGCACCGACCTTGGCGTCCACCAGCTGCACGACGTGAATCAGATTCCGCTCTTGCTCGAAGTATCTCTCGATCAGGCGTCCCCAGGCGGCACGCTCGCGCTTGCTCGCCCTGGCGTAGCCAAATCCCGGGAGGTCGACGAACAGCATCTGCGAGTCGACCAGGAAGTAGTTGACCGCCCGCGTGCGTCCGGGCGTCGAGCTGATCCGCGCCAGCGTCTTGCGTCCGAGCAGGCGATTGAGCAGCGTCGACTTGCCGACGTTGGATCGGCCGACGAACGCGATCTCGGGTCTTCCGTCGCACAGGAAATCTCTTGCGTGATGAGCTGCTCGGATGAATTCGGCTGACTTGACCTTCACGGTCCGCCACCCCTCTCGATACGCAGCTGCCGGCACGAACCCGCCAGCAGCCCAACTAAGTCTGGAAGTAGTTGAAGTAGTGGTGGTACCGCGAATTCCCCGCCCGACCCCTTCGAGGCTTGCGACCTCGGAGGCCGACTAGTGCGCGACCGGCCCGGATTCGACCGGCTTCGTACTTGTCTTGTCGAGCTGACCCTCGGCGCCTGCCAGCGAGCTAACGTCGCCATCGAGCGCCAAGCGTAGGACTTCGTCCATTGATTCTACCGGATGAACCTCCAGGACGTCACGGACTTCTACTGGGATGTCGTCCAGATCCTTGAGATTCTCGTTCGGCAGGATGATCTCCCGGATATCCGCCCGGTAGGCGGCCAGGACCTTATGCTTGATCCCGCCGACGGGAAGGACCTTCCCGCGCAGCGTGATCTCACCCGTCATGGCGACGTCCTTGCGGACGGGCACCCCAGTGACCGCCGAGACGAGTGAAGTTGCCATGGTGATGCCGGCCGACGGCCCGTCCTTGGGGATCGCGCCCTCGGGGACGTGGAGGTGGAGATCCTGCTCCTTGTTGAACTCGGGATCCACGCCCAACAGCTCGGCCCGGCTGCGGATGTAGGAGACCGCCGCCCGGGCCGACTCCTGCATCACATCGCCGAGCTTGCCGGTCAGGGTCAGCTTGCCGCTGCCCTTCATCAGACCGACCTCGGTCTCCAGGATCTCGCCTCCGGCCTCGGTCCAGGCGAGCCCGGTGGCGACGCCGACCTCGGACTTCTCGGCCTTCTTGCGGGGGCGGAACTTGACGTTGCCGAGGTACTCCTCGACCTCGTCGACGGTGACCTTGACCTTGCCGGCCTTGTCGCCCTGGACGATGTGCCGCGCCACCTTGCGGCAGATCTTCGCGATCTCCCGCTCCAGGTTGCGCACGCCCGCTTCCCGGGTGTAGCCGTCGATGGTCGCCTTGAGCGCCTCTTCCTCGAAGTCGAGCTTGCGCTTGCCGCTCAGGCCATGCTTTTCGCGCTGCTTGGGAACCAGGAAACCGCGAGCGATCTCCAGCTTCTCGTTCATCGTGTAGCCGGTCAGCTGGATCGTCTCCATCCGATCCTGGAGCGGTCCGGGGATCGTGTGGGTGACGTTGGCGGTGGCGATGAACATGACCTTCGACAGGTCGTACTCGGCGTCGAGGTAGTGATCCTTGAAGGCGTCGTTCTGCTCGGGGTCGAGCACTTCCATCAGCGCCGACGACGGATCGCCGCGGAAGTCGGTCGACATCTTGTCGATCTCGTCGAGCAGGAAGACCGGATTGACGGTTCCGGCCTTCTTCATCATCTGGAGGATCTGGCCCGGGAAGGCGCCGATGTAGGTGCGGCGATGACCGCGGATCTCGGCCTCGTCGCGAACCCCGCCGAGCGACAGTCGGACGAACTTGCGGCCGGTCGCGCGAGCGATCGACTTGGCGAGCGACGACTTGCCGACGCCAGGCGGGCCGACGAAGCAGATGATCGAGCTCTGGGTCTGCTCGGTCAGCTGGCGGACCGCCAGGAACTCCAGGATCCGCTCCTTGATCTTGTCCAGGCCGTAGTGGTCCTGGTCGAGGATCTTCTGCGCCCGTTTGAGGTCCTTGATCTCGCGGCTCTTCTTCTTCCACGGGACGCTGACCAGCCAGTCGATGTAGTTGCGTGAGACGGTCGCCTCGGCCGAGACCGGTGGCATCGCCTCCAGGCGCTTCAGCTCCTGCTCGGCCTTCTCCTTGACCTCCTCCGGCAGGCCCGCTTCCTCGATCTGCTCCTTGAGCTCGGCGAACTCGTCGGTCTTGTCGTCCTTGCGGCCGAGCTCCTGGTGGATCGCCTTGATCTTCTCGTTCAGGTAGTACTCTTTTTGCGCCTTCTCCATCTGCTTCTTGACCTGAACGTTGATCCGCTTGTCGATGTTGACCTTCTCCAACTCGACGTCCAGCAGATCGTGCAGGCGCTGCAGGCGCTCGTACGGATTGAGCAGCTCCAGGAGGGACTGCTTGTCGCTGGTGGCGACCACCAGGTGGGCGGCCAGCTGATCGGTGAAGCGATCGGGGTCGTCTTCCTTGATCGTCGAGACCAGACCCTCGAAGGCGAGATGGTGGGAGAGCTTGGCGTACTGCTCGAAGACCTTCAGCACCTTCTGGATGTAGGCGTCGATCTTCTCGTCGTTCGGGTAGTCGATCTCGAACGCCTCGACGTCGCAGACGTGCGCACCCTCGTCCTCACGCAGGTCGAGCAGCCGGGCACGCCGGATCCCCTCGACCATCACTTTGACGTTGCCGTTCGGCAGCTTGAGGTTCTGGACGATCTTGGCGACCACGCCGATCTCGTACATGTCTTCGGCGACCGGGTCGTCGACCTTCGGGTCCTTCTGGGCGACCAGGAAGATACGCTTCTTGTTCGACAGAAGGCTCCGCTCGAGGGCGCGCACGGAGCTCTCGCGACCGACGATGAACGGCGCCATCATGTGCGGGAACACCACCATGTCGCGCAGCGGCACTAGAGGCAGCGTGTTGCGCGTGGTAGTGATGAAGCTCGAGCCTTCGCTCATATCGACCCTGGTGCTTTCTAGGCTGGGGACCGGCGCTCTCTCTGAGAGCTAGACCGCCTTCCTGAGCGGTGCCGGCTGATTACGGTTGAGCACGACGTCCTCGGTGATCTCGATGTGGGTGACGTCCTGCTGCGAGGGGACAGTGTACATCAGGTCCAGCATCAGCTCTTCGAGGATGATACGCAGGCCGCGCGCACCGACGTTGCGCTTCATCGCTTCGCAAGCGACCGCCGTCAGCGCCTCCTCGGTGAACTGGAGCTCGACGTCCTCGAGCTCGAACATCGTCTGATACTGGCGGACCAGGCTGTTCTTCGGCTCCTGGAGGATCCGGACCAGCGCGTGCTCGTCGAGCTCGTGCAGGGTCGACACCACCGGCAGCCGACCGACGAACTCGGGGATCAGGCCGTACTTGATGAGGTCTTCGGGGCAGGCGTGATCAAGCATCGCGCCCGGACGCCGCTCCTTCTCGTTCTTGATCTCCGCACCGAAGCCGAGCCGCTTCTCGTTGAGGCGGTTGGCGATCATGTCTTCCAGGCCGACGAAGGCGCCGCCGCAGATGAACAGGATGTTGGTCGTGTCGATCTGCAGGAACTCCTGGTGGGGGTGCTTACGACCGCCCTGTGGCGGCACGTTGCAGAGCGTCCCCTCGAGGATCTTGAGCAGCGCCTGCTGCACGCCTTCGCCCGAGACGTCGCGGGTGATCGACGGGTTGTCGCTCTTGCGGGCGATCTTGTCGACCTCGTCGATGTAGACGATGCCGCGCTGGGTCTTTTCCTTGTCGTTCCCCGAGGCCTGGTAGAGCTTGAGGATGATGTTCTCGACGTCCTCGCCGACGTAGCCCGCTTCGGTGAGCGTGGTGGCGTCGGCGATGGTGAACGGTACCGAAAGCAGGCGAGCCAGCGTCTGAGCGAGCAGCGTCTTGCCGGTCCCGGTCGGACCGATCAACATGATGTTCGACTTCTGCAGCTCGACGTCACCGCGAGCCTTCTCGGCGAACTCGATGCGCTTGTAGTGGTTGTAGACCGCGACCGCCAGCTTCTTCTTGGCCATGTCCTGGCCGATGACGTACTGCTCGAGGAACTCCTTGATCTCCTTCGGCTTGGGCAGCGCAGTCTCCTGCTGCTGCTCCATCATCCGGTCCTCGGCGATGATGTCGAGGCAGATGTCTACGCACTCGTCGCAGATGAACACCGTCGGACCGGCGATCAGCTTCTTGACCTCTCTCTGACTCTTGTTACAGAAAGAGCATCTGAGGGCTTCGTCGCCGGTATCTCTCTTCGCCATCGCTCCTCCGCGGTTGGAAACAAGGTGGGACTGGGCGGCTCCCGTCGTATTTCCCCACCTCTCTCACCCGTTTGAACAGACTCTGCCGTTCTGGGTATTCCGCCAGCGGATTTTACCAGATCGGCCAGATCCTCAATGTTGATATCTAACCAACTACATCTATCCGGCGGTCCATCACCTGGTCCGCCAGCCCGTACTCCACGGCTTCCTCGGCGACCAGGATCTTGTCGCGCTCGGTATCGGCGTGGATCTCCTCCGGCGACCGTCCGGTGTGATGGGCCAGGACGTCGTCGATCCGCTCGCGCATCCGCAGCAAATCCTTGGCGTGGATGTCGATGTCGGTCTGCTGGCCCTGGAGGCCGTAGAGCAGCGGCTGGTGGATCAGCACCCGGCTGTTCGGCAGCACGAAGCGCTTGCCCTTGTCGCCGGCCGCCAGGAGCACCGCCGCCATCGACGCCGCCTGCCCGACGCAGGTGGTGGCGATGTCGGGCTTGATGTACTGCATCGTGTCGTAGATCGCCAGGCCGGCGGTGACCGAGCCGCCCGGCGAGTTGATGTACAGGGCGATGTCCTTTTCCGGGTTCTCGGCCTCGAGGAACAGCATCTGGGCGATGATCAGGTTCGAGACGTCGTCGTCGATCGTCCGTCCCAGGAAAACGATGTTGTCCTTCAGCAGGCGCGAGTAGATGTCGTAGGCGCGCTCGCCCCGGTTCGTCTGCTCTACCACCATTGGAATCAGCATGTGTTCGGATCTCCCTTGGGCTACTTTCTTCCAGCCGCTCCAGTCTACTCGTCTTCAGCGCTTTCGGACGCCTCTTCCGGCTCTTCCTCGCCCATCAACCGCTTGAGCGCCTTGTCGCGGCCGAGCTGGGTCCGCAGCTCGCCCAGGCGGCCGGCCCGATCGAGCGCCTGTCGCACCGCCGGCGTCGATTTGCCCTGTACCTTCGCCAGCGCCGCCAGGCTGGTCTCGAACTCGTCCTCGGACACGACGACGGCCAGCTTCTCGACCACCGCGTCGAGCAGCAGCCGGCCGTGCACCTCCTTCTCGCCCTGGGGCCGGGTCTGGTCGAAGAGCTGCCGCCAATCGATGTCCGCCTTCTCCGGGTCGATCCCCCGATGGGCGAGATCCTCGGCGTAGGAGCGCAGGATGTTCTCGGTCTCACGATCGACCACGCCGGACGGTAGATCGAGCGGATGGCGCTCGCGCAGTTGATCGAGGACCGCCCGCTCGCGGCTGCGCCGGCGCTCCTGCCCCTTAGCCGCCCGCAGACGCTCGGCGAGCGCCTCACGGAGGGCGTCGACGGTCTCGAACTCCCCGACCTTGGCCGCGAACGCGTCGTCGAGCTCCGGCAGATCGCGCTCCCGGACCGCCTCGATCTGCACCCGGTGCTCGAGCCTCGGGCCCTCGGGTTCGGCCTGGCGCTCGAAGGTGGCCTCGGTGCCCGCCTTCTGACCGGTCACCGCCAGGCTCAGCTCCTCCCAGACGTTGGGATCGCCGACCTCGATCGAGAACGGCTGCGGCGTCGGCTCCGCCTGGCCCTCCTCGGCCTCGAGCTCGACCTGAACGGTGCCGGCGACCAGATCACCGCGCGCCGCCGGTCGATCCGCGTCCTTCCATTCGGCGACGCTCCGGCGCAGATCCTCGATCGCGCTGTCGAGCTCTTCCTCGGTCGGCTCGGTCTCCATCTCGGGCAGGTCGAACGACTCGATATCGCCGAGGGCGATCTCGGGCTTGACCTCGACCACCGCGTCGAACGTCAGGTTCGCGCCGTCCTCGAAGTCGACCTGTTCGACCGAGGGCGGCATCAGGATGTCGAGACCGCTCTCCGCTTCGGCTTGATGCCAGTAGCGAGGCACCAGGCGGTCGATCACCTCTTTCCGGATCTCCTCCTGGAAGCGCTTCTGGACCACACCCAGGGGCACCTTCCCCTTGCGGAAACCGGGCAAACGCGCCGCCTTGCGGTACTCCTGGGCCACGCGCTGGACCTCGGCCTCGACCGCCGGCCCGGGCACTTCGATCTTCAACTGCTTGCGGCAGACACCGACATCTTCAACTGAAACCACAACACTCATAACGGTCCTTCGGACCGGCCGGGCCGCCGATCAGGGCGCGCCGGCCGCCTCGTTCTCTAGGTTTTATGCGAAAGCGAGTCTGGTGCGAAAGGGGGGACTCGAACCCCCACCCCTTGCGGGACAAGATCCTAAGTCTTGCGCGTCTACCAGTTCCGCCACTTTCGCCGAGAGTCCCTGGTCGAGAGGCCGGGAGGAAACCCGACCGGCACCAGACTGGCAGAAAGGACTGGAAAGTTCAAGGAAACCAGCGTTCCAGAGGATAGAATCCCGTCTTCGCGTTCGTAGTTTCGTTCTCCATGGTCGGGCAGTCGCTCCTCCACTACCGAATTGTCGACCGCCTGGGAGAAGGCGGGATGGCCGAGGTTTACCTGGCGGAGGACACCAGGCTCGACCGCCGCGTCGCCCTCAAGCTGCTGCCACCCACCCTAGCGGCGGACCAGGAGCGCTTCGAGCGGTTCGAACGCGAGGCCAAGACCGTGGCGGCGCTCAACCACCCGAACATCGTCACGATCTACGCGGTCGAGGAGTCGGAAGGCAATCACTTCATCACCATGGAGCTGGTCGAGGGGCAGACGCTCACCGAGCTCATCCCGCCACGCGGAATGCCGATCGTCGAGGCGCTCGGGCTGGCCTGCACCCTGGGCAAGGCGATGGCGGTCGCGCACGGTCAAGGCATCACCCACCGCGACATCAAGCCCGACAACATCATGATCACCAAGAAGGGCACCCTGAAGATCCTCGACTTCGGGCTGGCCAAGCCGGCCGCCGGGAAGCGCGCGGAGAACGCGACCCTGGTGGTGTCGACCGAGGAGACCCAGGGAGGCCTGATCCTCGGCACCGTCGCCTACATGTCGCCCGAGCAGGCGCTGGGCAAGCCGGTCGATTTCCGATCCGACATCTTCTCCTTCGGGGTTCTCCTCTACGAGGTCGCGACCGGCAAGCGCCCGTTTCGCGGCGACAACAGCTTCTCGATCATCGACTCCATCCTCAAGAAGCCGCCGACGCCCGCCAACGAGGTCCGTTCGAAGGTTCCGCAGGCCCTGGAGAGGGTGCTCGAGCGCTGCCTCGAGAAGGACCCGGACGATCGCTACCAGTCGACTCTCGACCTGGTCCACGATCTGGAGGAGGTCCGCGATCAGCTGGCGTCGGGCGAGACGCTGGAGCTCACGACGCTGCCCGCCGGCGGCGTCTCGCCGCTCTGGAAGTGGGCCTCGCTGGCCGCAATCGGGCTCGCGGCGGCGCTCGCCGGGGTCCTGATCTTCGGCGGTGTCCGAAGCAGCGTCAGGTCGATTCCGGCGGCGCTCACCCAGGCGACTGACCTGGTCGGCTCGGAGGCCTACCCGAGCCTGTCGCCGGACGGGCGGCAGCTGGTCTACGCGATGACCCGGGGTGGACCTCGCGACATCCATCTGCTCCGGGTCGGCGGCGACAACCCGATCAACCTGACCAGGGACTCCGGGGTCGACAACAGCCAGCCGGTCTTCTCACCCGACGGCGAGCAGATCGTCTTCCGCTCCGAGCGCGACGGCGGCGGGCTCTTCCTGATGGGCGCCACCGGCGAGTCGGTTCGCCGGCTTACCAACTTCGGCTTCCACCCGACGTGGTCGCCGGACGGCTTACGGATCGCCTTCAGCACCGACGACATCGAGGAGCCGGGCATCCGCACCAGCCAGGCCGTGGTCTGGATCGTCGATGTGACGACCGGCGAGGCCGCGCAGGTCATCGCTGGCGACGCCTCGCAGCCGAGCTGGTCACCGAACGGCGAGCGCATCGCCTACTGGGGCGTGCGGCCCGGCAGCGGCCAGCGCGATATCTGGACCGCGGCCGCCGACGGCAGCGACCCCAGGGCTCTGACCGACGACGCGGCGATGGACTGGAACCCGGTCTGGTCGGCGGACGGGCGCCATGTCTACTTCGCGTCCGATCGCGGCGGCAGCCGCGACCTCTGGCGGCTGGCGGTCGACCAGTCGACCGGCAAGGTGCACGGCCCACCCGAGCCGGTGACCATCGGCGCGGCGGACGTCACCCACCCGGCCGTGGCGCGCGACGGCAGCCGGCTGGCGTTCGCCTCCCAGGCGACGAGGAGCCAGGTCTGGAGGCTGCCGTTCGACCCGGAGACCGAGCGGGTCACCGGACCCGGGGACCTGCTGCTCGACACCGACGGCCGGGTGACGATGGGCCAGATCTCCAAGAGCGGTGAATGGCTGCTCTACTGGACGCGATCGAAGCGCGACGATCTGGTGCTCGACCGGATCGATCAGGCGGAGCGGCGGGTCCTGGTCCGAGACGACCACCGGAACACCGCGCCCGCATGGTGCGAGGACGACCGGTCGGTCGTCTTCTCGTCCGACCGCGACGGTCGCTACGAGCTCTGGGCGATCGGCGCCGACGGCAGCGGACTCCGCCAGCTGACCCGCGGCACCACCTCGCCGCGGGGCGCCACCATTCCGGTCTGCTCCGACGACGGTAGCGTCTACTACAGCCTGCTCGGTGAGGGCATCGCCGTGGCGCGCTTCGACGGTCCGACGCTCACCCCCAACCGTACGCTGCGCGCCGTCGACGCCGGTGACATCGTCCCTTGGGACATCTCCCCCGATCGGACCCGGCTCACCGGCAGCCACTGGCTCGAAGGAGTCACGGTCGGGATCGCCGTACTGGACATCGAGTCCGAGAGCGTGCGCATCCACGAGCTCGAGCGCGAGATCCCGGCGGGCCGCGGCTTGAACGCCTGGCTGGCCGACGGCCGTCGGGTCGCCTACGCGGCTTACGGCGAGCTGATGCTTCTGGACACCGAGACGATGGAGACGCGGGCGATCGCCGGCGCACCGAGCAGTGTCTGGGCGCTGCTCGACGTCGCCGCCGACGGCCGGCAGCTGATCGTCACCACCGAAACGACCAACGCCGACATCTGGACAATCGATCTGGACCAGGGATGATCGGGCAAGAGCTACTGCACTATCGGGTCATCGCCCGGTTTCGAGACCTCGTCAGGAGCGTCGCTCCACCCGAGAGCTCGGTCCGCGACTAGCGGGCCCTAGTCCAGCGCGTTCTTGTAGATCTTCCCCGCCTTCATGATCACCGGCAGGGCCGTATCCGGGTCGGTCAGGACCGTGATGTCTTCGAACGGATCGCCATCGATCAGCACCAGGTCGGCCACCCAGCCCTCGCGAATCTCGCCGAAGTTGCCGTGCCGGTTGAGCTTGCCGGCCATGCGGATGATCTCGGCGCTCTCCGAGGTCGCCTGGCGCAGGATCTCGGCGTTCGAGAAGTAGGGCGCGCGGGCCGCGAACTCCTGGTTGATCAGCGGATAGAGACCGAAGACCAGATCGGTGCCGAAACCGGTCTTGATGCCGTACTTCTTGATCAACGCCAGGAGGTTGTCCTGGCCGGCGAGGACCTGCTGCATCTTGGCGCGATTCTCGTCGGTCATTCCCGGCAGCTCCGCCCCCATCTGGAAGACCTTGACCTGGGTGCTGATCACGACGCCCTTCTCGGCGACCAGCTTGGCGGTCTCGTCGTCGATCAACAGGCCGTGCTCGATCACCTTGACGCCGTTCTCGACCAGTCGCCGGATCGCGGCGGCGGTGTAGGAGTGGGCCATGACGTAGGTGCCCCAGTCGCTCGCCGCCTGGACCGCCGCCCGGATCTCTTCGGGCGAGGGTTGGAGCGTGTGAATCGGGTCGTAGTCCGACGCGACTCCGCCGCCGCCCATGATCTTGATCTGGGTCGCGCCATGCTTCAGGTTCTCGCGCACCGCGGCCAGCGTCTGGGCGACGCCGTCGGCGATGACCGCCGCGCCACCGACCAGCGTATGGCTGACACCGCTGTTGCTCAGCATCGGGTGCGGATCGTGCGGTAGCCGGAAGTCGCCATGGCCGCTGGTCTGCGAGACGACCGCGCCGGACGGGTAGACCCGTGGACCGACCAGCAGGCCGCTGTCGATCGCGCGTGCCAGGTCCGGGTGGGTGCCGCCGGCGTCACGGATGGTGGTGAAGCCGCTCATCAGGTACGTCTCGGCCGCGTTGCCCGCGACCGCTCCGACCACCCAGGGATGCATCGTCAGGCGGTCGCGCGGCGCCTGGAACGTCAGATGCGCGTGCAGGTCGATGAAGCCGGGAGAGAGGATGCGGCCGCCGCCGTCGATCACGGTGGCTCCCGCGGGTGCATCGATACCGCCGCTGGAGATCGCCGCGATCTTGCCGTCGGTCACCAGCACGCTGCCGGAGCGGAGCTGATCGCTGACGCCATCGAAGATCCGTACGTTCTGGAAGACCAGCGCGGGGCTATCGGCGAATGCCGCCGGACCGGCAACCAGCGCCGCCAGGCCGAAGGCAATGATGACGATCCGTCTCATCCGGGTACCTCCTCGATCGTTGTGCAGAAGCCCGACCCTATCGCGATCGCGGACGCGAGTCGCGATAGTCTCGTCGGCCGGAGGAGCCCAGATGCCGATCGTCGAGTGTGTGCCCAACTTCAGCGAAGGGAGAGACCGCGGCGTCATCGATCAAGTCGCCCGCGCGATCGAAGATGTCGACGGTGCCAGCGTGCTCGACGTCGACCCGGGCGCCGCTACCAACCGGACCGTGGTTACCTTTGTCGGCGAGCCGGAGGCGGTGCTCGAGGGCGCCTACCAGGGGATCCGGGCGGCCTCCGAGCTGATCGACATGCGCAAGCACTCCGGCGCCCACGCCCGCATGGGAGCCACCGACGTCTGTCCGTTCGTCCCGGTCTCCGGGATCACGATGGAAGAGTGCGCCGAGCTGGCTCGCCGCCTGGGCGAGCGGGTCGGCGAAGAGCTCGGGATTCCGGTCTACCTCTACGAGTACGCGGCGAGCCGGCCCGAGCGACGGAACCTCGCACAGGTCCGCGCCGGCGAGTACGAGGGCCTCGAGGCGAAGCTCGCCGATCCCGAGTGGGCACCCGACTTCGGCGCCGCGAAGTTCAATCCGGCGAGCGGCGCGACCGTGATCGGCGCTCGCAAGTTCCTGATCGCCTACAACGTCAACCTGAATACGCGCGACCGGAAGCTCGCGCACGACATCGCGCTCGACGTGCGCGAGGCGGGCCGGTTCCAGCGCGACGCCGCCGGCAAGATCGTCCGCGACGCCGACGGCGTCAAGCAACGGGTCGCCGGCAAGCTGGCCGCCACCAAGGCGGTCGGTTGGTACATCGACGAGTACGATCGCGCTCAGGTGTCGATCAACCTGGTCGACTACGAGGTGACCGCTCCCCACCAGGCGTTCGACACCATCGAGGAAGGCGCGCGCGAGCGTGGGCTACGAGTCACCGGCTCGGAGCTGGTCGGCCTGATCCCGCTCGACGCGATGCTCCGGGCTGGCCGCCACTATCTCGCGCGCCAGGGCAAGTCGCTCGGCATCCCGGATCGGCAGATCGTCGAGACTGCGATCCAGTCGCTCGGGCTGCGCGAGCTCTCCGAGTTCGATCCGGACGAGAAGATCATCGAGTACCGGCTCGCTCGCGAGCGGCAGAACCTGATCGTCCGCACCGTGCAGGGATTCGCAGACGAGCTGTCGACCGATTCGCCCGCCCCCGGTGGTGGCAGCGTCGCCGCACTCAACGGCGCGCTCTCGGCGGGCCTGAGCGCGATGGTCGGTAATCTGACCCACGGTCGCAAGGGTCAGGAGGACGTCTGGGACGCCATGTCGCGCCTGGCGGCAGACGCCCAGGGTCTCAAGGACTGGTACCTGGAGGCCGTCGACCGCGACACCGAGGCGTTCAACCAGGTGATCGCGGCCGCGCGCGGCAGGGCGAAGACCGACGAGGAGAAGGCGGCCAAGGCAGTGCGCGTCAAGGCGGCCAATCGGGGCGCGACCACGGTGCCGCTCGAAGTGCTCGAAGGCTGCGGCAAGCTGCTCGAGCTCGCACGCGAGATGGCGACCTCCGGCAACCCGAACTCGCTCAGCGACGCCGGTGTCGCCGCCTGGTGCGCTCGGACGTGCGCCGAGGGCGCGTACTACAACGTGCTGATCAACCTCGCGGGTCTCGAAGACGACCGGGAGTGGGCGCGCGAGACCGAGGCACGAGCGCGGACAGCGCTGGCCGAGGTGCGCAGGTCGGCCGATGAGCTGACCGCTGAGATCGAGCGCCGCCTCCAGGACGCCTGAGCGCCTCGGGAGCGTCGGACTGACGATCGCGTCTCTTGCCCAAAGAACTCCGCCGACCGGTCTAGGACCAGCCGGCGGAGGATACGGGCTTGGGCTTGGCTAGGCGCTGTCGCTACCCGAGTCGCTCTCGGAGTCGCTCTCGGAGTCGCTCTCGGAGTCGGTATCCCCGTCATCGTCGGGACAGACGCACTTCTCGTCGACGCAGATGCCCTTCTCGTCGCCATCCGAATCGCTGTCCGACCCGCTATCCGAATCACTTCCGGAATCACTCCCGGAATCACTGCCGGAATCGCTGCCGGAATCGCTGCCGGAATCGCTCGCCGAATCGGTGTCGCCGTCGCCGTCGACCTTGCACTGGTCGTCGCCGTCCGTGTCGCTGTCCGAGTCGGTGTCGCCGTCGCCGTCCGAGTCGCTACCCGAGTCGCTGTCCGAGTCGCTACCGGAGTCGCTCTCAGAGTCGCTACCGGAGTCGCTCTCAGAGTCGCTGTCGGAGTCGCCGTCGCAATCACAGGTCTTCGGCTTGTCCTCGCCGGGCGTGAACGCGAAGTCGTTCATCAGGCCACAGCGCTCGGGCACGATGTCGAAGATGTCGGTGTAGAACCCGTCGCCGGGTGGCGGACACGAGTACTGCTCACATCCACCCTGGCTCTCCAGGTTCCCCAACCGCTGTCCCTCCGGGAAGGGCCCATCGGGACTCGCACCGAACGTACAGAATCCCTCGGGATCGAGCGTACAGTCGCAGAGGTCGCCGTCGTTGTTGCCGTCCACCGGGAAGCCGGGGGAAAGCGGAGTCAGCAGGGTATTGCAGTCGTTCGGAGCCGTGCTCTGGTCGACCGTCACCGTGCACGTCCAGGGCCGGGCGCCGACGGTACCCTGAATGAACTCGCGGCAGAGCTCGGTGAGCTCGACCAGATAACGGCCGTCGAGCTGGGCGGGATCGGTCGGATCGAAGGTCGCCCCGCCGGGGTCGTTGCAGGCCGTAGCGAAGCTCGTGAGGTCGGTAGCCGAGACGCTCGGGTGGAGGGTACCGGAAGTGGCAGTCAGATCGGCGCAGACGTCACCGACCGCGTTCGTGCAGACGATATTCACGGCGACACCGTTGAGCGGGAAGTCCCCGGTGTCA
>CAMYOG010000044.1 GCA_947259925.1 Thermoanaerobaculia bacterium
GGCGTGGATCAGCGCCGAGACCGGCGTCGGGCCGGCCATCGCGTCCGGCAGCCAGACGTAGAGCGGGATCTGGGCGCTCTTGCCCATCGCGCCGATGAACAGACAGAGCGTCACGAAGCCGGCGAAGGTCATCCCCAGGACGTAGGTCCCCTCGACCCGGTGCGGATCTTCGGCGATCGCCCCGAAGATCTCGGTGTAGTTGAGCGTCCCGAACTCGGCCACCAGGGCGAACATGCCGATCAGGAAGGCGAAGTCGCCGATCCGGTTGACGATGAACGCCTTGCGGCCGGCGTAGGGCGGAAACTCCTCCTTGAAGTAGAAGCCGATCAGCAGGTAGGAGCAGAGCCCGACCCCCTCCCAACCGACGAACATCACCAGGTAGTTGTTGCCCAGGACCAGGAGCAGCATCGCCCCCATGAACAGGTTCAGGTAGGCGAAGTACCGCTGGTATCCCTCCTCGTGCGCCATGTAGCCGACCGAGTAGACGTGGATCAGGAAGCCGACGAACGTCACCACGAACAGCATCACCGCCGACAGCGGATCGAGCTGGAACGCCATGTCGAACGACCAACCGCCGCCCGCCGGGATCCACTCGTAGAGCGTCTGGACGAAGGGCGCGTGCGCGGCGTACTCGGCGCTCCCGAGGTAGGCGAGCACCGCGCCCATGCCGACCACGAACGACAGCAGGACCGATCCGCAGGCGACCAGCGAGACGGTCCCCTTGGCGATCCGGTCCTTGAGCACGACGCCGTTCAGGAGCGCGCCGATCAGCGGCAGAACCGGAACCAGCCACAGCCAATCGGTCATCCGTGCAACTCCGTCGCCTTGTCCAGGTGGGTATCGTCGAGCAGGCGGAAGAGGGCGATCAGGATGCCGAGACCGACCGCCGCCTCACCGGCGGCGACCGCGATGGTGAACACCGCGAAGATCTGGCCGGTGAGATCCGAGAGCTGGTAGGAGAACGCGATCAGGTTCAGATTGACCGAGTTGAGGACCAGCTCGATCGACATCAGGACGGTGATCATGTTGCGCCGGACCAGGATGCCCGCCGCCCCGATCGCGAATAGCACCGCGCTCAGGAGCAGGTAATGGGTGGTAGTGATCTCGAGCATCATCACGCCCTTCGGCCCAGGACGACCGCGCCCACCATGGCCACGAGCAGGAAGACCGAAGCGATCTCGAACGGCAGCAGATACTCGCGGTAGAGCTTCCAGGCGACCGCCTCCGAATTGCCCATCCCCGGCTCCAGGGCGTCGACGAACTTGCTCGGGTCCTCGAAGCTCGGACCGAACTCGACCTTGAGGAAGAGAAACCCGAAGATCGCGACCAACGCCAGGCTGACCACGAAGGCGGTCCGCCAGTAGTTGCCGAGCATGGTGGTCTCGTGCAGCCGGTGCAGGTTGACCAGCATGATCACGAACAGGAAGAGGACCATGATGCCGCCGCCGTAGACGAAGATCTGGACGACCGCCACGAACTCGGCGTGCCTGAGGAGGAAGAGCGCCGCGATCGACAGGAAGCAGACCAACAGCCCGATGGCACCGTACATCGGGTTGCGCATCGACACCACGCAGACCGCTCCCGCCACCGCCATCAGCGCGAACAGATAGAACAGCAGGGCGGGGCCGCTCGTGGTGAGGAACTCGAACATCTATCGGATCGCCCCCCTCTCCCTACCCAGCCCCCCGGTACCCGATCCCTCTCTCACCCTCGAGGTGGGAGAGGGACTCCCCCACC
This sequence comes from Thermoanaerobaculia bacterium, assembly GCA_947259925.1. Lineage (GTDB taxonomy): Bacteria > Acidobacteriota > Thermoanaerobaculia > Multivoradales > JAHEKO01 > JAHEKO01. The sequence goes on from CAMYOG010000044.1 coordinate 1,738, forward strand.
CGGGACTCGCTTGGCGCATCCGCGTCAAACGACCTCCTTGTCCGTGTACTCCGGCCGGACCTTCCAGTCCTGGAGCTCGTCGATGTCGACGTAGAGGTTCTGCCAGCGCTCGTAGGTCGCCAGCTCGTAGGTCTTGCTGGTCAGCCAGATCGACTTGGGCTCGGTGGGGCACGCCTCCTCGCACAGACCGCAGAACATGCAGCGCTGTACGTCGATGTCGAAGCGATCGAGCACCTTTTCCTTCTTCTCTGTGACCGGGTTCACTTCCTGATGCCAATCGATATAGATGATGTCGATCGGGCAGTCGCGCGCGCACAGCGTGCACTTGATGCAGCGCTCCTCGTCGAGCCTGAACATGCCGCGGAACCGGTGCGTCGGCTCGCGCCGCTCCTCCGGATACTGAACCGTGACCTTCTTCTTGAAGAGGTGCTTGGCCGTGATGCCCAGACCCGCGAACAGGTCGAGCAGCATGATCTTGTCGAGGAATCGTTTCATCGCTTTGGCCGGTGTCGGAGCGTTCCTAGAGCACGAGCTTGAACAGAGCCGTCAAGAAGATATTGAGCAGCGCGAGCGGGATCATCCACTTCCAACCGAGATCCATCAGCTGATCGAACCGGTAGCGCGGGAAGGTGCCGCGGAACCAGATGTAGACGAACAGGAAAGCGAAGACCTTGACCGCGAACCAGAAGACCGCGACCAGGCCGGCGGGCAGGAACGGGAAGTCGAGGAACGAGAGCGCCTCGACGTTCGGGAACGGCCGGTACCAGCCGCCGAAGTAGAGCGTCACCGCCACCGCCGAGATGACGATCATGTTGGCGTACTCGCCGAGGAAGAAGAGCGCGAAGCGCATGCCCGAGTACTCGGTGTGGTAGCCGGCGACCAGCTCGGACTCCGCCTCCGGCAGGTCGAACGGATTGCGGTTCGACTCGGCTACGCCGGCGACGAAGTAGATGAAGAAGCCGAGGAACTGAGGAAAGACGAACCAGACTCCGGCCGCCTTCTGCGCCTCGACGATGCCGACCATCGACATGCTGCCGGCCAGCAGCAGCGCCGCGACCAGCGCGAAGCCCTGTGGCACCTCGTACGAGATCATCTGCGCGGCCGAGCGCAGGCCGCCGAGCAGCGAGAACTTGCTGTTCGAGGACCAGCCGCCGATGATCAGTCCGTAGACCGCGATCGTCGCCATGGCGACGATGAACAGCAGCCCGACGTTGACGTCGGTGATGAACAGATCGAGCCCGCCCGGCTCGGCGGCCGGCGGGCCGACCGGGATCACCGCGAAGATCACGAACGCCGGTCCGACCACCAGGCAGGGCGCGAGAATGAACGCCCAGCGGATCGCCCGGTTGGGGATCACGTCCTCCTTGACCAACAGCTTCATCACATCGGCGATCGGCTGTAGCAGCCCCCACGGTCCGACCCGGTTCGGCCCCAACCGCACCTGGATGTAGCCGAGGATCTTGCGCTCGGCCAGAACCAGGTAGGTGATCACCGGCAGGATGCCGACGAAGAGCAGGACCGCGATCTTGAGCGCCGGTGTCAGGGCGCCGTAGTAGAGCTCGGGTCCGAGCAGTTCGAGGACCGACTCCATCATCGATCGATCTCACCGAGGACGATGTCGGTCGTACCGATGATCGCCACCAGATCGGACAGCAGGTGATTCCTCGTCATCTCGGGCAGGACCTGCAGATTCATGAACGATGGCGGCCGCACCCGGCAACGATACGGGCCGGGCTTGCCGTCACTGACGATGTAGAAGCCGAGCACGCCCTTGGGCGCCTCGATGGCGGCATACGCTTCGCCCACCTTCGGCCCCTTCATGACCCGCGGCCGGTGGGCCATGATCTTGCCCTCGGGCAGCTTGTCGAGACATTGGGTGATGATCCGGCTCGACTGCCGCATCTCCTCCATGCGGATGATGTAGCGGTCGTAGGTATCGCCGTTCTTCCCCAGCGGCACGTCGAACTCGACCTCACCGTACGCCTCGTAGGGCGTCGCTTTGCGCAGGTCCCAGTTGACACCGCTACCGCGCAGGAGCGGGCCGGTAACGCCATAGTCGACCGCCACGTCCGGATCGAGCACGCCGACGCCGACCGTCCGCTTCTTCCAGATCCGGTTCTCGGTCAGCAGTCCTTCGTACTCGTCGATCTTGCTCGGGAAATCGTCGATGAACTCGCGGCAGCGCTCCTCCCAACCGACGGTCAGGTCGAACGGCTGCCCCCCTGGACGCATGCAGTTGAGCGTCAGCCGGGCACCGCAGTACTCCTCGAACAGGTCGAGGATGATCTCGCGCTCTCGGAAGGTGTAGAAGAACGGCGTCATCGCGCCGATGTCGATGGCGTGGGTCGCCAGCCATAGCAGATGGCTCGAGATCCGCTGGAGCTCGCAGAGGAGGGTCCGGATGTAGCGGGCCCGTGGCGGTACCGTGAGGCCGAACAGCCTCTCCACTGCCGCGACGTAGGCCAGATTGTTGGTCGCCGCGGCGACGTAGTCCATCCGGTCGGTGTGGGGCACGTTCTGAAAGTAGGGATGGAGCTCGAACAGCTTCTCGGTGCCGCGATGGAGATAGCCGATGATCGGATAGCAGTCGACGATGCGCTCGCCGTCGACCTTCAGCTTCAGTCTCAGGACACCGTGGGTCGAAGGATGCTGGGGCCCGAAGTTGAGCTCCATCTCCTTGAGGTCGAAGAGGGTCTGGGCGCCGGACCCGGGCTCGGTCATCCCTCCCCTTCCTCGGCCTCGCCGGCGGCCGCTCCAGGCTCCGGCTCGGGCTCCGGCGGCGGCTGGGGCCGCCAGCCGGTCCCGGTACCGGTCACCGGTCCAGCGCTCTCGTCGTAGTACTCGGGGTAGATCGCCGAGCCGGTGTCGATCCCCTCGACCGGAAAATCCTTGCGCAGCGGATAGCCGTTGAAGCCTTCCCAGAGCAGGATCCGGGTCATGTCCGGATGCCCTTCGAAGCGGATGCCGTACATGTCGTAGGCCTCGCGCTCGAGCCAGTTGAACCCCCGGTGAACCAGCGCCACGGTCGGAACCGACTCACCCTCGCCGGCTGCGACCTTGAGCCTCAGCCGCCGATTCTCGGGGATGTTGTAGAGGTGGTACACGACTTCGAACTCACCGACCTCGCGGCCAGGATAGTGGACGCCGCAGAGGTCCTCGGCCATGGTGAAGTCGTGATCGATCTTGAGGCTCCGGCAGACGTCGGCGATCGCCGAGCGCGCGACCTGGACGCGGAGATCGCCGGCGCAGAGGAACGCGCTCTCGATCGCCTCGCCGTGTTGCTCGCGCAGCGCCGCGACCAGCGGATCGTCGGTGGCGTCCTCGTCTTCCGGCGCCACCGGCAGCTTCTCCCAGGGCGGCTTGGCGGCCTCAGCGGCGGCCTTGGCCTCGGCCGCCGCTTTCGCCTTGGCGACCGCTTCAGCCTTGGCCTTCGCCTCCGCCTTGGCCTGGTCGTCGGCCTCGGCGGCTTCCGGGGCGTCGGCCTCCGGTGACTCCGGCGTCGTCTCCGCCCCGCCCTCGTCCGCCGGAAGCTCGTCCTGGCCCGGCTTCTTCGGCTCGTCGTTCATCGGGCGCTCTGTCCGATCGCCAGACCGCGGCTCTTACGCGTATCGACCACCGACATCCGGTCGATCTTCCGCTGCAGGTGGAGGAGACCCCAGAGCAGCGCCTCGGGTCGCGGCGGGCAGCCGGGCACGTAGACGTCGACCGGAATGACGCGATCGACGCCCTGGGTCACGGCGTAGGTCCGATAGGGGCCGCCGCAGGTGGCGCACGCGCCCATGGCGAGCGCCCACTTCGGCTCCGGCATCTGGTCCCAGAGGCGGCGCACGATCGGCGCCATCTTCTCAGTGACCGTGCCCGCGACGATCATCAGATCGCTCTGACGCGGACTCGCCCGAAAGACCTCGGCCCCGAACCGGGACATGTCGTGACGGGGATCGAGCACCGCCATCATCTCGATCGCGCAGCAGGCGAGCCCGAACTGCATCGGCCAGATCGCCGAGCGGCGTGCCCAATTGAAGATCGTGTCGTAGGTGGTGGTGAGGACGTTGCCCTCGTTCGAGAGAGCCGGTTCGCCTACGCCCAATTGAGTGCACCCCGTTTCCACACGTAGATGTAGCCGACGACCAGAATGGCGATGAAGATCATCATCTCGATGAACCCGAACAGCGCCAGCTGATCGAACATCACCGCCCACGGGAACAGGAAGACCGTCTCGACGTCGAAGATGACGAACAGCACCGCGATCAGGTAGTAGCGGATCGAGAACCGGTGATCGAGGGCGAGGGTCTCGGGCTCGTTACCGCACTCGTACGGCTCGCGGTTGGTGCGCCCCATGCCGGCGTCGCGCAGCAGGCGGGCGGCGATCAGGCTCGCGGCCAGAAACAGGACAGCGACCAGGATGAAGACGAGGATCGGTAGGTAGTTCGCCATCCAAGCTCCTCCTCAGGCCCGCTGCCCCGTTCGGTGCAAGCAGCCGCGACTCGAGTAGTTGTTCCGATAAGCCCTCTTTCGAGAACGCCGCAATTCTACTGATGGTCCAGAGGGTGTCAACCGAGGGGAGGGTGGGGCGGGGCACCACGGGTCCAGGCGGTTGGAGAAGGGGGACCCACTTCGGGGACGGCACCCTTTCTGGAGCCTATGGGGGTAGACGGGTGCCTCCTTTCGGCTGCGCTTCGGCCGGAGGTCGCCTGCATGGGCGCGTGACGCTTGGACTTCCCCCGGTTTCGTAGACATCTGACCAAGCCCGATAATGGGCTGGGAGGTGTCGATGGGATCGACGCGTAGGAAGTTCAGTCGAGAGTTCAAGCTGGAGGCGGTGCGGATGGTGACCGAGGGTGGGCACAGCCCGGCCCAGGTGGCCCGGGATCTGGACATTCGTCCCGACATGCTGCGCCGCTGGCGGCGGCAGTTCGAGGAGGATCCGGAGCAAGCGTTCCCGGGTCTCGGGCAGCGCAAGGCGCGTGAGGAGGAGCTGTGGCAGCTGCGCCGCAAGCTCGAGCGGGTGACCATGGAGCGCGACATCCTAAAAAAAGCGCTCGGCATCGTCTCGGACCGCCGGCGATGAGGTTCGCCTTCATCCGCCGGCACGCTGGGGAGTATCCGGTGGCCTGCATGTGCCAGGTCCTGGACGTCTCCCTGGGCGGCTACTACGCCTGGCTCCGTCGCCCGGAGAGTCGGCGTAGCCAAGACGATCGCCGTCTCTTGGTCGAGATCCGGGCGATTCATCGCCAGAGTCGGCGCACCTACGGTAGCCCGCGGATCTACCGCGAGCTGCGGGAGCGCAGATTCGAGTGTGGCCGACACCGCGTCGCCCGCCTGATGCGCCAGGACGGCCTGGAAGGCACGTACCGCCGCAGGTTCCGGGTGACGACCGATTCCGCGCACAAGTGGCCGGTGGCGCCGAACCGATTGGAGCGACGCTTCGAGGTCGCGACGCCCGATACGGTCTGGGCCGGCGACATCACCTATCTGCGGACCCGCGAGGGTTGGCTCTATCTCGCCGTGCTGCTCGATCTGTGCTCGCGCCGGATCGTCGGCTGGGCGACGAGCTCGCGGCTGACGCGACGGCTACCGCTCGCGGCCCTGGAGATGGCCCTCGGTCGGCGCCGGCCCGTTGCAGCGGTCCTTCATCATTCGGATCGCGGGAGCCAGTACGCCTCGGAGGACTACCGCGATGCGCTGGAGAAGGCCGGCTTCGAGGTCAGCATGAGCCGACGAGGCGATTGCTACGACAACGCCCCCGTCGAGAGCTTCTTTGCGACCCTCAAGAAGGAGCTGGTCGCCGGCGAGGTGTTCTACAGCCGCTCCCAGGCCCACCGCGAGATCGTCGACTACATCGAGGGCTTCTACAACTGCTGGCGCCGCCATTCCTCGCTCGGCTACCTCAGCCCCCAAGCCTTCGAGGAGCTGGCCGCATGAGCGCGGCGCCCCAGGGTTTCCGTGGGACCCTGCTGCTGGAGAGATCAATACCCGGACTCTCTTCTCGAGATCCGGTCTTAACTAACTGTCTACGGAATCGGGGCAAGTCCG
>CAMYOG010000045.1 GCA_947259925.1 Thermoanaerobaculia bacterium
GTGCGGATCCGGTTGGCGCGGATGTACTCGACCGCCGGCACCATCTGGCCGACCCGGAAGAAGTTCGGCCAGGCGAGCTCCTCCTGGCGGAGGAGCTGGTCGTCCCGGCCGTCTCGGGTCAGGTCGTCGAACGCCGCCGCCGCTTCGGCCCAGAGGATCAGGCTGAGCGGATCGATCGGGTAGCTGTCGGGTAGCTCGATCGGCACCAGCTCGAAGCCGAGGGCTCGAAGCTGGTCGACGGTGGCCAGGTCGAACTTCCGCCATTCGCGCAGGGCGGGGTGGCGCTCTTCGTCCTCGACCCCTTCGGTCCGATCGCGCTCGAACTGCGAGGCGATATAGCCGATCTTGAGGTCGCCCGGTTCGCGGCCGCCGGTCAGGTCACCGCCTCGCCACTCGAACGGCCTCGAGCGCGCGCTCGAATCGTTCGGATCGGCGCCGTGGATGGCCTGGAAGACGAGCGCGCAGTCGGCTACCGAGCGGGCGATCGGCCCGATCTTGTCCATGCTCCACGACAGCGCCATCGTGCCGTGGCGACTGACCCTCCCGAAGGTCGGCCGGAGGCCGGTCGCGCCGCAGCGGGTGCAGGGCGAGACGATGCTGCCCCAGGTCTCGGTACCGATCGAGAAGCCGACCAGCCCCGCCGCGGTCGCCGACGCCGATCCCGCGGACGAGCCGCTCGAGCCCTGCTCGGTGTTCCACGGGTTCTTGGTGGTGGCGTCGTACCAGACGTCGCCCCAGGCGAGCGCACCGACCGAGGTCTTGCCGACCAGTACGGCTCCTGCCTGCTCGAGCTTGCGCGCCACGGTCGAGTGGTCGGGCCGGACCTGCTCGCGGAAGGGCGTCGCGCCCCACGTCGTCCGATACCCAGGCACCGCGAGGATGTCCTTGGCGCCCCAGGGGATGCCGTGCAGCGGGCCGCGATCGTCACCGGCCGCGAGCTCACGATCGGCGCGCGTGGCCTGCTCGAACGCCAGCTCGTCGGTGCGGCTGATGACGCAGCGGAGGACGGGGTCGTAGCGCTCGATCCGATCGAGGTAGAGACGCGTCAGCTCGACCGAGGAGAGCTGGCGCTGTCTCAGGAGCCGCGACAGATCGGCGATGCCGGCAAACGCCATCTCGGTGGAGTCGAGGCTGCCGCTCGCCTGCGAGCGCGGCTCGCTCGGTGCGCCGGCGTCGGGCGGCGATTCGGCGAGATCTCCGCCCGGGTCGAACCGCAGCGCCGGTGATACCGAGTTGTCGATCTCGATCGCGCGCAGCTCGGCCAGACCCGCGACCAGCCCGTCCATCCTGCCGAGCATCAGCTCGCGTTTCTCGGGCGTCAGCTCGAGACCGGAGATCCACTCGGCCCGGCGGATCATCTCCGGGGTCACGGTGCCGGTCTCCCCGGACAGCGCCACCAGGGCGCGGGCGAAGGTGGCGCCCACGCCGGTCGCCGCGAGCGCTTGCAGAAGCCGACGTCTGCTCCGATCGATCGGATCGCGAGTCATCGGCCGGGAGCGGCGCCGGGGACCCAGACTTCGTGCAGATGGAGCCACTCGAGCCTGTTGGGGGCCTCCGGATTCGGACCGAACAGGACCGAGCTGAGGCGGCCGACCGTCGCCGCTCCTCGATCGTGCCACTCCTCGTAGCTCGCCAACGCCAGGCCGCCACCCTGCTGATGGAAACGGTAGTTCTCGATCCGGATCTTGCCCGGGCTGTCGCGCCAGCGTCCGTGCGCACTTCGGATCGCGTCGACGATCGGACCGCGCTCGATCACGGCCCCGTCGGGGTCGATGATCACGAAGCTCGGCGCGATCACGTCGCCGAACCGGCTGAACGCCCCTTCCGTGTTCGGCAGCTCGGCGTTCGACCACTCCTCGAGGAACCGGTGGAGCTCGACGATCTCGGCCTCACAACGCTCCTCGAGCGATCTGTCGTCGGCCGAGCGCAGCGGCGCGGCGAGCGGCAGGAGTAGCACCAGGGCGGCGAGCGCCGGTCGAATCAGGGATCTGCTGGCCCGCACGACGCGGTATCTTCTCACACGGTGACGATGACCTGGATCCACTACCTGGCGCTGATCGCCGCCGGATTTGGTGCTGGCTACATCAACACCCTCGCCGGCAGCGGCTCGCTCCTGACCCTGCCGTTGCTGATCTTTCTCGGCCTGCCGGCGCCGGTGGCCAACGGCACCAATCGGGTGGCGATCCTGCTCCAGAACGTCGTCGGCGTGAGCTCGTTTCACCGCCGTGAGGTGCTCGATTTCCGAGCCGGTGCCTGGCTCGCGGTGCCGGCCATCCTCGGCTCGCTAGCCGGAGCGCGCATCGCGGTGGAGCTGAACGAGGCGGTGATGCGGACGACGATCGGCGTCCTGATGCTGGTCATGGCCGGAGTGATCGTCGTGCGGCCGAAGCGCTGGCTGGAGGGGCGTGAGGACCACCATCAGGGTCGCCCGACCTGGCCGCAGTTCCTGGCCTTCTTCGCCGTCGGCGCCTACGGCGGCTTCATCCAGGCGGGTGTGGGGATCTTTCTGCTCGCCGGCCTGGTGCTTGGCGCCGGCTTCGACCTGGTGCGCGCCAACGCGGTCAAGGTCTTCATCGTCCTCTGTTTCACCGTCTTCGCGCTCGGCGTCTTCGTCCTTCACGATCAGGTGCGCTGGGACCTCGGGCTGGTGCTTGCGCTCGGCAACATGGCAGGCGCGTGGGTGGCGGCGCGGATGGCGGTGGAGCGGGGTACCAGGTTCGTCCGCTGGGTGCTCGTGGCCGTGGTCGTGGCGTCGGGAATCGCGCTTCTGCTCGGGGTCGGGCGCTAGGGCGAGGCCGCGAGATCGCGTGTAGAATCGGTGCCGCAGGGGTGAAACGCTAGAGGAGTTGTTGCACCATGGGATCCATTGACGCGAACGCCTGCCGGTCGGGCACCAAACTACTGCACGAGGGCGAGCTCTACACGGTCCTCGAGCGGGCGCATCACAAGCCGGGCAAGGGCGGCGCGTTCGTCCGCTTCAAGCTCAAGGGGATCGTCACCGGCAAGGTGATCGACCACACGGTCCGGGCCGGCACCAAGATGGAGTCGGCGGACGTCACCGTCCAGACGATGCAGTATCTGTACAAGGAAGCCGACGCCTTCGTCTTCATGGATAACGAGACCTACGAACAGCACCACGTCAGCGGCGACCTGATGGGTGACGCCGCCAACTACCTGACCGAGAACGCGGAGGCCGACGTCACCATGTACGAGGGCAACGCGATCGGCGTGCAGCTACCGCAGAAGATGGTCTTCGAGGTGACCGACACGATCGAGAACCCCGCCAAGGGGAACACGGCCACCAACCACACCAAGGACGCGACGATCGAGACCGGCCTGGTGGTGCAGGTACCCCTGTTCATCAAGACCGGTGAGAAGATCCGCGTCTCGACCGAAGACGGCAAGTACGTCGAGCGCGCCTAAGCCAACACGTGCTTTCCGCCGCGCGAGTCCCGGGGTCGGGTGGGGGCGTCCCTCGCCCACCTCGAGGGTGGGAGAGGGATCGAGGGTGAGGGGGGTGATCCGACAGAGCGGCGTCCCTCGCCCACCTCGAGGGTGGGAGAGGAAGCGAGGGTGAGGGGGCGATCCAACTACCCCCGGATCGCTGCCAGCACCACCGGCGGCACGGCCCGCAGCCCGGGGCTCGCCTCCAGCTGCGTCAGCCGCTCGCCCACCAGGTGGCCGCGCTTGTGGGTGACGAACCAGGCCGGCTTCGGAAAGACACGGAACGGTCCCTCGATGACGCTCTTCTCGGGCCGGTCGAAGAGGAGCGCGTTGTGGACGACACCTATGCCGCTCTGGATGTCGCCGAGGGTGTGGCCGGGGTAGGCCCCCCAGGTGGTCGTGCCGAGGCCGTAGCTCAGGGCGGGCCAGTGGTTGATCGCCACCGAGCCGTACCTCAGCTCCTCGACCGCCTGGTCGAGGGTGTCTCCCAGCTGGCGTTCGGTCTTCGGGTGAACGACGATGCCGGCGTTGAGCGTGCCGTGGAGCCTCTCGTTGCAGAACTCGACCGCTCGCCGGAGGAACTCGGCCGCATCGGTACCACCCAGGGCGGTCTCGCCGGTGATCGGGCAGAACGACTCGCTCCGGTAGGCGGGGAGGTCGCCGGCCGCTGCGTCGAGGTCGGCCATCAGCGCCGGCGGTAGCACTCCGGGGCGGCGGCGGCCGATCACTTCGCTGCCCGGGTGGGCGGCGAGGAAATGGTCGTAGCGATCTTCAGCACCCGGATAGTACGCGGGCCGCGGTGGCAGGGAGCGCAGAACGGTGCGCAGGGAGTCCATGAACGCCTGACGCTGCGGCCAGTGCCGACTGGTGATGATCACCTTGCAGGCGTTGCAGTTGTAGCCACCGTTCTGGAACATCTGGGTGGCGATGCTCTCGGCGTGGAAGCGCAGATCGGCGCGACTCCAGTCGCCGGGCACCAGGATGACCGGACTAACGTTGCCCAGCTCGCTGGTGATCCGCTTGTCGATCAGGGGTTGATTCCGGGCCTTGCGGGCGGCGCCCTGCTCACCTGGACCGAAGACGATCGCGTCGTGGCTGCGCTCGCTGCCGGTGATGTGGATCTCGTCGATCGCCGGGTGGGCGACCAGATGCGCGCCCACCTCGGCGCCGCCGTAAACCACCCGGAAGAAGCCGTCGCGCACCAGTGCCGAGAACGCGTCTTCGATGAACGGCCCCAGATACTCGTTGACCGGGTTCAGCTTGAGCACCACGACCTGGCCTTCGGCGAACAGCTTGTGGACCGCGTCGAGCGGTCCGATGCTGGCGACGTTGCCGGCGCCCAGCACCAGGGCGACCTTGCCCCGCGGCGTCGGCTCCCGGTAGAAGGCGGCGGTGTTGTCGTGCAGGGTGTCGGGCGTGACGCCGCTCTGCATCCAGACTTCGGCCTCGAAACCGCCGTACAGGAGGCGATCGATCAGGTCGCCCGGGAAGACCCGGACCGCCAGCTGACCGTTGGCGCGGACCCGCACGTCGTCCTGCTCGATCGGCACCCTGCCGGTATCGCGAAGCGACTCCAGAGTTGCGGTCAGCAGGCGCAGCATGCGCAGCGTGACGTAGGGGCCACCCAGCCACTCCTCGCCGGCCGCGGTGCTCGCGAACGGTACGCCCTCGGCGGCGGTGGCCGCCTCTACCTGACCGCGCGCCACCCGCAGCGTTCCTTCGCTCAGGCTGTGCAGATAGTCGATGCGGCGCTCGATGGCGAGCTCGGCCCACCGCTGGCTCTGGTCGGCGAGCTCGGAGACCGCGGCGTCGAGCTCGCCCCGCGAGCTCTCCGGAAGGTGTCCGACCGTCGGCCGCGCCTTGGAGTGGACCGCCATTCCGCTACAGTATACGGGCAGCGGTAGGATCCGGGCATGACTCGTCGCCCGTTCGCGTCGCCCCTCGCCGTCTCCCTCCTCTGCCTGTCGATCTCCCTCGGCTCGCTCGGCGCCGGCCGTGCGAGCGGAGACGAGGCTCGCGAGGTGGAAGCGACCTCCCTCCTGGGGCGTGCCCTCGTCCGTCCCGATCTCCCGGCCGAGTTCGAGCAGCGGCAGACGGCGCTCCTGGCAGAAGCCGAGCGCGCTCTCGCCGTCGCCCCGGGCGACCCGGACGCTGCGATCTGGGTGGGTCGCCGGACCGCGTACCTCGGGCGCTACCGCGAGGCGATCGCCATCTACTCACGAGCCCTGGAGCGCCACCCGGACCATGCCAAGCTCTACCGGCATCGCGGCCACCGCTACATCTCGATCCGTCGGCTCGACGACGCGATCGCCGACCTGGAGCGGGCCGCGGAGTTGATCGAGGGCGTGCCCGACGAGATCGAGCCCGACGGTCTGCCGAACGACCGGGGGATTCCGACCAGTACCTCCCACACCAACATCTGGTACCACCTCGGTCTCGCCTACTACCTGAAGGGAGAGTTCACTCGGGCCGCTGAGGCCTATCGAGCCTGCCGAAGCTTCTCCACGAACCCGGACATGTCGGTGGCCGCGTCGTACTGGCTCTATCTATCGCTCCGGCGCTCGGGCGAGCACGCGGCGGCCTCGACCGTGCTCGAGCCGATCGCCCCCGACCTGGAGATCATCGAGAACGACGACTACTACTACCTGCTCAGGGCGTACGCCGGGAAAGGCCGCGAGCTCGGCGAGCTGCTCGATGCGGAGCAGGGGACGGTCGCCTCGGCCACGCGAGCGTACGGTGTCGGCGCCTGGCATCTGCTCGAAGGCGATGTGGAGCGAGCGCGCTCGATCTTCGAGCGGATCGTCGACGGAGACGCCTGGGCCGCCTTCGGCTACATCGCGGCGGAGGCCGAGCTCAGCCGCTAAGCGGACAGGCGGGTGCCGGCCGCGTTTCGGCGGCCGGCGGGGGGGAAAGGTATTGAAGGTGATTCTGGCTGGACTTGCTGTCCGAGGAATCCGGACAAGGTAAGCTCGTTTTTCGTTCGAGCCGTAGGCGACTGCTCTAGCTCACTCGCGACTCGGTAACTCGAATAAGCAACAACCGTGCCAGGGGCGCAGCCTGGCGCGCCTCAGATCGAGCCTCACCCCGGGGGAGGGCTCGATCCGCCGCAATGTCGATCGGATAATCCGTGCGCTGACAACAATTCCGGCGAGCGACCGGCTAGCGGGACAGGCCTTGTGAGAGCAGTCGCGATGCGGCCCGACGCCCCGGTTCTTGTTGTCTCGAGTTCAATAAACCGGGGATTCCCGCCGTAGTCGGCCGCTTTTTGTTGCGCGAGGTGAAAATAAGTGTCAGCCGGCCGACCCGGCCTGCTCGTCGAGATCGAGCGCCATCGCCTCGTCCTCGGCGTCCAAGGTCTGATCGCGCCGCGCCGCGAGGAACTCGCGCAGCCGCTCGGCCGTCTCGCTCGAGACGTTGACGAACCTGACGCCGATCCCGGTGACGTTCTCGACTTCGGGAGCGGCGTGGCGGATCACCTCGCCGCTCACGGTCAGCGGCCGCGGATCCCCTGGCAGCTCCATGGTCAGGTCGACGCCGGCGCCGATTGGGAGCGTCGGCGCGCCGGTCAGGAGCATGCCGGTCTCGGACATGTTGGCGGTCTGACCCACCCGCTGGATGACGCCCTCCTCGAGGTGGGCTTCGATCTGCACCACAATCCTGGTGGCGGCACGAACGGCCACGCCGAGCGACTGTGAGATCTGCGACTGGATCTCGGCGGTCTCCACCGATGCCGGCATCACGGTCACCGAATCGTCGAGGCTGGTGCTGGCCGGATCGGCTACCGACTCGTCTCGCGCGAGGACGATGACGGAAGACCCGGCGCAGGGACAGTCGATCGTGCGCACGGCGGCGAGGAAGTCGGGAAGGTCGAGATCGGGCAGCGGCGCCTGTAACAGGATCAGGTCGTAGCGGAGGTTGCCGACCAGGATCAGCGCGCCAGCGCCCGAGGGCACGCGGTTCACCTCGAACGAGGATCGCTCTAGAGGTCCCGCGACTTTTTCGTAGAGAGCTCGGTCATTTACGACCGCGAGAATTCGCTGGCTCTGTCTCATGTAGTACGCGTCTCACGTAAGATGACTCCGCCCTGAAAGCAGACTAGGTGGAGCGACCCGGACGAGCTATTAAGAAAGTCACATGATTCCTGTGGAGTCGGAGCGATGGGACAGAAAATCACCCAGATCGATGCCTTTACGGACACCGCGTTCGGGGGCAATCCGGCAGCCGTCTGCCTGCTCCCGCGCCCGGCCGACGAGGGCTGGATGCAGGCGGTCGCCAGGGAGATGAACCTCTCCGAGACCGCCTTTCTCCACGCCGAGAACGGCGGCTACCGGCTGCGCTGGTTCACGCCGGGTGGTGAGGTCGATCTGTGTGGCCACGCGACCGTCGCCAGCGCCCATTTTCTCTGGGAGGACGGTTACCTCGATCGATCCGAGGAGGCCGTATTCCACACCCGCAGCGGTAGGCTCAGCGCGCGCCAGGACGCGGAGTGGATCGTGGTCGACTTCCCGGCCGATCCGATAACCCCCGCCGAGGCGCCGCCCGAGCTCGACGGCGCGCTGGGTGCGCCGGCGGTCTACTACGCCCAGACCGGCCTCTACGTCCTGGCCGAGCTCGAGAGCGAGGCCTCCCTCCGGTCGCTCGAGCCGAACTACGAGCGAGTTCGAGCGCTGCACCCGCTCGGCATCATCGTCACGGCTCGCTCGGCCGAACCGGAGTTCGACTTCGTGTCGCGCTTCTTCGCGCCCAACGTCGGAATCAACGAAGATCCGGTCACCGGCTCGGCACACTGCTCGCTCGGCCCGCTCTGGGGCGAGCGGCTGGGCAAGAGTGAGATGGTCGCCTACCAGGCGTCGCCGCGCGGCGGTGTGGTGCGGATCGAGCTGGCCGGCGAGCGGGTGATCCTGAGCGGCCAGGCGGTAACGGTGATGCGCGGCCAGCTCCTGACCGACTGAGCTGCCTGGGCACCAGGCGAGCCCGGGCGGCGTCTCTCGCCCGCGGAGGGAGGTGGCTGATCGGAGAGTGCTACGGCGACCAGCCGCTCGCCGGCACGAAGTAGGCGGTGAGACGTGCCCGCCGCTGTCGATCCGCGGACCGGTTCTCGAACACCGAGTAGACCACGGTCACCTCCTGGCCGCGCTCTATCCCCGGGTTGCCGAGGAAGCGGCTCTCACCGACCGGACAGTCCTGGTCGCCGACGCAGTCGGCCTGACCGCGATCGTCGGCCGCCTCGTAGCGGAAGCCCGAGAACTTCGCGCCGCGGGGGATCGAGACCGCCAGCACGCGGCAGGTGCCGCTGGTCCAGGTCAGCGCCTCGCCGATGTCCGCCCGGGTCTCGCTCGCCACCAGCTCGATCGCGGTCGGCGAGACCCCGCCGATCGCCGGCCCGGCGAAGCCGCCCAGGCTTCCGGACGGCGCCCGAGCGATCAGGCGGGCGGCGCGGCGAGCGCCCTCGACCGCGTCGCCGGGGCAGGACTCGCCGCCGCCGGCCGCGTTCGCGACCTCGACCGAGGCGACCGCCCACTCGCCTGGCTTGCACTCGGGGCAGCTCCGGTCGCGGAATGCCCGCAATGACGGACTCGGGGCGCGCGGAGCCGGTGCCGGCGCGGGTGCCGCCTCGGTCTCCGGCTCGACGGCCGGGGCTGGTGGAGCGATCGGTTCCGGTTCCGACTCCGGTTCTGGCTCCGGCTGCGGCTCGGGCATCGGCTCCGGATCGGCCGGCGGCGGAGCGACCGGCTCGGGCTCGGGCTCCGGCTCGATGACCGGAGGTGGTGGAGGAGTCGGCTCCGGTACGGGTTCCGGCTCGGGCTCGACCGTCGGTGGCTCCGGCTCCTGGACTTGCGGCTCGGGCATCGGCTCCGGCTCCGGCTGGGCGACCGGAGCTGGTGGAGGAGTTGGCTCCGGTAGCGGTTCCGGCTCGGGTTCGACCACCGGTGGCTCTGGCTCCTGGACTTGCGGCTCGGGCATCGGCTCCGGTTCAGCGACCGGAGGTGGTGGAGGAGTCGGCTCCGGTAGGGGTTCCGGCTCGGGCTCGACCGCCGGTGGCTTCGGCTCTTCGACCTGCGGCTGGAGCGTCGGTTCCGGTTCGGCCGGAGCGACCGGCTCCAGTTCGGCGACCGGAGGTGGTGGAGGAGTCGGCTCCGGGGCGGGCTCCGGCTCGGACTGGACCGCTGGTGGCTCCGGCTCCTGGACTTGCGGCTCGGCCGGCTCGATCGTCGGCGGGGGCGACTCGGGCATGGGTGCCGGAATGTCCGGCTCGCGCAGCTCGGCGGGTGGCGGCTCGGGCTCGGGCTCCGGTGCCGGTGGCTCGGGCTTCGGTGCGGGCTCGGGCTCCGGCTCGGCGACCGGTGTCGGCGTCGGGATATCCGGCTCACGCAGCTCGACCGGCTCGGGCTCCGGTGCCGGCGGCTCTGGAGGTGGTGCGGGCGCGGGCTCCGGCTCGACCGGTGGTGGCGGCGCTGGCGCATCGATCGGTGTGCCGAGCGGCCCGCTCGCCTTGGAATACTTGACCCGGATCGACTGACGGCCGGCGCCGGTCGCCTGCAGGAACGACGTCGTCTCGGACGGTTTCCTGCCCGGCTCGAGGGTGACCGCGGCGACGTACGACAGGTAGTCGTCGTGGCTCACCTCGACGTTCCAGGCGCCGGCGGCGAGGTTGACGAAGGCCGCCCGACCCTTCGAATCGGTTAGCGCCGCGTACGCCCCGGTCGGCGCCTCGCGGTAGCGCAACAGAACGTGGGCACCGGCGACCGGCTTGCCCTTGCTCGAGACCTGGACCTCGATGCCGGCCCCGCCGGAGGCGCTCTGTGCCATGACCCAGCTGGCGAGCAGGAAGAGGCCGAGGACCCCAACGGAGACCAGTCTGTTTCTCTTCATCCGAGCCCTTCGAAACCTGCTGCGGGTCGCCTTCGGAGCGTAGCATAGCGGTCGCTCACGAAGCGCCGCGCCTGGGGTACCATGGGGCGCGATCTTGGAGGACATGGAGGCTCGATGAATCGACTGAAGGCGCTGACGGAGCAGGGACAGGCGATCTGGCTGGACTACATCCGGCGGGACATCCTGGAGAACGGTCACCTGGCCGGTCTGGTCATCGACGACGGAGTGACCGGCGTCACCAGCAACCCGGCGATCTTTCAGAAAGCGATCGGCGGTAGCGACCTCTACGATGGCGATATCCGCGCCCAGCTCGAGGCCGAGCCGGAGCTGACGGTGTCGGAGCTCTACGAGCGAATCGCCATCCGGGATATCCAGCTGGCGGCCGACATCCTGCGCCCGGTCTACGACTCGCACGAGGCCGCAGACGGCTACGTCAGCCTCGAGGTGTCGCCGCATCTGGCGCGCGACACCGAGGGAACCCTCGAAGAGGCGCGGCGGCTCTGGAGCCGCGTCGAGCGACCCAACCTGATGATCAAGGTCCCGGCGACTCCGGAGGGGATCCCCGCCGTCGAGGAGCTGCTCGCCGAGGGCATCAACGTCAACATCACCCTGATGTTCTCGATGGCCCACTACGAGGACGTCGCACAGGCCTACCTGCGTGGCGTCGAGCGCCACCCGGACCCCTCCGGCGTCGGCTCGGTCGCCTCGTTCTTCGTCAGTCGCGTCGACACCCTGATCGACCGGCAGCTCGAGGAGCTCGGCGGCGAATCGGCCCTCCAGCTGCGCGGCCGAATCGGGATCGCCAACTCCAAGATGGCCTACCAGCGCTTCAAGGAGCTCTTCCAGGGTGACGCCTTCGCCCGCGCGCGCGCCCGGGGAGCCCGTCCCCAGCGCGTCCTCTGGGCGAGCACCAGCACCAAGAACCCCGCGTACCGCGACGTCCTCTACATCGAGGAGCTGATCGGGCCGCAGACGGTCAACACCATTCCTCCGGCGACGGTCGAGGCGTTCCGCGAGCACGGCGTGGCAGCGCCGACGCTCGATGCCGACATCGACGAGGCGCGAGCCGCTTTCCGGAGCCTGAGGGAGTGCGGTGTCGATCTGGACGCCGCCACCGAGCAGCTCCAGTCGGAGGGCCTGGCGAAGTTCGCGCAGCCGTTCGACAGCCTGCTGGCGACCCTCGCCGAGAAGAGGGACGCGCTGGCCACCGCCCTGGCTGGTGAAACGACGGCATGAGCACCGGCGGGGTAGCGTCTTCCGAGCTGGCCCGACTCGACCGATCGCTCGGTGCCTACCAGGACGCCGTCGACCGTAGGCTGCGCTCCTGGGAGGAGGAGCGGTTCGTCACCCGTCTCGGGGAGGGAGACCACACCCTGTGGACCGCCGAGCCGGCGGCCGAGCTGACCGACCGCCTCGGCTGGCTCAGCCTGCCGACGACGATGGGCGAGACGGTCGGCACGCTTCGCCTGCTGGGCGACGGCGTCGCCTCAGAGGACTTCGAGGAGATCCTCCTGTTCGGGATGGGAGGCTCGAGCCTGGCTCCTGAGGTCTTCCAGCGGATCCTCGGCAACAGCCACGGCTACCCACCGCTCACGGTGGTGGATACGACCCACCCCGACGCGATAGCCAGCGTCGCGAGAGGGATCGATCCCGCGCGGACCTTCTGCGTCGTTTCGAGCAAGTCGGGCACGACGATCGAGACGCTGTCGCTCTTCCACTTCTTCTGGTCGCTGATCGAGGGGAATCACGAGCGACCGGGATCGCGGTTCGCCGCCATCACCGACCCGGGCTCGGCGCTCGAAGCGCTCGGCGGCGAGCGCGGCTTCCGCAGCGTGATTCACGCGCCGGCGGACGTCGGCGGCCGGTACAGCGCGATGAGCCCGTTCGGATTGGTCCCAGCGGCCCTGATCGGAGCCGACGTCGATCGACTGCTCGGGTCGGCGGACAAGATGGCCACCGCGTGCGCCCATCTGGAGCTGACCAAGGGCACCAACCCGGGGGTCGAGCTCGGGGCGATCCTCGGCGAGCTGGCGCTCGCCGGGCGCAACAAGCTGACCTTCCTGACCTCGCCGCGGCTCGAGATCTTCCCGGACTGGATCGAGCAGCTGATCGCGGAGAGCACCGGCAAGGACGGCTGCGGCATCGTGCCGGTCGTCGGGGAGCTTCCGGGGCACCCCGCGAAGTACAGCTCCGACCGCGTCTTCACCGTGCTGACGCTCGAAGGGGACGACACCACGGGACTGGCGGAGTTCCTGGCCGCGGTCGCCAACGAAGGGCATCCGTGGCTGAGAATTCACCTGGCACAGCCGAGCGATCTCGGCGCCGAGATCTTCAGATGGGAGATGGCGACCGCTGCCGCGAGCTCGGTGCTGGGGGTACACCCGTTCAACCAGGAGAACGTCCAGCTCGCCAAGACGCTTGCTTCGCAGGCGATGGCGAGTGACGGCGCGGATGAAGGCGACGCGGTACGAGAGGTCCACGTCGGGTCGGAGAGCCTGGCGCCGAGCCTGGCTTCCTGGCTGGCGAGCGCGGACGACGGCGACTACCTGGCTCTGCACGCCTACCTACCGCCGCACCGCCCGGTGCAACGCCTGCTGCGCGATTTGCAGAACGCGGTACACCTGTATTCCGGACGGGCCGCGACCTCGGGCTTCGGACCGCGGTTCCTGCACTCGACCGGGCAGCTCCACAAGGGAGGGGCCAACAGCGGCGTCTTCCTGCAGTTGGTCAACGAGCCCGGCACGGATCTCAGGGTGCCCGAGCGGGACTACTCGTTCGGCAAGCTGATCGCCGCCCAGGCCGACGGTGACGCCCGCGCGCTGCTCCAGACCGGCCGCCGGCTCCTGAGGATCCGGCTCCACAGCAATCCGATCGCCGGGCTCAAAGCCGTTCTGGCGGCGCTGCCGAGCTCCAGCTGAGCTGCCGGTCGCCGAGCTAGAATCGACCTATGTACTCGCGCAGTCCGAGCGGACGGTTCGCGGGTGGCGGCGGCATGGGTGGAGGACTCACCGGCCCGGTGCCGCGCGACATCTGGCTCCTGCTGGGCGTCATTCTGGTCACCTTCTCGCTCCGTTTCTTCGAGGCGACGGCGTTCGGCGCGGCACTCCTGCGGCTGACACCACTGGTCTGGCAGCGGGGCTTCCTCTGGCAGCTCTTCACCTATCCGTTCGCGGGTACCGGAGCGCCCAGCTTCTGGTTCGTGGTCGAGCTCCTGATCCTCTTCATGTTCGGCCGGGACGTCTATCTGCGACTCGGCCGCCGGGGCTTCTGGCAGCTCTTGATCGTGACCGCGGCGGTCGCGGCGGTCACGGCGGTCCTGATCCAGCTGCTGCTTTCGCTGGGCGGGGCCGAGCCGCAGCCGACCACGTTCGCCCTGATGCAGGGCCAGCACATGGTGTTGGTCATCCTGATCGCCGCGTTCGCCACCCTCAACGGCGGCGCGACGATCTACCTCTTCTTCGTGCTGCCGGTCGTGGCGCGCTGGTTCATCGGCCTGGAGATCCTGTTCGCCTTCCTCGGCTTCCTCTCGACCCGCGATCTATCGGGTTTCCTGGGCGTCTGTGTAGCGGTCGGATTCACCTGGTGGACGCTGACTCCCGGCCGCAAGAGCCTCGAGCTGCGCGAAGGCTGGCTGCGGCTCCAGGCGTGGTGGATCAAGCTGCGCCTCGGCTGGATGAAGAAGCGGCGGGGCTTCCGAGTGGTGCAGGGCGAGAAGAAGGACTCCGACCCGTGGGTCAACTGAGCCGCGCGGAATTCTGATCTCGCCAGGGACGTTTATGCTCTTGAATCGGCCGGCCCAGATTCGGCGAACTGGAGGGCTGGGCAGGGCCAGCAGGAAGAAAGAGAGAGCATGTCCGAGATCCTTACGATTCCCGTGCTGCCGTTGCGAGAGACGGTGGTATTCCCCGGCGTCCTGACGCCGATTCAGGCCGTGCGCCCCGCCACCCTGGCGGCGGTGCAGGCGGCCGCCAACAGCGAAGACAAACTGGTGTTCACGGTCTTCCAACGTCAGGCGACCGACGTCGTCTCACCAGAGGACCTCTACACCATCGGGACGATCTCCCGCATCGGCAAGCTGCAGGCCGGACCGGGAGCGGTGCAGCTCCTGCTCGAGGGCTCGGGTCGCGGCATCGCCGTCCGCTTCAGCCAGCGCGAGAAGTTCCTGGAGGCGATCGTCAAGCCGGCCGAGGAGATGATGCCGGTCGATCCCGAGGACGCGGCGTTCGTGGCGCTCGACCGCGAGCTGCGCGCCCGGGCGGCCGAGCTGGCTCGCAAGGCGGGCTTCTCCGAGGGGGTAGTGGCGCAGGTGCTGGCCAACATGACCGAGCCGGGGCCGCTCGCCGATCTGATCGCGAGCAACCTCGAGATCCAGGGCGACGAGCGCCAGGTGCTGCTCGAGACGCTCTCGGTCGAGGAGCGGATGCGGCGGGTGCTGCTGCACGTGCAGCGGCAGATCGGGGTCCTCGACGCCCAGGAGGACATTCAGTCGAAGGTCCAAGCCGAGCTCGGTGACCGGCAGCGCGAGATCGTGCTGCGCGAGCAGCTCAAACAGATCCAGAAGGAGCTCGGCGAGGCCGACGACGACGAGGCGGCCGACGAGCTGCTCGAAAAGCTGAGTGGACTCGATCTTCCCGCAGAGGCGCGGAAGGAGATCGATCGCGAGACTGGCCGCCTCGGGCGGATGAATCGCGAGTCGATGGAGTACCAGGTCGTGCGCACCTATCTCGAGACCGTGGCCGAGCTGCCCTGGAACGAGCGGAGTGAGGACCACCTCGACCTCGGCGCCGCGGCCGAGATCCTCGAGGAGGACCACTACGGCCTCCAGGACGTGAAGGACCGGGTACTCGAGTTCCTGGCGGTTCGTCTGCTGCGCGATACGCGCGAAAGTGAAGACGAGCCGGTCACCGATGAACAGGCCGAGGCGACCGGGGAGACCGCCGAGAAGTCGGTAGCCGCCGGCAACGAGGACGATCGCTCGACCAAGGGGCCGATCCTCCTGTTCGTCGGCCCGCCGGGCGTCGGTAAGACGTCGATCGCCAAGTCGATCGCGCGGGCGATGGGGCGGAAGTACGTGCGGGTGTCGCTCGGCGGCGCCCGCGACGAGGCCGACATTCGTGGTCACCGGCGTACCTACGTCGGAGCGATGCCGGGTCGGATCATCGCCGGGATGAAGCAGGCCGGTACCCGTAACCCGGTCTTCCTGCTCGACGAGGTCGACAAGCTGGGAACGTCGTACCAGGGCGACCCGGCGAGTGCGTTGCTCGAGGTGCTCGACCCGGCCCAGAACGACACGTTCGTCGATCACTACCTGGGCGTGCCGTTCGATCTGTCGGAGGTGCTCTTCATCGCCACCGCCAACTTCCTCGAGAGCATCCCCGGGCCGCTGCGCGACCGGATGGAGATGGTCGAGTTCACCGGCTACACCGAGAACGAGAAGCTCGAGATCGCCAAGCGTTACCTGGCCCCCCGGCAGATCGAAGCCAACTCGCTCGACGACAGCCAGATCGAGATCACCGACGAGGCGCTGATCGCCACCATCAGTCAATACACCCGCGAGGCCGGCGTCCGTCAGCTCGAGCGTGAGCTCGGCCGGCTGTCGCGCAAGGTCGCCCGCCGGATCGCCGCCGGCGAGATCGAGCGGATCGTCCTCGGCAAGGACGACGTACGCGAACTGCTCGGACGCACGCGGATCCATCCGGAGCGGGCGTTCGGTCAGGACCAGGTGGGGGTCGCCACCGGCATGTACTACACGCCGGCGGGCGGCGACATCATGTTCGTCGAGGTCACGACCATGCCGGGCAAGGGCGAGCTGGTGCTCACCGGACAGCTCGGCAACGTCATGCAGGAGTCGGCGCGGGCAGCCTGGAGCTACGCGCGGGCGCGCGCCGCCGACCTGTCGATCACCGACGGCGGCGGCGAGCGCGACGTCCACGTGCACGTGCCGGCCGGAGCGGTTCCGAAGGACGGCCCGTCGGCCGGTGTGACCATGGCGACCGCCCTGGTCTCGGCGCTCTCCAGGCGGCCCGCGCGCCACGACGTGGCGATGACCGGCGAGATCACGCTCTCCGGGCGGGTATTGCCGATCGGCGGCGTCAAGGAGAAGGTCCTCGGCGCCTGCCGGGCCGGCATCTCGACCGTCCTGTTGCCCAAGCAGAACCAGGCCGACCTCGAGGAGCTCCCCGAGGAGGTGCGCGAGCGCCTCACCTTCCACTTCGTCGAGGATCTCGGCGAGGTGATCGAGCTCTCGATCCGGGAACCGAAGGCGCGGCGGGCGGTCTACGCCGACGACTCAGGCGACGTCGACCGTCCCCTGAGCAGCGATCTGGAGCACTGAGCGCCCGCGCGAGCTACTCGTCGCGGACGGCGATGTTGTAGCTCGTGGTCACGGTCAGAGAGCCGTCCTCTCCCATGAACGTCAGGGTGACGTTGTCCCTGCCGCAGGTGAAGGTGGCGTTCCGGATGCCGGCGATGTCCGTCCGCGACACGTCGCAGTCGTCGAGCTGCTCGCCCTGCCACTCGACCACCTCGTCCATGGTCCTACTGGTGGTGTAGTTGAGCATCCCCGACCATTGGTCGGAGCTCTTCGAGGCGACCATCGGGTTCACGGTGTCGGCGTCCGGGTAGATGATCTCCTCGGGGACGTTCGAGGTGTCGCCGCCACCGCCGAAGATGTTGATGCTGGTCTCCTCGCCGTCGCCGCTCTCCGCGGTGCCGCTGGGCCCGCCCTCGCCGAGGCTGAAGGAGCTCGTCTCACCGTCGCCGGTGGTCATGGTGAACTTCCCCTGCTCGATGTCCTCGAAGCTCATGGTGATCGTCTCGCCGTCCTTCTCGAAGGTGACGGACTCGTCGTCGGACGAGACGAACTTGGTGTCGGGGTTCATCTTGATCGCCATCTCGGCCATCGCCTTGGCGGGGTTGTCCTGGATCTCGCCGACGATCTCCGCGCCCTTCTTGGCGACGAAGAACCCGCCGACCGCGAGCACTACGACCGCGATCAGGATCAGGCCGACACAGCCGATGGCGATCCACGCCAGGGGCCCGAAGCCCTTCTTCTGGGGTTGCTGAGGCTGAACCGGCTCATTCATCACCATCTCCTCCATCTGCGACCGGACCGTCCCTGCTGGCCGGCGATGCGTCGAACCTGTGTGGACGGGTCCATGTTATCCCGTAAAGGAGCTGTCGCGCCTACCCGAGAAGTACTCGCGTCCACGCTCCATAAGGTCGGTGAACCTGGCCTCGTCACCTTCTGCGACCGCTCGCCGGAGCGTCCCTACGGCCTGCTCGAGCGCCTCGAGCGGCTCGTGGCCGAAGGCGTTCAGGTGCTGGATCTCGAAGTAGAGGCGCGGGTTCTCGGTGGCCACCCGCTCAGCGACCGCCAGCTGTTGCTCGAACGTCGTGCTCGAGATCGCCGACAGCCGGGGCACCTCCTCACCGCTCTCCGCCAGCGCCGAGAAGAAGGCGATGTTGAGGGCGTGCGAGAGACCGAGGACGAACGCGACCACACGGTCGTGCTCGTCGAGGCCCATGTGGACGCGCTCCGCCATGGTCGAGGCGAACAGGCTCTCCGCTTCGGCGACCGCGGTGGGGGAGCCGACGTCGACCAGGATCACGTGCCGGCCGGACAGCATCTCGGTGTCCGGACCGAACATCGGGTGGATCGAGGTCACGCGAACTCCGGCCTCGACCAGCGCTTCGAGGCCGGCGCGCAGGGGCGACTTGAGCGAGCCGATGTCGAAGACCAGACCTCGCGGCCGGCGCGTGGCGAGCTCGAGGAGGATCTGCCCGGTCGCTCGCAGCGGCGCCGCGACGACGATCAGGTCGTGGTCGAGGGGCGACTGGTGCCAATCGTCGAGATTCGGGAAGCCTTCGATCGGTCCGGCCGTATCGGCGGTCTCGACCCGGAAACCCTGAGACGCCAGGAAGCGGCTGAACCACGATCCCATCCGCCCGCAGCCGCCGATCACCAGCGCCTCGCGGCCGGTGCCCTCGGCCTGCGCCGCGACTCGCTGGCGCTCCTGTACCGACAGCGCTTCCTGGATCAGCCGCCGCATCAGGTCCTCGGCCAGATCGGCCGACAGGTCGAGCGCCGCGGCGGCGTCCCGGGCGCGCTCGAGGACCTCCTTCTCCTGACGGAAGTCGCGGATCGGCAGACCGCCGGACTCCTTGGCCAGGCCTATCGCCTGCGCCAGCCGCCGCCGCCGGGCGGCCAGCTCCAGGAGCTGGCCGTCGATCTCGGCCAACTCCCGTCGGAGATCTTCGAGTCGCACGCGGCTATCTTACGGCCGCCTGGCGGTGGCCCGGCCGTTCATCTCTTCGCCAGCAGGGCGCGAGCGATGAGTAACCGCTCTTGTCGAGACGCGCGGCCCTACTTGCGGATCTTCTGAAACGCCGCAGCGAGCGCGTTGAAGCCGCCGCTGCTTCCGTCCTTCTCGCGCTGGGACTTCTTGAAGTTCTCGACGTCGCTCCGGCTGCCTTCGGTCTGTGAGCCCTCGAGCGCCAGCGAGATTCGTCGCCGGCGTGGGTCGACGCTCATCACCATGACCGAGATCTCTTTGCCGGGCGAGTAGACCCGGTTGATCGAGGCGTCGCGCGGCAGGTTCATGACCGACGCCGGAAGCAGTCCGGTCAGGCCCGGCTCGAGCGCGACAAAGGCGCCGAACGACGCGGTCCGCTCGACCGTGCCCTGGACGACGCTCCCTTCGGGGAAGCGCTCGGCCACGCCCTTCCACGGATCGGGCTCGAGGGCCTTCATCGACAGCGAGATCCGCTTGCCGCCCTGCTCGACCCTGAGCACCTTCACCTTGACCTTCTGGCCGACGCTCAGGACGCTGGCCGGATCCTCGACCCGCTTGCGGCTGATCTCGGAGACGTGGATCAGACCCTGGACGCCACCCAGATCGACGAAGGCGCCGAAGTTGGTAAGCGACGCTACCTTGCCCTCGATCTCCGAGCCGACCTGGATGTTCTGGCGCAGCTCGGCGCGCTTGCGGGCTCGCTCGCCCTGGAGCACCTTGGTGCGCGACAGGACGACCCGCTTACCCGAATCTTCGATCCGGAGCACCACGAAGTCGTAGCCTTTGTCGAGGTAGTCCTTCGGAGCGTGGACCTTGCCGAGCTCCATCTCGGAGTTCGGGCAGAACGCGGTCACGCCTTCGCAAACGACGTGGAAGCCACCCTTGTTCCAGCCGATCACCTTGCCCTGGATCACCTGCTGATCGCGCATCCGCTCCCGGAGAGCGAGCACGGCCGGCGATACCGCTTCGTCACGCCCGGTCTTAGCGCTTTGTCCGTCGTCCTTCTTGCCCTCGGAAGGTGCCTCGGAAGACGGCTCTCCGACAGCCCCCGCTACCGCCTGCTCGGTCTCGACCTCGGCTGGTGCCTCGGGCGAATCTACTGACTGCTCGCTCATAGGAAGAGGTTTTGCCTGACGAACTCTGGGCTCTGAACTGCGGACTCGAAGCGGTGACGGTTTTTCCGGCGGGAAGGGGAGTATGGCATCTGTGTGGGCCGTCAGTCAATCGAGTCCCGGCTCGGGGTGGATGATCGAAACCGGGCCAGGTCCCGGTGGCCGAGAGCCGCGGAGGCGAATAGAATAGCGGCTCTCTCGATCTCTCCGGGGCTGAGAACATGGATCTGACGACCGTCGAGCAAGTCATCATGGACCGCTTCTACGAGAAGAGCCGGATGGCCGGTGGCCCCCGGGCCGGCTATGTGCTGCGCAAAGACGCGGTGGTCTGTCTCGGGGACGAGCACCCGGATCTCGATTTCGAGTCCGGGCTCGAGGCGCTGATCGACAAGGGGCTCCTGCTGCGCGCCGAGTCCGGCGGCTTCTATTACCTGTCCGAAGCCGGATCCGAAGCGTTGCAGGTGCGCTAAGCCCCGATCGAACGACCGTCGAAACCCTCCGAGTTGTGAGCAGACGCGCAACGACCCGGCCCATCTGGGCGCTGTCCGCTCTTCTGGGCATCCTCGCGAGCTCGAGCGCCGACGCGGTTCGCGTGCCCGAGCCGACCGAGCGTTTCCAGCACCAGATCGAGATCGGCGATGTCGCTGCGCTCGACGAGGCGCGACTCGAGATCCAGCGGAGCATCGCGGTGGGTGGACTCGACGACGAGCAGATCGCCGCGCGCCGCTACGACTGGGCCTACCTCAACTGGCGGGTCAGCAACATCGTGCGCGCAAGCGACCGCAAGCGCGGCAAGGCGCTGCTCAAGGAAGCCGAGCAGCAACTAGACCTGTTGCTCGAGCGCGAACCGGACAACGCCGAGGCGCATGCGCTCAAGGGCACCGTGATCGGTGATCGGATCACCGGCGCGCTCAGCGGCGCGCTGCTGGGACGCAAGTCGAGCGCCAGTCACAAGCAGGCGCTGGAGCTGGCGCCGGAGAATCCGCGCGTCGCGCTCCTGCGCGGCGTCGGCTTCTACTACACGCCCAAGACGTTCGGCGGCGGCAGTGACGTCGCCGAGGAAGAGCTGCGCCGCGCGGTCGAGCTGTTCGGGCGGCAGCCCGACGGGACCAACTGGCCGAACTGGGGCCGTACCGACGCGTTCGCCTGGCTCGGCATCGTCCTGACGGACCGCGGTGCAGTAGACGAGGCGCGCTCTCTCTACCAGCGCGCGCTCGCCTTGCAGCCCGAGAACGTCTGGATCCGGGACGAGCTCCTGCCGTCCCTGTCCGAGTAGCGTCCCGGTCGAGCTACCGCCTCAGGAAGGCACGGAAGGCGGCCCCGAAGCGCCAGGCGTAGAAGGCGAAGACGACGCCGAGCGCCGCCAACGAGAGCGCGAAACGAGTCCAGATCCGCTCGCCACCGAGCCACCAGGCGAGTAGGAACGGCACCACCGGCGCCCCGTAGAGGAGGACGATGTCCTGGACCAGCTGGCGGAACGGTCCGGGGGCCACTCGGTAGATCGCCCAGGCCATGACCAGGCCGCCGAGCGGCAGGTAGTTCGCCCACGCCATGCCGACCGGACCCCAGAGGCCGGTGAACACCCAGCCGAATCCGATGAACGACAACAGCGTCAGGCCGACCGAGGCGATCCAGACGAAGTCCTTGTGGAAGACCTTGAGCAGCTCACCTCCCAGGCGGCTGAAGGGGTCCATCAGCGGCGCGAGAGCGAGGACCTTCAGGAACGCCGGTGCGAGGATCCACTTCTCGCCTCCGAGAATGCGGATCGACGTCTCCGGGTTGACCAGCAGGAAGGCGGCGACCGGCGCTTCGATGGCGAGGATCAACAGGGTGGCCAGGCGGTAGGCTTCGGCCTGTCTCTCGGGCTCGTCCTGATAGGCGACCAGCGCCGGATAGAGCGTCCGGGTGATGGCGGGCACCAGGGTGACGGTCACCAGGACGGCCACGAAGTAGGCGAAGTAGTAGTGGCCGATCTTGTCGGCGCTGAAGCGGAGACCGAGGATGACCGTGTCGACGCGCTGGACGAAGATGGCCAGAAACCAGATCGAGCCGAGGGGGAGACTGTGCCGGATCAAGCGCCAGGTATTGCCGCGCTCCCAGGTGAGCGGCATCGACCCGATAGCGCGTGCCCAGAGATGAGCGGTGTAGACGCCGGTCGACAGGATCAGACCGACGACCAGACTCCAGACGCCGTAGCCGAGGTAGGCGAGGGTCAGGGTCGAGGCCGCATAGACTAGATTGCGCAGGATCTCGGGCGCGACCGTGCGCCCTACCTGTAGCTCGGCGTCGAAATAGACCCGCGGTACCGATGCCAGACCTTCGAGCAGCAGGTAGAGGCTGAAGGTCGCCACCACCGGCACGACCTCGGGGTGGGGCTCGGTCATGCCGCGGGCGATCACCGCCGCGCCGAGAAAGGTGCCGAGGGCGAGGGCCACGCCCCAGGTCGCCTGGACGAAGAGGAGATTGCCGTAGGGCCGGCTCGGCACCCGGACGATGTGGTAGACGAGCCCGAGGTCGCGAACCGCTCCCAGCACCAGGAATACCGAGAGTGCCCAGTCGTAGAGGCCGTAGTCCCCGGGCAGGATCAAGCGCCGGAGCGCCAGGGTGATCAGGAAGGTAACGCCGACCCGCCAGATCTGCGAGAAGGTGGCGGCCCCGGTCGAGCGGGCGAAGCGGCGAGTGGTATCGGACATGCGCGGGAGTCGCGGGGATCGAAAGCGAGGATAGCCGATCTCCGTACATAATCGAGGAGATGAGACTGGCAGTCCTGGTACTCGCGTTGATCCTCGCCGTCGTCTCGCCGGCCCTCGGCGCCGAGAAGGTCGAACGGCTCGCCGTCGTCGACCAGGCGATCGAGTACCACGGCGGCGAGCTCTTCCAGCAGAGCGAGATCCGCCTGCGCATGTGCTCGAAGTCGGGCTGTAGCGAGCTGCGCGCCCGGGTCGACGGTGGCCGGTTCGATCTCGAGGCGGCAGCGGCGGTCAGCGACGGCCATCGACGCGTGCGGATCACCAACGACAGCGTGGCGCGTTGGGAGAACGGCGCCCGGCGGGTGGTCGAGTCAGAGCTGGAGCAGCGCTTCCGTGACTGGGTGATGTCACGGATCTACTTCACCTTCCTGCCATTCCGGCTCAACGATCCGAGCGTCTTCAAGCAGGACCTGGGGGCCGAGGAGTGGAACGGGCGTCTACTCCACAAGGTCAAGGTCACCTTCACCCCCGGCTCGAGCACCCACGCCCAGGACGAGTACCTCTACTGGTTCGACCCCCAGACCGGCCGGCTCGAGCAGTTTGCCTACAGCTATGCGACCGGCGGCGGTGGGCTCCGGTTCCGGAGGACCTTCAACCACCGCCGGGTCGGCGGGATCGGCTTCTTCGATCAGGAGAACCTGGGCGTCAACGGACCGGACCTGTCCGTCGACCTGATCACGCCCGACTACGTCGCCGGCACGATGACCCCGGTGTCGACGATCACCCTGCACGACATCACGGTAGAGGTCCTGACAAGGGGAGAGCCATCTCCCTAGGCCTTCGAGATCACCTTGGTTGCGGGCACCCTTCTCGGGAGGGCAGGGGTACCCCCGCAGGGCTGTCGGCGCTCAGCGCCTGGGCCGTGAGGCTCCGGTAGAGGGAGGGGCGCCTCCTTTATGCCCTGGCCAGGGGCACCCCTGCCCTCCCGAGAAGGTCGCCGGGTCACCTGGCGTCGATGTAGATAGCCGTCCCCGAGCTACAGGCCGGGGGCCGATTCCTGCTCGGACATCGAGCCCTCGAGCCCCAGGGTCTCGGCCGACTCCTGCATCGCGGTCAGCACGTTCTGGACGTGCTCCCAGAGCTCGAGCTTGCCGTCGAAGCACTCGCGGCTGAAGTCCTCGGTCGCTTCGGCCACCTCGTCGCGGTCGACGCCGGCGGCGAAGATCTTCGACTTCCAGCGCTTCTTGACCGACTTGAGCTTCATCTGCCGGATGTCCTTGTCGGGCCGTACCAGGGTGCCGGCAATCATCAGTCCGGTGATCTCGTCGCACGCCATCAACGCGAAGTCGATCGGTCGCTCACGCTCGACGCCGGTCCCCGCGGTGTTGTGCGAGAGGATCGCCTGCACCACGGTCTCCGGGCAGCCGCGCTCGCGCAGTAGGGCCGCACCCTCCTTCGGATGCGCCTCGAGCGTCGGGTGGACCTCCCAGTCGTAGTCATGAAGTAGACCCGCCAGCCCCCAGGTCTCCGGGTCCGCTCCGAGCTTCGCCGCGTAGAAGCGCATCGCCGCCTCCACCGCCAGCATGTGCCGCCGCAGCCCCTCGGCCCCGACGTGCTCCTGCATGATCGCCAGTCCTTGCTCTCGATCCATCTCCGCTCTCCGATCTCTAGCCCATCACGGCGAAGGTCACCGTCGCCTTCGCCACCAGCTTCTCCTCCTGGAAGACCTCGCCTTCGGCGACCGCCAGGGTGCGGCCGCGCTTGATCACCGTGCCCTTGGCCACCAGCCGGCCCGGCGCCGCACGTCGCATCAGGTTGATCGACACGATCGTCGGCACCACCGAGGCCGCTACCGCCGAGGCGGCCGAGACCTCGGCCATGGTCGTCAGGACGGCGAAGTGGATCAGCCCCGGGGCGACCTGGTGCTCGGGCCGGGTGTCGAGGACGACCTCGGCCGGCTCGGCGCCGCGCGCCATCCCCAGCCAGTCGTTGAAATTGGTCCCTGTCACTGAAGTATCGTAGCGCACGGAGGACGCGCTGGATGTCGGTGGAACTGCTTCTGATCAGCAATTCGACGATGCACGGCGAGGGCTACCTCGACCACTGCATGGACGAGATTCGGGACCTGCTCGGCGAGCGGCGGCGGATCGCCTTCGTACCGTTCGCCCTCTTCGACCGCGACGCCTACGCCGCCAAGGCGGGCGAGCGCTTCGAGCGCGAAGGGTACGAGGTGCGGGCGCTGACGGCGGACGCCGCGGGCCTCGAGACCCTGGAGTGGGCGGAGGCGGTCTTCGTCGGCGGCGGCAACACCTTTCGGCTGTTGAAGACGCTCCAGGACTCCGGGCTCCTGGAGGCGATTCGTGAGCGGGTGGTCGCCGGCCTGGTCTACATGGGTGCGAGCGCCGGCTCGAACATCGCCGCGCCGACCATCAGGACCACCAACGACATGCCGATCGTCGAGCCGAGCTCGTTCGACGCCCTCGGCCTCGTACCGTTCCAGATCAACCCGCACTATCTCGATCCGCCGCCCGACTCGACCCACATGGGCGAGACCCGCGAGCAGCGGCTGGTCGAGTTCCTGGAGGAGAACGAGACCCCGGTGGTCGGCATCCGCGAAGGTGCGTGGATCCGCGGCAGCGCCGGGACGCTCCGTCTGGGCGGATTGCACGCGGCGCGGGTCTTCCGGCGCGGGGCGGATCCCGAGGAGCGGGAGCCCGGAGCCGATCTGAGCGACCTGGGCTAGCGGCCCTCAGCCGTCCAGGAACAGATCGAGCGACAGCTCGGCGCTCGGATCGACCGCGTAGCGGTCGAAGTCGGTCACGCCCTCCGCGGCCAACACCTGGTCGTCGATGAAGAAGTTGCCGGTGCAGCTCCGGCTGTCGCGGCAGAGGATCGCGTGCGCCGCGTCGGCCATGATCTCGGGCTTGCGGGTGCTCTTCGGATCGATCAGGCCCGGCGGCAGCATCGCCAGCGCGGCAGTCCGGATCACCGTCTGGGGCCAGAGCGCGTTGACCGCCACCCCGGCGTGGCAGAACTCCTCGGACATCCCGAGCACCCAGCAGCTCATGCCGTACTTGGCCATGGTGTAGGCGCCGAACTGAGCGAACCACCTGGGCGACATGTTGAGTGGCGGCGACAGCGTCAGGATGTGTGGGTTGTCGGCCTTCATCAGGTGGGGGAGCGCGTGCTTGGAGCAGACGAAGCTGCCGCGCGCGTTGACGCTCCACATCAGGTCGAAGCGCTTCATCGGCACTTCGAGCGTGCCGGCCAGGAAGATCGCGCTGGCGTTGTTGACCAGGATGTCGAGGCCGCCGAAGTGCTCGACCGCCTGGGCGATCGCCGCTTCGACCTGGTCCTCGTGCCGGATATCGGTCTGGACCGCGAGCGCCTGCCCGCCGGCGGCTTCGATCTCCTCGGCCGCGGTGTGGATCGTTCCGGGTAGCTTCGGATGCGGCTCCGAGGTCTTCGAGGCGACGACGATGTTGGCGCCGTCTGCCGCCGCCCGCAGGGCGATCGCCTTGCCGATGCCGCGGCTGGCGCCGGTGATGAACAGGGTCTTGCCGTGGAGGTCGGTCATCATTTCTTCGAGGGCGGTTTGAACATGAAGTCGACGGTTGCGGCCCCACCGCTGACCGTCGCGGTCCCTTCCATCGTGGCCAGCTTCTTATGGTAGTCGGCGACGCGGATCCCGAACTCGCCTGCCGATTGCTGAATGACGGGTGCCTCTCCCTCGGCCAGCTCGATTGACGTGAGAACCCCATCGGCGACGTTCCAGGAGCCGGGCTCGGCGCCGGGCTCGATACCCGCCGCGCTCTCCAACGCCGCGACGAGTGTCGCGAGCTCAGACATCGACACCTCGCCTTCGAACACCGTGGGGGCGCCGCTCGCTACGGCGATTCTGCTGATCAACTCCTGGATCAGCACCGTCTTGCCCACGCCGGCGCCACCGAACAAGCCGATCTTGCCACCCTTGACGAACGGACAGAGCAGGTCGATGCCCTTGATGCCAACGTACTGCACCAGCATGTTCGGGTATGTCGTCACGACGTCGAAGGTCCCGTCCTCCAGCAGCGGACCGAACCTCAGATCGAAGCGATGCTGCGCGTGGTTCAACTCCCATTCTGGTGACCCACCGGCGATGTCCTCCGTGGCGACCGTCATGGCGGCGCTGGCGCTACTGGCCTCGGTCTGGTACTCGGCTACGGCAGCGAAAGCCCTGAAGATGTCCCACGGGGTCATGCCGTAGAGATTCGCGACCTCGAAGACGCCGGTCCCGTCGGGCTGGAGCGCTCCCCGCGGAACCAGCAGCGCCTCTTCACCGATCTCGAGACCGTACTGCCGGTCGAACACGAGATGGTTCGACTCCTCGTCGTCCGCGATCCGCTCCTTCGGCGCCGTCTCGCCGTCGTGCGCCGGTCCGGTCGGCGCCGCCTTCTGCTCGTCGCTCAGCAGAGCTCGGATTCCCAGCGCGAGGATCCCGAGCAACACCACGCCTGCCAGTAGCTTTCCGAGTGTCATCAATGTCGCCTCCCTATTCGGCCTGACCCTCGTGCATCATCGAGTCCTCGATCACCCGGAAGTAGTGGTTGGTGCCGTAGAAGCCGAAGTTGCTGACTCGCGAGGTGAAGAGGCACGAGTAGTTCTCGAGCTGCGCGGCGAACAACGTCTTGCTCGAGCCCTGCTTGAAGAACGATCCCCAATAGGGGTTGTAGCGATCCGAGATCCGCTGCGACAGGCGGCTGACCCGCAAGCGCAGGTTCCGGTGGTGGTCCTTCATGTCGCTGAACAGGCCGTGGATCGCCTCCTGGACACCCTCTCGGCGCTCGGGTCCTTCGTGGATCAGCCGGCGGTAGAGAGTGACGACGTCGTGCAGGCGGTCCATCTGATGCCCCATGTCGGCGAGCCGATGGCGCAGCTCCGACAGCCGGCCGAGCTCGAACGCCATGTCGTTGCTCTGCTGCAGCTCGTCCTCGAGCTCGGAGACGATCAGCGCCGTCCGCCAGGTCGATTCGAGCTTGGACGAGACGATGTCGCCGTAGATGTGATCGCCGACGTAGAGCACCTTCTCGCCCGGACAGTCGAGCAGCCGCATCAGGCCGTCGAGCGAGCCGCCGCTGTAGACGCCACCCCAGTCAGGCACGTCGGTCTCTTCGAGCCGCTCGCCGTCGCCGTTCAACCGGGTGAACGGCTGACCCCGGCGGAAGAAGACCGGCTTGCGAGAGTCGACGACCACCAGGTCGAACAGCTGCCGCCAGCTGTCGAGGCCCGGCAGCAGGTTGTCGAACAGGAACGAACAGAGCTGGTCCGCGTACCACCAGTCCGAGTTGGTGATCAGAATGATCTTGCGGCCCGCCACGGCGAGACGCAGCAGCGCCAGGCCGAGCTCGGTGTCGCGCCGGAGGTAGGTGCCGATCGACTCGACGATACGCTTCTTGAGCGGCCCCTCGGAGTGGAGCCAGTCGATCACGTTGCGGGTGTCGGTGAACATCTGCTTGGAGTTCGGCAGGCCCAGCGACGGACGCCGCTCGTTGAGCTCGATCAACTCGGCATAGAGGTTGGTCTCGGGCAGCTCGAAGAGCGAGTCGACGTGGTAGAAGCGGTCGCTCGATGGGTTGATCGGCTCCTGGCGGTAGAGGCGGATCGTGTCCCGCCGTCCGAGCCGCCTCCGTCCGAGGTACGCCTGACCGACGTAGCGATGCCGGTTCATCCGCAGGACGATGCCGAACTTCTTGTCGACCAGCAGCCCGCGGCGCGGGAAGTCGGGCCGGAACTCGGCCTCGCGCAGCTCCTCCGGGTAGCCCCGCTCGATCAGTTGGTCGATCGCCAGCTCGAAGGTGAGCTGGTCGAGGGGCTCGCGGTTGTAGTCGGCGAGGGTCCAATCGAGGTCGAAGCCGACGTGCTCGATCTTCTCGAGGCGCAGCGTCCGGTTGACGTAGACCCGCCTCTGGGGAGGCGGATGGCCGAAGCGCAGGGCGTGGTGGAGGAGCGTCGACCAGTGGGATTCGGTGACTCCCTGGGTGAGGAGGGGATCGAGCAGCGCGAGAGTATCGGGCATCGGAGTTCCGGCGATTCTAAGGGATGTCAGCCACGCTCCAGGATCGCGACCGTCTCGGGTAGCAGCTCCTCGGCCGGTTCGCGCAGCTGGATCACTGGTTGCCACGCCGGCATCGGCGCGGCGTGGGGGTCGATCGAGAACATCGGCCGGCCACGCGCGCCCGCGGTTTGCACCAGGAGGTCGGTCACGCCGACGGCGAAGGAAGTGCCGACGAAGATCATCAGTTCGGCGCGTGCCGCCGCGCTCTGGACCTCGGCGAAGCGATAGTCGCTGTGCTCCTGGTAGTACTCATCGAAGAACAGGACGTGAGCGCGCAGGAACTCGTCACACTCCGGACAGCGCGGCAGCGTCTCGAGGGACGGGCTCTCCACGAACGGCTGGAGGTCGACGCTCTCCCGGGGGAGCGATCCGCGGGGCGCGCCGAGGGCGCAGCCGGGGCGGGCGCAGCGGAGACGGGCGGAGGTGCCGTGCACTTCGATCAGCTCGCGCGAGCCGGCACGCGCGTGCAGGTTGTCGATGTTCTGGGTGACGACCAGGAACTCCCCGGCGCGGCTCTGCTGCCACTCCTCCAGCCGCACCACCGCGTGGTGGGCAGCGTTCGGCTCGGCATCGTCGACCCGGCTGAAGCGGTCGAGATACCAGCTCCACTGACCGACCGGATCGCGTCGGAAGTAGTCGAATGTCGCCTTCGACATGTCGCTGTCCTTCCAGATCGCGCCCGGGTCGTGGCCGCGGAACGTCGGGATGCCGCTGGCGGTCGAGATGCCGGCTCCGCTGACCACCAGGATCAGTCCGGTGCCGGCCTCGCGAATGGCGTCGGCGAGCTGTTCGACCACGGACATCGTCAGAGGAAGTAGAGCTGCTCGTCGACGCGCGGCCGTCTGCGAATCTCGGCGGCGAGCGCCTTGCGCACCTGGAACAGGCCCTCGAGCGACTCGTCACTGTCGAGCTCGTCGCCCAACTCCGCCTCGAGGGCGTCCGGATCGGCTCCCGACTCGAGCCGCGCGAGCAGGTCCTCCATGCGCGGCCCCATCTCCATGCCCGAAGCTTCGCCGAACTTGCGCAGGACGCGGGCCATGGCGCGGGGGTCTTCCTGGTCGCCGCCACCCTCGACCTCGGCGGCCATCGCTTCCATCGCTCGATCGAGGGCGTTCTCGTCGAGTCCGTCGAACGGATCCGGCTCCGCGTCACCTCTGTGCTTGAGGGTCGCGAACGTGGCCGGCCGCCGCTCGAGCTGCCGGGAGCAGCGCGGGCAGGTGGGGCGCGCCTCGGTGTCGATCCTGGCCGAGAAGAAGTTGAACAGCGTGTTGCAGTCGGCGCACAGGAACTCGTAGATGGGCATCGTCGAGCTGACAGGATACAGCCAATGATCCGGGGACACATTACCCATTTCGGCCTGCGGTGCCCGGGCAGATACGGTGACAGGATACCGATCTCGGTCACCACACCCGCGATCTGGTGGGCCGAGATAAGTAGCCTGTCACCGTATCTGTGCCCGTATCTTCGGGCCTGACCGTGGGCGCACCGGGATACCGGGCTCGGAATCGACACCGGAATCTCTCGTGCATCGGTCGCCTCTGGATTCAGTATCCTCTCTGGCGGTGAAGAGCACGAAGCTGGTCGGCTCCGTCCGCGTCGCCGCCGGGATCCTGTCGAGCCGGCTCCTCGGACTGGTCCGCGAGGGTGCAGTCGCCTTCGTCTTCGGGGCCGGCGCCCACGGCGACGTCTTCGGCGCCGTCATGCGCGGACCGAATCTGCTGCAGAACCTGCTCGGTGAGCAGACCCTTTCGGCGTCCTTCATCCCGGTCTACTCGCGCATGCTCGAGGAGGGCAGGGAAGAGGACGCGGGTCGGCTGGCCGGTGCGATGTTCGGGCTGCTGCTCGCCGCCGCCTCGGCTCTGGCGCTGGTCGGCGTCCTTCTGGCGGCCCCGATCGTCACCCTGTTCGCGCCGGGATTCCTTGCCGATGCGGCGCGGGTAGCCGACGGGACGGCGACCACCGACCGCTTTCCGTTGGCGGTCAGCGCGGTCCGCATCCTCTTTCCCATGACCGGCTTCCTGGTCCTCTCGGCCTGGGCACTCGGCGTTCTGAACAGCCACCGGCGGTTCTTCCTGCCCTACTTCGCGCCGGTCGTCTGGAACGCCTCGATCATCACCGCGCTGCTCGGCGGAGTTTATTGGCTCTCGGCTGCCGATCAGGGCGCGGCGCTCGATCGCCTGCTGCTGATCGCCTGCTGGGGCGGTCTGTTGGGTGGCCTGCTGCAGTTCCTGGTGCAGCTGCCCCTGGTGCTGCGGCTCTCTCGTGGCTTCCGGGTGGCGTTTACTACGCGGGTCGAGGGGATCCGGCAGACCCTGCGGGCGCTCGGTCCGATGCTGGGAGCGCGCGGCGCACTCCAGGTCTCGGCCTACCTCGACCAGCTGCTCGCGTCACTCCTGACGGTCGGCGCGATCATCGGCCTGCGCTACGGCGCGATCCTCTATCTGTTGCCGTTCGCGCTGTTCGGTGCGTCGGTCGCGGCAGCCGAGCTGCCGGAGCTGTCGCGGCGACGCACTACCGAGAGCGTCGAGGCGGTCGTCGCCCGGACGACGAGTGTGTTGCGCCAGATCGCTTTCCTCGTAGTGCCGACCGTGATCGGCTATCTCGTCTTCGGTTTCCTGATCGTTGGTGCGGTCTATCGACGCGGGGGCTTCGGTCTCGAAGCGAACTGGCTGGTCTATCTGATTCTGGCCGCATACTCGATCGGGCTACTGGGAGCGACCTGGGCCCGGCTGCTTCAGAACCTCTACTACGCCCATGGCAACACCCGCATTCCGGCCACCACCGCGGTGGTCCGGGTTCTGGTAGCCGCTGGTCTGGGAGTCTGGCTGATGCTCCAGCTCGATCGACTGCCGGTCGCCGCGGCCGCGTCTCTCGCTCCGGAGGGCGACCTGCGCCTCGGTGGCGTCGGCCTGGCGCTCGCGGGAGGCCTCGGCGCCTGGCTCGAGCTGGGACTGCTGCGGCTGCGCGCGGGCAAGACGGTGCCGAACATCTCACTGCCGTGGCGAGCGGTCGGTCGGATGTCGTCACTGGCGATCGTCGCCCTGGCGCCGGCAGCTGCGATCTGGTACCTCGCCGTCGGCCAGCCGGCCTGGGTCGTCGCGCCGCCGGTGGTCGCGGTCTTTGCCGGGGTCTATCTCGGAATCGCGCGTTGGCGGCGCTGGTCGGAGCTCGACGCCTGGCTCGGACGCGTCGGTGACATGACAGATCGGTGAATCAGAATCGTCTGCGAAACGTAGGGAGAACAAGATGAAGCGTGCCACCACGACCTTCTTCGGCGCCGCCCTCTTGCTCGCTTCGGCGAGCGGCGCCCACGACATGTTCCTGAAGCTCGAGAGCCACTTCTTCGAGCCGGGTAGCGACGTCACGATCGCGCTGATCAACGGGACGTACGACCGGAGCGAGAACGCGATCGCTCGGGACCGGATGATCGACGTGCGGGTCGTCGGACCGGAGAGCGAGGTCGCCTCGCCACCCGTGTCCGACTGGTGGGATGACGAGACGACGACCTGGCTGGCGGTCGAGGCGGGAGCTCCCGGCACCTACGCGATGGGCGTCTCGACCCGCGCCCGGACGATCGATCTCGCGGCCGCCGACTTCAACGAGTACCTCGAGCACGACGGCGTGCTCGACATGCTGGCCGCGCGCGAGCGCGACGGCAAGCTGGCGCAGGACGCCAGCGAGCTCTACTCCAAGCACGTCAAGACGATCTACCAGGTCGGCGACGCCACGACCGGGGCCTGGGCCGAGCGTTTCGGCTACCCGATCGAGATCGTGCCGCTCAGGAACCCGTACGAGCTCGGCGCCGGCGATCGGTTCGAGTTCGTGGTCCTGCGCGACGGCGAGCCGGCGCCGGGTCAGCTGGTCTATGCCAGCCACGCCGGCCACCACCGACACGACGAGGGAGGCGGGCACGCCGAAGCCGTCAGCACCCGGACCGCCGACGACGGCGTCGCCGGTTTCGAGTTGACCACCGCCGGGCGCTGGTACGTCCGCCTGATCCACATGGTGGAGCGGACAGAGGAGAAGACCACCCACGAATCGAACTGGGCGACGCTCACCTTCGAGATCGCGGAGTGAGACCGGAGCCGCCGGATGAGTGAGCTAAGCTCTCGCTGCGAGGAGATCTCGACCCGATGAAGATTGCCATCGCATCCGATCACGCCGGCTTTGCCTACAAGGAGGCGCTCAAGGAGCACCTGGGAGCGGCTGGACACGACGTGGTCGACTACGGCACCGACTCGACCGAGTCGGTCGACTATCCGATCTTCTGCGGCGCGGCGGCGCACGCCGTCGCCAGCGGTGAGTGCGAGCGCGGCATCGTGCTCGGCGGCTCGGGCAACGGCGAGGCGATGGCCGCCAACCGGGTGCGCGGCGCGCGCTGCGCGCTCTGCTGGAGCGCCGAGTCGGCGCGGCTCGCCCGCGAGCACAACGACGCCAACATGATCTCGCTGGGGGAGCGTCTGGTGTCGCTCGACCTCGCCCGCGAGATGGTCGATATCTGGCTCTCGACCCCGTTCGAAGGTGGACGTCACATCCGACGTATCGAGCTGCTGGACGAGGTCTGACGTGGAGGCCGTCATGTCGATGGAAATTCTCTTGAGCATCTGCCTGGGTCTGGGGCTCGCCGCCGCGTGCGGCTTCCGGATCTTCGTGCCCTTCCTGGTGATGAGCTCCGCCGCCCACCTCGGCTACCTGCACGTCGACGGCAAGTTCGAGTGGATCGCCTCGACGCCGGCCCTGGTGGTGTTCGGCGCCGCCACCCTGCTCGAGATCGGCGCCTACTACCTGCCGTGGCTCGACAACCTGCTTGACACGGTGGCGTCGCCGGCCGCGGTGGTCGCCGGCATCGTCGCGACCGCGTCGGTGGTCACCGATGTCGACCCGTTGCTCAAGTGGACGCTGGCGGTGATCGCCGGCGGCGGTCTGGCCGGCGCGGTGCAGAGCCTGACCAGCGGCGCTCGCGGCGTCTCCACGTTGACCACCGGCGGCCTGGCCAATCCGCTCGTCTCGACCTTCGAGGCGGGCAGCTCGCTCGGCCTGGCGCTGCTCGCGATCGCGGTTCCGGTTCTGGCACTGTTCGCGGTGGTCGTCTTCTTCGTGCTCGTCTGGCGCTTTCTGCGCCGGCGCCGCCGGCAGGTAAGCACCGCCTGATCGGATCGTGCGCTCGACGGGCCGATGGTCGATCTGGGTCGACACCGGCGGCACCTTCACCGACTGCGTCGCGCGCGATCCGAGCGGTGAGATCCACCGCGCGAAGGTTCTCAGCAACGGCTCCATCCGCGGCCGGCTGGTCCGCCGGTTGACGCCCACCCGTCTCGAGCTCGAGCTCCCCTGGGCGCTGCCCGACGACTTCCTCGCCGGTTGGGGGATCCAGGCGCTGACGGCGGACACGGCCACGGTCGCTATCGCGCGGTCGGAAGGGGCCGCGGGCGTCGTCGAGCTCTCCGGGCCGCTCGATCTCGCCGAGCGCGCCGACGTCGAGCTGACCTCGGGGGAAGAGGCGGCGGTGGTCGCCGCCCGACTGGTCACCGGCACGCCCCATGGCGACGAGCTGCCGCCGCTCGAGCTGCGGCTGGCGACCACCCGCGGCACCAACGCCCTGCTCGAGCGCCGGGGAGCGGCGACGGCGCTCTTCGTCACTCGTGGATTCGCCGACCTGCTCGAGATCGGCAACCAGCAGCGCCCGGAGCTCTTCGCGCTCCAGATCGTCAAGCCGCGGCCGTTCTACCGCCGCGTGGTCGAGGTCGACGAGCGCCTGGCGGCCGACGGGTCGGTGCTCCGGCCACTCGACCTCGAGGCGCTCGGGCCGGTCGCCGACGATCTCCTGACCGCGGGCATCCGGGTCGCCGCGGTCTCCCTGCTGCACAGCTATCGCCAGCCGGAGCACGAGCGCCGTCTGGCGCGCTTCCTGGTCGAGCGCGGCTTCGAGCACGTCTCGATGTCGGCGGACCTGGCACCGCTCATCCGCTACCTGCCGCGGGCCGAGACCGCGGTGGTCGACGCGTTCCTGGCACCGGTCGTCGGCGGCTACGTCGAGCAGGTCCGATCGTCGCTCGGCGCCCAGGATCTGAAGATGATGACCAGCGCCGGCGGCCTGGTCAGCGCCGAGCGGTTTCGCTCCAAGGACAGCCTGCTGTCCGGCCCGGCGGGCGGCGTGGTCGGGGCGGTCGGGGCGGGCCGCCGCTCGGCGGTCGAGCGGGTGATCGCCTTCGACATGGGGGGTACGTCGACCGATGTCTCCCGCTTCGACGGCGAGTTCGACTACCGCTTCGACACCCGGGTCGGTGACGCCCATCTGATGGCGCCGGCGCTGGCGATCGAGACCGTGGCCGCCGGCGGCGGCTCGATTTGCGACTTCGACGGCGTCCAGCTGCGGGTCGGGCCCGAGAGCGCCGGCGCCCGGCCGGGGCCGGCCTGCTACGGCGCCGGCGGACCGCTCACCGTGACCGACGTCAATCTCCTCCTGGGGCGGCTGCGGCCCGATCGCTTCGAGATCCCGATCGATCCGACCGCCGCCGAGCGCCGCGCGACCGCGGTCCTCGAGCGCGTGCGCGCGGCGGGCGAGCCCGACCTCGCTCCGGAGGCGCTCCTGGCCGGCTTCCTCCAGATCGCCAACGAGCGGATGGCCGAGGCGGTCCGCCGGATCTCGGTACGCGAAGGGTACGACCCGGCCGAGTACGCGATCGTCGCCTTCGGTGGCGCCGGCGCCCAGCACGCCTGTGCCCTGGCCGAGCTCCTCGGGATCGACCGGGTGGTAGTGCCGCGAGACGCGGGTCTATTGAGCGCGCAGGGCCTCGGGCACGCGGTGGTCGAGCGATTTCGCGAGCGCCAGGTGCTGGCACCGCTGAACGAGGTCGAGGAACGGCTCGCCGGGTGGCTCGAGGAGCTCGGGCGCGAGGCGCGGCGGGCGGTCGGCCGCGAAGGAGTTCCCGAGTCGGCCGTCGAGGTCCGGCTTCGCCGGGTCCATCTGCGGCTCTCGGGCCAGGATGCGACCCTGGCGATCGACTTCGGCTCGGGAGCCTCGCTCCGCCGGGACTTCGACCGCGCCTACCGCGAGGTCTACGGCTACCGGCCCGAGGCGCGCACGATCGAGGTCGAGAGTCTGCGGGTCGTTGCCTCTTCCTCGCGGCCGGAGCTGGAAGCGGCTCCCGTGACCCATCCCGGGCCGGTGCCTTCCGCGGCGCCCGCGGCCGAGGCGCGCGCGTTCGTCGGTGGCTCGTGGATCGAGGTGCCGATCTTCGACCGCGATGCGCTCACGCCCGGGGTGCGCATCGCCGGGCCGTGTCTGATCTCCGAGCGCCATAGCGCGACGCTGGTCGAGACCGACTGGCAGATGACGGTGGACGATGCCGGTGCGCTCGTCCTCCGGCCGGGGGCGAGCGATGTCTGAGCGGCGCGTCTCGGCTCTCGAGCTGGAGCTCTTTACCCACCGCTTTACCGCCATCGCCCGGCAGATGGGGGAGGCGCTGCGCCGGACGGCGCTCTCGGTCAACGTCAAGGAGCGCCTCGACTTTTCGTGCGCGCTACTCGACGCGCGCGGCCATCTGGTGGTCAACGCGCCGCACATTCCGGTCCATCTGGGCGCGCTCGGCCTGTGCGTGCGCAGCGTCGCCGAAGCGCTCGGTCCGTTCGAGCCGGGCGACGTTCTGGTCACCAACCATCCGGCCTACGGCGGCTCGCACCTGCCCGACGTGACGGTGATCACGCCGATCTTCGCCGGCGAGCTGCTGGGCTACGCCGCCAGCCGGGCTCATCACGCCGAGATCGGCGGTATCCGGCCCGGCTCGATGCCGCCGGCGGCCCGGAGTCTCGCCGAAGAGGGTGTCGTCCTCGAGCCGCAGCTCCTGGTCCGCGGCGGGGAGCCGCGCTGGGAGGCCCTCCGCGAGCGGCTGGCGAGCGGCCCGCATCCGTCGCGGGCCGTGGCCGAAAACCTCGCCGACCTGGCGGCCGCGGTCGCCGCCAACCAGCGGGGGCTCGAGGGTCTGACCGCGCTGGCGGCGCGCGAGGGGAGCGCCAGAGTGGCTCTCCACATGCGGGAGCTCGAAGAGCGGGCGGCCGAGCGGATGGCCGCCGCCCTCGCCCGTCTGCCGGAGGGTCGGAGGAGCGGGGTCGAGCGGCTCGACGACGGCTCGGAGCTCCGGGTCGAGATCGTCGTCGAGGGCGGCCGGGCGCTGATCGACTTCGCGGGCTCGGCGCCGGTCCATCCGGGCAACCTGAACGCGACGCCGGCGATCGTCCGCAGCGCCGTGCTGTACGTCCTGCGGCTGCTGATCGACGAGCCGCTGCCGCTCAACGAAGGCCTGGTCCGCGACGTCGAGATCCGGATCCCGTCCGGGATGCTCGACCCGCCGTTTCCCGACGATCCGGGCGCGGCACCGGCGGTCGTGGGCGGCAACGTCGAGACCAGTCAGCGGATCGTCGACACGCTTCTGAAGACTCTCGGTGTCGTCGCCTGCGCCCAGGGAACCATGAACAACCTCCTGTTCGGCAACGAGTCGTTCTCCTACTACGAGACTGTCTGCGGCGGCGCCGGCGCGGGCGATGGGTTCGACGGCGCCGACGCGGTCCATACCCACATGACCAACACCGCGATCACCGATCCCGAGATCCTCGAGCATCGCCATCCGGTGCGGATCGAGAGCTTCCGGATTCGGCGCGGCTCCGGCGGACGGGGGCGCCATCGTGGCGGCGATGGCGCGGTGCGTGAGCTGACCTTTCTCGAGCCGGTGGCGCTCTCGATCCTGTCGCAACACCGCGTCGAGAAGCCGTTCGGCCTCGACGGCGGAGACGCGGGCGGCGTCGGCCGGCAGCGCTTGGTCCGCGCGTCCGGGGAGACGATCGAGCTAGAGTCGATCGACTCCTGCGACGCCGAGCCGGGCGACCGGTTGGTCCTCGAGACCCCCGGTGGTGGTGGCTTCGGCGCTCCCGATTAGATGCTCATGAGCAAGATCGCCGCGATCCTCTTCTGGTCGGTCATCGCCGCCGCCTTCATCGGTCCGGGCACGGTGACCACGGCGGCCAAGTCCGGCGCCGGATTCGGCCTGGCGCTCCTCTGGGCACTGGTCTTCTCGACCGTCGCCTGCCTGGTCCTGCAGGAGGCGAGTGCCCGGCTGACGGTGGTCTCGGGCCGCAACCTGGGCGAGGCGTTGCGCGATCGCTATCCGAGCGGCTTCCTCGGCGCGGCCGTGCTGCTGCTGGTGCTGGGCGCGATCGTGCTCGGATGCGCGGCGTACGAGGCGGGCAACATCCTGGGCGGGGTGGCGGGCGCGAGTCTCGCCCTGCCGCTCGGACCGAAGTCGCTGACCGTGCTCTCGGTCGCGGTCGCCGCCCTGCTCCTCTGGTTCAACTCGCCGCGCCGGGTGGCGATGTCGCTGAGCGTCCTGGTCGCGACCATGGGGATCGCGTTTCTCTGGACCGCGAGCCGGCTCGGACCGTCCTGGGACGACCTCCTGCGCGGTAGCCTGGTGCCGTCGCTGCCGTCGGGCTCGACCCTGCTCGCGATTGCCCTCGTGGGGACGACGGTCGTGCCGTACAACCTCTTTCTCGGCTCGGGGATCGCCGCCGGTCAGCGGCTGGGCGAGCTGCGGCTCGGCCTGAGCGTCGCGATCGGCCTCGGCGGCCTGATCTCGCTGGCGGTCGTGGTCGTCGGCACCGCGGTCGTCGGCGAGTTCAGTTTCGCGGCCCTGTCGGCGGTCCTCGGCGAGCGCCTCGGGCCGTGGGCCGAGACCTTCTTCGCTGCGGGCCTGTTCGCGGCCGGTCTGTCGTCGGCGGTCACCGCACCGCTGGC
Source organism: Thermoanaerobaculia bacterium (assembly GCA_947259925.1). Lineage (GTDB taxonomy): Bacteria > Acidobacteriota > Thermoanaerobaculia > Multivoradales > JAHEKO01 > JAHEKO01. The sequence continues at coordinate 38,295 of CAMYOG010000045.1, forward strand.
CGCCGCGGTCACCGCGCGCAGCCTGTTCGGCTCGGACGAGTCGCCGGAGCGCTGGTCCGACCGCTCGTGGCGCTATCGCGCGATCTGGGGCTCGGTGCTCGCGGTCGGCCTGGTGTTCGGCCTCAGCGGCGTCCAGCCGATTCCGGTGATCGTCCTGGCGCAGGCGTTCAACGGGGTGCTGCTGCCGATCGCGGCGATCTTCCTGCTCCTGTCGGTCAACGACCGGAGCGTCATGGGTGAGAGAGCTCTCAACGGCCCGATCTCCAACACCCTGATGGCTACGGTGACGGCGATCACCGTGATGCTCGGCTCGATCGGCGTCCTCCGCGCCTCCTCTCGGGCGTTCGGCACACCGGTGCCCGAGCCCTCGACCCTGCTGGCCATCGCCGGGATCCTGACGCTCGTCCTCACCTTCCCGGTCACGGCGGCGATCCGCAAGCGACGCCGGGGGTGAGCCGCCGCCGGCTCGGCTACGGGCGGTGACCGCTGACGATGCGGGCCGGCGAGTCGAAGACCACTCGGCCGTCGGCGGTGACGAACTTCTCGAGCGCGGTCTCCGCTTCCTCCAGGATGCGCTGGATCACCGGTTCGTCGAGCACCACGCCCATGACCGGCAGCCATCCCCGGAGGTCGGCCTCGACCATCGTCCGAATGCTCGGGAAGCGCGCGGTCCCGGTATGCGCCTCGACGGAGACCCCCGCGGCCCCGGCGCCCTCGAAGAGATCGGCCAGCTCCTGCCGATCACCCAGGATGAACGGAGCGCGCAGAGCGTCCGCGGCCGCTCGGCCCGCCAGGAGCTCCAGCAACTCGACCTCGATCGAGTAGGCCTCCGAGTCCTCGAGCGGCGCCCAGACGGCGACCGCCAAGCGCCCGCCGGGCTTGGTGACCCGGAGCATCTCGCGCAGAGCCTGTGCGCGGTCGGCGAAGAACATCAGCCCGAACTGGCTGACGACGGCGTCGAAGGACTGATCGGCGAACGGCAGCGACTCCGCGGTCCCTTCGCGCCACTCGACGGAGGGAGCCAGGTCGCCGGCCACCGCAAGCATGCCGGGGTTGGGGTCGAGGCCCGTGACCGCTCCGGAGGAGTCGACTCGTTCCACGGCCTCGCGCGCCAGGACTCCGGTGCCGCAGGCGACGTCCAGAACCCGTTGGCCGGCCTCGAGCCGCGCGGCATCGAGCACCAGTGGCGCCCACTCCTGGAAGATAGCCGGTACGTGAAGCGCCTCGTAGGCCTGGGCGGCGGCGATCTGCGGGTCTTCCGACGAAACGGTCATCGCCGGAGCTTACCGCGAGACGTCGCCGGCAGCCCTGCGGGCGAGAGTCAATGCCCCTTCCAGCTCTCCATGCTGGTCGAGGCGCCGACGGCGTCGAGGATCTTGTCGCTGACGCCCGTCGGCAGGCTGCCCTTGAGCAGCGGCATGATCTTGATCATCGCCGGCTCGAGCACGAACGGCTCGTTCTTGCGTACCGCCCGCATCACCTTGGCCGCCAGCTTGTCGGCGCTCAGGAAGGGCGTCAGCAGGGGCTGCCGGACGCCTTCGAACATGCCGGTCGAGACATAGCTCGGGCAGACCGAGGTGACGCCGACGTGGTCGTGACCGAGGCGTTTGAGCTCCAGCCGGATCGATTCGCCGAAGCCGATCACGGCCCACTTGCTGGCGGCATAGGTCGAGCCCCAGGGGAGGCCGATGAAGCCCGAGGCACTGGCGATGTTGACCAGGTGACCTTCGTCGGCCGCGATCAGGTCGCCAAGGAAGGCGTGGGTGACCGCGATCACCGCCTGCGTGTTGACCTCGACCGTCTGGCGGTGGCGCTCGAGCGGCACCTCGAGGAACGCTCCGCCCTGCACGACGCCGGCGTTGTTGACCAGGATCTCGAGTCCACCGAGCTCGCCGATCAGCTCCTCGCGCAGGTCCGCGATCCCCTCGGTGTCGGTGACGTCGAGCCGGTAGAGGAGGGAACCGGGAGCGATCTCGTCGAGGCGCTCGCCGGCCTTGGAGAGCTTGGCCTCGTCGAGGTCGGCGAGCACGATACGCGCTCCCTCCCGAGCGAAGGCCTCTGCGATCGCCAGGCCGATTCCGTGGCCACCACCGGTGAGCAGGACTCGCTTGTCTCGGAGTGACTTCATCAGGCCGATTGTAGCCGGGTGCCCCGGCCTCCGCACCCGGCCGACGATCGGGTGATTAGGTTCGCGGCCGGATCTCGCGTTACCAGGTAGAGAGCCAGGCAGTACCCAAGCGCTGCCTG
>CAMYOG010000046.1:0-105074 GCA_947259925.1 Thermoanaerobaculia bacterium
GCCAGCTCCAGGAGCTCAAGCAGGGCGGACCGCCCCCACCCGGCGCCTGATCCCTGCCAACGTCCGTCTACCAGGGGCCGCGACAGCGGCCCCTTTTTCATTGCGCGCTCCTATCGCGCGCCGGCGTAGGCGCCTACAGATTCGGGGCGTCGCGACCGAGGGCGTCGCAGGCCTACACGAAGTACGTTGAGGACGCCCGACCGAGTGGAGTCCCGCAGGTTCAGGCGCATACGCCGGTGACGGCCTGGCCGTACGCCCGCCGGTACCGCGCCGCGACGGCGTCCCAGGTGAGCTCGGTCTCGGCGCGCCGGCGCGAGGCTTCACCCATCCGACGGCAGGCATCCGGATCGGTCAGTAGTCGTCCCAGCGCCGCCGCCAGCGGCGCCGGCTCCTTCTCCGGCACCAGGTGGCCGTTGACCCCCTCCTCGACCGCCTGCGGTATGCCGGAGATCCCGGAGGCCACGACCGGCAGGCCCGAGGCCATCGCCTCGAGAATGACGTTGGGCAGGCCATCGACGTTGCCCTTCCGGTCGTGCACCGCCGGGAGGACGAAGATGTCGGCCGCCCGGTAGAGATCGGGCAACACGTCGCGCAGCACCAGACCGGGCAGGTGGACGCGGCTTGACCACTCGACGGTCCGCCGCCGGAACTCCTCGAGCAGATCGCCCGCGCCACCCAGGATGAAGTGCGCCTCGGGATGCGCCTCGAGAAGACCGGGTAGCGCCTCGAGCAGGTAGCCGTAGCCCTTCTTGCTCACCATCCGGCCGACCGACACCACGACCGGCGCGGTCTCGGGGATCGACAGCTTCTCGCGCCAGATGCCCCGCCGGCTCCGATCGGGGGAGAACTCCTCGACGTTGACGCCGTACGGGATGACGTGGGCGCGCTCGCGATCGAAGCCGATCGCGCACACCCGGTCGGCGAGCTCCGGCGAGCAGCTGGTCAGAACGCTGGTCCGCGCCAGCGCCCGGCGTACGAACGGCCGCAGCTCGCGCCGCTCGGCCATGAACACGTCACTGCCGTGCAGACCGACCGCCAGCGGCATCCGTCGACCCAGGGGGCCGGCAACCAGTAGGTTGGGCACCACCCAGTGCGCCTGCACCAGGTCGTACGCCTCGTCGCGCAACGCCCGCTTGACTGCCGATCGTGCCGCCATCAGGTAGAGCGGCGTCACCGCCGCGGCTCCCACCCGCATCGTCTCGTCAGCACTCAAGCTGCGGCTGTAGCCGAGCAGCTCGAGGCTCTCCGGCGCGTAGCGGAAGCTCCGGACGTCGACCCCGCCGTCGTCCCATCGCGCCGCGACGTCGGGTGCGTGCGGCGTCAGCACCGTGACGCTGTCGCCCAACCGGGTCAGACCCCGCGCCAGGTCGCGAATGAACGGGCCCGCGGTGTCGTCCGGAAAGCGAGGATAGGTCTGGGTGAGGAAGAGGATCCTCAAACAACCATCTCTTTGACCGAGTAGGTGTCGGTACGGCGGAAGCTCTTGAAGGTGATCATCTCGCCGATCAGTCCGGTGGTCAGGACCTGGATGCCGAGCAACATCAGCAGCACGCCGAGCAGCAGCAACGGCCGGAAGGAGAGCGGCTCGCCCATGAACCAGCGGATCACCAGGTAGGTGTTGATGACCAGGCCGGCGAGGAGCGAGCTGAGTCCGATCATCCCGAAGAGATGGAGCGGCCGCCGGGTGTACTTGGTGATGAACAGGACCGTGATCAGGTCGAGCAAGCCCTTGTAGTAGCGGTCCCAGCCGTACTTGCTCTTGCCGTGGCGGCGCGCGTTGTGGACGACCGAGAGCTCACCGATGGTGAAGCCCTTGCGCGACGCCAGCACCGGGATGTAGCGATGGAGCTCGCCGTAGAGCGAGATCTGCTCCAGCACCTCGCGCCGGTACGCCTTGAAGCCGCAGTTGAAATCGTGCAGGTCGATCTGGGCGAGCTTGCGCGTCGCCCAGTTGAACAGCCGTGACGGCAGTCGCTTGTTGACCGGGTCCTGCCGGTTTTCCTTCCAGCCCGAGACCAGGTCGAGATCGCTCTCCTCGATCTCGCTCAGGAAGCGCGGTATCTCCTCGGGCTGGTCCTGGAGGTCGCCGTCCATCGTGATGATGATCGCCCCGGAGCTGATGTCGAAGCCGGCGCAGAGTGCCGCCGCCTTGCCGAAGTTCCTGCGCAGCCGGACCAGCTTCACCCGTCCGTCGACCCGGATCGCCTCCTTCACCCGCTTCGAGGTGCCGTCCGAGGAGCCGTCATCGACGAAGATGATCTCGAAGCTCCGGCCGAGGCTGTCGAGTGCCGCGCCGACCCGAGTCGCCAGCTCCTCGACGGTGTCGGCCTCGTTGAGGACCGGAATGAGGACGCTGACGTCGAGCTCGCGCGTCTGCAGGTCGGTAGGCTCCACTACCTCGGGCGCGCTCAGAAGGGATGCCTGGCTCTCCACTGGCGCCCTATCCTATCGTCTCGCCCCGGTCGAGCTCTTGCAGGCGGTCGCGGACGATCTGCATGTCCTCCCAGGTCGGCCGCTTGAACCCGACGTTGCGTAGCAGTGCCGCCGGATGGTAGGTGACCCGGGTCTCGACGCCCTGCACCCGGAACCAGTGGCCGCGCATCCGTCCGAGCGGGCTCGACTCGCCCAGCAGGGTCTGTGCCGCAACCCGTCCCAGCGCCACGATCACCTTGGGGCGCACCGCCTCGATCTGCGACTCGAGGTACCCCCGGCAAGCGGCCACCTCGTCGGGCTTCGGGTCGCGATTGCCCGGCGGGCGGCACTTGACGATGTTGGCGATGTAGACCTCGGAGCGGTCCATGCCGATCGCCGCGATGATCTTGGTCAAGAGCTCGCCGGCACGACCCACGAACGGGATCCCCTGGCGGTCCTCCTCGGCGCCCGGGCCCTCGCCGATGAACATCAGATCGGCGTCCGGGTTGCCGATGCCGAAGACTACGCTCTTGCGCTTCTCGTGCAGGCGGCACGCGGTGCAGCTCGCGGCCCGCTCGGCAACGCGCTCGAGCGTCTCGAGCCGGGCCCCGCCGTCGGCCTCGGGCGTGACCACAGGCTCCTGATCGGGACTCGCGGGCTTCTCCACCGCCGGCCGGTAGAGGTCCTCGAAACCGATGTCGCGCAGGTAGTCGAGCACCCCGACCAGCGTCCGCGGCGGGCTATACGGGCTGTCGCTCACGCTTCGCCACCGCCTGCTCGAGATAGCTCAAGAGATGCTCGGCCAGGTGGTCCTTCGACTGGCGCTCGAAATGCGCCTCGGTGCCGTGCCCGAGCACCGTAACCTCGTTCTGATCGCTCGCAAAGCCGATCTCCGGACGCGAGACGTCGTTGGCGATGATGAAATCGGCGCCCTTGGCGCCCAGCTTGGCGCGCGCGTTCTCGATCAGGTCGTCCGTTTCGGCGGCGAACCCGACGATCACCGCACGGGGAGCTACCGAGCGCAGCCCGGCGAGAATGTCCTCGGTCGGCTCGAGCTCGATCGACTCGAGCACGCCCTCGGACTTCTTGATCTTCCGTGACCGCGCCTCGCGCGGCCGGTAGTCGCCCACCGCCGCGGCCATGAAGATCAGGTCCGCGTCCGGCGCCGCCGCGCGCACCGCGGTGCGCATCTCCTCGGCGCTGGTCACGTCGACCCGCTCGACGCCGCTCGGCGTCTCGAGCGATACCGGGCCGGCGACCAGGGTGGTCGTCGCGCCTTGCGCTATCGCGGCGCGGGCCAGGGCGAAGCCCATCTTGCCGGTCGATCGATTGGAGATGAAGCGCACCGGATCGATCGCCTCGCGGGTCGGTCCCGCGGCGATCAGCACCCGGCGACCGCGCAGCCGGCCCGGCCGGGCGGTCCTCCGGATCGCGCTGACGATCTCGACCGGCTCGACCATCCGCCCGACACCGACATCACCCGACGCGAGCTCACCGACCGCCGGACCGACGACGGTCGCGCCGCGCCGTCGCAGAACGTCGACGTGGGCCGTCACGCTCTCCTGCTGCCACATGACCGAGTGCATCGCCGGCGCGATCACCAGCGGCCCATCGAACGCCAGGATCGTCGTGCTCAAGAAGTCGTCCGCCAGGCCGAGCGCGATCCGGGCGAGGGTGTGGGCGGTGGCCGGCGCCACGCAGACCACGTCGGCCCACTTCGCCGCCACCATGTGCAGCTCCTCCCCGCTGCCGTCACCCGTCAGGTACTCCTCCTGATAGACCTGGTGCCCGCTCAGCACTTCCAGGCTGAGGGGGGTGATGAACGACCGCGCGGCTCGGGTCATCGCACAGCGCACCGCGTGCCCCTCCTTCTTCAGCAGTCGGACCAGCTCGGCGGCCTTGTAGGCGGCGATACCCCCGCTCACGCCCACCAGCACGTTGAGCGACGGGGGTACAGCCGGCTCGAGCCTCTGATTCGGCACCTGCCCGCGGCGCTACTCTTCTTCTTCGGTCTCGGACGCCGCTTCCGGCTCTTCGGCCGAACCGTAGTCCCACTCGACCAGCTCGTTGCGGAACTCGTCCAGAGCCAACCGGCTCGGCTTGCGACCCGGGTCGTCGATCTTCGAGATGGCGCCCTGCATCATGTGCTCGGCGCGGTTGGCGGCAAGCAGCACAAATCGGAACTTGCTATCGATATTCTCTGGGATATCCCGCATCTGGCGACTTCCTGGTTTTGTGGGTTTTTCGGGACCGACGTCGGCGAGCGCACCTACACGCCTTCCTTCGCTCGCTCCGTCCGGTGCCCCTGTTCGAGGGTAATCGACCCCGGAACGTCGCCGGCGCCTTTTAGACCGGTTGAAATCATACCACAGGGCGGTCATTCGACGTTCAGCAGCTGCTCGCGGAGCTGCTCGCCGAGGAGCTTGCCGTCGACCACGTCTCGCGCCATCTCGGCGTCGCGGCACTTGCCGCCGATGGTGTTCAGCTCGCGCTGGACCTCCTGCACCAGAAACTCGAGTCGCCGGCCGTGGGGTCCGTCGCCGCTCAGCAGTGTCCTGAAGTGGCCGACGTGGGCGGCCAGCCGGTCGAGCTCCTCCCGGACGTCGCTCCGCTCGACCAGCAGGACGGCTTCCTGCGCCAGTCGCTCTTCGGGAATCTCCGCGTCGCCGAGCAGCCCTGCCACCCGCTCTCGCAGGGCCGTCAGGGTCGCGGCCTCGACCGTGACCCGTCGGGCTTCGAGCCTCTCGACCAGGGCGCTCAGCTCTTCGATGCGCGCGGTGAGGATCGCCTGCAGGCTCGCCCCCTCGTGCTCCCGGGCCTTGATCACCTGCTCGAGGGCCGTCGACACGGCCTCCTCGACCAGCCGATCGTCCGCATCGGTCCAGTCCGGCGGGCTCTCGCGGATGGTGATCACCTGGGGTAGGCGGGCGACGTCGGCGACCGCCATCTCACCTCTGACCAGTCCCTCGCCGGCGACCGACTCCAGCTTCTCCACCAGCTGGCGCAACACGTCCTCGCGCAGCTCGACGCTCACCGGCCGATCGGCGACCGGCTCGATCGCCAGGCGGATCTCCACCCGGCCGCGCTCCAGCTCGACGCGCACCACCTCGCTCGCCAGCGTCTCGACCGAGCGGTGCTCCTCGGGAACCCGCACCACCAGATCGAGAAACCGATGGTTGACCGTCCGCAGCGTCGCGCCGACGCGGTAGCGGTCGTTCTCGGCGAACGCCTCGCCGAAGCCTGTCATGCTCTTCACGGCATCCTCTAGGGGAATTGCAGGTCGTAGAGTCGCTTGTAGGTGCCGTCGAGCGCGAGCAGCTCTTCGTGCGCACCCTGCTCGACGATCCGGCCGTCCTCGAGCACGACGATCCGATCGGCACGCTGCACTGTCGACAGCCGGTGCGCGATCACCAGCGTCGTGCGACCCTCCATCAGGTTGTAGAGCGCCTTCTGGACCAGCGCCTCCGACTCGGTGTCGAGCTGGGAGGTCGCCTCGTCGAGCACCAGGATCGGCGGGTTCTTGATCAGGGCCCGGGCGATCGCCAGCCGCTGCCGCTGGCCGCCGGAGAGCCTGAGACCGCCCTCACCGATCATCGAGTCGTAGCCGTCCCGGAGCTCGCAGATGAACTCGTCGGCGTAGGCGGCCGCGGCGACCTCCCGGATGTGCTCGATCGGCAGATCCTCGCGTCCGTAGGCGATATTGGCCCGCACGGTGTCGTTGAAGAGCACCGTCTCCTGGGTGACCAGCCCGATCAGCGACCGTAGGCTCTGGAGCGTCAGGTCGCGGACGTCGATGCCATCCAGCTCGACGCTGCCGATCTCCGGATCGAAGAACCGCGGCAACAGGCTCGCGACGGTCGTCTTGCCGGCTCCCGACGGACCGACCAGAGCGACGATCCTGCCCTTGCGGATCTCGAGATTGAGATCGCGCAGCACCAGCTGGTCGCTGTAGGCGAACGACACACCGTTGAACCTGATGTGGTTCTGGAGCGACGACAGAGTGCGCGCCCCCGGCCGCTCGACGATCTCGTTGGGGACGTTCATCAGGTCGTAGACGCGCCGCACCGCGGCCAGGCTCTGCTGGACCACCAGGTTGGCCTTGTTCAGCTTACGCGCCGGCTCGTACATCCAGAGCAGGTTGGCGAGGAAGGTGATGAACAAGGGACCGGAGAGCTCCCCGGCTCGTATCTGGTTGCCGGCGTAGATCAGCAGCAGGGCGCCACCCAGCATCAGGATCACCTCGATCACCGGGCTGGCGGCGTTGGCGAGCAGTTGCGCCCACAGGTTGACCTTCAGATGCCGCTCGGTGGCGGTCCGGAATCGGTCCATCTCGAACTCTTCCATGCCGAACGCCTTGACCACCCGGTGACCCCGCACCCCTTCGGCGACCAGGTTGGCCAGGTCCGCCATCCGCTCCTGGCTCTTGTGGCTGGTCCGGCGCATGCCGCGACCAAAGCGGACGATCGGATAGAGCATCGCCGGGAAGGCGATCAGGCAGATCACGGCCAGCCGGGAGTGGGTCGAAAACAGGAGCACTACGAGGGTGATCAGCGTGAGGCCCTGCTGCACCAGATCGACCACGCGGGTCGACACCGCCATCTGCACCATCGCGACGTCGTTGACGATCCGGCTGATCAGCTCACCAGAGGGATGTAGGGCGTGGAAGCGGCTCGATTGACCGAGGACCGCCTCATAGAGATCGTTGCGGATGTCGGTGGTGATCCCGAGTGAGATCCGGTTGAAGCAATAGCCGGAGGCGAAGTCGCTCACGCTGCGTAGCAGGAAGACCAGACCGACCAGGAGCGGCAGAAAGTAGACCACCCCTTCGGGAGTGATCCCGAGGCGCCGCTTGAGGTCGCGGTAGCGATCGTGGAAGAAGCTCATCAGGCGACCCTTGCTGCCACCGTCGTCCGCCGACTCGGCGCCGGCCCCGAGCGCACCCAGACCGCCGACGTCCGCCGAGTCGGCGAGTAGCACCTCGCTGAAGATCGGCTCGACCAGGACGACGATCGCACCTGTCGTCGCCGCGAACAGGCCCGCGGCGACCAGCGCCAGGATCACCCACCCGGTGTAACGGACCGCGTAGCGACCGAGGAATGCGGCGAGCTTCACGCCGGCACCCTCGGCTCCAGGAAGGCCGCGACCTCGGCCGCGGCCCTGCGGCTCGCTCCCGGCTGCCCGAGCCGCTCGCGCAGACCAGCGAGGCGACCGCGGATCGCCGCCACCTCCTCCCGGTCCTCGAGCAACGCCACGGCCTCGCGCTCGATCCGCTCCGGGTTGGCTTCGTTCTGCATCAGCTCCGGCACCACGCCAGCGTCCAGAACCAGGTTGACCAGGCTGACGTGCGGCAGGTCGACGAGCACACGACCCGCCCAGTAGGTCCAGAGGGCGAGCTTGTAGAGAACGATCATCGGCGTCCCGATCAGTCCGAGCTCGAGCGTCGCGGTGCCCGACGCGCAGAGCGCGAGGTGGGAATCGGCCAGCAGACCGAACGGCTCGCCGCGCACGACCTCGATCGGCAGGTCGTTCGACTCGAGGTGACGATCGACCTCTCGGCCCGCTCGACCGCCGGCACGCAGCAGCCGGAATCGTGTCGGCAGCAGCCTGGAGAGCCTGCCCGCCGACTCCAGCAGGACCGGCAGCAGGGACTCCACCTCGCTCGCGCGAGACCCGGGCATGAGCACTATGTTAAAGGTTTCGGGTTCGGCGCCTGCATCCCAGACGTGGGGCAGCTCGGGAACCTGGTCGACCAGCGGGTGACCGACGTGGCTGACGTCGATGCCGGCACCACGGTAGAAGTCGACTTCGAACGGAAACAGCACCAGCATCTTGTCGACACGACGGGCGATCCCTTTCACCCGGCCGCGCCACCACGCCCAGACCTGTGGACTGATGTAGTAGATCACCGGCACGCCCCGCTGCTGGAGCGAGCGAGCCATGCGCAGGTTGAAGCCGGGCGAGTCGATCAGGACCGCGGCCGCCGGCTGCCGCCGGTCGACCTCCTCGAGCAACCGAGCCTTGATCGCGCGCGCGCGGCCGACGACCTTGAGCACCTCGACCAGTCCGACCACCGAGATCTCGGCGCTGTCGGCGATCGCCTCGGCACCGGCCGCGATCAGCTCCTCGCCGGCCAGCCCGAAGGCGGTCACGTCGGGGCGCAGCTCGCGCAGTGCGCCGAGCAGGCGACCGCCGTGGCGATCGCCCGACTCCTCGCCGGCAACGATCAGCAGCTCGTTCGACAGAATGCCCTCCTCAGGGGATCGGGGTCGGCGGTCCGGAGGGGAACGGGTACATCAGCCAGGCGAGCAGGATGCCACCGAGCATCATCCCGAGGAAGAGCTGCAGGAAGAGCCGCAGACGCGCCCGCGCCGCGCGTCTCCAGAGCAGCGCGAAGAACAGGCTGACCAGCGTCGCGTAGAGCATCATCAGGAGGAAGTGGCTCATGACCCGACCCGCCAGCTAGCTCTTCTTTCCCGACAGGATGTCCATGGTGTCCAGGATCAGCAGCAGGTTCATCAGTCCCGCGGTGAGGATGAACGCCGTCCCGTACTCGTAGCCCGGGGCGACGATGTCCCCCTGGTAGTCGAGCAGGAAGCGCAGGACGAAGTAGGGCGCTCCCATGCCCATGCAAGCGAGCGTCGCCAGCACGGTGAGCGGCCGGTTCGGCACGATCCCGTAGAGGTTGCCGTCGAGCAGCAAGCCGACCCCGAGCGAGCAGGCGATGATCAGTAGAAAGACGATCGCCAGCCCCCGGCGGCCGAGCATGAAGTGGCCGGCGCCGGGGATCAGCCAGGCCATCAGGACGGTCGGCAGCGTCCGCTTGAGGTCGGACTCCGATTCGGCTGGCGCCTGCGCACGGCTGACTGGCTCGCTCAACTCGCTCCCCTCTCTCCGAACAAAGGTGCCAGGCGATCCCGGAGCTCGCCGAGGTCCTCGGGGATCAGACGCACACCGCCGACAACGCTCATGAAGTTCGTGTCGCCCCCCCAACGAGGCACGATGTGCAGGTGGAAGTGCTCCGGCAGGCCGGCGCCGCCGGCCTGACCGAGGTTGAGGCCGATGTTGAACCCGTCCGGAGAGTAGACCTCCTCAAGCACCCGCTTGCACTCGAGAACCACCGGCCAGAGCTCGGCCTGGCCCTCGCGACTCGCCTGCTCGGGAGACGCCAGATGCTCGCGTGGCGCGATCATGAGATGGCCGTTGGTGTACGGGTGGCGGTTCAACAGCACCACATGGTGCCGTCGGAGGGCGACAACCAGGCGATCGGCGTCCTCTGGGTCGCCGGCCGCCTCACACAGGAAACACCCCGAGGAGGTCTTCTCGCTTGAGATGTACTTGTACCTCCAGGGCGTGAACAGGGTATCCATTGGGGCCGTGCGGGGCCACCCGCTCACGAATCGTGGTTCAGCAGCTCCTTGAGCTCCTTACCAGGCTTGAAGTACGGGATCCGCTTGGGCGGCACCTGGACCCGCGCCCCGGTCTTCGGGTTACGGCCGATGCGCGCGCCGCGCTGCCGGATCCGGAAGCTGCCGAAGCCCCGCAACTCAATCTTCTCACCTTCGCGCAGGGACTGGACGATACTTTCGAAGACAGTGTTGACGATGAGCTCGGCGTGCTTCTTGGTGAGCTGAGTTGTACGAGCCACCTCTTCTACCAGCTGCGCCTTGGTCATTCCATCGCTCACTGTCTACCCCCTGGATCGTAGGACCCTTGCCGTTGTCCGAGTCAGTTCTCGGTGTCGTCGTCGCCTTCGGCCTCCTCGTCCACCCTGTCCTGGTCGACCGCTTCCTCGGTGGCCTCAGCCTCCGGTGCGGCCTCCTCGGCCGTATCGGCCTCGGCTTCGACCTCCTCGGCTGCCTCGACTTCAGCGGCTTCCTCGGCAGGCGCGGCTCCTTCTTCCGCTGCCTCCTCGACCTCGACGGCTTCCGCTTCGACCGCTTGCTCCTCCGCCGCGGCCTCGGCACCGTCCTCCACAGTGTCGTTTGCAGCCAGCTCCGCCTCGGCTTCGGCGGCCTCTTCCGCAACCGTCGCCTGGCGCTCCTGATAGGCGGCCTCGAGCTCGGCGATCTCTTCCTCGCTCGGCTGCTCGACGCCACGCATGGTCAGGCCGACCTTCTTCTCCTCGTCCTCGATGCGCAGGATGCGAGCCGAGACCCACTGACCTAGCGAGTAGTGGTCCTGCAGCTTGCCGCCCTCGACATCGATCTCGCTGACATGCACGAGGCCTTCGAGGCCCTCGAAGATGTCGACGAAGATCCCGAAGTCGGTCACGTTCACCACCCGGCCGGTGACGTCGTCGCCGACCTGGTTGTCGTTGATGAAGTTCTCCCACTCGTTGGGGAGGAACTCCTTGATCGACAGCGAGACCCGCTGGTTCTCGACGTCGATGTTGGTGATCCGGGCCTGGAGCGAGTCGCCCTTCTGCAGCACCTCGCTCGGATGCTTGACCCGCTTGGTCCAGCTCATGTCGGAGACGTGAATCAGGCCGTCGATCTCGTCGGTGATCTGCACGAACGCGCCGAACTCGGTCAGGTTGCGCACCTGACCCTCGATCACGCTGCCCACCGGATGGGTGATGGCCAGCTCGTCCCACGGATTGCGCTCCGCCTGGCGGAGCGACAGGCTGATCCGGCGCTGGCCGAGATCGAGCTCCGAGACGATCGCCTGGACCTCGTCGCCGACGTTGACGACGCGAGTCGGGTTGACCACCTTCTTCGTCCACGACATCTCGCTGACGTGGATCAAACCCTCGACGCCCTCCTCGAGCTCGACGAAAGCGCCGTAGTCGACCAGGCTGACGACCTTGCCCTGGACCCGCGAGCCGAGCGGATACTTCTTGTCGACCAGCGTCCACGGATCCTCGGTCCGCTGCTTGTAGCCGAGGGAGACGCGCTCGGTGGTCGGATCGAACTTCAGGATGACCACCTGGACCTCGTCGCCGACGGCGAAGTACTCGGACGGATGGTTCACCCGGCCCCAGGAGATGTCGGTGATGTGCAGCAGGCCGTCGATGCCGCCCAGGTCGATGAAGACGCCGTAGTCGGTGATGTTCTTGACCACACCGTCGAGAACGGCGCCTTCCTGCAGGCGAGTCAGGGTCTCGGCCTTGCGCGCCGCGAACTCCTTCTCGAGCACGGCCTTGCGCGACAGAACCACGTTGTTCCGCCGCCGGTCCATGCTGATCACCTTGAAGTCGAGCTCCTGGCCGCGCAGCGACTCGAGGTTCTTGACCGGCTTGATATCGACCAGCGAGCCGGGCAGAAACGCCCGAATGCCGACGTCGACCGTCAGGCCGCCCTTGATCCGGTCGATCACCCGACCCTGGATCGTCTCGCCGGCCTGGTAGCTCTTCTCGACGTCCGCCCAGACGCGCAGCTTCTCCGCCTTGCGCTTGGAGAGCAGGACGTGGCCCTCCCGGTCCTCGGTCTTCTCGAGCAAGACCTCTACGTTGTCGCCCTTTTCGACCGTCAGCTCGCCGTCGAAGCTGGTGAACTCCTCGATCGGCACCAGTCCTTCGGACTTGTAGCCGATGTCCACAACAACGCTGTTCGCGCTGATCTCGATTACCTGCCCCTGAACGATGTCTCCCTCTTTCAGGTTGCGCATGCTCTCGTCGTAGAGCGAGACCATCTGTTCGTATGTGAGCTCGTCGCCGGAGACCGCGTCGCTCGCGGCGACCGGCGCTTCCCGCTGCTCTTCCGTCGATTCCATCTTTCGGTACTTCCTCCTTGTCGATGAGAACGGGCTCGCGCCCGTCCTTCCCGCTGGCGGGACTCGAGTCCACACCACTAATTGAGAACTCGAAGGCTTCAAAGTATAGGAAGGGCACTCCGGAGTGTCAACAGCCGAGCAGCTATAAATCTCCGGAAATAAAACGCTTTTCGGCGATTCAGAGACGAGCCAGAGCGCTCTCCATCTCATTCCGCGCGCGCTCGTCGGTCTCGTGCTCAAGCGCCCGCGAAAGGAGGCCCTCGGCCCGGTCTCCGCCCAGCTCGCCGAGCGACCAGGCGGCGTGGCCGCGGACCATCGGCACGGGGCTCTCGAGCGCCCGCGCGAGCGCCGACACCGCTCCCGGCCCGGCGATGTTGCCGAGCACGACGGCAGCGTTTCGCTGCAGCCCTTCGAGCTTAGCGCGTTTCATCGGACTCCCCCGAAAGAGCTCGACGTAGGCGTCCCGATCGAGCTCCAGCAGCTCGCCGAGAGAGAGAGAGCTGCGCCCGGAATCGGGCGCGAACTCGGCCGGCGCGGTCGGACCGGGCGCATCGTTCAGTGGACAGACCTCCTGGCAGATATCGCAGCCGAAGAGCCAGTCCGCGACCATGCCGCGGGCCTCGACGGGCAGCCACCCCCGGTGCTCGATCGTCCAGTAGCTGATGCAGCGATTCGCGTCCAGGCGGTAGGGCGCGGGCAGCGCCCCGGTCGGGCACGCTTCGAGGCAGCGGCTGCAGCTGCCGCAGAGCTCGGCCACGGGGGTCTCCGCCGGCTCATCGGGGTCGAGCTCGAGGGTCAGCAGGACCTCGCCCAGGAAGAACCAGGAGCCCGCCTCCGGATGGAGGAGATTGGTGTTCTTGCCGAACGAACCGATGCCGGCGCGCGCGGCCAGCTCGCGCTCCAGGACCGGGCCGGTGTCGACGTAGGCGCGCGTCCGAACCTCGGGCAGCTCGGCGTGGATCCGCTCCGCCAGCCGCTCGAGCCGTCTCCTCATCGTGTCGTGGTAGTCGCGGCCCCGGGCGTAGCGGGCGACATGGTCGAGCATGCCGCCGGAGCGTACTTCGCCGGCTTGCGGCGGGTGGTACTGGAGCGCCACGCACAGCACGCTGCTGGCGCGCTCGAGCAACCGCGTCGGGTCGAGCCGCTCCGCCTCCCGGCCCGCCATGTAGCCCATCCCGGCGTGGTCGCCGCGGCCGATCCAGTCCCGGAACGGCTCGGCGTGCTCCGAGGGGACGAGCCGAGCGACTCCGGCCCGGTCGAAGCCCTCTTCGACCGCCCAGCTCTTGAGCAGTGTCGCGGTCCGGCCACTATCCACCAGCCGATTCTAGCGAGCGATTCCGGGCGCCGGCTCCGGTTGCCGCGACCCACGCGGGGGGGATAGAATTAGATATTGGTTCGTGTCGAAATCAGGGGGGTTTGGAACCTCACTGACAACAGGCACGCCTGGTGGTTAGAGTCGCAGGTCTCCGGAGTGGGTGGGTACACCACCAAGCATCCCTTCCTCCGGGCGTCGATCCGCAAGTCTGTCAGCACAGGGCCCGTACGGCCCGTATCTACGCGGTCGCTTGCGTCTGTCGCACTAAACGAATAAGGAGCTGCAATGAAGGTCTTCCAGGAGCTGGCGGAGATGGGGCACGAGCGGGTCCTCCTCTGCTCCAACCCTGACGTCGGTCTCAAAGCGATCATCGCGGTCCACTCCACCGTGCTCGGCCCAGGTCTGGGCGGGCTGCGCATGTGGCCGTTCGAAAGCTTCGACGAGGCGCTGACCGACGTTCTGCGCCTGTCGCGCGGAATGACCTACAAGGCGGCGTCGGCTGGACTCAACCTGGGTGGCGGCAAGGCGGTGATCATCGGCGACTCCAAGACCGACAAGAGCGAGGCGCTCTTCCGGTCGTTCGGACGCTTCGTCGATTCGCTCGGCGGTCTCTACATCACCGCCGAGGACGTCGGCAGCGACATGGAAGACATGGAGCTGATCCATACCGAGACCCAGTGGGTGACCGGCGTCTCGCCGGCCCACGGCGGCAGCGGCGACCCGTCGATCGTCACCGCCTGGGGTGTCCTCCAGGGAATGAAGGCGGCGGTCAAGTGGCACTTCGACGACGTCTCGCTCAAGAACCGGAGCGTCGCCATCCAGGGACTGGGCAGCGTCGGCTATCACCTGGCCAAGCAGCTCTACAAGGAGGGGGCGAAGCTGTTCGGGACCGACATCGACGCCGCCGCGATCGAGAGCGTCAGCTCCGAGGTCGAAATCGAGATCGTCGGCACCGACGAGATCGTCGAGGTCGACTGCGACATCCTGGCGCCCTGCGCGCTCGGTGCCACCTTGAACGAGGAGTCGATCCCGAAGCTGCGCTGCAAGATCGTCGCGGGAGCGGCCAACAATCAGCTCGAGGACGAGCACCGCGATGGCGCGGCGCTCCAGGAGCGCGGCATCCTCTACGCACCGGACTACGTGATCAACGCCGGCGGCCTGATCAACGTCTACAACGAGCTCGGCGGCGACTACCAGCGCGATCGGGCGGTTCGGATGACCCGCGGGATCTACCTGAACCTGATGGGCGTCTTCGAGATCGCCAGGGAATACGGTCTACCGACCGCGGTGGCGGCCGAGAAGCTGGCCGAGCGCCGGATCGAGACGGTCAAGAAGCTCGGCTCGCGCCACTGGGGCCGGTTCATCCGCCCCAACGGCCACCGGTAGATTCGGGGACAGGTTGACTATTTCGTCCTACCTTACGAGGCGAAGATCTTACCGGGATCTCGTAAGGAAGAACGAAATAGTCAACCTGTCCCCGAATTACTTGTCGCGCAGAGCCACCACTTCGGCCGGAGTCAGCTCGCGGTAGCTGCCGACCGGCAGCTTGGCGTCCTCGACCGGACCGATGGCGACCCGCCGCAGCCGCTGTACGGGGTGCCCGATCCGGTAGAACATCTCACGGATCTGGCGGGTCCGGCCTTCGGCGATCTCGACCGTCCACCAGCTGTTCTCTTTCGCCTGGCGCCGCCCCCGAGGGGCCGCCGGCTTCACCTTCGCCGGAGCCGTCTTGTGGCCGTCGAGCACCATGCCGCGGCGCAGGCGCGCGAGCGCCTCGGGGCCGGGGCGACCCTTGACCTTGGCCAGGTAGGTTTTCTTGCAGCCGTAGCGCGGATGGGCGATTCGCTGCGCCAGCTCGCCGTCGTTGGTCAGCACCAGCAGCCCCTCGCTCTGGTAGTCGAGGCGCCCGACCGCCTCGACGTTGCTTCGATGGCGTGGCGCCACCAGGTCGAACACCGTCTTCCGTCCCTCGGGATCGGAGCGCGAGGTAATGAAGCCGGCCGGTTTGTTGAGCAGCAGATAGCGGAGCACCGGCGGCGCGCCGAGCCCTTTGCCATTGACCTTGATCGCGTCCCGGTCGGGATCGGCCTTGTCGCCGACGGTCGCGACTGCGCCGTTGACCGTCACCCGCCCCTGGCGGATCAGCTCCTCCGCCTTACGGCGCGAGGCGACGCCAGCGCGCGCGAGCACCTTCTGGAGCCGCTCCCTGGTCAACTTCCTGCGGTATCGAGCGAGAGCTGTCGGTCCGGCTCGGACCCGAACGTCTCCTCGAACTCCTCGAGCGGCGGCAGGTCCTTGAGATCCTGAAGACCGAAGTGCATCAGGAACTCACGCGTCGTCCGGTAGACGAACGGCTTGCCAACCACCTGTCGCCGGCCAGAGATCTTGATCAGCCGCTTGTCGAGCAGGGTCTTGAGCACACCCGAGGGCTGCACGCCGCGCAGCTCGTGGATCTCGGGTCCGGTGATCGGCTGCCGGTAGGCGACGATCGCCAGCGTCTCGAGCGCCGCCATCGACAGCTTGCTGCGACCGGTGATCTCGTAGAACCGACGCAGGTAGCCGTGCAGCTCGGGGCGGGTGACGATCCGTACCCCACCCGCCACCTCCTCGGCCGAGATGCCGCGATCGGCCTGGGCCCGGTAGCGTTCCAGGACCGCGTCGAGCGCCGCCCCTGCCTCCTCCGCCTCGCTCTGGTCGAAGAGCTCGATTAGCTTCTCGCGCTTGAGCGGCTCGGACGCGACGAACAGCACCGCCTCGAACGCCGCCTCCATATCGGCTCGCTCGGTCATACCTGTACCGCCTCCAGCTCGTGACGCTGCAGCTCCTTGGTGGTCCGGTACAGAACCAGCTCACCGCCCTCGCTCTGGTGCAGGCGGATCAGATGCATGCGCGCCGCCTCGAGCACGGCGAGGAAGGCGGCTACGATCTCGCCTCGGCTGCGCCGCTGACCCAGATCTGCCAGCAGGTCGAACGGCTTGCCGCCTTCGAGCTCCTTGAGCAGACGCTCGAACTGCTCGCGCACCGAGAACGTCTCGCGACTCATGAGATAGGGCTCGGGATGGTCGTGGTCGTAGCGGACCAGAACCTCCCGGAACGCCTGGAGCAGATCGAACAGCGACACCTCGTCGAGCTCGAGCGCCTCGGGCTGCTCGGCGTTCGGCATCGGCTGGGGACGTCGGGTCCAGACGCCGACCCGCATCGAGTGGATCTCGGCCAGCGAGTGGGAGGCGTCCTTGAGCCGCCGGTACTCGAGCAGCCGCTTGACCAGCTCCTCGCGCGGGTCCTCCGCCGGCTCGCCGTCCTCGGTCCGCGGCCGTGGCAGCAGCATCTTCGATTTCAGGTGGATCAGCATCGCCGCCTCGTAGATGTACTCGGCCGCGATGTCCAGATTCATCTCCTCCATCAGCTCCAGGTACTCGTGGAACTGATCGCAGATGACCGCCACCTCGATCTGCGCGATCTCGACCTTGTTCACCCTGACCAGCTGCAGCAGCAGGTCGAGCGGCCCCTCGAAGACCGGCAGCTGGACTCGCCACGACTCGGGCAGGGTGCCGGGGGCCTGGGTCATCGCGCCACCTTCGCCAGCAGCTTCTGGTAGTCGAAGCCCATCGCCGAACGGACCTGGTCGAGGGTCTCCTGGGCGCGCTCGCGCGCCTTGCGCGAGCCTTCCCCCACGATGTCGAGCAGCGTGTCGCGGTCGGCGATCAGGGCCTCGCGCCGCTCGCGGATCGGTGTCAGGTACTCGATCAGCCGGTCGGCGATCAGCTTCTTGTCGTCGACACAGCCGATCTGAGCCAGGCGGCACTCGCGCGCCACCTTCTCCTGGAGCTCGGGCGGCGACACCAGCCGGTGGAAATCGTACAGGTTGCACGACTCCGGGTGACCGGGGTCCGTGCGACGGATCCGGGTCGGATCGGTGAACATCGAGCTCGCCTTGCGGCGAATCTCCTCCTCGGAGTCGCAGAGCTGGATCGAGTTGCCGTACGATTTGGACATCTTGCGACCGTCGAGGCCCGGCACCTTGGGCGTCGGCGTGAACAGCGCCTTCGGCTCGGGGAAGACCTCGCCGTAGAAGCGGTTGAATTTGCGCGTGATCTCGCGGCTCAGCTCCAGGTGACTCGCCTGGTCCTCCCCCACCGGCACGAGATGGGCGCGATAGAGCAGGATGTCGCCGGTCTGGAGGACCGGGTAGCCGAGAAAGCCGTAGGTCGAGAGGTCCTTGTTCTGGATCTCCCGGATCTGCTCCTTGTAGGTCGGGACGCGCTCGAGCATGCCGAGCGGCGTGATCATCGACAGCAGCAGGTGCAGCTCGGCGTGCTCGGGCACCATCGACTGTACAAAGATCACCGAGCGCTCCGGGTCGAGGCCGGCGGCGATGAAGTCGGCGATCACGTGCAGCGTGTTCTCCGCGATCTCGCCGGTGTCGGCGTAGTCGGTGGTCAACGCGTGCCAGTCGGCGGCGAAGTAGAAGCACTCATACCGGTCCTGCAAGCCGACCCAGTTCTTGACGGCTCCGAAGTAGTTGCCGAGGTGCAGCGGTCCGGTCGACCGCATACCCGAGAGCACAACCGCTTTCTGCGACACGTTGACTCCTGATGGACTATGACTACGAGTTGATGATGATGGACAGTAGGGCGAAGATCGGCAGGACCAGGAACTTCAAGAGGTCCAGGAACGCCAGAGCGAGCACAATCATAAAGCCGAATGGCCGAATCGCGGCATATCGATAGGCGAGCCGTGGCGGCAGCATCTGGAGCAGGATCTGCCCACCGTCGAGCGGCGGCACCGGAATCAGGTTGAAGATCCCGAGAAACGCGTTGAGGAACGCACCGAACACCAGGGTGAACATGATCGGGAAGTGCGCCGACTCGGAGGCGAGCTCGAGGTTGCCGAGCAGACTGGCGTGGGCCGCCGCGCGCGCGTCGGCGCCGAGT
Source organism: Thermoanaerobaculia bacterium (assembly GCA_947259925.1). Lineage (GTDB taxonomy): Bacteria > Acidobacteriota > Thermoanaerobaculia > Multivoradales > JAHEKO01 > JAHEKO01. The sequence goes on from CAMYOG010000046.1 coordinate 18,373, forward strand.
ACCCGGACCGCGACCGCCAGCACCACCATCAGGATCGCGGCGATCAGCAGGTTGGACGCCGGCCCGGCGAGCGTCACCAGCATGTGATGGCGCTGGGGATCGCGCAGCTTGCGCACGTCGACCGGTGTCGGCTTGGCCCAGCCGAAGACCGGCGCGCGGGCGATCAGCAGGAGGAATGGCAGTAGTAGCGTGCCGACCGGGTCGATGTGCCGGATCGGATTGAGCGAGATGCGCCCCAGCTTCGCGGCCGTGTCGTCGCCGCAGAGCGCCGCCGTCCAGGCGTGCGCCGACTCGTGCACCGAGATCGCCAGCAACAGGATCAGGAACTGCATCCCGCCGCTGAAGATGAGGTTCTGATCTATCGGATCACCCCCCACGCCCTCGATCCCCCTGCTCCCCTGCGGGCGGGAGAGACTCGCCCTCGCCCGGCGCCGGCTGAGTGGATCCGGGAGAAGCGATCAGTCCAGAGATCTGGGCCATCAGGTCGGAGTTGCGGCCGAGGACCCGCTGCTCGATCCAGAGGGTGCGGATCTGCGCCAGGATGGTGAGGATGTAGAGCGACAGGTGGACGAAGGCCGGGATCACCCGGGTGTGAACGCCCGCCCCGACGATGAACGCCGCCATCGCCAGTCCCATCGCCAACATCATCCAGGGGTACGACTCGTTCTTGAAGTCCTTGGTCAGCTGGACGAAGTGGGGGTCGAGGTCGTGCTCGGCGACCGCGACCTTGATCGCCTTCCCGGTCCCGATCAGATAGAACATGATCCAGCAGTGAGAAAACAGCAGCAGGAGCGCCGAGGCGACGCCGAACAGGATGTGGAACGAGAGAGACTCGTCCGGCAGCAGCCTGAGTCCGACGATACCGTTGGCGACGAACCCAGCCGTCGACATCCAGCCGATGATCAACAGGGCCCTGCCCATCAGGTGATCCCCTCCAGCTCGGGGGCGACTCCGAACACCGTCTCGGCCCAGGTCGCCGCGGCGACTGGCGGCCGGTACAGCTCGTCGACCCGGCGCCGGCCACCGGCGCCCCGACGTGCCGCTTCCTCCGGATCGTCGAACGCGGCACCGAGCGCCTCGATCAGTCCGGCGGCATCCTCGGGCGGCACCAGCCAGCCGGTCTCGCCGTCGACGACGACCTCCGGGATCCCGGAGACCGCGCTCGCGATTACCGGCACACCCGCATCCATCGCCTCGAGCACCACCAGCGGCATCCCCTCGTAGATCGACGGCACGACCAGGGCCCGGGAGCGGGCGAGAAGTGCCCGCACCTCGGACGCCGAGCGCCGGCCGAGGAAGCGCACCTGCTCGTCGAGACCGAGCTCGGAGGCGCGCTGGCGCAGATACGGTCCGTGCTCGCCGTCGCCGGCGATCCAGAGCTCGAGCCGGCGGTCGCCCATTCCCGCCAGCGCCTGCAGGAGGACCTCGACGCCCTTGCGGATGCGCAGCCGGCCGACGAACAGGAAGAAGCCGTCGCCGGCGTCGCCGCCCGCATCCGCCGGCGCCACCTCGAGCCCGCCGGTGACGTTCGGCAGCACCTCGATCTCGTCGACCTGGTAGTCGCGCGCGACCTCCGACGCGGTCCGCCGGCTCGGCGTCAGAACCAGATCGGCCACCCACGCGGTCAGACAGCCGAGCACGACCTGGAGCGGCGCCTTGAGCCACTTGAAGCGCCGCTCGACGCCACCCGGCCGGCCGACGATCTCACCCGCCGCCCGCAGCGGCCGAACCGCCCGGATCTCTTCGACGTAGCTGACCTGGAGGAGGGCAACGAGGAGCGCTCGCGGCCGGGTCGCAGTGCCGAGGATCGCGGCCGCGAACGCGGCCAGCGCGCCGTCCGACTCGTGGACCTGGACCACGTGCGGCCGGAACCTGCGCCAGCGCCGGAGGAAGGCGGGCAGCACCATCACCGGAAAGAGCACCTTGGGGCCCCGCGCCCCGCCCTCGCCCCGGCCGAGCACCTCGACCTCGTGACCGAGCTCGCGCAGCCCCGCGGCGAGCTGCAGCACCTGCTCGCCGACGCCGGAGATGTCGGTAGGCGGCAGAGTATTGGCAACCAGCAGAATCCGCATGATCCTCGGTTACCCTCCCTGCAGGCGGTCCCGCCGGTCGTCGATCCGGCGCCAGAGCGACGGCGGCACCTCCGAGCCCTGGCGCAGCAGCTCGCGCGCGTCCTGCCGGGCGCTGGCGAGCAGGCGCTGATCCCGCACCAGGTCGGCGAGCCGAAAGAGCGGTGCGCCCGACTGCCGGGTGCCGAGCAGGTCGCCCGGTCCGCGGATCTCGAGATCCGCCTCGGCGATCACAAAGCCATCGGTCGAGTCGCAGAACGCGCGCAGGCGCCGCTCGGCGTCGTCCGAGGTGTTGCCGTGGAGCACGACGCAGTGCGACGGTTCGCTCCCCCGCCCAACCCGACCGCGCAGCTGATGGAGCTGCGACAGTCCGAAGCGCTCCCCGCTCTCGACGATCATGACGTCCGCGCGCCGGACGTCGAGGCCGACCTCGACCACGGTCGTGGCGATCAGAACGCGGATCTCGCCTGCATCGAAGTCGGCGAGGATCCGCGCCCGCTCGTCGGCGGGCGTGCGACCGTGAAGGATCGCCGGTGAGTGCGGCGCCAGCCGCCTCCGGAGCTCTTCGCCCAGGTGCGCGATCGAGCCGGCCTCCACCCGATCGCTCTCCTCGATCAGCGGTAGGACGACGTACGCTTGCGAGCCCTGCGCGAGCCGCCGGTCGAGCCATTCGTAGACCTTGTCGCGCCGCTCCGCCGTCACCACGCGGGTCTCGACCGGCTGGCGCCCGGGCGGCATCTCGTCGATCACCGACAGATCGAGATCGCCGTACAGGGTCAGGGTCAGCGAGCGCGGAATCGGGGTCGCGGTCATCACCAGGAGGTCGGGGCACGTGCCCTTCCCTTCGAGGGCGCGCCGCTGCGACACCCCGAAGCGATGTTGCTCGTCCACCACCACCAGCCCGAGCCGGTCGAACTCGACGCTCTCCTGAATCAGTGCGTGGGTGCCGACCACGATCTGCGCCTCGCCGCTCGCCACCCGCTGGCGGACCGCGCCGGCGTTCGCCGAGGAGCCGGTCAGCAGGACCACCCGGTAATCCGCAAGCAGCCCGCTCAGATTCCGGAAGTGCTGCTCGGCCAGGATCTCGGTCGGCACCATCAGGGCCGCCTGCAGTCCGCTCTCGGCAGCCGCGGCCAGCGCCAGCGCCGCGACGATCGTCTTGCCGCTGCCGACGTCGCCCTGCAGCAAACGCAGCATCGGCCGCTCGTCGGCGAGGTCGTCGAAGATCTCGCCGGCACACCGGAGCTGCGCCTCGGTCAGCCGGAACGGCGGCAGGCTGTCGAGCAAGCCGTCCAGGCGCTCGCGATCCGGATAGCCATGCTCCTTCGCCCGGCCGCGGACGTCGGCCCGCGACACTCCGAGCTCGACCTGCTGATCGAGAAACTCACCGTAGATCAGCCGCCGGTGGGCTTCGCTCCGGCGCGCGTTCAGCGCCTCGACGTCGACCTCGTCGCCGGGCAGATGGAGAGCGAGCAGAGCCTGGCCGAGCCGCGGTAGCCGATGCTTCTCCCGCAAGGCTGGCGGAAGATACTCGGGGACGGCGTCCGGAAGGGCGACCCGATCGAGCACCTGGCGCATCAGGCCGCGCAGGGTCGAGGCGCCAAGGCCGGCCACCGACGGATAGACCGGTACCACGCCACGGGTGACCGCCGCCAACTCGGGCCGCTCGCAGGTGGCGTTCAGCAGCTCCCAGCTCTCGCCGCGCTGACGGACCTCGCCGTGCAGCAGGTAATCGATCCCCTCCTCCACCTGGTTCATCAGGTACGGCCGGTTGAACCAGACCACCGCGATGTCGCCGCTGTCGTCCTCGAGCCGCCCGCGCACCAGCGAGAAGTTGCGCCGGCGCACCCGCACCCGCTTGAGCCCGGTCAGCCGACCCCGGACGGTGTAGTGCCCGGGGGCGGTCAGCTCGGCGACCCGTGCCAGCGACCGGCGGTCTTCGTACCTGTAGGGCAGATGGAAGAGCAGATCCTCGACCGTGTGATAGCCGCGCTCGGCCAGGGCGGTCGAGCGCGCCGGTCCGACGCCGCGCAGGGCCAGAAGAGGGGTGCCCAGGTCCAGCGGCTGCTCACCGCCGGCCGGAGTCATCCGCCAGCACCAGTTCGACCAGTCCGAACCGCAGCTCGTCCCCGGGCGCCACCCGCAGCGGCTGACCCGCCTCGAGGCGGACTCCGTTCACGAACGTGCCGTTGATCGTGCCGATCTCCTCGACCAGATGAAAGGCGCCGTCCTCGAAATAGACCTTGGCGTGCCGGCGGCTGCTCGAGCGGTCGGGGTCGACCGGTGTCAGATCGATGTCGGGCTGCTGGCCGGTGACCGGGTCGCCCCGGCCGATCATCGTCTCGCCGGCGTTCTTGAGCGCGAAGCGGGCACGACTCGCCAGATGGACCAGGCTGTGGGCTCCGGACGGCAGCTCGGTCGGCTCGGGGGGTGGCGGCGCCGCCTCGGCGAGAGTGCGCAGCTGCTCGTCGGTCTCCCGCAAGCGGTTCGAGAGCTTGCGCATGATCCGGATGGCGATTTCCGGGTCCTGGCGCAACAGCTTGTCGAAGGCGCCGGCATCGACCCGCACCAGCTTCACCTGGGTCAACGCCCTGGCCGACGCCAGCCGTGGCAGATCCTCGAGCAGCGACATTTCACCGAAGAAGTCACCTTTCTCGAGCTTGGCGAGGTGCTCTCGGCCGCCTCCCTCGTGCACGATCTCGACCGCCCCCTCGTGGACGATGAACATGTCGGTGCCGAACTCGCCCTGCGAGAAGATCTTCTCGCCGGCCTGGTACTCGACCAGGAAGCGAGCGGCGGAGGGCTTGTCGCTGCCGGAACCCATCTCGCCTCTCTTCAGCCGATGACCAGGGCGCCCCGCTCGGAGTCGAGCCGGGCCTCGAGCCCGAGCGGCAGCGTCATGTTGGGCTCACAGTGGCCGCTCGCGCAGCCCACGGCGATCGGCCAATCGAAAACGCTCTCGAGTTCGTTCAGGAGCTGTCGGAGGTCGGAGGTGGACGGGTCGTGATCCGCGGGATTCGGCTCCGAAAGCCCCGTGTCAGCGGGCTGAACGCTGCCCACAACCATCCCTCGAATCGCGCTCAGACTACCCGAGAGCCTCAACTGGGTCAACATACGGTCGAGCCTATAGAGGGGCTCGTTGACGTCCTCCCAGAACAGGATCGTGCGTGCGGTCGAGACTTGGTACTCGGTACCCAGGCCGGCGACCAGAAGGCTCAGACACCCCCCAACCAGCGGGCCCGAGACGTCGAACGGCCGGCCGCCGATCGGTTCGACCGCGATCGTCGCCGGCAGCTCACCACGGAGCGCCGCGAGCAGGGAGCCCCGCTCGGCCCGGTCCATCTCACGAGCCAGGTCGACCGCCGCCATCGGGCCGTGAAAGGCGACCAGACCGAGTCGCTCGACGATCAGATTCAACAGAAGAGTAACGTCGGAGTAGCCGATGTAGGCGCGCGGGTGGCGCTCGAGCAGCTGCCAATCGACGCCAGGCAGGAGCCGCAGGGCGCCGTGGCCCCCGCGCGCGAAGAAGATCGCCTTGATCTCCGGATCCTCGGCCAGCCGGTGGAACTCGGCCAGCCGCTCGCGGTCGTCGCCGGCGAATAGCCCGGCCTGCGCGCTCAGGTTGGCCGCGACCACCGGCTCGAATCCGAGCTCGCGCAACCCTGCCAGACCGCGCTCCAGAAGCTCGGGATCGACCGGGCCCGAGAGCGCCGCCACGCCGACCCGATCCCCCGGGATCACCGGCGGAGGCAGCACCGGATGGGTTGGCTGGGTGGGCACGGGCTCGGCGGAGATCGGTGTCGGTGGCGAGATGTCAAGAAGTAGCGCTGGAGAGCACCATAAGCCGAATTCTGTCTCTCCGGCGAACCGGAGCGGCGGTCATTCCTCTGGGACCAGCGTTGCCACCGGCCTCGAGCAACCTACCCGGGAACATCGAACAGGACGGGCAGCCCGTGTGTGTCCCCCTATTTGGTCTTGCTCCGCATGGGGTTTGCCTTGCCTCCCGACGTCGCCGTGGGAGCGGTGCGCTCTTACCGCACCCTTTCACCCTTACCGAAAACACGGAGTCTCCGGCGGTCTCCTCTCTGCTGCACTTTCCGTCGCGTCGCCGCGCCTCGCCGTTAGCGAGCATGCTGCCCGTTGGAGTTCGGACTTTCCTCTCCTCCGCCCGCGGTCGAGACCACGGGCGAAGCAGCGACCGCCCGGCGCTCTCCAGCGCCCATCTATTCTACTCCTTGAGGCGTTTCAAGGCGTCGACAGCATCCGGATGGCCGGGGACGCGCTCGAGCAGGGCGAGGTACTCGCGCCGCGCCATCGGTACGTTGCCCTCGTGCTCGTAGAGCTCCGCCAGCTCGAGGCGCGACTCGTCGTCGGCGGGGTTGAGCTCGATCGCCTTGATGTAGCTCTGGATCGCCTTCCGCCGCCACTTCGGGTTTTCGTTCTCGCAGCGGGCGAGCAAGCGGTAGTACTCACCTTTCGGGACCATCCGGACGGTCGAGCGCAGCACCTCGATGGCGTTGAAGTACTCGTGCTCCTCGGCCAGCCGGCGGGCCATCTGGTAGTTGCGCTCGGCGACCTTCCTCTCCTCTTCCTTGCGCTGCTCTCCCACCGGAACCGGTCCGGAGGTGGCCGAAGCGAGGCCGATCTCGACGTGATAGGCGAGCCGGCGGGTCTCATCGCTCAGCGTCATGTAGGCAAGCGTCGCGCGCTCGAACAACAGCTCCGGCCCGGCGGCCAACCCTTCGAGCTGCAGCCGTGGAACGTGCGACGGATGGACTAGTCGCGCGATCTCGACATAGGCGTCGTAGACCTCGTCGCCGGTCGCGTCCTCGGTCAGCTCGAGGAGCTGGTAGTTGTTCAACTCCCCGACCCGGGCGAGCAGGTCGGCGAGCTGGCGCCGATGCTCTTTCGCGTCGAGCTTGATCGGACGTTCCTTCAGGCTGGCGACGATCCGATCGGAGAACTTCCGGATCAGGTCCGGATTGAGCAGGTCCTGCGCGGAAGACGGTGACGACAAGGCGGTGGCTATCTTAGTTCAACTGCCCCGGATCGGCATCGGCCTCGGCCCAGGAGCGCAGCCGCTCGAAGACACGGATGCCGAGCTCGGTACCGATCTCAGCCTGGATCTCCGCCAGCGGCGCTTCGCGCACTCCCGCCAGGCTCCCGAAGCGGCGGAGCAGCTGGCGGCGCCGGCGTGGCCCGATCCCCGGAATCTCGTCGAGTCGGGAGCCGAGCGTGCGCTTGCTCCTGCGCTTCCGGTGCCGGGCGACCGCGAAGCGATGCGCCTCGTCGCGGATCTGCTGCAGGAGCTTGAGCCCCGGATCGTGCCGATCGAGCCGCAGCGGCTCCGGGCGCGCCGGCAGGTAGACCTCCTCTTCGCGCTTCGCCAGGCCGGCGACCGGGGTTTCGTCGACCCCCAGAAGCGCCAGCGCCTCGAGCGCGGCGTTGAGCTGGCCGCGGCCACCGTCGACCAGGATCAGGTCGGGCATCGAGCCGACCTCTTCGAGCACCCGCCGGTAGCGGCGCTCGATCGCCTGCTTCATCGAGGCGAAGTCGTCCGGACCGGCGAGTCCCTTGATGTTGAACGATCGGTAGTCGCTCTTGCGCATCCGCCCCTCCTCCCAGACCACCAGCGACGCTACCGGCTGGTCGCCCTGGAAGTTGGAGATGTCGAAGCCCTCGATCCGGCGTGGCTCGTCCGGAAGCTCGAGCGCCGCGCCCAGCGATCGCGTAGCTGCCGCGAGTTCCGAGCCACTCCGGAAACGTCTGCGATAGGCGAGCTCGGCGTTGCGGTTGGCGAGCTCGACGCGCTGGGCTTTCGGACCGCGCGACGGCAGTCGCAGATAGACCCGCTCGCCCTTCTTCTGGCCGAGCCACTCGACCAGCGCCTCCTCGCCTTCGATCGGGATCGGCAGATGAATCTCCTTGGGGATGAAGCTCGTCCGGTCGTAGATCTGCGGCAGGACCTCGTTCAGCAGGACGGCGGCGTCGAGCCCTTCGATCTCCTCCCAGAAGAGCTCGCGCCGGTCGAGCACCTGCCCGCCCCGCATCACCAGGATCGCCACCGCCGCCTTGCTGCCGCGTACCGCGCAGCCGTAGATGTCGACGTCCTCTCCATGCACTGACGAGAGCTTGCGCCGCTGCCCGACCGCCTCGATCTCGGCGGCAGTGTCGCGGAGGCGCGCCGCCTCCTCGTACTCGAGCCGCTCCGAGGCCTTGGCCATCGACTTGCGGAGATCGCGCACCAGCTCGTCGTTGCGTCCGGCCAGGAAGAGCCGGGTGGCATCGACCGCCACGGCGTACTCCTCGAGCGTGGTCAGCCCGTCGACGCACGGACCGAGGCAGCGACGCATGTCGTAGTAGAGACAGGGTCGCGGCAGCTTGCCGTCAATCTCGATCGAGCAGACCCGCACCTGGAAGAGGCCCTGGATGAGCTTGATCGCTTTGCGCGCCAGCCCGCCGGGCAGGAACGGCCCGAAGTACTCGGAGCCGTCGTCGCGAATGCGGCGGGTGAAGGCGATCCGCGGGTACTCGTCATGGGTCAGCTTGAGATAGGGGTAGGTCTTGTCGTCGCGAAGCAGAATGTTGTAGCGCGGCTTCTTCTGCTTGATCCAGTTGTTCTCGAGCAGCAGCGCCTCGGCCTCGCTATCGGTGACCACGAACTCGAGGTCGGCGGCGTCGGCGACCATCGCCGCCAGCCGCGGTTCCTGATCGTCCGCCAGGTAGTGGACGACCCGCTTGCGCAGCGACTTGGCTTTGCCGACGTAGAGCGCGCCGCCGTCGCGGCCCTTGAAGAAGTAGATCCCCGGCCGATCAGGGAGCTTGCGGATGCGCTGCTCGAGGGTGGCGTTCATTGGCCGCCTACATCCCACCGACTCCGGCGACTCGAGTCAAGTCCGAGGCGGCGGATGCCGCGCGTGGGCGTCCCTCTCCCCCCGTGAGGGGTGGAGAGGGATGCGGGTACCGGGTGGGTATGGAGGGCGAGGGGGGCGATCTAACCAGAATAGATCTGCAGCTCTCTGAGCTCGCGCAGCTTGTCGCGCAGCACCCCCGCCTCCTCGAACTCGAGGCGCCTGGCCGCGGCCTTCATCTCTTTCTCGAGCCGCTTGACCCGCTCGGCAAGCGGCACGTCGGAATCCTCGGCGACCTCGAGCGGCGGCCCGGTGGTGGCCGGGAAGTAGTCGAGGTTGGCCATCTGCACCAGTGGACTGTGGATGTCCTTGAGAATGGTCGCCGGCTCGATGTCGTGCTCCTCGTTGTACAGACGCTGTCGCTCGCGGCGGCGCTCGGTCTCGCGGATCGCCCGCGCCATCGAATCGGTCGTCTGGTCGGCGTAGAAGATCACTCGCCCCTCGACGTTGCGCGCGGCACGGCCGGCGGTCTGGATGAGCGACGTCTCGCTGCGCAAGAAGCCCTCCTTGTCGGCGTCCAGGATCGCCACCAGCGAGACCTCGGGCAGATCGAGGCCCTCGCGCAAGAGGTTGATGCCGACCAGAATGTCGAACTCGCCGCGACGGAGCGCGGTGATGATCTCGACCCGCTCCAGGGTGTCGATGTCGCTGTGGAGATAGCGCACCCGCATGTCGAGCTCGGTCAGGTACTGGGTCAGCTCCTCCGCCATCCGCTTGGTGAGCGTGGTCACCAGTACCCGCTCGCCGCGGGCCACGACGCCGCGAATCTCGCCGACCAGATGGTCGACTTGGCCGCGCGCCGGATGGACCTCGATCACCGGATCGAGCAGCCCGGTCGGGCGCACGACCTGCTCGACGAAGACCCCACCGGTCCGCTCCAGCTCCCACGGCCCGGGCGTCGCCGAGATGTAGATCCGCTGGCCGACCCGCTGGTCGAACTCCTCGAAGGTGAGCGGCCGGTTGTCGAGCGCGCTCGGCAGCCGGAAGCCGAAGTCGACCAGGGTCTGCTTGCGCGAGCGGTCGCCGTGGTACATGCCGCGCACCTGCGGAATCGTCTGGTGGCTCTCGTCGACGATCAACAGGAAGTCCTCGGGCAGGTAGTCGAGCAGCGTCGGCGGCGGCTCGCCCGGCTCGCGACCCGACAGATGCCTCGAGTAGTTCTCGATGCCGTGGCAGAAGCCGATCTCGCGCAGCATCTCGAGGTCGAAGCGGGTGCGCTGCTCGAGCCGCTGTCGCTCGAGCAGTTTTTCCTCGCGCTCCAGCACGTCGAGGCGCTCCCTGAGCTCGATCCGGATGGTGTCGATCGCGTTCAGCAGGCGCTCGCGCGGCGTCACGTAGTGGGTCTTGGGGAAGATCCCGATCCGCTCGACCTCTTCCAGGGCGTCGCCGCGCAGGACGTCGAACCGTGTGATGCGCTCGATCTCGTCGCCGAAGTACTCGACCCGGACGCCACGCTCTTCGTAGGCCGGCAGGATCTCGAGCACGTCGCCGCGGGCCCGGAAGCTGCCCGGGAAGAGATCGAGCGGTGTCCGCTCGTACTGCATGTCGACCAGCTGCCGGAGCGCCTGCTCCATCCCGCGGTCGTCGCCGACGCTGAAGAAGTAGAGCATGCCGTAGAACGACTCCGGCGAGCCGAGGCCGTAGATACACGAGACCGAGGCGACTACCAGTACGTCCCGGCGCTCGAACAGCGCCTTGGTCGCCCGCAGCCTGAGCCGATCGATCTGCTCGTTGATCGTCGTCTCCTTCTCGATGTAGGTGTCGCTCTGCGGCACGTACGCCTCGGGTTGGTAGTAGTCGTAGTAGGAGACGAAGTACTCGACAGCGCTGCTCGGGAAGAAGCTTCGGAACTCCTGGAAGAGCTGCGCCGCCAGCGTCTTGTTGTGCGACAGAACCAGGGTCGGGCGGTTGACCGCCTCGATGATCTTCGCGACCGCGAACGTCTTGCCGGAGCCGGTGACGCCGAGCAGGATCTGCTCCTTGTCGCCACGCTCGATACCCTCGGCCAGCTGGCGGATCGCCTGCGGCTGGTCTCCTTGCGGGCTGTAGGGGGAGACGAGCTCGAACCGGTCCATCAGCTCGCGACATCGCCGATCGGCGGGGCGCGCTCGGGTGCCGCCGGGTCCCGGGCGGGTGCGCCGGCCACCCGCTCGAGCGACTCGATCGCCTCCAGGACGTCGTCGCGGGTAAACGACGGCCGACTGGCCAGAGCGAGGGCGCTCTGCAGATCTTGCAGTCCATCCATGTCGATGCGTCCCTCGACCACTGCCGCCGAAGCGGCGTCGAGAGCGCGTCGGAGGCGCGCCTCGTCCTCGGCGGTGACGTCGGGCGGTAGCTTCTCCAGAATCTGCTGGGCGTTGGTGTTGAACGCCCACAGGAAGAGGTTCTTGGCGTTGACGATCAGCAGCAGCAGGAGCAGCGCGCCGACCAGCACGGAGACGCCACAGCCGATCAGGACCGGCCGGCTGCACCCTTGCAGAGCCGCCGGATCGTGCGGCGTGTCGTCGAACGGCGCCTTGACGGCGCGCTCGTCGCGGGGTTCCTCGACCGGGCTCTCCACGTTGCGCTCCCGCTCCTTCCTATCACCGGCGCCTGGTGCGGGCAAGCAGACGGCGTGTGCGTTGCAGCCTGCGCCGACTTCGAGGGAGGCGCGGCCCCGCGTGAGGTACCGTGTGAGGTGCCACCCTTTTCGGGGCGCGGCCGGCTGGGAAGGCGACTACTTCTACGGCGATGGCCTCGGGGCCAACCTGCGCCTATATCTCTCCCCCACCGCCGGCTTCGCCTACGAATGGCGCGGTTGTCTCGGGCTCTACGACTACAACCATGGCTCCTTGAAGAAGACCCGAGAGGGCCTGCGGTTTCAAGCCGAGCTCGTTGAGCCGGACGGATACCTCGACCTGTCTCGGACTTTCGTGCCGATCCGTTGGGGTGGCCGGCACTACCTTGTACCGGAAGACCGACTCGTGGACTTCTGCAACGCGGTCAACTCAAAGACTGAGCCACGGGCCCAGCGGCATGGCCTGTTTTTCCTACGCCGCGGTGATGAAGACATCGAGGTGAGCGGACTGCCTAAGATGCCCGAAGGCTACCGACACTGCCTGCTTGAGCGGCCGATCGAGGCGACCCTAACGGAGATCATGGATCGGAAGATCAGCGAGACCGACTGGGGAACTGAAGTCTTGACGCTTCGAGCAAATATCGACAAGGGCAGCACCGACGGTGTCTTCGAGGGCATGTCGCTAAACCCTAAAGGCCATGTCCTGTCGATAGCCATGACTGTCGCCAGCGTCTCGGAACACCGGGCAGTCATCGAGGTTCAGCGGTACTACTTCGAAGACCGACCCACTCCAGCAGTGGGCTGGCGTCTGACCACCCTCCGCTGGTAGCTCCAAAGGCCCAGCACCTCGTTGGGGGTAGAGTCAGATCCTCAGCGACGACCTTCTACGAAGTGGATGGCACCTCTCCAGGCACCTCTCCAGGCCTCGGGTGGCACTTCTCCGGCACTTCTCCTGGGGGTAAGCTCGTCGAGTCGAGGAGGCTGAACCGATGCTGTCGAGACCATCTCCCTTGGCCCTGTTGCTAAGCCTCGCCCTGACAGCCGGACTCGCCACCGCCGAGGAGACCCTCCCCACCCCCTACACCGCCGAGGAGATCCGGGACTCGTTTCGCGAGGGCCTCCAGATCGTCACTCGGACCTGGACGCCTGACGGCGAGACCCTCTCGCGGATGACGGTCGACGCGTGGGGCGAGGAGAAGGTGACGATCGGCGATCAGCCGGTCGACACCGACGGCGGCCCGTCCGGCGAGGAGACCCGCGCCGAGGCGACCTGGACCGACCTCCGCGACCACGCCGCCTTCAATCCGAAGCACGCGCGGCGCGAGCGCCACACCGCTTTCACCGCGCTCGGGCGTTTCGAGGGCTGGCTCTACACGGTCGACGAAGAGGATGCCGGCCTCAGTCTCTTCTTCTTCGCCGATCGCTATCCCGGTCCCCCGCTCCTCTACCAGAGCTTCGCCGGAGGCGAGCTGGTGTTCCGCGCCGAGCAGATCAGTCGCACGATGGCCGAGCCGTCCGAACTCGCCGCGCTGCCAGAGCCGGCCCTGGCCGAGCTGCCGGCCGAGGCTCGGCGGCGCCTCGAGCACGCGATCGGCACGTGGCAGGTCAGGGCCGAACAGATCGACGCCGAGGGCAACGTGGTCGGCACCCGCGAGTGGCAGAACCGCGCCGAGTGGCTGCTCCCTGGCCGCATGGTCCTCCTGACCCACCGCACCGCTCATCTCGGCTCGGTCAGCAAGGCACTGGTCTTCTACAGCGTCGAAGAGCAGACCTGGTACCTGATCGACGTCAACCAGAACGGCGAGCGCTGGGTCTTGACCGGCGATCTCGAGCGCGAAGTCATCACGTCGCAGCCGCGCGAGCTCCCGGACGGCCGCGAGATCCTTGTCCGCTTCACCCACGAGAAGGTCGAGGCCGACTCGTTCGAGGCGCTGCAGGAGGTCAGCTTCGACCGGGGCGAGACCTGGACGGTCAGTGGCCGGCAGTATCTGACCCGCATCCGCTAGCCGCGACCCGCCGCAACCGACCTCTATAATCCCGACGTGGAGTTCGATCCGCTGCCCTCCAAGCGCCAACCGTCGCCGAAGGCCGCCCAGGGTGCGACCGCGCGCCGCAAGCGACTCCTGCCGCGGCTAGCGCTGAGACGCAACCACCGCCTGGCGCTCTACTGGAGCGTGCCGGTCCTGGTGGTCATCCTGATCGGTGCGATCGCCGGCGTCGGCCTGGCCGCGGTCATCCACGTGCCGAAGGTCGAATCGGTCGCCGAGTTCGAGCCCGGCCAGATCACCCGCCTGTTCGATCGCGATCAAGCCGAGTTCGCGACCTTCGCCCGCGAGCGCCGGGTGATGATCGAGGAAGGCGAGCTGCCGCCGGCGCTCGAGCAGGCGATTCTCGCCGCCGAGGACGCCAACTTCAAGACTCACGGCGGCATCGACATCCAGGGCGTCGTGCGCGCCGTGTTCAAGAACTTCCTCGAGGGTCGTCGGGCCATGGGCGGCTCGACGATCACCATGCAGCTGGCGCGAAATCTCTTCTTGTCTCCAGAGAAGAAGTGGCGCCGGAAGATCGAGGAGGCGTTCCTGGCGGTCGAGCTCGAAAAACGCTACAGCAAGCAGCAGATCCTGACCCTCTACGCCAATCTGATGTTCATGGGGCACGGCAACTACGGCATGGCCGCCGCCGCCCGGTCGTACTTCGACAAGGAGGTCCACGACCTGACGGTGACCGAAGCGGCGACCCTGGCCGGCATCCCGCAGCGGCCGAGCGCATACAGCCCCTACCGGCGGCCCGACCTGGTGGTCGACCGGCGTAACTACGTGCTCCGGCGCATGCAGCAGGAGGGCTTCATCACCGCGGAAGAGTACGAGACGGCGAGCCAGGAGCCGCTCGAGGTGGTCACTAGCCGCGCGGTCGAGGAGTCGGCGCCCTACTTCGCCGAGGAGATCCGCAAGTACCTCGAAGACCGCTACGGCAGCCGGGGCCTGCTCGAGAAGGGCCTCCAGGTCGATACCACCCTCGACGCGAGGATCCAGGCTCGCGCCCAGGCGGCGCTACGCGCCGGCCTCGTTCGACTCGACCGGATGAAGGGCTTTCGCGGACCGATCGAGCAGCTCGAGACCGAGGAACTGGACGCTGTCGAGCTGCCGTCGTGGAACCGGCTCGACCTCCGTCCCGGAAGCTGGAACCAGGGCGTCGTGGTCGGCATTACCCGCTCGACCGCCGAGATCAAGCTCGGCGGAGAGACCTTCGAGCTGACCCCGGCCGGCGTCGAGTGGACTCGCAAGAGCTCGCCCCGGCAGCTGCTCAAGATCGGCGACGTAGCCTGGTTCAGCTTCCACGAGACCGAGGAGGGCCAGAGCCGCCTGATGCTCGAGCAGGAGCCCGAGGTCGAGGGCGCCGTCGTCGTCCTCGAGTCGGCTACCGGCGCGGTGCGCGCGATGGTGGGCGGTTGGGACTTCGCGCGCAGCAAGTTCAACCGGGTCACCCAGGCGAAGCGCCAGGTCGGCTCGGCGTTCAAACCGTTCGTCTTCGGCGCGGCGCTGGAGATGGGCTACACCGCGGCCGACACCCTGTACGACGCGCCGGTCGCCTTCCCCGGCATCCCCGGCGAGCCGCCCTACAGCCCACGCAACTACTACCGCGAGTACTACGGCATCACCACCCTGCGGCGGGCGGTCGAGGAGTCGTTCAACGTTTCGATGGTCAAGCTGATGGACATGATCGGCGCCTCGCAGGTGATCGATTTCGCCCGCCGCTGCGGCGTCGAGTCCGATCTCCATCCCTACCCCAGCCTGGCGCTCGGCGCGGTCGACCTGACGCCACTCGAGGTCGCCGCGGCCTACGCCGTGTTCGCCAACCAGGGCCTGTACGTCAAGCCGTACCTGATCGAGAGCGTCACCGAGCCGAACGGCACCGTGCTTGAGCAGCACGGCCTGATGGCCCACAAGGCGATGGAGCCCGAGCTCGCCTTCGTGCTCAGCAGAGTCCTCGAAGGCGTGGTCGACCGCGGTACCGCGGCCTCGGCCAACAAGCTCGAGGCGGCGCTCGCGGGCAAGACCGGGACCACCGACGACAACTCCGACGCCTGGTTCGCCGGCTTCACCCCGAAGTACTCCATCCTGGTCTGGGTCGGGCACGACGTGAAGAAATCGATCGGCCGCAACATGACCGGTGCGACGGCGGCGCTACCGATCTGGAGGGAGCTGGTCGCGGCCGGGCTCGAGGACGGCTGGATCAACCCGGCCGAGGAGTTCATCGCGCCGCCCGGGATCGACTTCCAGGCGATCGAGGCGCGCACCGGGCTGCTCGCCAGCGCCGGCGCCGACCGGGTGATCCGCGAGGCGTTCGTCGCCGGCACCGAGCCCGCCCAGCCGTTCAATCCGCGCTGGAACCGGATCATGGAGCTCCCCTGGTTCCAGCAGGAGGCCCACTACGTTCCGAAGGCCGGCGAGCGGATGCCGGACGGGGTCGCCGACTGGGACCCGATTCTGAAGCGGTGGGCCGACGACTCCGATAGTGGCTAGTCGGAGCCCGAAGAGGCGTCCCGTCCGCGCGTGACCTCCTGGGTCTCGCGCCGGAAGCGGTCGATCTTCTGGTCGACCCGGCTGAAGAGCGCGTCGTTGTGCCGGGTCAGCTCCTGGAGCCCCTCGCGCATGAACTCCTCGAGGAACTCGACCCGCGAGGTCAGCTCGCCGACGTCGCGGATGTAGTCCTTCTGCACCGACCGCAGGTCGCCGGCCAGCTCCTTCTGCACCTTCTGCAGATCCTGGCCGAGCTCGTCGAACTGCTTGTGCAGGTTCTCCAGGTGCGATAGCAGCACCAGGTTGAAGGTCCGCTGCCGGTCCCAGAGGTCGGCCTGCGAAGCCGTGACCGCCGGCCGCAGGAGCTTCTTGAACGCGACGACCAGGCGGCCGATCAGTCCCGGACGATGGCTCTCGAGCGGAAAGACCCGGTCTTCCCGCCAGAGCCAGCGCCAGTCCTGAAGATCGTGCGTCGAATCGGCGCCCCGGAAAGCATCGATCGAGCGCGTCGGGTCTTCAGGCGGTGCCGTCAGCTGGTGCCGTCCTACTCTTCGGCGACGACGTTGATCGTGATCTCGGCCACGACGTCCGAGTGCAGCTCGATCCGCACCGGATGCTCGCCGAGCGTCTTGATGCCACCCTCGAGATCGATGCTCTTGCGATCGACGTGGTGACCGGCGTGCTCGAGCGCTTCGGCGACCTCGGCAGCGGTGACCGAGCCGTAGAGGGTCTCGGACTCACCCACCCGCTTGGCGATCTCGACCGCGACGCCCTCGAGGCTGGTCGCGATCTCGGTCGCCGAGGCACGCTCCTGCTCGTGAACGATCTCGATCTTTTTCTTCTGCTGCTCGAAGACCCTCATATTGCCCGGCGTCGCCTCGAGCGCCAGGCCGTTCGGGAAGAGGTAGTTGCGCGCGTAGCCCGGCTTCACGTTGACGAGCTCGCCCCGCGTGCCGGTGTGCGACACATCCTGCATCATTATGACTCGCATCGCCCGTCTCCTAGTCCGATGCGAACGGCAGCAGTGCGAGGTGGCGAGCGCGCTTGATCGCCTGCTGGACCATTCGCTGGTGCTTGGCACAGGTGCCCGAGATCCGGCGCGGCAGGATCTTCGAGCGCTCGACGATAAACTGCTGCAGGAACTTCACGTCCTTGTAGTCTGCGGTCTCGATCTTGTCGGCGCAGAACCGGCAGATCTTGCGACGACGGAAGAAGACCTTCTTCTTTCTACCCATTCTGCCCCCTTACTCCGCTGCCTTGGCGCCGCCGGCACTGACCGGAGCCGCTGGAGCCGCGGCGGGCGCCGAACGCCGTCGCAGCCGGCCCTCGTCCATGCGGACCGTCAGATAGCGCAGGACCTTCTCGTTCTGGTGCATACGGCGCTCGACCTCGACGAACGGGTTGTCGCTCGTCACCTCGACGTTGAACAGCACGTAGCTGCCCTCGTTCAGCTTGTTGATCTCGTAGGCGAGCTTGCGCTTGCCCCAGCTCTCCTCCTTGGTCACCTTGGCACCCAGCGACTGGAGGAGATCCTTGTACTCGTCGCTCACGGCGACGGTCTCCTCGTCGGATAGACGAGGATCGACTATGAACACCAACTCGTACTCAGCCATGTTGTCTTATCTGACCTCCCTATGGCCTGTCACGGTCCCCGTTCTCGGACGGGAACAGAGAGGATGGTGGGTTGGCGGATCGCTCAAGGCGGCCCGCCGCGATTGCAGCGCGTATTCTACGGATCTGACCAGGAAAAACAAGGCTGGCCGCTGCGCCTAGCCGATATAGCCCAGCGCCCGCAGGCGGCGGTCCAGCTCCTCGTCGATCCGGGCCGGTACCTGCTCGGGCTCCTCGACCGCGAACAGACGAACGTGCGGGAAGGGCGGACGGAGCCAGCGCGCCACGTAGACGATTGCGTGCGGCCGCTCGGACCGAGCCGCGGCCCGTTCGACCTGCCCCCCACCAGGTCCGCCGAGAGAGCAGCCGGCGATCGCCAGAACGACAGCGAGCCAGACCAGACGGCGCATCCCGCGAAAAAGTCTGGCAGCGGGGCCCGAGCGCACGCTGCGGTACGCTCTACACCAACCGGGAGGTCGGGACATGAAGCGAATGCTGTGCAGGAATCGGGTGGTCGACTTCAAGCTGTGGTGGGAGGTCTTCTCGTCCCATGCCGAAGCTCATCGCGCAGCAGGCCTCGATCTGGAGCACGTCTGGCGCGCGTCGGGCGATTTCAACAACGTCTTCTTCATCTTCAGGGTGCGCGACCTCGACAAGGCGCAGGCGTTCATCGACGCGCCCGAGGCGGCAGACGCGGCCGCGGCCAGCAACGTGCTCGAAGGCGAGTACCACTTCCTCGACCCCGTCCCCAGCTACTGATCCGGCGACGCGGTACTCATCCTGCGGCCGGTCGCCCGGGCCCCCCCAAGGGTGCCAGCCATTTCGGGGCAGCCAAGGCCCCAAAGGTGGCCCCAAAGGGCCCCAAAGGTGCCAGCCGTTTCGGGGGGGGCCAGCCGTTGGGGGCCGGCTAGAATGTTGCCTGCAAGGAGCACTTCAGGCCCATCAGAGCGCCGGAGTCAGGACGTTGCCGCACCAATTGACCT
Source organism: Thermoanaerobaculia bacterium (assembly GCA_947259925.1). GTDB lineage: Bacteria > Acidobacteriota > Thermoanaerobaculia > Multivoradales > JAHEKO01 > JAHEKO01. The sequence continues at coordinate 37,024 of CAMYOG010000046.1, forward strand.
GGGCCGATCTGATCATCGACGACCTGCCACCGGAAGCTCCCGCGTGGCTAGGTGAGTGGAACTGGCTCATCCGGGGCCAGGTAGCCCCCCTCTTTCTCTCCAAGTTCGGTGATTGGTACCTGAGGCGGAGGAATGGGAGCACTGAAGTGCTTGATGTGCTGACAGGAACGGTCTGTCTCGTCGCGCAATCGCCCGAGGAGTTTCAGGCGCGGGTCAACGATCCACTGTGGCAGGAGGAGCGCCTTCTTTCACTCCTGGTCTACCAGCTCCACGACCTGGGTAAAGTGCCCACCGCGGGTCAGTGCTACGGTGTTGCGCCGCATCCAGCGTTCGGCGGCAAACTCGTACCCGAGAGCGTGTTGCTCATGGACATACCCGTGTGGCAATCCATCTGCTCTCAGATCTTCCGCCCAGGCACCCCGCAGCTCGCTGAAACCGGGCCTCGGCGGAACACCTAAGGCTGTCGACAGATTCGGTGACAGGTTACTCATTCGCGGCGCGTTAGACTCCGGTCACCCCGTGAGCGAGCCCGAAACCGAGCCCCCGCCGGAACCGGTCGAGAGCCGCCCCCGCTGCGAGAACTGCGGCCGGCCGGCCGGCCCCGAGTACTGCCCGCACTGCGGGCAAGCGCTCGAATCGCATCTGGGACCACTTCGGCAGGTCGGCAAGGAAGCACTCTCCGACTGGCTGGCGCTCGACAGCCGCCTCTTCCGATCGCTCCGAGCGTTGGTCGTCCCCGGCCACCTGAGCGAGCTCTACATCGGCGGCAGGCGCGCGCCGTTCCTGCGGCCGTTCCGGCTCTATCTGCTGGCAAGTCTGATCCTCTTCTCCACCCTGCTGACGCTCGAGTCGGTCGACGCCACGAACTTCGAGCTCTACGTCGGCGGCCAGCTCATCGGCGAAGAGTTGGAAGGCACGGTCAAGCGGAGTTTTACCTTCCTGGAAACAGATCACCCGGTCGAACGCTGGCTGGTGAATCTCTCCGCAGAGCGCATCGAACGGCTCAAGCAGCTACCGAAGCAGGAGGTCGTCGACATCATGTTCAAGGGCCTGCGCCGAACGCTGCCGCTCACCTTGATTCTCTTCGTGCCCTTCCTGGCGCTCGCCTTGAAGCTCCTCTATCACCCGTTGCGGCGCAAGACGCGTGAGAAGGCGGTCCACACGCTCTACCTCGACCACCTCGTCTTCTCGCTCCACTACCAGAGCGCCCTCTTCTTCTTCGCCTGCCTGGCCTGGCTGGTCACCCAGATCCTCAGGATCGAGCTGCCCGCCAGCGCGTTCGTCTACGTGGCCAGCTTCATCCTGATGATCCTCGTCTATCTGCCGATGGCGCTGCGGCGCTTCTACAAGGAATCGCGCTGGAAGACCGCCCTCAAGACGTTCCTGGTGCTCTGGGTCTACTCGCAGCTTCTGGGCATCTCCGTATCGCTGTCCGCCCTTTACGCCGTCTGGCGCTCCTAGAGCCTGCCTACGAAGCTCTTTTTTTGCTAGTCTTCCGGCCGGGGGAAGCGGCTCCTGCCGTAGCTCTGACCTCCGAATCCGGCCGAAGTGTCGCGCAATCCCGAACCCACGCTAAAGGCCGGAGACGCCTCCAGGCCTGCACCTGACGCGCCGAGCACGGCGGCGTCCGAGGTCGACGTGCGCGAGCTGATCGCCAGCTACTCGATCGAGGAGCACTGCCGGCGTGCCGAGACCTACTTCGCCCGCCATCCGGTGCCGGAGGAGCTCCATGGCAAGCCGCTCACCCGGCCGAGCGACGCCCCCGATCTGTTGTTCAGCTTCGCCACCCTGGTGCGCGGCCTGGAGCTCTTCCCGGGGGCCAGCGTCGTCGACTTCGGGGCTGGGACGTGCTGGGCGTCGCACTATCTCTCGCAGCTCGGCTGTAGGGTGATCGCGGTCGATCCGTCGACCACGGCGCTCGACCTCGGCAAGGAGCTCTACCGGCAGCATCCGCCGTTCGGAGACTCCCCCGCGCCGACCTTCCTGCCATTCGACGGCCGGCGGCTCGACCTCGACGACGCCTCGGTGGACCGCATCCTCTGTCTCGACGCGTTCCATCACGTCCCGAATCCGGCCGAGGTGATCGCCGAGCTCGGTCGGGTCCTGGTCGAGGGCGGCATCGCCGGCTTCGCCGAGCCGGGACCGGACCACTCGCGCACACCGCACTCACAGGCGGAGATGAGGCGCTACCGTGTGGTCGAAAACGATATCGACCTCGCCGAAATCTGGGATGCGGCTCGTCGGGCCGGGTTCTCGGATCTCCGAGTGGCGGTCTTCCACCGACCGCTCTATCTCCTCGACCTCGAGGAATTCGACGCCCTTCTCGCCGAGGGCGCCGGCTCGGACCGGTTCTCCGAACGGACGCGCGAGACTCTCGCCAACGAGCGGATCTTCTTCCTCTACAAGAGCGGCGAGCGGCACGAGGACAGCCGCCAGGCAGAGGGCCTGCACGCGCGGATCGAGATCGAGCCGGCGGCGCTGGAGGTCGGCGCCGGCGAGTCGGTCGTAGCCCGGGTGACCGTCATCAACGACGGCACCGCCACCTGGCTCCCAGCCTCGGCTGGAATCGGCGGGGTCTGCCTCGGCTGTAACCTGCTCGACGCGCACGGCGAGCTCCTGACCGCCGACTACCTCTGGTTCCGGCAGCCGGTCTCCGAGGGTCCGGTACCGCCGGGCGAGAGCGCCTCGTTCGACGCCAGCTTGCCGATGTCCGAAACCGGAAGCTACCTGCTGGAGTTCGATCTGGTGAGCGAGCAGGTGAGCTGGTTCGCGGTCTACGGCACCCGGACCGTACGGCTGAAGGTCGAGGTGAGGGGATGACGCCGAGGAAGCGAGCGTTGGCGCTCTCGACCTTCCTGGCCATCGCTAGCCTCGGCGCCGGCCCGGTTTCGGCCCAGCTGGTCCTCGAGCGCGAGGCCGACGGCGTGCGTCTCTGGAGATCCGCCACCGCTTCGGAGCGGATGCCGCTCGCATCCACGCAGCGTCCCCACGCGGCGGTCGAGGCCGAAGACGGCCAGATCGTCGCCGGCACCAACGACGCGACCGGCGAGCTCTTCTTCCTCCATCGGACCGACGGCGCGATCCACGAGCTCCCGGTGCCGTCGTCCCGCACCGGCAACCTCCGCACCGGACCGGTGCTGGTGACCGCCGACGAGCGCCTCGACGGCGTCCTCTGGCTCGAGGGCTCGAACCAGCAGGACTTCGCGATCCGCGCCGCCACCTGGAACGGCACCTCCTGGGAGCGGAGCGAGCTGGTGTCGCCGTCGCGCGGGCGCCCGCAGCTCGCCCTGAGCGCCACGGTCCTCTCAGACGGCAGCTGGCTCGCCGTCTGGGCCGGCTTCGACGGCCACGACGACGAGATCTACTGGACCCGCCGGATCGACGGCGACTGGTCGCGCCCCGAGCGGATTCATCGCGGTAACCGCGTCCCCGACATCCTGCCCTCGGTGGTCGCCCACGGCGACCGCGCGAGCGTCGCCTGGAGCTTCTACGACGGCAACGACTACCGGATCCGGACCGCCGTCTTCGACGGCTCCGCCTGGCAGCTTGCGGGCGCGCTCGAAGGCCGCGGCGCGGTCGACGCCGGCTGGCAGCAGCTTGGCGACCGAGTCTTCGTCACCTACCACTCGGTCGAGCTCGAGGGCTGGTCGCTGGTCGAGGTCGACGAGTTCGGAACGATCGTCTACACGACAGCGGCTGGCGGCGAGGTCGCCGATCGGCCCCTGGTCGTCGCACCCGGTGCCGGCCGGCCGCGCCTCGTCTTCCCCACTACCGGCAGGGAACGCCGATGAAGCGCGCGGCGCGCCTCTCCCTCCTGGTCCTGGTTGCCGGAGCGCTCCTCGGCCTCCCGGCCACCGCCCAGACCTTCCGCGTGGTCACTTTCGGAGACAGCGTCACGTACGCCATCCCGTTCGACCTCGGCGGCGGCTCGTGTAGCGCGTCGAGCCCGGACACCTGCGGCCACACCGGCCGTCTGGCGAGCTCCTACAACTGCAAGTCGGGCGACTGCTCGTTCACCAACCGCGGCAGGTCGGGCGAGATGACCGCCCAGGGCCTGACCCGCCTCGACGGCGTCCTGCGCGAGAAGAATTGGGACCTGATGGTGCTCATGGAAGGGACCAACGATCTGGCCGACGTCTCGGCCCAGACCGCGCTCTTCAACCTGAACGCCATGGCCGACAAGGCCGAGAGCCGGGGCGTCGGCGTCGCACGCGCGTCGATCATCCAGTTCAACCCGTCGGTCACCCGGGCGCAGACCGGGGCGCTCAACTCCGCCGCCAAGAGCCTGCGTAACCTGATCGCCGGCCGGGCGTCGGCCGACAAGCAGTGCTTCGTCGACTCCTGGGCGAAGCTCTGTAACGGCGCCGCCCCCGGGGCGGGGTGCTTCGTCTCCAACTACTGGACGCCGGCGCCACCGGCAGTTGACTTCGTCGGCCACCCGAACTCGCGCGGCTACGACATTCTCGGCAGGGAGTTCCATCGGGTCCTCGGCTCCAGGGGGGCGCCCGGCGCGGTCGAGCTCAGCGGCCCCGAGGAGGACGCCGAGGTCTGCGGCACCGACGCGTTGGTCTCGTGGTCCAGGGAGACCGTCGCGGGCGCCAGGTGCGGCAACTCGTTCCGGATCCAGATCAGCAGCCCGAACGGCACCCGGCTCGACCGCTGGTTCTTCGAGGGCGAGACCTGCGGCCGGAGCGGCTGCAGCACGATCTCGCCGGTCAGCTTGAAGAAGGGCAACCACTCGGTGCGGATCCAGACCCGCAACACCGCCGGCTACGGCCCGTGGTCGGCCGAGACCGCGTTCAGCGTCGTACCGACCGCACCCAAGCAGATCCAGGCGCTGCGTGGTCCCGAGGGGGCGTTCTACTCGCAGGGCGGCCTGTCGACCGAATTCAAGTGGAAGCCCGATCCCGAAGCCATCAGCTACCGGCTTGAGATCCGCTCGGGCAGCAAGACGATCTTCGACGAGTCGCTGACCGACCTCGAGTGCAGCGACACCGAATGCGCCTACGACCTGGGTCAGAGTCTCGAGACCGGCCGCTACACCTGGCGGGTCATGGCCGAGAACGTCTGCGGCGGCACCTGGAGCCGGGCGGCGCTGTTCGAGGTCTTCGACTCGCCGCCGGCGACCGCGCCGGCCGCGGTCGGCCCGGTGCAGCGGGTCTTCGACAACACCCCGATCTTCCGCTGGAAGACCGTGCCCGGCGCCGACAGCTACGAGCTCGAGGATGCTTTCGGCGGCTCGGTCCGGCTGGCGGCCGCCGACGTCTGTCAGGGCGACACCTGTCGCCGGCTCTCGGCCGCACTCGCCCCCGGCCTCCACACCTGGCGGGTCCGGGCGGCGAATCCACTCGGCGACGGCGCCTGGAGCTCGACCATGACCTTCGAGGTCGTCGACTGCGACTGCTTCGAGGGCAAGGCCGCCGGCGGCGCCAGCTTCCTGCTCGCCGTACCCGAGAACTGGAACCGCGAGCTGGTCATCTGGGCCCACGCATCCAACGAGTTCGGCGTATTGGAGATCCCCGACTTCAGTCGTCTGGCCCAGCGGCAGTTCGACCAGGGCTACGCCCTCGGCACCACCAGCTACAGCGTCGCCGGCTGGCCGACGTTCCGGAGCAAGAAGGACCTCGAGAAGGTGTTCACGGTGTTTTCGTCGCGATACGGACGGCCGAAGAGCGTCTATCTCGCCGGCGAGTCGGCCGGAGCGCTGGTGGCGGCCCAGGCCCTCGAGAACGCCAAGCTCGGCAACGTTGTCGGCGCGCTCGCCATGTGCGGACCGCTCGCCGGCAAGGTCAACTGGGAAGGCGCCCTCGACCTGAGGCTCGCCTACGACGCCGTCTGCGCCGAAGCGGCAGGCGCCGAGATCCCCGGCGGTGCCAAGGGACTGCCCAACGCCCACGGGCTCGCGCCCGGCGACATCGCCGCCGCCGTCGACTTCTGCACCGGGCTGGCCAAGGACAAGAACCGCCGGAGCGCCGCTGAGAGGCGCCGGCTGAAGGATCTCCTCTCCATCACCGGGCTCAGCGAAGGCGGCCTCCAGGATGCCATGCGCCTGGCGACGTTCGGCATGGTCGACCTCGTCCGCGACAAGAAGAAGCTCAAGGGCAAGGTCCCGATCGGTAACGTCGGCGTCGATTATGGCGACCCGGAGGTGAACGCCACTATCGCCCGCGTCACCCCCGAGTCCAAGGCCGAGAACAAGCTCGAGGACGCTTCGGAGCTCGACGGCAAGATCGGCGACGCCAAGGTGCTATCTCTCCACACCTCCAAGGACCCGGTCTTCTTCGTCGAGAACCTGAGCGACTACTCGGAGCTGGTGCCCGAGGAGAGCTTCCTTCTAGGCGTCGTCAAGGAGCCGAGAGCGAGCCACTGCGGCTTCAGCGAGGTCGAGGAGCTCGCCGCCTGGAAGGTTCTCACCGGCTGGACCGAGACCGGCAACAAGCCGAACAAGAAGGCGCTGCAGAAGCGTTGCGTCAAGTCCCGGCCCGAGGCACCGGGGGCGTGCCGATTCGACAATCGGCCGAAGGTGGGCGGGATGGACGAGCGGGTGCGCGGGCGGGGGTAGGTGGTCCTGTTGCCCAAGACCGATCCCTGAGAGCCCAGGTCCCGCCATCGCCGGTGGTCGGTTCGAGCCTACCGCTCGACAGGGGCGATCGCCTCCCTTTTTCCACCTGAACACCCCCCAGACCAACTACGCCGTGAGACCCGTTGGCGAATTCGTCATGATCGCGCTCAGCCACTGCGAGCTGAATCTCGACTCCCACGAGTCGGCATCGTGTTCGCTGACTCGGGTCCCGAGCAGGGTAACGGTGCCGGACCTGCAAGATGCAGGTTGCGCTCAGCTTCCACCGTTCCTGGCTCCAACTTGCATCTTGCAGGCCTGGCACCGGTGCTTCGGTCCGAGCCGGTAGTGCTACTCTTGCCACTCCATAACAAAGGAGGTTTCGATGTCCGCCAAGCTCGCTTCGCTGCTCGCGATGCTCTTGATCCTTTCTGCAGCCTGCGCCCAGCCCGAGCCGGAGATGGCCGAACCGGAGGCAGAAGAGCCGGCCGCCGCTGAGGCCGAAGGCCCTGTCGATCCGATCGTCGTCGACGCGGCGCACTACGCGGCCGAGTTCGAGAACGACCAGGTACGAATCGTCAGGATCACCTACGGACCGGGTGAGGAGTCGGTGATGCACCACCACCCGGACAGCGTCGCAGTCTTCCTGACCGATCATCTCGTGCAGATGACGATGCCGGACGGCTCGACGGACGAGATCTCGGCGAACGCCGGCGACGCTCTCTTCATTCCAGCGGGCGACCACCTGCCAAAGAACATCTCGGACGGTCCTTGGGGACTCGTACTCGTCGAGCTCAAGGGGGGCGGAGTAGCAGCAGAGCCGAGCGGCGACGATCCCGTCGTCGTGGACCCGGATCACTACTCGTCCGAGTTCGACAACGACCTCGTTCGGATTGTCCGAATCACCTATGGCGCCGGGGAGGAGTCGATCATGCACTACCACCCGGACGGCGTCGCGGTCTTCCTGACCGATATGGTCGCCCAGATGACGATGCCGGACGGGTCGAGTGAGGAGCTCGCGGCGAGCGCCGGCGATGCGATCTTCGCACCGGCGGGCCAGCACCAGCCGACGAACGCCTCGGGCGAGCCCCTGGAGGTCATTCAGATCGAGCTCAAGTAGTCCGACGTCCAAAACAGGGGCGATCGCCGAGAGCGAGCCGTTGCGGTTTCAGCGAGGTCAAGGAGCTCGCCGCGCGGAAGCTCCTGACCGGTCGGACCGAGACCGGCAACAAACCGAACAAGAAGGCGCTGCAGAAGCGCTGTGTCGAGTCCCGTCCAGAGGCGCCGGGGGCCTGCCGGTTCGACAATCGGCCGAAGGTCGAGGGGATGGCCGAGCGGGTGCGCGGGCGGGAGTGAGGCTCTCGCAAGCTGCGCGGCCCAGTCGTTTCACACCGCTCCTATCCGTGTCCCCTCCGGCGCCGCCGGAGGATAGTTCCCGCTAACACCCTCTTACCTGAAGAGCGGTAGCCCCGTTCCAGAGGGTACCGACTCGCAGGCAGGGACCCTGGCGCAATGAGCCAACGCAGGTATGCCCTCGCGCTCGCCCTACTGGCCGCCGGCTGTCTGGCCAGCTTTACCACCGCGGGAGCGGCACTCGTCGTCCCCGGCGACCCCCTGACCGGCTCGGGCGAGGTCGAGAGGACCCGGCTGACTCGCCGTGAGCTGCAACTGGGCCTCGAGAGCTCGAGACCGGTCTCCGAGAATGCCCTTGCTCTGCCCACCGACGCCGGTCACCCTGGCCACACCTTCGTCGGTCGGCTGGAGCTCTCCGGTCATAGCACGCGGGGCTCCTGGCGGATTCTCGAAGACCGGTTCGGGCTCGGGAGACGCTCGGAGCGGCGCCATCTGCCCGAGTTCGATTTCGAGCTGGTGCAGCTTGGCAGCCACTTGATCCCGGTGCGCCGTGGGCTCGTGATCACCTCGCACCCGCTCTGGAACTACCTCCTCGAGCCCGGACGGGTCTGGCAGGAAGAGTCCGACGACGGGCTCTCCCGCGCCTCTCTGCCCTTCGCGCTGGTCGGCAAGAACCAGAACTGCACGCACAACGGCACCCTGACCTTCCTGTTCGGCGAGAGCACAATCTCGTCGGTCTGGTACCAGGTGACCCAGGAGACCTGCCTCTACTTCAAGGCCGACCTCTGGGGGATGCTCGACGCCAGCTACGAGCCCCGAAGCGTCAGGCGGCAGCGCCGGATTCGCAGAGCCTTCGTGCGCGAGGTGAGGCGTCGAATACCGACCGCTCCGATCGAGCAGCTCGCCACCGACTACCCCGGTACCGATCCGAGCGTCTTCGGCAGCAGCGTGACGCAGCGACATCGCACGGCCTACGGTGTCGTGGCGGGGGGCGTCAACTATGTCGGCGCCTGCCCCACCCGCTATGGGGAGTACCCGCACTGCGACAGCATGCGACTGCCGTCGTACTCGACCGCCAAGTCCGCCTTCGCAGGGGTCGCTATCCTGCGACTGGTCCAGCTCTACGGAGACGAGGTTCTCTCGGAGCTCCTCGTCGACTATGTGCCCGAGGTCGCGGCGGCCGGCGGATGGAGCGACGTCACCTTCGAGCACGCCCTGGACATGACGACCGGGCACTACTGGTCGGCGGCGGTGTTCGAAGACGAGAACGGCCCGCGGATGGGCCCGTTCTTCAATGCTGAGACCTATCCCGAGCGCATCGCGGCCGCCTTGGACGCTCCGCGCCGCGATCCGCCCGGCGAACGCTGGGTCTACCGGTCGAGCGACACGTTCATCCTGACCCGAGCGGTCCAGGGGTTTCTCGCGGAGCGGCGGGGCCCGAGGGCCGACATCTTCGATCTGGTGGTCGATGACGTCCTACGCCCGCTGCGGCTCGGACCGGGGGCGCACACCATGCTGCGGACTGCCGAGAACAACTGGCGGGGCCAGCCGCTCGGGTACATGGGGATGTTCTGGATCCGCGACGACATCGCCAAGATCACGACCTTTCTGAACCTCGGGGACGGCCGCATCAAGCGCCGCCAGGTCCTCGACCCCGGGCTACTGGACGCGACGATGCAACGCGATCCGGACGACCGCGGCCCTCAAGCGGGCGTCGACTGGATGTACAACCAGGGCTTCCACGCCTTCCGCTGGCGTCGCTCCGAGCTCTGGCCCGGGCAGCCCGAGTTCTGGACGCCGTTCATGCTCGGCTACGGCGGCATCGTCTTCGTGATGATGCCCAACGGCACGGTCTACTACCACGTGAGCGACAACGACCAGTTCGGCATCACCGCGGCGATCCGCGAATCGATGCGGCACATCCCGGGCCCGGCGCCGGCAGAAGAGTGAGCGCCAGCTAGCCGCCGCTCTCCACGTCCGTCCCCGCCGTGAGAAGCGCTGCGTCGAATCCCTTCCCGAGGCGCCGGGGGCCTGCCGGTTCGACCATCGGCCGAAGGTCGAGCGGATAGACGACACGGTGCGCGGGCGGGGGTGGCTCGACCCGCCTGAGCTCCATCGGGAGGTCGTAGCCGGGAGCAGGGATTGGACCGCAACCCCGCGGCTCCCCCCCCGTAGAGATGTATGACTCCTTCCTTCGGGCTTACCGTATGCGCCAGGCTCTGCTCCATGTTGCCGTCCTTCTTCTGTTCGCTCCGCTGACGCTCGCCAAGCAGATCTACCCTGGCTACACCTGGAGCCAGCCGACCGACGGTATCTACCTGCATTCGAGAGCCGACCCTCTGGCAGGGCCGGTCGACGGCAACTCGATCGTGATCGTCAACGAGGCGGACGTCTTCGTCGTCGACACCCACATCGACCCTGCTGCAGCGCGGGCCGTGATCGGCAAGATCCGCCAGATCACCGACAAGCCGGTGAGCCACGTCATCAACACCCACTGGCACGACGACCACGCCAACGGCAATCACGCGTATCGGCAAGCGTTTCCCGAGGCGAAGATCGTCGCCCACCGTGCGACACTCGCCTCGCTCGAGACGGAATGGCAGCCGCTGGAGGACCAACGCCAGGCAACCTACAAGTCTCTGGCGGGCCGCGATCTCCAGGCCGCTGCGGCCGCCGCCGAGGCCGACGATCCCGATCGCGCCATGGGGATTCGCCTCTTCGACGGCTATCGCCAAGCGCTCGAGCCGGAGCTGCCGACGATGGAGCTCGTCTATCCGGATCTCCTGTTCGACGATCAACTGCTGTTCGAGCGCGGTGAGCGCACTATCGTCGTGTCGTGGCTCGGACGCGGCAACACCGAGGGTGACGCGGTGGTCTGGCTACCGGAGGAGAAGATGCTGATCACCGGCGACGTGCTGGTGGCGCCGATTCCGTTCGCCTTCGACTCGCCGATGCGCGACTGGATCGACACGCTCGGAAGGATCGTCGAGCTCGGTGCCGAGACCATCATCCCGGGTCACGGACCCGTGCAACGGGACGAGGAGTATCTCCGCCAGGTGGTACGACTGCTCGAGTCGACAGTGGCCGCGGTCGACAAGGCCAAAACGAGGGGCGTCGCCTACGTCGATCTCGAGCAGGAGGTCGACTTGAGCGAGCTCGAGCGTCTCTTCACGGGCGGCGACGCGATGCACACCTACGCCTGGCGGTCGTATTTCTTCTCACCCGGACTCAAGAGCGCCTGGATCTCGCTCGGCTACCCGGTGCCTGAGGAAGACTAGACCTCACGCCTGCGCCTTGAGCACTCCCCGCACGTCAACAGACAGCAAGGGAATGGTGGCGGCGGAGCCGCCCCCGACGATGCGCCCGGTCGGCCCGCGAGCTCGCCCGCGACGAGGTCCGGAAGCGCTCCAAGGCTTCCTCTTCCGAGTCGACGGGGTCGAAAACGTCGAGGAGCCGGACTAGCTCGAGAAGCCGCCGCTGACGCCTGTCCACGTTCATGAGCTGCAGGTTCCCGTGAGCGCTCTCGAGCTTTTCATGAAGCATTACCAACTGTCCGATCCCAGAGGCGTCCAGTCGGGTGACTCCGGCGAGGTTGAGCACGATTCCGTGTGTTTCGCCTTGAATCAGGCACCCGATTCGGTTGTGTAGCGGCTTGGTGTCCGCACCCGCTGTCATGGGTCCGACAAGGTCGAGAATCGCGACGGAGTTGTGCCATCTGGTGGTGATCTCCATGGTTCATCTCCTTCCGGGAATCCTGGTTTGGTCTCCCTTCACTTCTGTATGACCGCGGGGCCGAAGTATTTCGGCCCCGCTGCGGGAGGAGGCCCGTCCAGGGAGGCGAGGACGTCGGCTCTCTTCATGCCTCTCTCTGCAGCAAGGGCTGTGCCCGGCAGGGTAGACGCCCTATTTTCGGAGAACCCTGAGATAGTACCTGCCCACGAGCTCGAGGTCACCGCTCGCGGTCGCGCCGCTCAGGCGAATGGAGTAGTCACCTCGAGGCAGCAGGTCAGCCGGCAGTGAGAGGGCGACGGCCACTCTGCCGTCAATTGTCTCGGCCTCCAGCTTCGCCTGACTCCAGAGCTCGTCACCTGCGGCGTCGTTGAGAACGGCTCGGTAATTCGCGTAATCGTCGATGCCCAGGTCGAGCAGGAGTCGGGCCAGAATCGCTTCCTCGGGGAGCACCACTCGCTCCATCTCGCCTCCACCCCGCATGAGACCGGGCGAGAGCCAGATCGAGGCGATCGATACGATCGGTGTAGCGCCTCTCAGGGACTCCAGTTCTCCCTGCAGTGCCATGCGCAAGGTGCGCTCGTCTTGCAGCTCGCCTGCGATCTGGTCAGCGCGATTCTGCTGCTCGGCAAACTGCTGGCGTGCGGCCGCCTCCGTTTCCGCGAGCGCTTCCTGCTCACGAGTGGCCTGAACGAGCTGATCTTCCAGCAGCTGATTGTTCAGCAGGATCCATGCACCTCCGACCACGACGGCGGCTAGCGCGGCGGCCATTGCAGCTCCCCACGCGGGACGGGTGAACAGCGCCGGCAGCCGCGGTCGAAACGCGAGGGGCTCTCTGAGAGGCTCCTCTGTCTGCCGGATTCGTCGAGCACCGCTCTCCTCGAGATGGTCTCTGAAAGCGCGCGCGAAGCTCAGCGCTGAGCTCAGCTTCCGGCGACGCTCCGGGTCGCCCAAGAAGTTGTTCTCGAAGGTCGGTATCTCGTCTCCAGCGAGCTCGTCCCAGACGAACTCGTCGATGAGCTCGTCCTCGGTTTCACCGAGCAGCTTCTCGAAGGCCTCGTCGTCCGCCTCGCGGAGCCAGGCCTCGACCTCCTCGTGCAGGTCGGAGAACGGGTCCGCAAGGAGATAACGTCTGAACTCGCTCTTTCTCAGCTTCATCAGCTCCACCCACATCCGCTCGTCCTCACCGCCTCCGTATGCAAAGGACCAAGAAGCCCGTTTCGTTTCATACCGCGCTCCGAGCCTCTACGCATTCGAGAACACACTTCCTGAGGACGGCTCGGAGGCGGCAGACTCTGATTCGCAGGGCGTTCAGGGGCACCTTCAGCTGCTCCGCCAGCTCCTTCCGGTGCTCGATCTTCGCCCTCTTCTCCCCAAGGTAGTAGCCGAGAACAAGCTCCCGATTCGCGTCGGAGAAGCTCGCCAGGCACTGCTCCAGACACCGATCCATGAGCTCCTTGTTCTCCTGGTCCTCGAGATCCGGCTCTGGAGCCGGTAGGCACAGAGGCAAGGGTTGCGTTCTGTACCGCTCCCTCAACGACTCCTGGAACACGTGCTTCGCGAAGGCACGGAAGAACGGGAATGGCGGGCCGACACAAGGGCCGGTGAGTTTCTCGCACTGAACCGCCGCGCGGTCGATCGTGTCGTGGGCCAGGACCTCGGGATCGTCGGCTCCGTAGCTCTGGAACATGCGCGTGAGCTGGACCCTGATCTTCTCGAGCTCCTGCATGGCTGCACGCCGATCCCTCGGGTCGAGGAACTCATAGAGCCGGGGATAGGACTCCGGGGTCAGCTTGCTCCATGCTTGCGGCTTGAACGTCATCTCGGTCGAGAGAGGCTCATCGCCACTCTCCCTGTAGGACAAAGGCGGCCCAGAAGAAGGGGGGGCGCCAGGGCTTCTGACGCCACATCTCGGTCTGAGCCTGCCGCAGTGCCGCCGCCGGCGAGCGCTGTTCTTTCAACATCCCGTGGTAGAAGCGGCGCATGAGCTCCTGGGTGGCTTCGTCATCGACCTTCCACAAGCTGGCCACCACCCGTTGTGCACCCGCGTACATGAACCCGCGCACGATTCCGACCAGTCCCTCTCCCCGGACCTCTTTTCCCAGTGCGGTGTTGCATGCGCTGAGTACGACCAGCTCCACAGGCAGCTCCAGGTTGTAGATGTCATGGAGCCCGAGGAAGCCGTTTTGTGGGTTCCCGTTCCTGTCCACCATCGACAGCATGATGCCGGACAGTCCAGGATTCTCGCTGTTCACCAGGCCGTGTGTGGCGAAATGGACGATGCGGTACTCGCCCAGCTCCGGGCTCATGGCCGTGTCTCGGCTCGCCTCGAAACCGATCGCCTTGAGGCTGGCGCCCGCGGGCGCTGCCGCTACGATCGCATCCGCCTCGCGGCGAGTGGCCATGAGACGCGGAACGCTGAAGGTCCCATCGTCGAGGAAACTGGCTTGTCGCAGGGCTCGATGCACCGGCTGTACGGCACCTGTCGACCGCGAGACGTCGCTCGACGCGTCAGTGCTGTCCATCGCGGCGAGGAGACGCGGATCATCGAGCTCGAACACCGGATCGGCCAGAACCGCCACCGACAGGGGGCGTGACCTCCTCCCCGCCGTTTCCCGACGCAGCACCGCCAGAGCGGACGCCGAGGGCAGGTTGACGATCTCGTGCTCGATCGCCATGGGAACGGGACTCCCGTTGGTTCCCGGCACGGGCAGTGCCCCGAACGGTACGTACTGCAGCGCCCCATCAGGGACGATCAGGAGCCTCATGCCCGCGAGCCGATCGGCAACCGGGCCGAGGAGAACCTCGCTCAGTCGTGCGGCCGCGGACCAGTACCGACTATCCGCCTCTCTCACCCGACGCCGGTGCTCGGCCAGGGTCTCCCCGGCGACGGGCTGTCGCGCGGTCAGGAGCTCGTAGACGCCCCGGGTCGCCTGGTCGATCTGATCCTTGGGAGGTAGCACATAGCCGGCGTGCTCCCGTTCCGAGACCACCCACAGGAAGCTACGTTCTTCGCCCAGGGCGTACTCCAGAAGCAGCGTCCGGTCGTCGAGAACCTGCTGCTGAATCTCCTCGAGGGTCGCAGGCTGTGGCTGGGTCAGAGCCGCGTAACGCGGACTCTTGCTGCGGAGCTGGGCCTGAATCTGATCGTAGCGAAGGGTCAGCTCTCGGATCTCCTCGTCCAGCGCCTCGACCTCCTCCGGGTCCGACTCCTCGCTCAACAGCCGCATCAGTCGCTCGGTCTTGCCCTCGAGTGTTCGCTTCAATCGTCGCTCGCTGTCGAGGAGCTCCGGTGCGGCTCCGCGGCGGATGTCGACTTGGGCTTCGGCGAGACTCTCGAGCAGGGACCGAGCCCGCGAGCGCTCACTCGCCCGCAGGGCCTCCGCTACCAGATCTGCTTGAGGATAGCTCTCGGCGAGACGCATGAGGAGCTCTGTGTGCAGCTCGTAGTACTGATGAATCGAGGCCAGGTAGGAAGCGCGAAGCTCTCGGCTGGCGACGCCGAAGCGCAGCGACTCCACGATGCGCAGAGAGTCTTCGATGTGCTGCCGCGCTTCATGCAGGTCGCCCTGAGCTTTCGTCAACCAGGCCAGGCCGTAGAGCCCCATCGCCTCATGGAACTGATCGCCTGCCACCCGGCTCGACTCCACGGCTCGGAGAGCGTGCTCGAGCGCCTTCTCGCGCTCACCCAACTGCTCGTAGGCGCGGGCCATATCTCCGAAGGTGTAGGCCTCGAACCTGCGGTCCTCGCCCTGTCTCGAGAGAGACAGAGCCTCTTCGTAGAAAGACAACGCCTTGCGCGGCTCTTCCGAAAGGTGATGTCCGAGTCCGAGAAGCCGAAGTGAGTAAGCCTCCCACCTCTTGTTGCCCAGCTCCCGGCTCAACATGAGAGCTTGCCGAGAACAAGTGAAGGCAAGCTCATGATCGCCGAGCATCAGATGAACCTCGCCGAGAGCGTGGAGGGTCTGCACTTCGGCGTCGCGGAGCCCCGCGCCCGAGAAGAGCTCTAGGGCCTGGTTCCAGTAAGTCAGGGCGCTGCGGCTCTCACCCAGCAGGTGGAGGACATCGCCGACACCGACCAGAACACTCGCCTGCCAGACGACATCGCCCATGGGCTCGACGAGACCCATCGCCTGGTTGAACAGGTTCAAGGCTTGTTGATACTCGCCCAGACGCTCCTCCAGTCGCCCGAGGGCGACCAGCGTCAGGGCCACTCCTCGCCTGTCCCCGAGTGCCTCCCATCGGGACAGAGCGGCCCGATAGTGCGCGCTGGCGCGATCGAACTCGTCGAGGTCCGAGTAGGAGTAGCCCAGCAGGAGTGATGTGTTCGCTTGGTGCCATCGGTCCCCTACCCCCTGCCACAGGGGCTCGGCTCCGCGGTAGAACTCGAGGGCTTCCTTCTGAGCGCCGCGATGGTAGGCAGCCTCACCGAGACAGATCAGCGCGGCTGCCTCTCCCCTCGAGCTCTCGAGATGATGAGCCAGCGAGAGGGCCTCGCTGCAATTCCTCAGGGCCTCGTCCTCGTCGCCGAGCAGGGCTTGCACGACGCCGACATGGCTCAGCATCTCGGCTTCCAGGACGCGATCGCCGGACTCCCTACTGAGACCGAGCGCCTCACCGTACGACTCCAGGGAGCTCCGCAGCGCACCCATCTGCTCGTGAATGGACCCGATGCGGTAGCTCGCTCTCGCGGCCTCGCGCAACTCACCGCACCGCGCCCACTCACGGCCGGCGACACGGTATTTCTCGATCGCCTCTCGACTGGTCTCCTTCTCGTAGAGGCGTCGCAACCTGTCCGCTTCGGCGCGGTATGTCTCCGCCCGATGCGGACAGTCTTCCCCGGCGGTCGTGCCGGGGTCGAAGCTCTCCTGTCCGGCTGTGGGGACCGGACCAGCCAGCAGGAGGCAAACCGAGATCGCGACCGAGAGTCGCTTCATGGCATCCGGGCTCTCAGTGCAGTACCGCTTTCTCCCGGGCCTCCACGGTTCGGCTCGGCAAGGGCGGGCAGAAGACCTTCCCGAACGCGGGCGCGAGGTTCTTCACCCGGCGCTCACGAGCTCCAGCCCGGTTCCTGCGATAGCGATTCCTGCGGTAGCGGTTCCTGCGATAGCGATCCCACTTCTCCGGGGGGTCGCCGGGGTCCGGGCTTTCGAGCTCTCGGACATCCTCGCCCGTGTACGCACTCAATTCGGGGACCAGATCCCGTCGCGTTTCCTTCACGTATTTGTTGAGGAAGCCGAGCCAGCCCTTCGCCCACCGCGATGCTCGGCGGCTCTCCCCGTGCACCAGCTCGGAGTAGTCGTCAGTGACTACCGCCCACGGGAAATAGATCGACAAGCCATGGGAGTACTGGTACGCGAAGCCGCTGAATCCGGACTGGATCACCGACTTCATGACGCCCGTGCTTACTGCTCCGAGGCGCTCCTGGAGAACACCGTCCCAATCGAGCTTCTGGGCCTCCAGCTGCTTCCTGAGCTTGTTGCAGAAGTCTGCCAGGTCGACATACTGGTCGTACTTGAAGGTCTGTGCCCACCAGTGAGCGAGAAGGACCTGATCTCGGAGTCGCTCATCAGAGATGGCTTCGCTCAGCGCTTCTCCGAGGCTCTCAACGGCCTTCGGTAGCGTCTTCAACTCGGAAAGCTTGATCGCGGCCAGATCGACCGAGCGGCCGGCACTCCGACCGAAGTCGCAGTAGTAGTCGACGTACTCCTTGACGATGGTCCTGGCCAACTGCTCGGGGCTCTGATGCTCTCCGGTGCGCTCATACCTGTTTCGGCTCGCTTCCAGGATCCGGTGGTAGGGCCAGCCGAACTCGGGCTCATAGCCCTCGGCGCCAATCAGGATGCGAACGCGCGCTTTGAGCATCTCGCTACAAACCTCGAACATGCTCATGAAGCAGGCGTCCAGTCCGAGGATGTCGATCCGACCCCTGGCGCGTTTCAGAGCCTTTTGAAGCTCATCGGCTGTCAGAGCTTCTCGAAGCTCCGGGATGGTCAGTGAATCGACCGGGTTGTCGTCGCGCAGGAGGTAGTTCTCCGTGATGCCGCTGCCGTGCCCGGAGAGAACCAGCGCGTAGTGTTTGGCGGGTCTCGATTCCACGGCCCAGGTGATGAACTCGCTCAGCGCCTCTGGGCTTCCCGAGTTCATTTCACCCCGCTCTTTTCCCTCTAGGTCGCGAACTTCCTCGACCCTGAAGTACTCGAGATCCGGGTCCTCCGGTGCTGCCTCCCATCTCTCCTTCGAGAAGAGGTAGCGCTGGGTGGCGATTCCCAGCCCGCTCGGATCGAACTGGGCCAGGACACTTACGTCGGGGATCATCCCGGTCGCCTTGATCTGCTCTAAAGCCAGGACCATCTCCTCGCTCAAATTGTTGTCACCGGCGAAATAGACCATGAAGGTCCACTTGTCCTGGGGCCGCTCGTTCTGCTTGTCTTTCGCCATGGCTCTTTCTCCTGTTCGCAGTTGAAGAAAGCCCGGAGTGCACCGAGTCTCAGACCGCGCGGTCGTCCCGATGCTCTCCGGGCCAGTTGGTCCTCGTAATCGCCACCAGGTTGATGTCGTCGGGAGGCAGGTTGCCGTTGCCGAAGCGTGTGGCCTCCGCCATCAGGCCCTCGATGACCGCACTCCCCTCATGCCCCGCCAGTCGGCAGAGACTCTCGCGCAGCCGCTGGTCCTCGAACGCCTCGTTCTCGCTGGCCATGACCGAGCCGAGTCCGTCGGAGGCGACCAAGAACACGTCACCCGGCGCCAGACTCAGCGAGGAGACCTCGTAGCTCGTACGCCGTCGGTCGCCGAAAAGTCCAAGAGGACGCCCGTTCAGACTCACTTCCTCCACCGTCCGCGAGCACGCGTGTAAGATGAACGGATGGGGCAGCCCAGCGTTCGCGAACCGGAGCTCGGAGCTGGTCAGGTCGAGACTCGCGACGCCGGCGGCTACGAACGCCGTGGAGGGAACGGCGGGATGAAGGCGGGCGTTCATCCCGGCCAACACCGCTCGTGGGCCACTGACGACCCGGGCCGTCTCCTGGAAGACCGCTTTCAGGAGCATGGTCGTGAGGGCCGCTTCGAGCCCGTGTCCCATGACGTCCGAGACCAGTAGGGTCGCGCGGTCTCGGCACCGAACGAGGTCGTAGAAATCCCCACCGAGAGCCTCGCACGGTCGGTAGAGGGTCGCGAACCGATACTCTCCGTGCGGAACCGAAAGGTCGGGCAAGAGGCTCCGCTGGACCCGGGCCGCCCGTTCGAGCTGCTCCTCGACTGAGCGCTGACCGTCGGTGTGCCCTCCGCGCACCACGGTGCGTAGAAGCGACTGGAAGTGCCCGTTCCGACGGGGCTCGGCTCTCCCGGCTGGTACGAGGGTCGGCATCATTTCGTGCCCGGTTGCGTTGGACCGTCCTCCTGCACGTATATGCCCGACCCCGGCAAAGGCTTTCAGGTGCGGCCGGTTTCCTTCACGGCAGATCCCCGTCCCCTGCCGTGGGAACTCGGCGGGAGCCCGAAACCGATAGAAGGTGGAGAACCCCCATGGAGGGCCAGCGACCCGATCTTCGCCGCCTGCGGTCCGTCCCGCCGACGCGAGGGTCATAGGCCCAAACCGGGCGCGGTGGCGAGGTTCTCGACACCGCTGTGCCGGTGTGCCTGCGCACACAAACGCCTCGCCAGATTCACTGGCTTACTTCCTTACGAAGAAAGCTAACACCCGTCGCCCTGGACGCCACCACTCCGACGGGTGGGGTCGCACGATCGGACTTCCGGAGGAGCCTGACGCCGACCGGCTCGGCTGCCGGCCGCGTGGACCTCACCCGGTACCCTCCGCGGGCTGTTGGCCGTCGGCTGACTCCTAGCCGTCGAACTTCAGAAGCGCCATGGTCGTGTCCGGTGGAACCTCACCCCTGCGCCTTGAGCACCAGGAGGGTCAGGTCGTCGTCGAGGGGCGTCCCGGCCAGGAACTCCCGAGCCCGCTGCAGCAGGCCGTCGACGATGGCTTCGGGCGCCAGGCTCGCCAGCTCCCCGAACCAGGTGCGCGCACGGTCGTAGCCGAGCGGATCGCCGGCGTCATCGGTCATCTCGACGTAGCCGTCGGTCATGATCAGCGCCGTATCTCCCTGCCGCAGCTCGATCTCGCGCTCGAGGAAGTCGCTGCCCGCGATCGTCCCTAGCGGCACGCTCGGCAGTAGCACCTCCTCGACCCGCTCGCCCTCCTCGTGCCAGATCAGCACCGGCGGCATGGCCGCCGAGGTCACCCGCAGCTGGTGGTCCTGCAGGCGCGCCAGCAGCAGCGCCATGCTCGCCTCGCGCCGGTGAAGACCGGTCACCCCTTCGCCGATCCGCCGCAACAGCTCGGCCAGGCTCGGCTCGTCGCGGCAGTTCTGGAACAGGCTCTTGGCCACCGCCACGACCATCCCGGCGTGGACGCCGTGACCGGCGGCATCGCCGACCGCCAGGGTCCAGGTTCCGTCTACGTCGGGTGCGAAGTCGTAGTAGTCGCCGCCGACCTCGTTGGCGGTGGTCATGTGGACGGCAAGCTCGTAGTCCTTCAGTCGTGGTAGCTGGCTTGGCAGCATGGCGAGCTGCAGCTGACGTGCCTCCTCGAGCTCCTCGGTCTTGCGCTGGTTCTCGGCTTCCAGGAGCTCGCGCTCGGCTTCCTCTCGCGCCGCCCACCGCTCCTGTTCGATGGTCTTGGCGGTCAGCTCCTCGACCTGCCGCAGCTGGGCCTCGAGCTCCCGGTTGACGCGCGCCACCCGACGACTGAGATAGACCGAGATGCAGACCACCGGCGTGCCGTAGCCGATCAGGAGAACGGCCATCCAGGGCACCTCCACGAGATCCAGGTTACGCAGCGTGTTGGCGATGATGCCGAGGGTGAGCGCCAGGAAGCCGAGTCCGACGACCCAGGCGTCGGGCTCTCGGCGAAGCAGCGCCAAGACCGCGAGACGGAGCACCTCGAGCAGCACCACGACCACGAAGATGGTCACCCAGAGCATGTCGGTCCAGACCGGCCGGGTCCAGACCCAGAGCAGCGCCACGGCCGCCGAGCCCAGAGCGAGATAGAAGGTCCATCCGAACCGTCGGCCGAAGAGCTTGAGCTGGAGCAAGAGGGCCGACAGGGCCATCACCACGCTCAGGGTCATGACCCACTTGAAGAAGACCAGCATCTGCGCCAGATCGCTGCCGGCGTTCATCCGCACCTCGGTGATGAACAGAGCCATCACCGAGCCGGTGAAGAGGGCGAACAGCAGGTTCTCGACCCCCTTGGGGCGGAACAGGAAGAGCAGCAGATGCAGAATCGCGAAGGCTCCGAACAGTCCGATCGTGCCGGCCATCGCCGCGGTGTAGTTGCGAATCTCACGGATGCCGATGGCGGTCAGCGCCTGCATCTCGCCGACCGTCAGGTGGAAGCCCCGGAAGTCTCGTGGCAGCACGTTGTCGGTGGCGTTCGAGTAGCGCACGGCGAGCAGGTGCTCGACACCGGGCTCGAGCGTGATCGCGGCGACGTATTGCGGCACCATCGGCTCCTCTTCGGCGACCGAGCTGGCAACGGTGCCGAAGCGTGCCACCTCTCGACCGTCGAGGTATATCTCGGAGGCTCCGGCCTGGACGAGGTAAAGGCCTAGCGCGATCTCGCCGGCTTCGACGGGGAGACGCACACGGCGCCGGAACCAGCCGATGCCCGGCCAACCGCCGGGGGTCTCCGCCGCCTCGTGGAGGGCCGGCTCCACCAGGGCCAGGCCCGAATCGTCGCGGCCGGGCTCGGCCCAGGCGGGGTCGTCGCCGGGGTGATAGCGCCACGCCCTGGAAAGGACAACTCCCTCGGCGAGGTCCCGGGCGTCGAGGGTGACGACCTCGAGGCGATCCTCCACCTGCGGCTCGGCCGCCCAGGCGGGCGTGAGGCTCGAGAGAAGGAGAACTGCGAGACACGAGCGGCTCAACACGAGCATGACTCGGTACCTCCTTTCTTAGTCTACGACTGTTTCGCGGCAGGGTTGCCTGACTCGACCGGAGCCTCCGCCAGGGCTCCCAGCAAGCTCTTCGATATCGAGTACTACGACGCAGCCGGGTCCTCGCTGTCCATCTCGCCCGACGGCAACCGCGTCCTGGTGCAGGAGCCCACCGAGGTCAGCTTGTGGGAGGAGACGCCAATGACCCTGGACGGGTAACTCGCTCCTCCGGAGTGGTGGCGAGCTTACGGTACTTGTTGATAGCTTCGGGCCTCAGCTCACCAGGGTACGGGAGAGATTCGAGCACGGAGGTTCACGCTGTGAGAGCACTGCTACCGACAACTCTGACCCTCGCCGCTGCCTTTGTCGGCTCGCTGGCACCTCTGGCCTCGGAGTCGAGGGCGGTCAAGACTCGCCCATCGGTCCTGCGGGATGCGGCACCGGGTCAACGGGTGCCGATTCGACTGGGCCCGGACCTGCGACTGATCGGAACCGTCCAGCGCACCGTCACCTCGAGCTATGGCAGCCGTGTGGTGCGCGGAATCGTCGAGTCGGTGCCGGGGACTCAGTTCGTGCTGGTGGTGCACGGCGACGCCGTCGCGGGCACGGTCTACTCCCCGACGAAACCCCTCAGAGTGATCCCTGTCGGCTCGGGGTACTCCGCGGTGATCGAGGCGGATTCGCCACCCACGGGCATCGACTTTCTAGAGATGGACTTCGCCGCGGCGCCCCACGAGATACCCGGCCGAGCACCCGCCAGCAGCCGTTTGCGGGCCGATTCGGACTCACCGGTCATCGACCTCGTCGTACTCTTCACGAAGAAGGCATTGCAGGAGATCGGCTCGAGAGACGCTTTGATCTCCCTCCTCGAGCTGCAGATCGCCGACGCCAATCTCGCTCTGGAGAACAGCGGGGTCGACGGCAGCGTGCGGCTGGTCGGGGTGAAGCCGGCCAGGTACAACGAGTCCGAGGATCTGTTCGACGTCCACCGAGATCACGTCCAGGAGACCAAGCTGAACAAGCGGTCTCGGAAGTTCAGCCGGCGCTTCGGCGCCGAGTACGCTACCGTGATCGCAGCGACCGAGAGCGGCTGCGGATGGGCCACGATTCCAGGTCCCGCCGGGATCTACCAGGAACGGGATTTTCTCGACCGCGTGCAAGCGATCAAGGGCTTCTCGTTCAAGAGCACGATCTCCGCGCAATGCCTTCAGACCGTCCCGCTGATCCTCGCTCACGAGCTGGGGCACAACCTGGCGAACTGCCATGAGCACGAAGAAGGAGGCGGCGGCCCGTGCCGTCCCTATGCTCGTGGCCACAGGCTCGGAATCGTGGGGACCGTGATGGTAGCGGCGGGACGGCGGATCCCGCACTTCTCCAACCCGGCGGTCGAGTACTCCGGGATCCCGACCGGCGTTCCTCGCGGCGAGGAGGATCCGGCGGACGCCGCCCGGAACCTGCGTAGGGTGCTGCCGATCGCCAGCCAGATCGCTCGGTGCAAGGTCGACTGCGAGCCGTGACCAGACCCACTCGTCTCCTCCTCGCAGTCACCACACTGCTCTTCGCCGTCCCGGTCATCGCCCAGGACGAGCCGCCGCCACCGACCCCCACCTTCCCCACCCTCCCCACCGATGCCCCCGCCGGCACCGGCATGACCCAGCCGTGTATGGAGGAGCTCGAGGGGAGCGTCCGCTGCGGTCGCTACCGGGTCTACGAGAATCGCGAGTCACGAATCGGGAGAACGATCGACCTCGCCTTCGTGATCGCCGACGCCCTCGACCCGAGCTCGAAGAACAGCGACGCGATCACCTACTTCTTCGGTGGCCCGGGGACGTCGGTCACCCGGCCGTCGCCGTTCATCATCCAGGACAACGACCTGCGGCAGAATCGCGACCTGCTCCTGCTCGACTTCCGGGGCGTCGGCAACTCGCAGGCTCTTGCGTGTGACGTCGAGTACCCGGGCGGGGTCGAGTCGCGGTTCGGGGAGATCTTCCCGATCGACCACATCGAGGCCTGTCGCGACGAGCTCTCCGAGCGGGCACAGCTCGACCTCTACACCTCGGCCATCAACATGGACGATCTCGAGGAGCTCCGTGCCTGGCTCAACTACTCCGCCCTCAACCTGTGGGGCGGCTCGTACGGCACGCGCGAGATCCAGGTCTTTCTGCGTCGCCACCCCGAGTCGGTACGCACCGCGGTGCTGATGGCCGCCGGGCCGATCTCCGGGGGCGGCTATGTCACCCACGCTCGGGGGCTACAGAGCGCACTCGACGAGCTGGTGGCCGAATGCTCGAGGAACGAGGCCTGCTCGGCGGCCTATCCCGATCTCGGAGCGACGGTGGCGCATGTGCTCGAGCGGGTGCGCACCGACCCACCCGAGGTGACCGCCGAAGGCAAAACCGTCCGGTTCGGGCCCGGAGAGCTCGGCTATGCGCTGCGCGGACTCCTCTACCGCAGGGCCGCGGAAGTCCCGTTGATGCTCAGCCGCGCGGCCGCGGGCGAGTGGCAACCGCTCGCCGACTACTATCTCCAGCGTAGTGGCTGGGTGAGCGCTTCGGACGACCAGGCGGGGATGCACTTCTCGGTGATCTGCGCCGAGGACGTCGCCAGGCTCGACGACGAGATCATCGCGCGCGAGACCGAGGGGACGTTCCTCGGCGACTACCTGATCGGTGGCTACGCGAACGTCTGCGAGGTCTGGCCGCACGCCAAGCTCGACCCGTCGCACTGGGAGCCGGTCGAGAGCGACGCTCCGGCCCTGCTCTTCTCCGGCAGCCGCGACCCGGTGACGCCCGCGGCCGGCGCCGATGAGGTGGCGAAGCACCTCTCCAACAGCCTGCACGTGGTGGTACCGAGTGCCGGGCACGGCATCGGTGGACCGTGCGTCGGTCAGATCCAGCTCGCGTTCATCGAGTCGGGGTCGGTCGAGGGTCTCGATACGTCGTGCTTCGAGGAACGGCCGCCGACCGAGTTCGTGCTGCCGGGGACTGGCGACTAGCGGCTCGATCTCCCGCCTGACATAAGATCGCCCCTCAATCGTGATCGGGCGGACTCTTTCCCACTTCGAGGTCACCGCCAAGCTCGGTGAGGGCGGCATGGGTGAGGTCTATCGAGCGACCGACACGAAGCTCGGCCGGGAGGTGGCGATCAAGGTCCTGCCCGAGGAGTTCACGGCCGATGCAGAGCGACTCGCGCGCTTCGAGCGCGAGGCGCGGGTGCTGGCGTCGCTCAGCCACGGCTCGATCGCCGGCATCTTCGAAGTCGGCGAGCAGGACGACACCCACTTCCTGGTAATGGAGCTCGCCGAGGGCGAGACGCTGGCGGAACGGCTCGAGCGCGGTCCGATCTCGATCGAAGAGGCGACCAAGATCGCGGTCCAGATCACCGAAGGCCTGGAGGCCGCGCACGGCCAAGGGATCATCCACCGCGATCTCAAGCCGGCCAACGTCAAGGTCGACTCCGAAGGCAACGCCCGGATCCTCGACTTCGGCCTGGCGAAGGCCTGGAGTAGCGACGGCGGCAGCTCGGCGGACATCGCCGCCTCCCCTACCCTCACCGCGAACATGACCCAGGCCGGGGTCCTCCTGGGCACCGCGGCCTACATGAGCCCCGAGCAGGCGCGCGGCCAGGAAGTCGACCAACGGACCGACATCTGGGCGCTCGGTGTCCTGCTCTGGGAGATGCTGACTGGATCTCGGCTCTTCACTGGAACGACGGTGAGCGACACGCTGGCCGCCGTGCTGCAGGGTGACCTCGAAGCGGGCAGCCTACCGAAGAACACTCCCGTGCAGGTTCGGGAGGTCTTGCGACGCACCCTGGAGCGCGACCGCTCGCAACGCCTGCACTCGGTAGCCGACGCGCGGATCCTGCTGCAGGAATCGCTGGCGGCGCCGGATCTCCCGGCTGAGAGTACGGAGGCTCCGGGTGGGAAGACTGGCCTGTCCCTCGCCTGGGTGGTGCCCGCACTACTCGTAGCGCTGGTCGCTGGATGGCTTGCCACCAGGGCTCTTCAGCCGAAATCGGGGCCGTCGCAGGTGATCCGAAGCACCCTGAGCCTGCCCGAGGGTCAGATCCTGCGCCAGGGCTGGGGCGCCAACCTGGACCTTACGCCCGACGGTCGGCTCCTGGCCTTCGCGACCGCCAGCCCAGAGGGTGGGCGCATCTACCTGCGCGATCTCTCGACCTACGAGAGCGTCGTCGTGGACGGCAGTGAGAACGGGGAGCGACCGTTCTTCTCCCCGGACGGCGAATGGCTCGCCTTCTTCGCCGGGGGACAGCTCAAGAAGGTCAACACCCGAGGGGGCGCCTCGCTCCCGATCTGTGACGCGCCCAGCACGATCGGGGGCACCTGGCTCGAGTCAGGAGTCATCGTGTTCTCCGATGGGGACAGCCTGCTGCGGGTCGATCCAGGCGGAGGGTCGCCGCAGGTCCTCGCGTCGTCGGATCGGCCGGCTGGGGAGTCCGGTCTGCTCCGGCCGGCGTCGCTGCCGGGCGGCAAGGCGGTGGCGTTCGTGATCGATCGCGGCGCGGGGACCGACGCGGACGAGGTCGCGGCGATCACCCTCGACGGGCAGCGTCGGGTCTCCCTGGCGAAGGGTGCCGGGGGCCAACCACGGAGCCTCCCGGGAAACCGCCTGGTGGTCGGGCGTTCGACCGGTCTGCTGGTCCTGGGATTCGACCCCGAGACGCTCGAGGTCACCAGCGAGCCCGTCTGGGCACTACCGGGCGCCAACGAATATCAATACGCGGTAGCCGGCAACGGCACCCTCGTCTATCAGACCACCTCGCAGCGCGAGCCGTCTCACCTCATGCTGGTAGACCGCGCCGGCCGCACCGAACAGCTGACGCGCGAGCCACGTGGCATGCGCCACCCGCGCGTGTCGCCGGACGGCAGCCGCATACTGGTCACCATCCAGGAAGACGAGGCCGATCTGTGGCTCCTGGACCGCACCCGGTCCACCCTGACGCGGCTGACCGAAGACGAAGGCGAAGCCGGTGTCTGGTCACCCGACGGCGAGGAGATCGTCTATACGACCTACCTCCGCGACCTCAGGCGCCGCAAGGCCGACGGTAGCGACGCGCCACGGTCGCTCTACGAAGAGGTCGTGAGTGCCTCCGCGGCTCGCTCTCGCGCGTCCCTCGTCGGCCCGGATTCGATCACCCCGGACGGCAAGGCCGTCTTCCTGACGGTCCCTTCACCCGAGACGTTGATGGACATCTGGCGGTTCCCGCTCGACGGCTCCGAGCCGAGCTCCGTGGTCAAGACCGAGGCCAACGAGACGCCTGGGGTCATCTCGCCGAACGGCAAGTGGCTCGCCTACGTGAGCGACACCACCGGGCGGCTCGAAGTCTACGTGCAGGATCTCGAGGCGTTCGGTGCGAGGGTCCAGGTGTCGGTCGAAGGCGGCCGCGCGCCGGTCTGGTCGCGCGACGGGACCGAGCTCTTCTATCGCCTGGGGGATGCGATGTACGGCGTTCCGGTGATCGCGGGCGCTCGATTCCAGCCCGGTACTCCCGAGCTGCTCTTCGAAGGGTCGTTCTTCAACCTCGACACCCCGCAGGCCAACTACGACGTCACCCCCGACGGCGACTTCATCCTGATCGCGCACCAGCGGGCGGGGACCAGCTCGCTGCGGATGGTGCAGGGCTGGGTGTGGCAGCTGAGCGGCGGCGAGTAGTCATCGAGCGCCTCACTGCCCGGCTTTTCGGTCCGGCCTCCCCTTGTCGGTAAGAAACGGTGTAATATTCCTGCACCAAGGACAAGGAGGTATCCATGAGACCTGCGATCTGGTTGGTTGCCGTCGCGGCGCTCGCGGTCGGGGCCTGTGCGCCGGCGCCGCAAGAACCCACCGTGGACATCGCCGCCGAAACGGCAGCGCTGCGCGACGCGGTCGCCGCGTACAACGAGGCCGGCGAGGCGAAGAACGCCGCAGCGATGGCGGCGCTCTACGCCGACAACGCTGTCGCCTTCCCCCCGAACGAGGCGACGCTCGAAGGCCCCGGGGCGTTCGAGGCGTTCGTCGAGGAGGTAGCGGGCATCGAGGGCTTCGCCCTCGCCTTCGGTGACACCGAAGTTGTGGTCGGAGCCGGCGGAGACCTCGGCTATTCGATCGGCCCGGCTTCGCTCACCATGCCCGGCCCCGACGGTGAGATGGTGACGACGGACGAACGAGACGTCCATATCTGGCGCAAGCAGGCGGACGGCTCGTGGAAGATCGTCGTCGACATCTGGAACGCGCCGGCTCCGCCGGCCGCGCCCGAGGCGGCCGAGTCGACGGAATAGCCAACTCCCGCTGCGGCGCCTGAGCGGCTAGCGTCCGTGACCGTGCCAGGCCAGACCGGATAGCGAGGATCTGGTCGAGCTCGAGCAGCAGACGGACACCAGCGATCGGTAGGTCCGCCGTGGTCGGCCTCGCCTACCGATCGCCAAGATCCTGGACCAGCAGCTCGACGAAGTCCGGATCGTCGTGGAGCGCCGCGAACTCGGGAGCACGGCGGAACTCCTCGCGGGCGGCACCCGCTCGGATCGCGCGCTCGGTGAACTGCAGCGTCTCGTTCTTCAGCCCGGCCAGCGAGTGCACCTGGGCGGCGGTGTAGAGCACCTCCTGGTCGTCGGGCAGCTCCTCCGCCAGGGCGGAGATCCCGGCTATCGCCTCCTGGTGGCGGCCCAGCTTGGCGGTCACCAGCCACTTGAGCTGCAGGAGCCCGCTGCGACCGCCCCCGGCGGCGAGCCTCCTGTCGCTGCTGGCCAACGACTTCGTGTACCAGCCGCGGGCGGACTCGGCGTCATCCACGAGGCTGTAGGTGTCGCCCAGGTTGTTCTCGATCATCGGGTTGCCGGGGTCGATCCGGTCGGCCTGTAGGTAGGCGTCCACCGCTTCCTCCATCCGCCCGAGGTAGTAGTAGACGGTGCCCAGATTGTTGGCGGCGGTGTCGTTGGGCTGGAGCTCGAGCGCCCGCCGGTAGAGCGGCACCGCCTCGAGATAGCGCCCGGCGAAGAAGTAGGTGGTCGCCAGGTGGTTGAGGCTTCGGATGTGGCCCGGATCGAGATCCAGGACCTTCTTGAACTCGACCGCCGCCTCGTCGAACTGGCCGAGCCGCAGCAGGCCGAGCGCCAGCGCGTAGCGAGCCCGGATCGCCCCGCCCTCCTTGTCGATGCCCCGGCGCAGCTCGGCCAGCCCTTCTTCGACCTCGCCCTCCCAGATCAGGCTTCGCCCGAGCAGGATGTAGCCGCGCACGTCCTCCGGATCGGCCTCCTTCACCCGCTGGGCCGCGTCACCGGCGGCCTCGTAGTTAGCGGCCAGCCGCGCCAGCTCGGCGCGCGCGGCCCAGGCAGCAGCGATCGACGGATCGGTCGCGATCGCCTCGTCCGCCAGGGCCTGCGCCTCGTCGCGGCGCTGCTCGAGCGGGTTATTGCGCTGCTGGAGCGCCAGGGTCTCGGCCAGCTCGCCCTGGAGAAACGCGTTGCCGGGCTCGAGCTCGAGCGCCCGCCGCAGGTTGCGCTCGGCCAGATCGAGGTTGACCTCGATCGTCGGCCGCCTGCGGTAGGTGGCGCTCTGCTCGAACAGCAGGCGGGCCTCCGGGTCCGAGACGCGGCGCTCCCAGCCCGCCGCCACCTCCGGTTCCCTTGAATCGTCGGCAACGAAGAACGAGCGCAGTGCCAGAGCGCCCAGGATCAAGACCGCCACGACGGCCGCGATCCCCAGCATCCGCCCGAGCCTGCGGGGCGCCGCCGGCGCCGGCTCGAGGATCGCTCCCGTCCTGGCGTCACTGGACGCCTCCCCACCGAGCTCCCGTCGCAGATGCCGCAGCTCGTTGCGCACGTCCTTGGCGCTCTGGTACCGCTGCTCGGGGCTCTTCTCGAGACAGTGCTTGATGATCCTGGCGAAGTGCCGGGGCAGATCGAGTCGCCGATCGTCGACGTCCCGGGGCACGTCCTTGAGGATCGACGAGATCAGTGACACGGAGGTGTCGCCCTGGAAGGGTCGCTGGCCGGTCGCCATCTCGTACAGGATCACGCCGAGCGCGAAGATGTCCGAGCGCGCGTCGAGCGGCTTGCCCTCGAGCTGCTCGGGGGACATGTACGGCACCGTGCCGAGGATGCGCCCCTCCTGGGTCAGGGGCTCGGTGGCGAGCTGCGTGGCGTCGTCGGGCGCCCCGGTCTCCGCCTCGAGCTTGGCGAGGCCGAAGTCCAGCACCTTCACCCGGCCCTCGGCCGTGATCATGATGTTGGCGGGCTTGAGATCGCGATGGACGATGCCTTTGTCGTGGGCCGCTGCCAGCGCGTCGGCCAGCGGAATCGCGATCTCGAAGATCCGCTCGAGAGGTGTGCCTTTCGGGGGGATCTGCTCGGCGAGCGACGAGCCCTCGACCAGCTGCATGGTCAGGAACGGAATGCCACCGTCCTGCTCGACGCTGTGGATGGTGACGATGCTCGGATGATCGAGCGTCGCCAGGGCCTCGGCCTCGCGTTGGAAGCGCCGCAGGCGCTTGCGGCTCGACGCCAGTCGCTCCGGGAGGACCTTGAGCGCCACCTGGCGTTTGAGCTTGGTGTCCTCGGCCCGATAGACCTCGCCCATACCGCCCTCGCCCAGCTTGTCGAGGATCTTGTAGTGCGAAAGGGTCCGGCCGATCATGGCGCCACAGATGAAGCCGGACTCTACCAGCCAGGGTGGCCAATCGGGGCCGACTACGACCGCCCTCCGAGCTTGACTTGCAGCACGGAGGTGGGTATTCTCTCTAAAAGTATGATAAAGTATGACACCCGACATACTGGCGAGCGTTAAGAGGTGAGGTCCAAGAGCCGGCTCACGATCACGCTATCGCCTGATCTCTTGCGGCAAGTGGACAGGATGATCGACAAGCAGAGGATCCGCAGCCGTTCCCACGCCATCGAGACTCTGCTCCGACAGAGTCTGCAGCCCCGCGTGTCCACGGCGGTCCTCCTCGCCGGCGGGGATCGGCCGGCGATCGCCGCTCCGGCGATCGCGCCGATCGGCGGCAAGGCGCTGATCACGCGCATGATCGAGCACTTGATGGGCTTCGGAGTCGATTCCTTCGTCGTCCTAGCCGGCTCGGAGTGCGCCACGATCGAAGCGGTACTCGGCGACGGCGAGCACCTGGGCGCCAGAATCCGCTACGTCGAAGAGCGGCGGCCGCGGGGCACGGCCGGCGCCCTCAAGGCCGCCCAGCCGTACCTCGAAGAGGGCCCATTTCTCGCACTCCACGCCGACGTCCTGACCAACATCGACATCGGCGATTTCGTCGACTTCCACATTCGTGAGAACACGCTGGCGACCATCGCGGTCAAGCCGCGCAGCGCCGAGGCGACCTACGGCAAGGTGCTCCTGCAGGGCAATCGGATCACTCGCTTCGTCGACCAGGGCGCCAGCCAGGGGATCAGCATCATCAACACCGGGGTCTATCTGTTCAAGCCCGAGGTCCTCGGATTGATCCCGGACGACCAGCCGTCGAGGCTGGAGGAAGACGTCTTCCCACAGCTCGCCATGATGGGCGAGCTGAGCGCATTTCTCTTTCAGGGCATCTGGTTCGACGTTCGCGAGCCCGAGAACCGCGACCGAGCGCAGGCGCGCTGGAGACAGATAGGAGGAGCACGTCATGCCGTTACCGACTAGACCGACGCGTCAACCGGCACGAGTGCCGAACGCCACTGGCGAGCGCCGGCGGGCAACGAGTCGAACCTCTCGAAGCTCGGGACCCGACCGTCGCAAGCCGCGGATATCCGGGGAGTCCGACCGGCTCCAGATCAGGGACCTGCTCGGCAACTTCTCCGACCAGATCGGCTCCTACTTCCAGTAGCCGAAGCACTTCCCTCTCCGCCCCAGACCCGACCGGAGTTCGCTCCGGCTGGAACCTACTCCTGCTCGACCCAGACGTTGATCGACATCGGAGCACTCAGCGCGTCGCTCCAGATGAAGGCGTCGCTCCAGATGAAGGCGTCGCTCCAGCTGTACTCGTCGCTCCAGATGAAGGCGTCGCTCCAGATGAAGCCGTCGGCCCAGGCGTAGCCTTGATGGAACTTGTAGCCGTCGCTCCAGACGAAGGTGTCGTTCCAGATGAAGCCGTCGCCCTCGAGTCCCATCAGGAAGTAGGTGCCGTCTTCGTCGCGGTTGGCGAGGCCGCCGAAGTGTTGCTCGCCCGCGAGATCGAGATCGATGTCGAGGCCGCGGTTGGCGCAGCCGGTGGTCAGACCGAAGACGGCATAGCGGGCGTTGACCAGCCCAGCACCTTGCTGGAAGACGCTATAGGCCAGAACCAGGTTGCCGTCCAGGTCCTTCAGCGCAGCCGGCCGCGCGGCGCTCATCAGGCGGCACTTGACGTCGTCGGGAGTGAGGGTCGGATCGTATTGGAGTACGAGCGCCGCGACGCCAGAGACGACTGCCGCTGCCTGCGAGGTTCCTGACATCGTGAAGTAGCTGGCGCCGTCGTGATATTCGGGATGCTCGACGGCGATCCGCGCCGACGGCGACATCAGGCCCATGACGTGGCCGCCGGGCGCCACGACCTCCGGCTTGACGAACCCCTCCACCGTGGGACCGGTCGAAGAGAACGAGGCCAGGAAATCGTCCGCCGGGCTGTTGGACGCCGCATCCGACATGGCACCGACGGTGATCACGTAGGGAACGTTCCCCGGCACCCCGATGGTCATCGCGTCCGGCCCACGATTGCCGGCGGAGGCTACGACGACGATGCCCGCCCGCCACGCCTCCATGACCGCTTGATTGAGAGGATCGTCCCAGTAGTACGACTGGGGCTCGGCGCTGAACGACAGGTTCAGGACCCGAATACCGAAGCGTTCGCGGTTCTGGACCACCCAGTCCACACCACGGATCACGTCCAGATAGGTTCCGACGCCGTCCTCGTCGAACGCCCTGACCATGACCAGGTCGGCGTTCGGGGCGATACCGTTGAACTTCCGGTCGTTGCCCCTGAGCTTGGCTTTGTAGCTGCTGGTGGCGACGCTCGCCACGTGGGTGCCGTGGCCGCTCCGATCCGCCGCCTCGACGCCGGCCAGGTTCTGCTCGAGAATCGAGCCGGTGGCCTCGAGATCGTCGATGGCGTTGTATTGCGCCAGGATGCGCTCGCCGCCGTCAGTGTTCTCGGCGATGCCCTGTTCGATCATCGAGCCCTGGGTCCAGATCCCGGTGTCGAGAAGGGCGATCGTCACGCCGCGGCCGTCGATGCCCTGCGGATGTAGCTTGTCGGCCTCGATCAGCGATGCGTAGACAGTGTCGAGGCCCTTCTTTTCGATCTGCTTTTCCTTGCCCCTACCCCTGGAGCTGCCGTTACCACTCTTCTTGGCGATCTCGGCGGTGCGATTCGCGTAGACGCGGACCTCCGAATCGATAGATGAAAGGGCCGCGATCTGCCCCGGCTCGAGTCGGGCACCCACCGCGTCGATGATCGTCAGGCGGTGGGTGACCTCGCCACCGGCCGCGACCACCGCAGCTGCCGCCCGCTCGACGGTCTTCGCCTGGACGATCGCGCTCAGCGGTTTGTCTTCGACCGCGGCGGGTGCCGCTGCCGTGCAGACAAGCAGGGCAATCACGAGGATCGCGATGTTGAGGAGCTTATTCACTGACGGCCGTCCTTTCGCATGCATTTCGAGCCTCGCGCACGGACAATCGACCGCAAAGACCGTTCCGTGCGTATATCGCTATCGACGAATCGTTGCGGCGAGCTGCGAGAACTGCCTAAGCTTATGCAAACAAAAGGGTTGTTTGAGATCAGATGGTCCGGGCACGAATCGAGTTAGTGACGGCTGCGCCAGATTTCACGGGGACGTGGCGGCCGGATCCGTCGGAATTTCGGCGGCTCGGCCCCCGAGGCCGGTTGAAGATCGGCAGGATCCGCTCCAGCTCTGTCTGTCAGAGTCAGCCCATGACCAGCGTTGAGAAGTGACGGAGTTCGACTTCGGCGCAGAGCCGCTCACGTCATAGAATCCGCCCCAACTCTGGAGGAGTTCCTCCAGGGAGATCGTCGAGGCCGCCTCGGAGCGGTAGCCAACTGATGAAAAGACTAATCCTAGGACTGATCGCCCTTTTCGCCGCCGGATGTGGTGGTGATGATGGTGGAAGTGGCAAAGCGGCTTCGCCCGCGGCAGAGCGGATCGCCACCGGCAAGAAGCTCTACCAGTCGACCTGCGCCGTCTGCCACGGTCTCGACGCCAGGGGCCTGGCGATGCTGGGCAAGGACCTGCACGCCAACGAGTTCGTCAGGGGCTTGAGTGATGACGAGCTGCTCGCGTTCCTGATCGAAGGCCGGTCGGCAGCTCATCCGCTCAACGAGCGCGGAGTCTCGATGCCTCCCCGAGGCGGCAACCCGTCGCTGAGGGATGACGAGCTGCGCTCGATCGGCGACTACCTGAGATCGCTCGACAAGTAGCTCAGATCTCCGGGCACAGGCGGCCGCTCGGCCGCCTGGTAGGATCGCGGACGCACTATCAGTTTGGACGAGGATCAGCTCGCGGGGGGCGGCGGCGCCCCACGCCGGGCGGTCTTGGCCGTCCAACCGGATCGAAAGGAGAAGGAGATGGTCGGTAGCAGATTCAATCCGTCAGCCGGGGGCATGCGCTGGTCTTGGCGACTCCCGCTCGCCGTGTTCGTCGTCGGCACCCTCGCCCTCGGCGCCTGCGGTGGCGGCGACGCTCCAGCCCCGCGTGCCACCGAGGTCACAGCGAGCGAGGGCGGGCTTCGGGTGGCCGCCGTCTTCGAGACCCCGATCGAGGAACCGTGGGTCAATCAGATCCATGTCGCGCTGCTCAAGGCACAGGAGGAGCTGGGGATCGAGTACACCTGGTCCGAGAGCGTCAAGGCGGCGGACTTCGCCCGAGTGATGCGCGAGTACGCGGAGGGCGGCTATCAGCTGATCATGGGCGACGCCTTCGGCGCCGAACGCATAGCGCGCCGCACGGCGGCTGCCTATCCCGACACCGCCTTCGTCTTCGGCTCCGGAATCGGCCCGGCCGAGCCCAACTTCGGCGTCTTCGACAACTGGATCCACGAGCCGGCCTATCTCGCGGGCCTGATCGCCGGCAAGATGACGAAGAGCAACACCATCGGTGTGGTCGCCGCCATGCCGATCCCCGAGGTCAACCGGATCACCAACGCCCTGATCGCCGGTGCCCGGGAGGTCAACCCGGACGTCAAGGTCAAGGTAGCGTTCATCGGCTCGTTCTTCGATCCGCCCAAGGCGAAGGAGGCGGCGCTGGCCCAGGTCGAAGCCGGAGCGGACGTCCTCTACGCCGAGCGTTTCGGGGTCATCGAAGCGGCCGCCGAGAAGGACGTCTACGCGATCTCCAACATGTCGGATCAGAGTGAGCTCGGGCCCGATCATGTGATCACCGGACCGGTCTGGGACATGTGGCCGACCGTTCAGCAGGCGATCAAGCTGGTCGAGGCCGGGGTCTTCACGGCTCAGGACTTCGGTGGCTTCTCGTACATGGCCAAGGGCGGCTCGTATCTCGCCCCCTACCACACCTTCGAAGACCGGCTCCCCGACGAGGTCAAGCAACTGGTCGAAGAGAAGACCGCCGAGATCATGTCCGGCAACTACCGCGTCGACGTCGACGAGAGTACGCCCAAGTCCGATTGATGGTCACGGGAAGCGGCCTGCCGCCGCTCCTCTCGATGCGCGGCATGTCGAAGAGCTTCGGCTCCGTGCAGGCGAACCAGGACGTCGACCTCGAGCTGTACGCCGGCGACGTCCTGGGCCTCCTTGGCGAGAACGGCGCCGGCAAGACCACGCTGATGAACATGCTGTTCGGCACCTACACACCGGACAGCGGCGAGATCGAGATCGACGGCAGGCCCACCGACATCTCGGGCTCGGCCGACGCCCTCGAGCTCGGCGTCGGTATGGTCCATCAGCACTTCCACCTCGTGCCGACGTTGACGGTGCTCGAGAACCTGATGATCGGCCGACCGAGCGTCGGCGGGCGACTCGATCGCTCGGGAGCCCGGGCTCGCCTGGCCGAGATCGGCCAACGCTTCGGGCTGAGCCTGGAGCCCGACGTGCCGGTCTCCGAGCTCGCAGTCGGCGAGCAGCAGAAACTGGAGATCATCAAGGCGCTCTTCCGCGATGCGCGCATCCTGATCCTCGACGAACCGACTGCGGTGCTGACGCCGCTCGAGACCGAGGCGCTCTTCGGCGCTCTCCGAGCGATGGCCGGCGATGGGCTCGGCGTCATCTTCATCAGTCACAAGCTCTACGAAGTGCGCGAGATCACGAACCGCGTGGTGGTGCTGCGGCTGGGCCGGGTAACCGCGACCGTCGACGACACCACGACGACGTCGGAACGCGAGCTCGCCGAGCTGATGTGCGGGCACGAGATCAGGCCGCCGGAGAAGCCGCCCAAGGAGCCGGCCGAGGTCCTCCTCCACCTCGAGCGGGTCGGCACGGCGGGACAGCCCGGCGTGCAGCTCCAGGACTTGTCGCTCGAGGTCCGCGCCGGCGAGATCGTCGGTGTCGCGGGGGTCTCGGGGAACGGGCAGCTGGAGCTGGCCGAGCTGATCGCCGGCGTTCGTGAGCCGAGCGATGGTGAGCTGCGGATCACTGGCCGCCTGGTTGTCCGCTCCAGCCCCCGCGCGGTCCAGGATCTGGGCGTCGGCCGGATTCCGGAGGACCGTCTGAGCACCGGCCTGATCGCCTCACTTCCCCTGAGCGACAGCATGGTGCTGCCACGCGTCCACGCGGCCCCTTTCAGCCGCTACGGGATTCTCGACCGAGGCCGCATCCAGACGTTCGTGGAGGAGCAGATCGAGGGCTTCCAGATCAAGACCGCCGGGCCGCACGTTCGCACCGGCACCCTCTCAGGCGGCAATCTGCAGAAGGCGCTCCTGGCGCGTGAGCTCGCCTTCGAGCCCCTGGTCGTCCTCGCCGCCCAACCGACGCGCGGACTCGACGTCGGGGCGATGCAGTTCGTGCACGAGCGGTTCCTCGAGGTGCGCGAGGGCGGAGGTGCCGTGCTGCTGATCAGCGAGGACCTGGAGGAGCTCTTCCAGCTGTCAGATCGCCTGGCGGTGATGTACGAGGGGCGCCTCGTACGGGTCCTGCCGATCGAGGAGGCCACGGTCCACGAGGTCGGCCTGCTGATGGCGGGAATCGAGAGCGCGCCATGATCCGGCTGCGCCTCGAGTCACGCGAGCAGACTCCCACTTGGCTCCGAGTGACACTGCCGCTGTTCGCGATCGCGGCGACGCTCCTGCTATGCGCCGGGCTGGTCGCGATGGCGGGCGCCAATGTCCTGGAAGCCTACGCGCACCTGCTCTTGAGCTCCTTCCGGAGCAGGTTCGATTTCGTCGAGACGCTGGTCAAGGCGACCCCGATCGCGTTCACTGGCCTGGCGGTAGCGGTCGCTTTTCGCGCCAAGTTCTGGAACATCGGAGCCGAGGGACAGCTGCTCGCCGGCGCCATCGCGGCGGCGTTCGTCGGCGGCCGCGCCGGCCTACCGGCCTGGAGTCTGGTCCCTCTGATGCTCCTCTGCGGGATGGCGGCGGGCGCGGCGTGGGCGCTGCTCCCCGCGGTGCTCAAGACCCGCTACAAGGTCGACGACGTGGTGACCACGCTACTGCTCAACTTCATCATGTTCTACCTGATGATGGCCCTGGTCGACGGGCCCTGGAAAGACCCGCTGAGCGGCTATCCGGACTCGCCCGACATCCGCATCGAAGCGGAGTTCCCGATCCTGTTGGCCGCCACCAGGCTGCACCTGGGCGTGCTCCTGGCTCTGCTCGCCGCCCCGCTCACCTGGTTCTTGATGCGCCGCACCACGCTCGGCTTCAACATCCGGGCGGTGGGTGAGAACCCGATCGCGGCCCGCTACGCGGGCATCAGGATCCCGATGGTGATCACCGCCACGGCGGCCGTGTCGGGCGCCCTGGCGGGACTCGCCGGTGTCAGCGAGGTGGGCGGCATCCACTTCCAGGTGATGGCCGGCCTCTCCCCCGGCTACGGCTACACCGGCATCGTGATCGCGACCCTGGCGCTGCTCAATCCGCTCGGCGTTCTGCCGGCCGCGTTCTTCTTCGCGGTGATCATCACCGGCGCCGAGGCGATGTCGCGCGCCACCGGTGTGCCGGTCTTTCTCGCCGACGTCTTCCAGGGGGTGGCGCTCATCTGCATGCTGGTCGCCATCCTGTTCACACAGTACCGCTTGCGCATTCGGAGGGTCGCGACTCAGCGATAGCCGCATGTTGGAGATCCTTCAAGAGATCCTGCAGGTCGGCTTCTTCGCCGCCGTCATCCGGATCGCGACGCCGTTGATTCTCGCGACCCTGGGCGAGATGTTCACCGAGCGCGGCGGCGTGCTCAACCTCGGCATCGAGGGCATCATGCTGCTGGCCGCGATGTCCGGCTTCACCGCGGCCTACTTCAGCGGCTCGCTCTGGCTCGGCATCCTGGCGGCGATGCTGGCGGGCGCGCTGATGGGGCTGCTGATGGGCGTGCTGACCGTATCGCTCGGACTGAGTCAGCACGTTTCGGGCATCGGTACCACGCTGTTGTCGACCGGCCTGGCGTTCTTCCTCTACCGGTTGATCTTCGGCCAGCCTTCGCTGCCACCCAATATCGAGGCGTTCAAGACCGTGGCGTTGCCCGTCCTGTCCGGAATCCCGTTGCTCGGACCGGTCTTGTTCGACCAGTTCGCGCTCGTCTACATCGCGCTCCTGCTGGTACCCGCCTCCGCGCTGCTCCTCTATCACACGCCCTGGGGCCTCAACCTGCGGGCCGTCGGTGAGAACCCGCGCGCGGCCGATGCGGCCGGTGTGAGCGTGACCGGGCTCCGCTACCAGGGCCTCGTCCTCTCCGGCATGCTGATGGGGGTCGGCGGGGCGTTCCTGTCGATGGCGCAGTTCAACGCCTTCACGTTCGGGGTCATCTCGGGTCGGGGCTGGGTGTGCATCGCGCTGGTGGTCTTCGGGCAGTGGAGTCCGTGGAAGTGCTTCGGCGGCGCGCTGCTCTTCGCCTTCGTCGACGCTCTGCAGCTGCGGCTGCAGGCGAGCGGCGTCATCGACCTCCCCTACCAGCTCTTCCTGATGATGCCGTTCGTCTTGACGATCGTGCTGATGGCCTTGGTGTCGCGGAGCGCCCGGCCGCCGGCGGCGCTGCTCAAGCCGTTCCGCAAGGAGGAGCGATGACCCTCGATCTCATCGTCCGCGGCGCGACCCTCACCGACGGCCGTACCGGCATGGACATCGCCGTTCGCGACGGCAAGATCGTCGAAGTGGCGCCCTCGATCGACGGTGCGGCGACGCGCGAGATCGACGCCGCCGGCTGTCTGGTGAGTCCGCCCTTCGTCGAGAGTCACTTCCACCTCGACTCGACCCTCAGCCTCGGGCAACCGCGCATGAACCGGAGCGGCACCCTGCTCGAGGGGATCCAGCTCTGGAGCGAGCTCAAGCCGCACCTGACCGTCGACTCGGTCAAGGAGCGTGCCCGCAGGCTCTGCACCTGGGCGATCGCGCGGGGAACGCTGGCCATCCGCAGCCACGTCGACGTCTGCGACCAGCGTCTGATCGCGGTCGAGGCGTTGCTCGAGCTGCGCGAGGAGATGGCGCCATGGATCGATGTCCAGTTGGTCGCGTTTCCCCAGGACGGCTACTTCCGGTTCGCCGGCGCGCCGGATCTGGTGGCGCGGGCGCTCGACAAGGGCGTCGACGTCGTGGGTGGCATCCCCCACTTCGAGCGCACCATGGAGGAGGGCGCTCGCTCGGTTCGAGCGCTCTGTGCGCTCGCGGCCGAACGTGGTCTGCGGGTCGATATGCACTGTGACGAGACCGACGATCCGCTCTCGCGGCACGTCGAGACGCTCGCGTTCGAAACCGTGCGCCTGGGGATGGAGGGCCGTGTCGCTGGCTCACACCTGACCTCCATGCACTCGATGGACAACTACTACGTGAGCAAGCTGGTCCCGCTCATGGCCGAGGCGGAGCTCAGCGCGGTTCCCAACCCGCTGATCAACATCGTGCTCCAGGGTCGGCACGACACCTACCCCAAGCGCCGCGGGCTGACCCGGGTACCGGAGCTCCTGGCCGCCGGGGTCAACGTCTCCTTCGGTCACGACTGCGTGATGGACCCCTGGTACAGCCTCGGCACCCACGACATGCTGGAGGTGGCCGCCATGGCCCTGCACGTGGCTCAGATGACCGGGCAGGACGAGATGCCCAGGATGTTCGACGCGGTCACGGTCAACGGCGCCCGCACCCTCGGTCTCGACGGCTACGGCCTCGAGCCGGGCTGCAACGCCGATCTGGTGATTCTGCAGGCTGCGAACAAGATCGAGGCGCTCCGACTCAGGCCGGCGCGCCTGTTCGTGATTCGCCGGGGCGAGGTCATCGCCGAGACAGCGGCCAGTCGGAGTCGCGTTCAGTTGGGTGACCGCGAGCTGACCGTCGACTTCAAGCTCTAGCGATCGCGATCAGTTCTGCTCCGCCGCCAGCAGCCGCTCGAGCTCGTCGTCCCAGTTGAGCACCACGTCCAGCCGTGACGGCTCGGTCTCCCGCGCCTCGACCATCAGCAGCCGCTCTCCTTCCCCATCGACGTCGTACTGGCTCGGTCCGAAGAAGTCGAAGACCAGTTTCCTGCGGAAGATCTCGCGTGGACGGCCGGCGCGGAAGGTATCGCCGAGCTCGATCGGCACCGACATGAGCGCGTCGCCCACCCGATAGAGGAGCTCGCCGCCGCTCGGATTCCAGACCGGCTCGGTCCCACCGCCGCTCGACACCCGCCAGCGGTTACCGGTGTCCGGATACTGGCGAACGTAGATCTCGTCTTCCCCGCTCTCGTCCGAGACGTACGCGAACCAGCGGCCGTCGGGCGAGAAGACCGGCGCGCGCTCGTTGTAGGAGGTCACCAGTACCGGCTGGGCCTCGCCCCCGATCTCGAGCGCCCAGATGTCGCGCTGATTCGTGGTGTGGACGACGTAGTACAGGAGCGTCTTGCCGTCCGGGGAGACCGAGGTCGGGACCTGGATCTGGTCGTCCTCGGTGAGCCGCACGGCGTCCCGGTCGCTGTCGACCAGCTGGCTGTAGACGTCGTAGGCACCATCACGGTTGGCCGTGTAATAGATCGTCTCGCCGTCCGGGCTCCAGACGGCGTAGGAGGCAAGACCGCTGAAGGTCAGGCGGGTCTGGGCCTGACTGGCCAGATCGAGCATCCAGATGTCGGCACCCGCCGAGACCCCGAAGCTGGCGACGATCCGCGTCCGATCGGGCGACAGCCGGGGCGAGAAGTAGGCCATGTCGCTCGGCAGTGGCGTGCTCGAGCCGTCGCGTCCGACCCAGATCAACCGGCCATGCGTTTCGGCGAGCGAGCCGTCGTAGATCAGGAGACCGTCGTCGGAGACGTCGGCGTGCGGCAGGCCAGCCTGGATCCGCGGCCGGATCGGCAGCGGCAGCTCGGCGCCGGTCAGCTCGCCCCGGTCGGGGTCGAACGGCACCGCGTAGACCCTGCCCTCCCGGCTGAAGAGGATGTGGCCGGAGGCGAGATAGCGCGGACCGTTGCCCGCCATCAGTACCCTGCGCGAGCCGTCGGCGAGCGACAGGAGCACGACGTGGGGACCCTCGACGCCGTCGAGCTCGCCGGTGAGGCCGGCCAGGAAGCGCTGGTTGTCGGGTAGGAAGTAGGGCCACTCGTAGTTGCCGTTCGGCTCCTCGGTGGCCAGGAGCTCGGGCTCGCCGCCGGCCGCCGACACCACGCCGGGAATCCGGTAGACCCCGGTGGTGAAGACGATCACGTCATCCTCGCTCCAGGTGCCGCCGGTGGGGATCGAGGGCGCCGTGCAGATCGGCCGCAGGGCGGTGCCGTCGAGACGCACCCGCTTGAGCACGCCGCCCTGATAGAACGCGACCTCCTCGCCATCGGGCGACAGGAAGGGCGAGCGCGCGTCCTCGGTGTGCGGGATCGGCTGCTCGCCGGTCTCACCCAGCCGGCGCAGGAAGAGTTGGGTACCGGTCCCGACCTCGCCGACGTAGACCAGATGCGAGCCGTCACGCGAGATCGCGAGCCGGGCGCCCTGCAGGGCGGTACGGTCGAGCGGGCGCTCGAGCTGGAGATCGAGTCGGATGGAGGGCTCGGGAGTCACCACGCTCTCCCGGGTCGCGATCTCCCTCGCGATTCCCGTCAGCAGGACGAGCGCCAGCAGGCTCCAGGGCAGGAGTCGCCGCCAGGCGGGTGTCGCGGCCGGCTGGGCCTCGGCCACGCCGGCTACGGCCTCCGGCTCGCCGCTCGCGACCGCGTCGAGGGCGATCCGCGCCTCACCGATGTCCCGCAGCCGCTGGCGCGGATTCTTCTCCAGGCAGCGCTCGATGAGGTGGCGCAGCCGGTGCGGGCAGTCGTCGGGGAGCTTCGAAAGATCCGGCGTCTCCTTGAGGATCGCCGCCAGGGTGTCGGTGATCGTGTCGCCCCCGAAGCCGCGCTCGCCGGTGAGCATCTCGTAGAGCACCACGCCGAACGAGAAGATGTCCGAGCGCTTGTCCGCCTCCTGGCCGCGCGCCTGCTCCGGGCTCATGTAGGCGGCGGTACCGAGCAGCACACCGGCCGCGGTCATCCCCTGGGTGATGGTCGGTGACTGGGTCGCGAGAAGCTCTCCCGAGGCGTCGGCGCCGGTGCCGGCCTTGGCGAGCCCAAAATCGAGCACCTTGGCCTGGCCATCGGGCGTCAGTTTGACGTTGGCCGGCTTGAGATCCCGGTGGACGATGCCGCGCTCGTGTGCCGCCTCGAGCGCCTCGGCGATCTGGCGTGCGATCGCGACCACCTTGTCGACCGGAAGCGCACCGCGCTCGAGGTGCTCGGCGAGGTCCGTCCCCTCGACCAGCTCGAGCACCAGGAAGTGGCGCCCCTGGTGCTCGTCGAGCCCGTAGATCGCCCCGACGTGCGGATGGTTGAGCGCCGCCAGCACCTTGGCCTCGCGCTCGAAGCGAGCGAGGCGCTCGACCTGCGAAGCGACCTCCTCGGGCAGCAGCTTGATCGCGACCTCGCGGCCGAGCTTGGTGTCCTCGGCACGGTAGACCTGCCCCATACCGCCTTCGCCGAGCTTGGCGGTGATCTTGAAGTGGGACAGGGACTGGCCGATCAAGCAGGGGGATTGTACCCGCTCCAGGAGTCGGTACTCGCTAGAATGGTCTCGGGCAGGCTGGGCTGTCGATGACGACGCTTCTCTGGCTTCTCCTCTTCCTGGTCCTGGCCAACCTCTTCGTCTTCGGCGTGCTGCCTCGGATCGCCCGGGGACGGAAGCCGCGCGGCTCACCGAAAACCGGCGACGACCGGGCTACGCGTCTGCTCACCGCCATGGTCCCACTCGAGAAGGAGCTCGAGCGCGTCTGCGGGACAAGCTCGAAGAGCGCTCGAGCAGAGGAACGCCGCCAAGAGGCCTTCGCGGAGTCCGATTCCCAGTTCGTCGAGCTCTGCCGGCTCTACCTCGAGAGCAACGCCTCGCTTCGCGGCGAGATCCGAGCCTTCTTCGACGGCCGTCAGGCGCTTCGCAGCCGGCTGCTCGATCAAGTCCTCACCGCCGCGCACGAGATCGATCGTGGGCGCGGCGAGGCGGAGAACGCCGCGAGCCTATGGCGCGGCCTGGCGGCGGTCTCGATCGAGGACAACCGCCTGGACTACCGAGACACCTTCGGCGCCCTCGGCGAGCTCTACCTGCGGGCTGCGGACGCGGGCCTGCGCCCGACTGGAGCCTTCCACGAGATCGGCGAGCTGTCGTCGGAGGTCCCCTTGGACACCGGGCTGCAGCCGATGAAGGCCTTCCTGCAGAGCTTCGAAAAGTCAGCCTTCTTCGCGGAGAGCGTAGCGCCGAGGCTCGAACGGTCCGAGCGATCCGGTAATTCCGACGAGTAGCTCGTTCCGCTACGGAACCGGGTCCTCCACGATGTCGACCCAGAACGGACGCGGTACCAGGAAGTCGCGTGTCCACTCGTTCAGCAATACGCCGTTGGCGTCCTGGAGGTAGAACAACGGCGTCTGCAGCGCGGTGTGGGTGGTGTCACCGC
Source organism: Thermoanaerobaculia bacterium (assembly GCA_947259925.1). Classification (GTDB taxonomy): domain Bacteria; phylum Acidobacteriota; class Thermoanaerobaculia; order Multivoradales; family JAHEKO01; genus JAHEKO01. The sequence continues at coordinate 80,613 of CAMYOG010000046.1, forward strand.
CGACGATGAACCTCTTGTAGCGACTCGGGTGGGCACTATGGACCTCGCCATGGGTAGTCACGACCAGGTCACGGAATACGTCCGGCGCAGCCAGGAGGTCGAGGAAGAAGCGGTTCGTCAGGTCGCTGTCGGTCTCGTAGAAGGCCTCGCGAATGGTGGAATCGTTGTCCAGCCGCCATTCGATGATCTCGGTCGACTGCCCCATATCGCTGCACTCGGTACAACTCACCGGGTAGAACTGGCCGAACTGCCAGTCGGCCGCGCGTGCAGCGACGTCACCGGTGGCGTCGAGATTCACGGCAACCGGCCCCGCGTCATTGAAGACGGTGAGCTTGACCCGGTTGCCGTAGACCATTCTGGCGAGAAAGGGGGCGAAGCCGGCGACGCCCACGCCTCCGGCACTCGAGCCGGCGAGCGTGATCCTGTGGGCACGGGGGAACATCCTGTGGGCCAGGTCCATCCCGGCGGAGAGGTTACGCAGTCCACGATGGAAGCGCACGACGGCCTCCGGAACGCCGATCTCCACGCCAAAGGCCGGATCGAAGACGTCGTTGTCTCCCGAGAAGACCGATCCGTCGCAGTACGGCATGTAGAGGATCGAGTAGTCCGCGAACGGGTTGTCCTTCGAGTCGAAGTCCCAGATACCCACTCGGTCCGTCGGCGGTTCCTGCGCCTCGGCCAGCACGTTGCAGTTGTAGAAGTCCTGCCAGCACGCCCCACCGCCCTGCGCGAAGATCAACAGACGCGAAGGGTTTCCCTGCCGTGTGAACGCCGAGAAGTCGGTGCCCGCGATGCAGATAGGCCCGTTACCGCCATCGACGTCGAAGGTGTGCTTGGTCCACCCATCTCCGACGTCGGTGGACGAGGCCGGCGCGAATTCGCCGAGGTACTTGTCCACGCCTGCGGCACTCAACTCGCTCCGCGCCTTGCGATTGAGGCCCTTTCGGCCCTTCGCATCTGCCATCCCGACAACGCAGACCAGGGCAACGACCGTGTGAATGGTGACCACCGACCGCACAAGACATCTTTTCCTCACCGAGAAACCTCCTATGACTGCCCCGAGTCGCGGAGCTGTTCGTAGTATCCGGTGAGTCTAGCTCAATCGGGAGGCACTCATCACCAGGTACGCCCCGGTGAAGTAGGCGACGATCCACCAGCCATAGGCGATCCGCGAGTACCGGTGCAGCCAGTCGGGCACCGGTCCGTCGCCGAACATCGCCCGGTGGCGCCAGGCGAGGGAGGTCTCGACCAGCATCGCGGCGAGCGATGAGAACCCGAGCAGGCCGTGTAGCGTGAACGGCCCGTGACTCGAGCCGGCGATCATGCAGGCGGTGGCGATCACGTCGAGCAGCACGCCGAGCCGCAGCCAGTTGAGCGTGGCGCGGCTCACGCGATGGGAGCGCTGCTCCGAGACGATCCCGATCCCATAGCTGACCAGAGCCAGGTTCACGATGACGACACCGGTGATCAGGATCGGAGACATACGAGGGAGCTCCCGTCTCTTACCGCTCGGACGGCGAGCAATCGAACTCGCTGCGCGCGAGGACGCGTCCCGTTGCGTCGCGTGCCTCGACGACCCAAGCGCCCGCCGAGCCCGGTCCGAGCGTCTGGATGCTGTGGGTCCTCCAGCTCGGCCCGCCGATCCTCAAGGGGATGCGGCTTCTCTCGACACCCTCGCGCAGCCAGACGTGGTCGATCCGATCGCCCGACCCGCCGAGGACGTGGGTCCAGAAGTACACCCGCGTTCCCGGCGCGAACGCGTCACCCCTGCCGACGAGGAGTCGATTCTCGACGCCGGTCCCGACTCCGTAGTCGCGGACCCTCAAGGTCGTCGACGCCGTGGCCACCGCGACCGCAACGGGAGTCGGCGGCGGCTCCGGAGCGGGCACCGCAGCGATCGAGGGCTCCGCCGGAGCGTCCTCGATAGGTTCGTCCGCCTCTGAGGGCGTCGCCGCCGCGGTCTCCTGGGGCGCGGCCACGACCGGAGGCGTGTCGATCGCCGGCTGGTGCGGAGCCGGGCTCTCTGCCCGAGCGCTCGACGCCGGGTGCTCGGGCGGCGGCGGAGTACGGTCGCCGGTGAAGAACCACCACGCGGCCGCCACCGCGACCACACCCACGACCAGAAACCCCATCCAGGGCGTCGATGTCCTCCGACTCTGCACTCCGGCAACCGGCGGCCTGGCGCGCTGCTCCGCCCTCCCACGCAAGAAGCTCTCACGCTCCTGGACCCAGTCCGCGAACATCAGGTCGGCGTCGACGTCCAGGCACCGGGCGTAGCCTTCGAAGTACTCCCTCATCGCGGCCTTACCAGGCAGCGAGTCGAAGTCGTCGCGCTCGAGTGCGACGAGCAGCTCGGGATCGACACGCAGGGACGTGGCGACGGACTCGAGGCTCAGCCCGCGGTCCTCTCGCTCTGAAGTCAGCCTTTCCCCGAAGGTGTCGAGTGCCACGTCCCTCTCCCAGCTGTGGTCTTGGGCCTCAGAGCATATTCCAAGTCGTCGTTATGGTCACCTCGCGTGGCCAAGGGCCCGGCCCTCGATCGACTCTGTGAACAGGGCCTAGTCCCGCAGCTTCTCGGCAAGCTCCTCGGCCGACACGGGTTTGCTGAAATAGTACCCCTGCGCCTCGTCGCAGCCGTGCTCCTTGAGGAACTCGAGCTGCTCGCGGGTCTCGACCCCCTCGGCGATCACCCGCAGGCCGAGTCGATGCCCCAGGCTGATGACCGCGGCCACGATCGCCGCGTCGTCGGGATCCTCGGTCACTCCGTGGACAAACTGCATGGCGATCTTGAGCTTGTGGATCGGGAACTGCCTTAGATACTGGAGCGACGAGTAGCCGGTGCCGAAGTCGTCGAGCGCGATCGAGATGCCGCGCTCGCTCGAGTCGAGCAAGATCTTGCGGACCGACTCCGACCCCTCCATCAACAGGGTCTCGGTCAGCTCGAGCTCGAGCAGGTTCGGGCGCACTCGGCTCTCTTCGAGCACACCCTGGATGGTGGCCCCGAAGTTGGGGTCGCGGAACTGGACCGCCGACAGGTTGACGGCGGTCGGCACCCGCTTGAGCCCGGCGTCGCACCACTCGCGCCGCTGCCGGCAAGCCTCCTTGAGCACCCAGGCGCCGATCGGGATGATCAGAGCGGTGTGCTCGGTCACCGGGATGAACTGACCGGGCGGCAGAACGCCTCGGCTCGGGTGGCGCCAGCGCACCAGCGCCTCGGCGCCGATGACGGCGCCCGTCTCGAGGTCGACCTGCGGCTGATACTCGAGCAGGAACTCGCCGCGCTCGACGGCACCGCTCAGATCGCGGCGGATGCTGACGTAGTTCTGGACCTCCTCGGCGAGGCTCTCGTCGTGAAACCTGAAGGTCCCCCGGCCGCTCTCCTTGGCCTTGTAGAGCGCGCGGTCGGCCTGCCGCACAAGCTCCTCGGGCTCTTCCGTCGGAGACGAGAAGCTGATGCCGATGCTGGTGCTGACGAGCAGCTCCTGGCCCGCGACGTCGAATGGCTGGAGCATCTGCTCGAGCACCCTGACGGCGAAGGCGCTGGCGCTCGTGACACTCTGCGCACCGACCTGGATGATCGCGAACTCGTCACCGCCGAGGCGGGCGACGGTGTCGGCCTCGCGCACCATGGTCTGAAGCCGGATCGCGACCGCTCGTAGCAGCGCGTCCCCCACCGTGTGCCCGAACGTGTCGTTCACCTGTTTGAACTCGTCGAGATCGAGATAGTGCAGCGCCAGCCGATCGCCGCTCCTGCGGCAGGCGACCACCGCCTGATGGAGCCGGTCCTCGAACAGGAACCGGTTGGGCAGTCCGGTGACGGCATCGAATCGTGCCAGGTGCTTGAGGTGCTCCTCGCGGCGACGGCGCTCGGTGATGTCGTGGACGTGTAGCAGAACGGCCGGCTTGCCACCGAAGCGAAAGCCGCTCGACCGGACCTCCACCGGAATCACCCGGCCGTCGGCCGCGTAGGTGTAGCCCTCGACCATCGCTACCTCACCGTCGACCAGCTGATTGTGGCGCTCGAGGACGTCGTCCACCGCCTCGGGCGGCACCAGCTCGGAGACGTTCATGCCGATCAGGCGCTCACGCGCGATCCCCTGGAGCGCCTCGCCGGCCGGATTCACGTCGAGCACGATGCCATTCCGGTCTTCGACGAAGATCGCATCGGGCGAGGCCTCGAACAGCGTTCGGAACTGCTGCTCGCTGGTCCGTAGGTCCGCTTCGACCTGCTTGCGCTGCACGACCTGACTGATGTTGTCGGCGACGAAGTTCAGAAGCTCGAGGTCCTGGTGCGAATAGAGCGCCCGCTCGTCGTAGCTCTGCACGGCGACCACACCGATCGCGTCGTCGCCGCTCTTGAGCGGCACGCCGAGCCAGATCGGCGAAGCGACTCCGACCAGGGTTACCTCGCCCTTCGCCGCCAGCCGGTCGTGCAGCTTCTCGTCGACCAGCAGCGGCCGGCCGGTCCGGCGCACGTAGTCGGTCAGACTCCGGGGCAGCTCCTGGGGCGGCAGCTCCTCGGGCTCGTACTGGTCGACGTGATACGGGAAGGAGTAGAGCTGCGTCTCCTCGTCGTAGAGAGCGACGTAGAAGTTCGAAGTGTCGATCAACCTGGCGAGCTCCCTCTTGGTGGTCGCAAGAAGCTCTCGCAGGTCGCTCGAGGTGGTCGCCGCCCGGAAGATGCTGAGCAGTACCGCCTGCATCTCCTCCGCCCGTTTGCGGCTGGTGATGTCGGTGAGCATCCCCTCGTAGAAGAGGACGGCGCCCTCCTCGTCCCGCACGGCGTAGGCGCTGTCGATGACGACGATCTTACGGCCGTCCTTGCGCAGCAGCTCCAGCTCGAGGTCGCGCACCTGCCCCTGGCGCTCGAGCTCTCCTACCCACTCGGCCCGCTGGCGCGGATCGGCGTAGAGGTCGCGCTCGATGTCGATCCCGCGCAGCTCCTCGAACGAGCCGTAGCCGAGCATCTCAACCAGAGCCGGGTTGCCGGCCACGATCTTGCCATCGGGTGTCGCTCGGTAGACACCGTCCGGCACGCGCTCGAAAAGGAGCCGGTAGTCGCCCTCTCCATTCTTCCAACCCATCTCGTGCCGGCACCCTTGGATCGGAGGTCGCGAGTGAACCTCCCGTCGAGCTGGATTGTACCTAGCAACTAGCCGGAATCGGCCGTTTGTAGGACTTCCGCTACCAGAAAGGGTGCCAGCCGATCGCGGATGAAGTCGTGAATCTCCTGGCTCTGCTCCGACACGGTCCGGTTGACGCGCCGCCACCGCGCATGGGTGACGACGACGACCTCGGACTGGGGCACAACGCCGATCACCTGACCGCCGTGACCGAGCGCCGCCCAGAAGGGTCTGTACGTACCTGCTCGCAAGAGGGTTCGGCGCGAAACTCCGCGGGTCCGCGCGCCGTAGGATGGTGCATCGGCGAGACGATGCTCGATCCAGCAACCCAGGCCGCTCGCTCTCATCTCCGGCTCTGGAGGCGGCTGCCGCTCGCTCTGCGAGCGATCCTCTCCGGGCTGTTCGTCTTCCAGGCCATCCAGTTCGGCTGGACCGCCAGCTTCATGGCCAACACCAGGTTCCTCCCGGCGGTGCCGTGGAACGTCGCCGTCGGCCTGGTCTACTGGTGCGTCGCGTTCCGCTACTTCAACGGTCGATGGTGGCCGGCCTCGACCGCGGAGGCGCGGCGCACGGCGATGCGCGCGCGGCGCCTGTCCCCCCGGGAGTGGCGGTTGAGTCTCCTCTACTGCTTGGCTTGCCTGGTCTTCATCGCTTCGATCATCAACGTGGTCTATCGCTTCATCGAGGTGCCCTCGGAACCGATGGACCTCTCGATGCTGCCCTGGTGGACGCTCTACCCGAGCCTGATCATGCTGTCGATCAACGCCGGCATCTCGGAGGAGGCCGGCTTTCGCGGCTACATGCAGGGCGGGCTCGAGCGCCGCTACGGTCCGGCGGTGGCGATCGCCACCACTTCGATCCTCTTCTGGCTCGCCCACCTCAACCACGCCAACGGTATGGCTCGCTGGGCGCTCCTGATCGCCTACGGTGCCGCGGTGGGTGCGGTGGCCTGGGCCGCGGACTCGATCTGGCCGGCGATCGTCTCGCACGCCCTGGTCGACGCGGTCTCGTTCGTAACCGTGGCCGGCGACTTCGGACCGGACTGGTTCATGAAGAAGCCGGCACCGTTCGCCAAAACCGGGGTCGACGGACCGTTCGTGGTCTTCTCGCTGCTGCTCGCCCTGTCCGTCCTGACCGGTATCGACCTGCTGCGGCGGCTGCGCCGATCCCGCACCCGGAATCGCGCCGCCTGACGGCCCGTTGTGTGCTATATCTAGCCACGGATTTCTTCACCCTTAACGTACGAGGAGAATCAGATGGACGAAGAGAAGAGCCTCTGGGACAAAGCGACCGACGCAGTCGAGGGAGCCGCCGACAAGGCGAAGGACATGGCCGAGGATGCCATGGACAAGGCGGGGGACCTGGTCGAAGACGCGGTGGAGATGGCCGGCGACGCCAAGGACAAGGTCGCCGACGCCGCCGGCGACGCCAAGGACAAGGTCGCTGGCATGTTCGGCGACGCCAAGGAAGAGGCCAGCGAGGTCGCCGAGGCGGCCACCGACGCCGTCGAAAGCGCGGACGACACAACCCGCGACGCCTAGGTCTCAGCAGGGTCGTCCGGGGTCCGCCGCTACCGCAGGTGGCGCCGAGCCACTGGTCGATGCTCGAGTCGATCCACGACGTCGAGCACATTCTCGGCACCGTCGACCTGATCGCCGCCTGGCACACGATCTCAGTCGACGCAGACGAGCTCGCAGGACAGGACCCGACCCTCCGTACGCAGGTCGAGCGCTGTCAATTCGACTCCGGTTCCTCGACCGAGGCGGGCGCTTGCCCGCCCTCGCGCACGAGCTGAATCGGCTCCTCGACCGCCTGGACCAGCAGCTGGGGCTGATCGACGTGGATGTAGTGTCCGCTTTCGGCGAGGTAGGCTTCTTCCGACGCCTGGACGAGACCAGGATAGAGAACCGCTTCCGCGCGCTCGCTAGCGGTACCACAGAGGGGACCACGCCATGATCAACGGAGCCCATGCCGTCATCTTCAGCACCGACGCCGAGGCCGACCGCGCCTTCCTGCGCGATGTCCTCGGCCTCCCCCACGTCGACGTCGGCGAGGGGTGGCTTATCTTCGGCCTACCCCCGTCCGAGGTGGCCGTTCACCCCTCCGAGAAAAACGACGTGTACGGCTTCCACCTGATGTGTACTGACGTCGACCAGCTGATCTCCGAGTTGGCCGAGCACGGCGTCGCCTGCGACCCGGTGCAGGACATGGGCTGGGGTCGTCTGACCGAGGCGAAGCTCCCGGGTGGCGGCTCGCTGAGCTTCTACGAGCCGCGCCACCCGCGACCGGCAGCGATGCCGGTCGACCGAGGTCTCTAGAGCAGCGGCGCCAGCACCAGCGCCACAACCGACATCAGCTTGATCAGGATGTTCAAGCTCGGCCCGGCGGTGTCCTTGAACGGATCGCCGACGGTGTCGCCAACCACCGCCGCCTTGTGGGCGTCGGAGCCCTTGCCGCCGTGGGCGCCGGTCTCGATGAACTTCTTGGCATTGTCCCAGGCGCCGCCGGCGTTGGACATGAAGATAGCCATCATGACGCCGCTGGCCGTAACGCCGGCGAGGACGCCGCCGAGGGCGGCGACGTCGTAGAAGCCGACGATGACGGGCACGAGGACGGCCAGGAGGCCGGGGGCGATCATCTCCTGGATCGCCGCCTGGGTCGAGATGTCGACGCACTTGGCGTACTCGGCCTCGGCCTTGCCTTCCATCAGGCCGGGGATGTCCCGGAACTGGCGCCGCACCTCCTCGATCATCCGAAACGCCGCCTTGCCGACCGCGCGCATGGCGAGCGAAGAGAACAGGAACGGCAGCATGGCGCCCAGGAAGAGGCCGCTCATGACCTTCGGGTCGGCGACGTCGATGGTGTCGAGGCCGACGGTGGTCCGGAAGGCGGCGAAGAGTGCGAGAGCAGTGAGAGCCGCCGAGCCGATGGCGAAGCCCTTACCGATCGCCGCGGTGGTGTTGCCGACCGCGTCGAGCTTGTCGGTGCGCTGGCGCACCTCCGGCTCGAGCTGGCTCATCTCGGCGATGCCGCCGGCGTTGTCGGCGATCGGTCCGTAGGCGTCGACCGCCAGTTGGATGCCGGTGGTCGAGAGCATGCCGAGCGCCGCGATGGCGATGCCGTAGAGGCCGGCCGAGGTGTAGGCCACCATGATCGCGCCGACCAGCACGATGATCGGCAGCGCGGTCGAGCGCATACCGACGGCCAGGCCGGAGATGATGTTGGTGGCCGAGCCGGTCAGGCTGTCCTCGGCGATCTGCTGGGCCGGCTTCTTCTCGGCGGCGGTGTAGTGGTCGGTGATCATGCCGATCAGGACACCGCCGACCAGGCCGCCGACCGTCGCCCAGAAGACGCCGGCGGCGCCGAAGGTCACTCCGGAGATGGTGTACTCGCCGTCGAGCATGTACTGGCACGAGATCCAGATCGCCGCCAGCATGACCAGCGCGGCGCCGATCGTCCCGCGGTGAAGAGCGTGCCCCGGATCGCCGCCCTCCCTGGTCCGAACCAGAAACGTGCCGGCGAGCGAGATGACGATTCCGAGCCCGGCGAGCAGCAGTGGCAGGAGTACGAGCTCCGGCGTGTAGGCGTCGTTGCGTGCGACGCTCACCGCGCTCATGCCGAGAACCAACGAGCCGACAATCGAGCCGACGTACGACTCGAACAGGTCCGCGCCCATGCCGGCGACGTCACCGACGTTGTCGCCGACGTTGTCGGCGATGGTCGCGGGGTTGCGCGGATCGTCCTCGGGGATGCCCGCCTCGACCTTGCCGACGAGGTCGGCACCGACGTCGGCGGCCTTGGTGTAGATGCCGCCGCCGACACGGGCGAAGAGCGCGATCGAGCTCGCGCCGAGCGAGAAGCCGGTCAGGACCGTCACCACCCGGCCGAGATCGGACTGTGCCGAGCCGGTGTCGAACAGCCCGGAGTAGACGAGGAACAGGAGCGTCAGCCCGACGACGCCGAGACCTACGACGCAGAAGCCCATCACCGCACCGCCCGAGAAGGCGACCATCAGCGCTGGGTTGAGCCCCTTGCGCGCGGCCGCGGTCGTGCGGACGTTGGCCGCGGTCGCGACCCGCATGCCGAAGAAGCCGGCCAGGCCCGAGCAGAGCGCTCCGGCGACCAGCGACACGCCGACCAGCCACGAGCTCTCCGGGTTGGTGGAGTTGGCCCACGCCAGGAGTCCGGCGATGACGAGCACGAAGATCGCCAGCACCCGGTACTCGCGCGCCAGAAACGCCATCGCACCCTCACGAATGTGCCGGGAGATCTCGACCATCCGGTCGGTGCCCGCGTCTTGCCGATTGATCCACGCGCTCCGGAGCCATGCGTACAACAGGCCGAGGGCTCCGCAGCCCGCAATCACGAAAAGCATCGTCGAGTGTTCCATTCTCTTCTCTCCCCCGCTCGATTCAGTTGTTGAATCGGTTCATCGTCTGTTCGGGGCCATGCTCGAGCCAGCTCTCGCAAGCGTCGGCCGCCCGGTCGATCATCTCCTCCACGATCTCGCGCTCGGAGGCCTCGAACGGCTCGAGCACGAACTCGACAAGATCCTCGGTCTCCCCCTCCTCGGGCCCGATGCCGAGCCGCAGGCGCGGCACCTGGTCGGTGTTCAGGCTCTGGACGATCGACTCCAGGCCCCGGTGCCCTCCCGGGCTGCCCTTGGTGCGCAGCCGGAGCGTCCCGAGCGGCAGGTTGACCTCGTCGAAGACAATCAGAATATTGGCCGGCGCGAACCCGTGGCGCTCGACCAGACAGCGCGCCGCGTATCCGCTCCGATTCATATAGGTCTGGGGGACGCCGAGGGTGAGTCGGTCGTCGGCGGCCAGCAGCGTCTTGCACTCGAGGGTCGAGAGCTCGACCGCGCGCCGGCGCGCGAGCTCTTCGACCACCTCGAAGCCGACGTTGTGCCGGGTATCGCGATAGCGATCGCCCGGATTGCCGAGGCCGAGAATCAGCCTGCGCGGTACCTCCTCCGCGCCGTTCGAAACGGTAGTCATCACGCGACCGACCCTGCCGAGAGCCGGGGCCTATTCGCTCTCCTCGCTCTCGCCCTCGTCTTCCTTGCCCTTGCCGATGACCTCCGGCTCGTCCGCCTGGGCCTCGATGAGCATCTCCTCGCCCTCCTCGGCCTCGGCCTCGAGTTCCTCGATCTCGGCGGCGACGCGGCTGTGCGACACCGCCACGACGGTCTTCTCGGGCTCGTCTATGAGCTCGACGCTCTCGGGCAGTGCGATGTCCTTGGCCTCGATGTGATCACCGATCGCCAGCGAGCTGACGTCGAGCTCGAGCGCCGGCGGAATGTCGTTCGGCAGGCTCTCGATCTCGAGCTCACGGGTGATGAAGTCGAGCACGCCGCCCTCGTTCTTGACGCCCTGCGGCTCACCCATGAGCTGGATCGGCACCTGCACCCGGACCTTCTGCTTGAGATCGATGCGCTGGAAGTCGATGTGGATGATCCTGCGGCTGATCGGGTCGACCTGCAGATCACGGATCATCGCGTGGCGCGACGCCTTGGTGCCGGCCAGCTCGAGCTTGAAGACCGCGTTCTCGCCGCCGCCCTCTTTCAACAGCTCGATCACCTTCTTCCGATCGATGGTGATGGCGACCGATTCCTTCTGGCCGCCGTAGACGACCGCGGGCACCGCCCCGGTAGCGCGGAGCTGACGGTTGGCATTCTTGCCGGTCTGCTCCCGCTTCTCCACTCTGATGGTTAGTTCACTCATGGTTCTGCTTCCTTGGCCGTTGGACGGTGCGCCGCGTCAGACGAACAGCGAGCTCACCGAGCTGTTCTCGTGGATGCGCATGATCGCCTCGCCGAGCAGCTCGGCAACACTGTGCGCCTGCAGCTTGTCGGACTTCGCCAGCTTCTCCTCCAACGGAGTCGTGTTGGTGATCAGGACGCGCTCCAGCGGAGACGCGTCGATTTCCTCGATCGCCGGCCCGGAGAGGACGGCGTGGACTCCGGCCGCGTAGACTCCGGCGGCCCCATGCTTCTTCAAGGCGTCGACACCGTTGAGCAGGGTGCCCGCCGTATCGATGATGTCGTCCAGGATGAGCACGTTGCGACCCTCGACGTCGCCGATCACGTGCATCACCTCGGCCTCGTTGGCGGCGACTCGCCGCTTGTCGACGATCGCCAGGCCGGCGTTGAGCCGCTTGGCGATGGCGCGGGTGCGCTCGACGCCGCCGGCGTCGGGTGAGACCAGCGTCAAGTTTGGCACCTCCAGCTCGCGGATCGCCTCGAGCACCACCGGCGCCGCGAACAAGTGGTCGACCGGTACGTTGAAGAAACCCTGGATCTGCCCGGCGTGGAGGTCGAGAGTCAGGATCCGATCGGCGCCCGCAACCGAGATCAGGTCGGCGACCAGCTTCGCCGTGATCGGCACCCGCGGCGCGTCCTTCTTGTCCTGCCGCGCGTAGCCGTAGTACGGGATGACCGCGGTCACCCGGTCGGCCGACGAGCGCTTGAAGGTGTCGAGCATGATCAACAGCTCGACCAGGGTCTCGTTGACCGGCCGGCAGATCGGTTGCACGACGAACACGTCGCGGCCACGGATGTTCTCCCGGACCTGGCAGAAAATCTCACCGTCGGCGAAGTTGTTGAGCTCTATCTCGCCGATCGGCGACTTCAGGTAGTCGCATATCTCCTGCGCCAAGCTGCGGTGCGCACGCCCGCTGAAGACTCTCAGATCTCGGTGCATGGTCATTTCGTGGACCGGGAAACGGGTCGGTGGACGGAGCGAGCGGATTCGAGGCTCCGAAGGACCCCCGGAGCCCCACTACCACCGCCGCCTCGGAGGGCGCATTGTAGCGCATTCCGGGCCGGATTTGTCTGGCTGGGGCGGGAGGATTCGAACCTCCGAATGCCGGATCCAAAGTCCGGTGCCTTAACCACTTGGCGACGCCCCAACGTTCCTATCTTGAGCTACCCAGAGCGTCTGCGCCAGTGTCGATTTGAGCCCTACGATCTCCAGAAGGAGTCGCGGAGATGCATCTCCGTAACCTCCTCCAGGCTCTTGCCCTTCGAATCCGTCGCTTCCTCGACCGGGGCCTGGGCTGCCAGCGGCTCGGGCTTCGCCGGCATCTCTACCGTCTCGGCGCTCTCGGAGGCCTCCTCCGGCTCGTCCGCGGCGACGGTCTCCAGCTCGTCCTCCTGGCCACGCAGGGCGCGCTCGTAGTCGGCGAGAATCAAGCGCTCGATCATCTGGCGCGTCTCGTTGTTGAGCGGGTGGGCCACATCTTTGAACTTGCCGTTCTTCTTGCGCCGGCTCGGCATGCTGATGAACAGACCGTCCCGCCCCTTGATCACCTTGATGTCGTTCACCATGAAGCAGTTGTCGATGACAATCGAGACAAACGCCTTGAGCTTCTCTTCGTCGATCGGGAAGACCTTGATCTCGGTCACTTCCATCGCCCTAGTCCCCCAAGGAAAACTCACAGCTGGTGGAATCGACGCGACCGAGCGTGCGAGACCTCGCCACCATAGTCCCCTCCGGCAACCTGGCCTCCAGATCGCGGCTGGATGTGTTGGTATCGAAAAAGGCGAAAAAACTCGCTCCGGAGCCCGATAGACGGACGGCGCTCGCGCCCGCGTCGAACAACGAATCACGCGCTTCCCCAAGCAGGGGAACCCACCCGAGTACTTCCGCTTCCAAATCGTTGTGGCCGGTGAGGGCCGCAGCGCTTGGGACACTCCCCCCTTGAACAAGCGCCACAATGCTAGAGGGCAGCGGTTTAGCTGTCAAATTCCGTAATCTAGCGAACGCTTCGGCGGTCGAGACCGTGATCGGCGGGGTGATGATCCAGACCTCGGTCGCGGGGATGTCCGGCAGCGGAACGACCTCGTCACCCCGGCCGAAGCCGAGCGCGGTACCCCCGACGAGAAAGAACGGCACGTCGGCCCCGAGTCCGCGGGCGATCTCCCAGAGCTCGCCGCCCGAGGCGCGACCCAGATGAGCATCGAGGAGCCGCAGGACGGTGGCGGCGTTGCTGCTGCCACCACCGAGGCCGCCTCCCAGCGGAATCCGCTTGGTGAGCTCGACCCGCAGCCCTTCGCTCGGCGGGAAGCGCTCGAAGTAGGCATCGGCGGCGCGCACGACCAGATTGTCGACGCCAGCGGGGGCCTCGCCTTCGACTACCTCGAGGTCAATCCCCTCACCGGTCAGCTCGAGCTCGACTACGTCGTGGAGGGCGATCGACTGAAAGAGGGTCCGCAGCTCGTGGTATCCGTCATCCCGACGGCCGATCACCTGGAGGTGCAGGTTGATCTTGGCGTGGCTCCGAAACGCTCCAAGCTTCACAGTCGATCACAGGATACTCGGCCGGGGGCTCGAGCGCTTCGGCGCCGGCGGAGAGCGGCTCGACCACACTCTCCCGCCACCGGAACTGCGAGCCGCTCCGGTGGGAGAGAACACCCCCTCTAGACTGCGCGAGCCACCAGAGCGACGGCTCACCGCCACTCCAGAGGGTCCAGCTGAGCGGCCTCCCGTCCTCCATCCTGGCGGTCCAGCGTCGAGCCTGCGCATCGAGCAGGTCGACTTCGCCGTCCGTCTGCTCGCTGGTCACCGGCAGGTGCCCGAGCAGCACGAGCGGCAGCATCTCGATCGGCAGCGGCGCCAGCGCCGCCTCGGGGACGCGCACATCTGCACCGGTCCGACACGACTCCTTCAGCTTGTGATCGACGATCAGGGTCTCGCCGTCGGCATAGCCGAGGCTCCAGACCGGACGGCCGAGCGTGTCGGAGGCCGACAGCGAGAACCGGTCGGTCGCCGCCAGCCGCAGGACGAGCCGCAGGCCGCCGCTCCCCTCGCGACTCTGATAGCGGACCCGGAAGAGCCGCTGGCTGCGGAGCTCGACGTCGGCGAGTACCGGGTCACCGGCGGCGGACCCTGGCCCGGGCTCGACGGCTGGCGCCGTCCGCGGCGCGCCCCCGGAGGCGCAGCCGAGAGTCAGGACGGCGATTCCCGCCACCACGGGCAGCAGCGCACCGACGACGACTCGGCCTGCTCGTCTCAGAGGCCGCCGTCGAGCTCTTGGAGCTTGCGCCGTACCTGCTCCAGGTTCTCGCCGCCGAGGTCGACCGCCCGGCGGTAGTACTCGCGCGCCCGGTTCAGGTCGCCGACCGCTTGATGGAGATCCCCGAGGTGCTCGACGATCACGGCGTCGTCCGGGATCAGCTCGGCGGCGCGCTCCAGGTAGTCCTGGGCCTCGCGGTACCGACCGAGCTGAAAGTACGCCCAGCCGAGCGAGTCGATGTAGGCGCCGTTGTCGGGATCGAGCTCGACCGCTCGGTTCACCATCTCGAGCGCTTCGTGGAGGTTCTCTCCCTGCTCGGTCCACATGTAGCCGAGGTAGTTGAGGGCCGGCGCGAACTCCGGATCGAGTGACAGGAGTCGGCGGAACTCGTCCTCGGCCTTGGGCAGCTGGCCAGTGCGCTCATACGCGGCACCCAGCCAGAAGAGGACCTGTAGCGAGTCCGGCACACCCTCGCGCGCCTGCAGCAGCACCGGGATCGCCTCGCCGTGCCGTTCGGCCCGCTGGTATACCTCGGCGGCGAGCAGCAGCGACTCCTGATCGCCGCTCGCGGTCAGCTGGGCGATGTTCACCTCGGCCTCGGCGTCGCGGCCGGCGCTGAACAGGATCTCGGCCTGCTTGGCGGAGGCACGGCCCGCCATCGGCGAGTCCTGGTCGATCTCGGCCAGCACCTCCAGCGCGTCGTCCAGACGGTCGAGACGGTGGAGCGCCTCGCCGCGCAGCAGCCGAGCCTCGGCTCCGACCTCGCCCTCGGCCTCGAGCAACGGCCGGGTGGCGACCAGGACCGTCGGCCAGTTTCCGGCCCGCATGCCCACGCCGGCGAGCTCGAGTCGAGCGCTCTGCGCCAGTCGGAGGTCGCCGCGCTCGTCGAGGATCGTCGCCGCCTTGGCGAGCCCGGCGGCCGCTTCACTGGTCATCCCCTGGCGCTCGCGAAGTTGCGCCAGGGCGAGCTGAAACTGAAGGTTCGCCGGCTGCTCGTCGGTCAGCGCGGCCATCACCGCCTCGGCCTTGCCGTAGCTGCGCTGATCCATGTAGATCATGGCCTGGAGGTAGCGCAGCTGGACCTCGTCGGGGTTCTCGGCGAGCACCTTCTCGACCACCTCGAGGGCCCGGTCGGTCTCGCCGCTCCGGTAGAGCTCGAGCGCCAGCTGGCGCTGAATCTCGGGCGCCCGCTCGTCTTCGCCCTGGATGCCGCCGAGGGTCGACGCCGCGGCGTGATGGTCACCGCGGTCGCTCTGCAGCCGGGAGAGCAGCATCCGGACCTTCAGGAACTCGGGATCCTGCTCGAGATACTGGACCAGGACCTCCTCCAGCTCGCCGTCGCGGTTCGACCGCTGCAGCGCCTCGATCAGGAACGAGATCGCAGTCCGGTCAGCGGTCAGGCGCTCGACCAGTTCATAGAAGAGGTCGGCGGCGTCGCTCGGGCGGCCCTGGCTCAGATAGATCTGCCCGAGGGAGAGCGCGGCCTCACGATCGTCGGGCACCAGCTCGTGCACGCGCTCGAACGCCGCTCTCGCCCGGTCCATGGCGGTGGTATCGCTCTCGGAGAGATTCAGCTCGACCCGACCGACAAGGCGCAGCACACTGACGTTGTCGGGCGCCAGCTCCAGCGCCGCCTTCGCCTGCTCCGAGGCGTCGCGCCAGCGGCTCAGACGGGCGAGGAACTCCGCGTACTCCAGTCGCACATAGGGCTCGTCCGGGATCATCTGTACGACCTCGTCGAACGCCTCCAGCGCCTGGCGATAGGAGCCCTCCTGCGCCAGTGATTGCGCGATCGCGAACTGGTATGCTGCGTCGGCGTTCGCTGAGGCGTACGCGCCCGGAATCGAGACCAAGAAGAGCAGTACCAACGTGATGAATTGCCTGGTCATCCGCCCCCGATCTTAAACCGTCTTCGCTTTACAACCTGTTACCAGGTCCCTATAATTCCTAAGCAGACGGCTAAACTACAGCTACGAAAGCAGTTAGCGCGAGCGTCGTAGCGACCCTAGGAATTCAGCAGTGACCGTCCTCGGCCAGCTGCTCATCAAGAGCGGCCTCGTTACCAGCCGACAGGTGGAAGCGGCCCTCCGGCGCCAGGAGCAGCTCGGTGGCCGGCTGGGGACCTGCCTGCTCGAGCTCGGAGCGATCAGCGAGCGTCAGTTGGACGCGGCGCTGGCCAAGCAGCTCGGCCTGCCGGCCGCGCAGGTCGAGGATCTGCGCGAGATTCCGGACGACATCCACAGCCTGCTGCCCGCCAATCTTGCGATCTCGTGCGAGGCGGTGCCGTTCAGGGTGCGCGACGATCAGGTCGACATCGCGATCCTCGAGATCAAGAACCGAGGCCTGCACGACGAGCTCGCCTTCGTCATCGGCAAGTGGATTCATGTTCACATCGCCAACGAGGTGCGGATCTTCGAAGCGCTGCAGCGGTACTACGGCAAGGACTGCACGCTCCGGTACGGGACCCTGCTCGAGCGGCTCGATCGGGACCGGGCGGCGACGAGCGGTGCGGCCGACGGCGAGAGGATGGTGGAGATCCCTTTTCCGGATCTCGAAGAGTCGGAGGACGAGGGGCCACAGGGACCGACCCTGGTCTACCCGCCTTCGCCGGTCACGCGCCGCTCCATCGAGCTGACCTCGGAGCAGCGGCAGGCGCTCAAGAACCGGGAGACCATCGCTCGCGTCGAGGCGTCCGAAACCCCGCTACTGGATGCCCGGGCCCAGGCGGCGACACAGCCACAAATGGAGCCGCAAGAGCAGGAGTCGGAGCCGGTGCCCGAGCCGCCGGCCGCGCCCGAGCCAACGGCCGCGCCCGAGCCGCCGGCCTCGCCCGAGCCGCCACCCGCGCCCGAGCCGCCACCCGCGCCCGAGCCACCGCCCGCGCCCGAGCCGTCGGCCGCCCGCGACGAGGCGCTCCCCGCGGCGGCCGCGGCCAAGGTCGAGCACCACCCGAGTGCTCCGTGGCCGGCTGAGAACGTCCAGCAGATCGGCGAGCTCCTGCTCGAGAAGCTGGGCGGTCACTTCAGCCGGGTGGCGCTCTTCCGCGTTCAGAAGGACAGCGTCCAGGGCTGGCTGGGGCTGGGCGAGGGACTGGACGGCGACCGACTGCAGCACTACAAGGCGGGCCTGGAGCAGGCGTCGGTCTTCAACACGCTCATCGACGGCGGCAATCTCTTCGTCGGCAAGCTGCGGCGCAGCCCGGCGCACGACGAGCTGATGGTGGCGATTCAAGGTGATCCGGCGACCGAGTGCCTGCTCTCCGTGGTCACCCTCGACGACCGACCGGTACTGATCATGTTCGGCGACCGGGGCGCTGACGGACTCGACAGGCTCGACTTCGGCGCGGTGCAGCAGTTGACCACTCGAGCCGGCGACGCGATGCGCGATCTGATCTTGCGCAAGAAGCGCAAGCAGGCCTGACTTACGTTTCTTGAATCTCCCGACCGGAGACTGCTAGACTCCCGTTTCCCAAGTTGAGCCAATGATCAAAGTCGACCTCGTAAACCGCGTTGCGGAGGCTTCCGACGTCTCTCGCGTCAAGGCGGCGCTCGCCGTGGACACCATCTTCAAGACGCTCAAAGACGCCTTGAAGGACGGCCGGCGGATCGAGCTCCGAGGCTTCGGCGTCTTCCAGATCCGCGACCGCAAGCGAGGTGTCGGTCGCAATCCGAAGACCGGCGTGGAAGTGGCGATCGCCCCCGGCAAGACGGTCCGCTTCAAGCCGGGCAAAGAGCTGCGCGACATCTGATCGACCCGGCCGACTAGGCCGCTCGGCCACCCTGCGGTACCGTTCGTGCCATGACTCGCTCGGAGTTGCCACCCTCGGCGCTCGGCACGGCCGAGCGGGTCGCGCCGCTGGCCGGCTCCGTGGCCGAGCCGATCGCCGATCGGGATCGCCAGCTGTGGCAAGCGCGTCAGCCCGGCAGGACGAGCTACATCGTAGCGATGACCACGTTCGTCCTGTCACTCTTCACCACCACGACCCTGGGAGCGGGGTGGTACCTCTCCACCCGGACCGACGTCACCACCGACCTCCTTCCCTGGCTCGGACCGGAGACGGTTCGTCGGGTCTGGAGCGACCCGGAGCTGCTGACGCTGGGGCTGAGCTTCTCGCTGCCGCTCTTGTTCATCCTGCTCTGTCACGAGCTCGGGCACTACCTCGCCTGCCGCTACTACCGCGTACCGGCGACTCCGCCCTTCTTCCTACCGGTGCCGATCGGGCTCGGCACCTTCGGCGCGTTCATCCGCATCCGGGCGCCGATTCGCAACAAGCGCGAGCTGTTCGACATCGGCGCGGGCGGACCGATCGCCGGGTTCGTCGCGCTGGTCCCCTTTCTGCTCTTTGGGGTGGCACGGTCGAACCCGGCCCAGGTGTTCGTCGCTGCCGATCAGAACACCGCCCCGCTTTTCCTCTTTCTGCCCGGCAAGTCGCTGGCGATCGAGCTGACCACTCGGCTCTTTCACGGTCAGCTCGCGCCGTCGACGACGCTCGATCTCCATCCGTTCGCGCTCGCCGCCTGGGTGGGGCTCCTGGCGACGGCGCTCAACCTGATCCCGCTCGGCCAGCTCGACGGCGGCCACATCCTGTACGCGGTAGCCGGGAGGAAGCAGCGGCTGATCGCGCTCCCTCTCTGGATCGCGCTCGCCGCGGCCGGCCTGCTCTACTGGCGTGGCTGGATCTTCTGGTGCGCGATCGTCCTCCTGATGGGCCTGCGCCACCCGCCGGTCCTCGATGAGCGCGAATCGCTCGACCAGGGACGACTCCTCCTGGCGGTGGTCACCCTGCTCCTGTTCGCGCTCTCGTTCATGCCGATCCCGATCTCGGTGATCGGCGTCACCGAGTAGAGAGACGAACGATGAGCACGCGCGGTCGCCGGGTGCTGCCATGGAGCCGCGGCGCGCGCCTGACGCTCGCGCTGTCGGGGCTGCTCCTGGTCGCGCTGCTGCTCTTCACCTTCAAATCGTTCACGCCGCCGATCCTCGCGCGCGGCGCCGTCGCGGACCTCTCCTGGCTCGAGGTCAACGGCGATCGTCAGAGCCTGTTGATTCGTGGCCACGACCGTGACCTGCCGATCCTCCTCTTCCTGCACGGCGGACCCGGTATGCCGGCGATGTACCTGGCTCACGCCTTCCAGAGGAAGCTCGAGAGGCATTTCGTAGTCGTCCACTGGGACCAGCGCGCCTCGGGCAAGTCGTACAAGGGACCGGTGGAACCCGAGCGCCTCCGGATGAGCCAGCTCCTGAGCGACACCGAGATGGTGGTCCGCCATCTCCAATCCGAGCTCGGCGTCGCGAGGATCTTTCTGGTCGGGCATTCGCACGGCAGCATCCTGGGCACGCTCTACGCGCGGCACCGGCCCCAGGACCTCGAGATGTTCGTCGGCGTCGGCCAGTCAGTGGCCGATCCCGAGCGGGCGCAGGCGCTGCAGAACGCGTTTCTGCGCGAGCGGCTCCAGGGCCTCGGCCTGGCGCCGGACACCGAGATCACCGCTGCCAACCGCGAGGACCTCCTCTTCCGGACCCGGAGCGAGCTCCACGACGCCGAGTCCTTCATCCCCCTGCTCACAACCGGCCTTCGCTCGACCGAATACTCGCTGTTCGACGCGCTGAACGTCGCCAAGGGGTCGTCGTTCTCGTCACGGCACCTGGTCGACGACGTAATCGGCGGGAGCCTGATCGAGCGTCATACGCACTTCGAGGTGCCGGTGGCGATGGTCATGGGAGAGCGCGACATGGTGACGCCGGTCGCCCTGGCACGGGAGTACTTCGAGCTCATCGAGGCACCGGACAAGCACTGGTTCGAGATCGAGGAGGCGGCGCACTTCCCGTTCTTCGAACAGCCCGAGCGCTTCACCGAGCTGATGGTCGAGCTCAGAGATCGAGCACGAACGTCACCGGACCGTCGTTGACCAGCTCGACCTGCATGTAGGCACCGAAGCGTCCCCGGCCGACGCGGAATCCCCGGTCTTCGAGCTCGGCGGCGAGCGCCTCGACCATCGGCTCGGCGAACTCGGGCGGCGCCGCCTTGTCGAACGACGGCCGCCTTCCCTTGGTGAGCGAGCCGGCCAGCGTGAACTGCGAGACGATCAGGAACTCGCCACCGACAGCGCGGGCATCGAGATTCATCCGACCCTCGGAGTCGGCGAAGGTCCGCAGGTGCGAGAGCTTTTCGGCCGCGGTCGAGACAAGGCCCCGGGAGTCACCCTTCTGCACCCCGACCAAGACCAGCAGGCCGGTGCCGATCTCGCCGACGATCTCGTCCCCGACCATCACCCGAGCCGACGTCACTCTCTGCAAGAGGAGGCGCATGGAATCCGTCTCGAAAGAGCGGCTATGATAGTCGAGTCCGACGGCAGGAGTTACGAGACGCTTCGGCGTGCCGGCGGGAGGTGAGGCCCGCGGTCGAGTCCGTGCGGTCAAGACCGTATCGGCTAAGGAGATATCGAGAGATGGTGAACAAAGTGATTCTCGTGGGCAATCTGGGACGCGACCCGGAGGTTCGGAGCACGCCGAGCGGCCAGCCGGTCGCGACCTTCAGCATCGCGACCAACCGCAAGTGGCGCGACCGCGACGGCAACCGTCAGGAGCAGACCGAGTGGCACAACATCGTCTGCTGGGGGCGCCAGGCCGAGATCGCCGGCCAGTACCTGACCAAGGGCCGCCAGATCTTCGTCGAGGGCCGGCTCCAGACCCGCTCCTGGGAGGACAAGCAGAGCGGCGAGAAGAAGTACCGGACCGAGGTGATCTGCGACAACTTCCAGATGCTCGGCCAGCGCGGCGACTTCGACCGCGGCGACGGCACGCCGCCGCCCTACGAGCCTCCGGCCGGCAGTGGCGGCAGTGGCGGCAGTGGTAGTGGTGGTGGTGGCGGTGGCGGCTCCACGGAGCCCGAAGACGACGACATCCCGTTCTAGCCGGCGCCTACACCGGCTAGAGGCAAGACGCCGCCTAGCCCAGCCTTTTCTTGAGCGTGTGCAGAAGGTTGAGCGCCGCCAGGGGTGAGAGCTGCTCAACGTCGAGCTGCTGGAGGATCGAGGCGACGACTTCCTCCGGCGGCGCGAACAGGTTGAGCTGATCGGTGCTCCGGTCGGCGGGGCTGTCGGCGCCCTTGGCGATCCGCGGCTTGCCGGTCAGGTCGTATTCGTGGGCTTCGAGGTTGGCGAGGATCTGGCCGGCACGCTCGATCACCTCGGGCGGGATCCCGGCGAGCCGCGCCACGTGCAGCCCGTAGGACTTGTCGGCGCTACCCGGCACCACCCGACGCAGGAAGACGATCTTGTCCTCCCACTCCTTGACCGCCAGGGTCCGGTTGACCACACCGGGCAGGAGCGTCGAGAGCTCGGTCAGCTCGTGGTAGTGGGTGGCGAACAGGGTCTTGGGGCGTGGACTCTCGTGGAGCGACTCGACGATCGACCAGGCCAGTGACAGGCCGTCGAAGGTGGCGGTACCGCGGCCGACCTCGTCCAGGATCACCAGGCTGTCGGAGGTCGCCTGATGGAGGATCTTGGCGGTCTCGACCATCTCGACCATGAAGGTCGACTCGCCCCGTGTCAGGTCGTCGCTGGCACCTACCCGGGTGAAGATCCGGTCGACCAGACCGATGCTCGCCTCGGCGGCGGGGACGAAGCTCCCCGCCTGGGCCATAAGGACGATCAGCGCGACCTGGCGCAGATACGTCGACTTGCCGCCCATGTTCGGGCCGGTCAGAACCACGATCTCGCCACTCTCGGCGCCCAGCTCGACGTCGTTGGGCACGAACTGGTCCGCCCCGAGCCGCTCGACCACCGGATGGCGGCCGTCGCGGATCTCGATCGGCTCGCCCAGGCCACGGATGGCCGGGCGAGCGTAGCGGTAGCGGACCGCGATCTCGGCAAAGCAGGCGAGCACGTCGAGCTGGGCGAGCGCCGTGGCGAGCAGCTCCAGCCGCTCTCCGGCAGCCACGATCCGCTCGCGCAGACGATCGAAGTGCTCGGTCTCGAGCTCGACCAGGCGAGCCTCGGCGGAGAGGATCTGCTCCTCCAGCTCCTTGAGCTCGGGGGTGATGAAACGCTCGGCGTTGACCAGCGTCTGCTTGCGCTCGTACTCCTCGGGCACGGCGTCGAGCTTCGATTTCGAGACTTCCAGGTAGTAGCCGAAGACCTTGTTGAAGCGGACCTTCAGAGAGCCGATGCCGGTCCGCTCACGCTCGCGGAGCTCGAGCTTGGCGACGTGCTGCTTGCTGTCGTGGGCGAGCGAGCGGCAACGGTCGAGATCCTCGTCCACTCCGGCCGCGATCACGCCGCCACGGGCGAGGGTCGCGGCGGGCTGCGGGTCGAGCACGCGTTGGAGCTCGCCCGAGAGATCCGCGACCGGGTCGACACCGCCGATCTCGCGCAGGATCGCCGCGTCGGCGCCCGCGACCTCGACCAGAATCCCCGGTACGGCCTCGAGGGTGTCGCGCAGTGCGGCCGCTTCGCGCGGCGTCAGGCTGCCGAGGACGGCGCGCGCGAGCAGTCGCTCGATGTCGCCGATCGTCGCCAGGCCCGCGCGCAGCCGCTCGCGGCGCTCGCCGTCCGCGGAGAGCTCGGCAACCGCCGCCAGCCGCGCTTCGATCGCGCTAGCGTTCCGCAGTGGACGGCGGAGCCAGTCTCTGATCAGGCGACCGCCGGCGGCGGTGACGGTCCGGTCGACGACCGACAGGAGGGTGCCGCGCCGTCCGCCTTCGCGCAGACTCCGGAAGACCTCCAGATTGGCCAGGGTCTCGGCGTCGAGCAGCAACGACTCGTTCGGGTGCCGCAGCGCCAGGCCGCGGACGTGCGACAGATCGCTCTGCTGCGTCTCCTGGGCGTAACGGAGGGCCAGGGCGGCGGCCTGGACGGCCGGCTCGCCGGCCTCGAGGCCGAAGCCGCGCAGGGTCGCGGTTCCGAAGTGCCGCTCGAGCTCCTCGGCGGCGCGCTTCGGATCGAGCCAGAGGTCCTCGCCGGCGTCGGTCCGGCAGACTCCGCGCTCCTCGATCCAGCTCTCGACCTCAAGCGGCAGGCTGTCGCCGGCGAGAACCTCGCGCGGCCGCTGGAGCTCCAGATCCTGCGCCATTTCGTCGGCGCTCCCCCACCGCCGGACGAAGAAGCGCCCGGTGGAGACGTCGAGGAACGCGCCGGCGCCCGCGGTGCCGTCCCAGGCGACGCCCGCCAACAGGTTCTCGTCGCTCCCTTCGAGGAGTCTCGGCTCGGTGACCGTGCCCGGTGTGACCACCCGGGTCACTTCGCGCTTGACCAGTCCCTTGGCCTCGGCCGGGTCTTCGACCTGGTCGCAGATCGCCACCCGCAGCCCGGCCCGGATCAACTTGCCGATATAGACTTCGACCGCATGATGCGGCACGCCGCACATCGGCGCTTCGTTCTCCTTCCCTTTGTTGCGCGCCGTCAACGCGACCTCGAGAATCGGCGCGATCTCGACCGCGTCCTCGAAGAACGCCTCGTAGAAATCGCCCATCCGGTAGAGGAGAACCGCATTCGGATGCTGCGCCTTGACCTCCAGGTAATGCCGGAGCATCGGGGTCAGCTGCGCGGACCTGGGCATGTCGGCGCAGTATAGCGACTCCCCCGCGCCCCTCTTGGCGGTCGACACCGCCTCGCCGCGGATCAGCGTCGCGGTCGGGCGCGCGGGTGTCGTGCTGGCCGAGCGCGACGCGCCGTCGGGCCGCTCGTCGCCCGATCTTCTGCGCATGATCGACGACGTCCTGGGTGAGGCGGAGCTCGGGCTCGCGGATCTCGGCGGGGCGATCGGCGTGCAGGGTCCCGGCAGCTTCACCGGCCTGCGCGTCGGCCTCTCGACGCTTCTTGGCCTGCATCGGAGCCTCGGCTTGCCCGCGACTGCGGTGCCGACCTTTACCCCGCTCGCCTGGCAGGCGCGGGCAGCCGGGGGCAGGGTGCTCGCGGTCGTCGACGCCCTGCGCGGTGAGTGGTTCAGTCAATCGTTCCGCGGCGGTGCGCTACCAGAGCCGCTCGAGGAGCCGGTCCTGCGCACCCCTGCCGGCCTCGCCGAGCCGGCGGCCACGACCGTCATCGGCTTCGGGCTCGACGCCCTGCGGGACGCCAACCTCGGGCTCGAGCCGGCCGAGGCCGGCCCGCTCGCCGGATCGCTGCTCGAGTGGTCGGCCGCCGCCGGCCCGGAATGGGACACGACACTCCTGACCGAGCCGCTCTACCTCCGCCCCCCCGCCACCACCCCACCCAAAACGGGGACAGGTTGACTATTTCGAGCGCCCTTACCTGCTCCCGCGAGCCTGCCTTCACGGGGCAAGGTCGAGCCTTCGCCCGAAAGAGCCCAACGGCGAGCGCCT